>CAZJVB010000033.1:0-7329 GCA_964549435.1 uncultured Ruminococcus sp.
TCGTCATTTTCTCCGAGGAAGACAATCAGGCTTGCATCGTGTCCCAAAGATACCGCAGAAGTAATAACCCTAAGATGTGAAACAAATTGATTATGGGTATCATGATCGGCTTTGAGTCCAAAAGACAGAACACCGCCAAACCCAGGGGACATCTGCTTTTTGGCAATTTCGTGACCCCTGTGGCTTTCCAGTCCGGGATAGGCTACAAAGCTGACGCCTGATTGCACTTCCAGCCATTTTGCCACCTTCGTCGCATTCTCGTTATGCTGACGCATCCGCAAAGGCAGGGTTACGCTCCCGCGCATGATCAGCCATGCGTTGAATGGGCTGATGACGCCGCCGAGGTTGACCTGCGACTGCGCACGGATAATATCCAGATATTTTTTCTTACCGATGATCGCGCCGCCCATTGCGTCCCCGTGACCGTTGATGTACTTTGTAAGGCTTTCTACCGTGAAATCAGCACCAAGTTCCATAGGACGCTGGTTGTAGGGCGAGGCAAATGTGTTATCCACCGACAGCAGTGCGCCGTTATCATGGGCAATTTTAGCGATTTCTGCAATATCCGAAACGGTCAACGTCGGATTACCGGGCGTTTCAATGTGGATCAACTTGGTATTCGGACGGATCGCCGCACGCACGGCATTTAGATCAGAAGTATCAACAATGGTGGTCTGCACTTGGAATTTGTTGTTGAACAGCTCGTTTAGCAGACGATAAACAGCGATATAGGTAACGCTGGAAAATACAACATGATCACCGCTTTTCAGTAGGGAAAAAAACAGGCCGGACAGCGCGGCCACACCGCTGGCCAGCACCACGCAGTCTTCACCGCCTTCCAGGGAAGCCAGTTTTTCCTGCAGATATTTTTGGTTGGAGCCGCCGTTGCGGGTATACAGATTTCCCTCGGCGCTCGACCAGTTCATATCGGTGGGGTCGTAGGGCAGCTCATAGCTGTTTGCCATAGTGATCGGGCGCTTAATAGCGCCGGTTTCGGCGTCCACATCGTTTCCTGTATGGACAGCTCGTGTACCGAACCCATATTCATTTCCGTAAGTTCTTTTTGACATATCTTTGTTCTCCTCAGATAAAGTATTCGATTGTTTTTTCATCCGTTAGTTTTGTATCCTCATTAAAGAGAAGTACCGCTTCGCGGGCGTTCGGTTCTCCCAGTGCATAGATTTCACGCGTGTCTTGGTTAAAATAAGAAAAAGGTACGATCCGGTTATAAGTAAAGGGATGTTCTAATGTCACGATAATGTCTTTTTGCGGGAATGCCTTTTCTACATAATAAGGATCAAACATCAGAATATTGTCGTCCTGTACCCCGGTAAACAGTACATAATGTGCGACATCAAAATACAGCCGTACAACGGCAACGCCGTTTCGGCGCAGTGCGTCGCATATTTCACCATCCTTATGGACGGTAACGCCCTTCCCGGAGATATAACGGCTTGATATTGGGAACTTTTTTGTACGTCCGAACCCATTCAGCCAGTTGCTTAAAAACATCATTGCTGCACAGGAGGTGCCGCTTTTTCCGGGAGAACCCTCATCACCGTAACCATCCAGGCAATATAGCATAATATTGCGGATAATTTCAGGTGGGATATCCTCCCGTTCAAACAGGAAGCTTACCGCATCCATCAGGGCAGTAGGGCCGCAGTCATATTCCGTTAACTGATAATGCAATGGATTTTTCATATGCGGCTACTCCTTTGATAAAATCAGAGCCAATGCAAGTCTTGCTGCATTTTTGAGTTCTGAAACAAATGTATATTCCTGTCGAGAATGGCAATTATTCATGCCGGACGCCACTACAAGTCCACGAATTCCCTGATGAAAGAAGTGGTTATTATCACTTCCTCCGTAAGTGATGACAAAGCTGCTTTTGAGTCCGATTTCCGCGCAGACGGATTCAAACCGCTTCGCTACTGGATCTTTGCGGTCTACCCGGTAAGCGATACAAAGTGTCTTGTATTGAAAGTCAACCGTTGCGCCCGCCTTTGACGCCGCTTTTCTCATGAAATCTTCAATTTCAATCAGCTGCTTTTTAGCGCTGTTATCGTCAAAGCTGCGAACCTCTCCGGTGACTGTGCAGGCTTCCGGTACGATGTTGTCTGCGCTCCCTCCGCTGACCGTCCCGATATTGACAGTGGTGTCCCCGACATGTCCGCAAGGGATGGAGGTCACGGCGTCGGCTGCTGCCTTGATTGCGTGTATCCCATCTTCAGGAGCAAAAGCGGCATGAGCTGCACGGCCATGAAAATCCGCATGAAATGTCATAATGGACGGCGCTTGATACGCCGCATATCCCACCGGCCCGCTCAAATCAAAAACATACGTTTCCCTGGAACGGATGCGTGTAAAATCAAATTGCTGTATTCCGGTGCAGTATGTTTCCTCTGAAACATCAAACAGCACCTCCAGCGGACGGTGAGGTATGTTGTTTTCTTTCAGAACGGCCAGCGCCTCCAAAATAGCAACGATGCCGGAAAGATCGTCGGCGCCCAAAACAGTAGAGCTATCCGCGGTGATTGTTCCGTCAGGATGAAAAAATGCTTTCTTTCCAGTTGCCGGTTCCACACTGTCCATGTGAGCGGAGAGTAAGAGGGGCGGAAGATTTTGCGTGCCGTCTATGTAGGCATATAAATTCCCAGCGTTTCCTCCGATTTTTGCTCCGGTATTATCTTCATACGAATCAATCCCGAGTTCATTTAGCTTCTCTCTGATTTTATCGCACATAGCCCGTTCTCTGCGAGATGGGTTATCTATTTCTACAAGCTCTGTAAATAGCTTCAGTAATCTGTTTTGGTTGATCATATGCATCTTCCTGTCAGTATGTTTATAATTTGTTCAGCTCCTGGCCGATTCGGCTCAGCGCCGTTTCCAATACAGATTTCGGACAGGCAATATTCATACGGGTAAATCCGCTGCCTCCCGCGCCAAAGATCGTCCCACTATGCAGCCATACACGGGATTTTTCTTTGAAAAATGTTTTTAACTCCGGATCGGACAGCCCAAGGCCGCGACAATCCAGCCACATGAGATAAGTCCCGTCCGGTTCTATTAAGGATATTTTCCCCTCTGTTGAAAGGCAAAAGTCCTGCAGAATCCGAACATTTTCCTGTAAATAAACAAGGAGGGCATCCAGCCACGGCCCACCGTATTTATATGCCGCTTTCGTGGCCACAACAGCCATGAGATTCGGTTCTCCATAACCGGTTGCGTAACTTTCTTTTTGCACCTTTTTGCGGAGCAGCGGGTTTGATATTATAACATTCGCTGTCTGTATTCCGGCAAGATTAAAGGTTTTGGTCGGCGCGGTGCAGGTAATGGTGACCTCAGCTATTTCTTCTGATAATGCCGCAATCGGAATATGGTTATGTCCGGTATAAATAAAATCAGAGTGAATTTCATCTGAGATGATATACACATGATGTTTGACACAGATCCGACCAATCTCGGAAAGTTCCTCTTCCGTCCACACTCTGCCAACCGGATTATGTGGGGAACAAAGCAAAAATGCTTTTACATTTTCCGACTTGATCTTTTTCTCAAAATCATCAAAGTCAATTTCATATCTACCATCGTGCAGACGAAGCCAGGATACGACCAGTTTTCGATTGTTGGCGGGTATAATTTTAGCGAACGGATGATAAACCGGCTGGCAGATTAAAACCCCATCGTCAGGTTCTGTCAGCGCAGAGATTGCAGCTGCAATAGAAAACATCACGCTGAAGGTTTTGAAAATCCATTCCGGCCTGATTTCCCAATTCATCCGCCTCTTATACCATTCGACAATGACCGTATCATATTCACTGTCGGTTTCCGTGTACCCGAAAATCCCGTGCTGTACTGCAGCATGGAGAGCCTCTTTCACTGCCGGAGGCACCTCAAAATCCATATCCGCAATCCACATTGGAATCACATCATCAATACCAGGGACAGGGCGATATTTGATATCTCCGTCAATACGGCGGTCATGAACGATATCGAAATGCGAAATATCAAAAATCTCCATAATATTCTTCCTCTCTCTACTTATAAAATAAGCCGATACTGCCGGAACAGCACCGGTTGGATTGGCTTCAAAGGTAATTACCAGAAACCTATAGGCTTAATATGATATTATTGTTATTGTACCTCTTTTCATTTTTCGGGTCAAGAAGAGGCGGGTAAATACTACATATATAAATGCTATTGATGCCAATAGGCAAATGCTATAGCCCCTGCTGATGGAGGATTTTGCCTATAGAAGACTGTTATAGATTTGCGGCTGAGTTATTCGAATTTCAAATATCAGCCGAATATAAATTGACAAAGACGCATTGCGGTGCTACAATAAACCTACTTAATACATAGGCATTTGGGAATATATTGTAAACTATGTGTTGCGATTGAAGCAGAACAGTGTTGAAAGTTGTATTTTTAATTTTATAAACAAGAAAGAGTGAGTGAATCATGAAGGCATACGATAGGATTACCGACCTGATCGGTGGCACGCCGTTGCTGAAATTGACTAACTATGGTAAGGACAGAGAGCTTGATGCGACAATCTATGGCAAGTTGGAATATTTCAATCCTGCCGGAAGCGTCAAGGACAGAATTGCTAAGGCGATGATTGATGACGCCGAGGCGAAAGGTGTCCTAAAGCCGGGTTCCGTTATCATTGAGCCGACCAGTGGCAATACGGGTATCGGCCTTTCCGCAGTTGCGGCATCCAGAGGTTACAGAATTATTTTGACGATGCCGGAGACCATGAGCATTGAGCGTCGTAACCTTTTGAAAGCCTACGGAGCGGAATTGGTTTTAACCGAAGGCGCTAAAGGTATGAAAGGCGCGATTGCAAAAGCGCAGGAAATTGCTGATAAGACGCCGAACAGCTTTATTCCCAGCCAGTTTACGAACCCGGCAAACCCTGCGATCCATTTCAACACTACCGGTCCAGAAGTTTGGGAAGATACAGATGGTAAAGTAGACATCTTTGTTGCCGGCGTTGGCACTGGCGGTACCGTTTCCGGTGTGGGTGAATATCTCAAGAGCAAAAACCCGAATGTCAAGATTGTGGTTGTTGAGCCTGCTGGCTCTCCGGTGCTTTCCAAGGGTACGACTGGTGCGCATAAGATTCAAGGTATCGGCGCCGGTTTTGTGCCTGACACCTTAAACACCGAAATCTATGACGAAATCATTGCGGTGGAAAATGAAGACGCATTTGCAATCGGTCGTGCTCTTGCCCGTGAGGAAGGTCTGCTTGTAGGAATTTCTTCCGGTGCTGCTGTCTGGGCGGCAACTGAACTTGCCAGACGTCCGGAGAATAAAGGAAAGATTATTGTTGCTCTTCTGCCTGATACCGGTGAGCGTTATCTTTCTACTCCGATGTTTGCCTGATAATGGAAAACTGATTTAGATATGCGAGGAACTATGATGAAGATTCATGAAATGGGTTTAAATTGGAATACGATCTTCACGTCAGCCGAAGAAGCGTCCCGTTTCTTCGGTAGCCTCGCTATGTCTAATTGTTGCTGCTGTCTGTGTTGCGATACAGGCGGCAGTTTCTTTTATGCTATATAGAAAAATAATTTCAAAATGAAACTATCAACTCCGCCTGATTGAAATCCATTTTATGAGGATCTTCAAAATCAGGCGGAGTTTTTATATTATCACAAGTCGAAATATAAATATTGAAGATTTAACAATAGGAGACGGCGCATGAAAACTACTTTGTATAGAATGTCTTTCAAGACAGTTTATAATCGAATAGGTCTTAAGGTACGATGTTGAAATCATAAAAATATAATTCAAAACAGCGGCTTCATCATTATAAGTCATTCTAAGGTAATAGGGAGCTTTGCACGTAATAATATAATTGCAGTTGACTAAACACATTAGAGACTGATTTCAAACGTATTCTGTTTGAAATTGGTCTCACTCATTATTACAATTTAAAAATTTGGAGGAATCTATTATGTCAAAGTATCAGAAAATTGAATCTGCGTTTATTCATGGCGGCATTTACGGTGACAAATATACTGGGGCCGTCAATGTACCGATCTATCAAACATCTACCTATGAACAACCGGAACTGGGACACAACACCGGCTGGGAGTATTCCCGCACCGGCAATCCCACAAGAGCGGCCCTTGAGGCGCTGATTGCGGAGCTTGAAGGCGGAAAGGCTGGCTTTGCGTTTGGTTCTGGCATGGCTGCTATCACTGCAGTACTCAGCCTGTTCCATGCTGGTGACCGTGTTCTGATTTCCAGCAATGTGTATGGAGGTACCTTCCGCGTACTGGATAAGATCTTCAAAAATTTTGAAATTGGTTACTCGATAGAGGATACCACCGATCTTGCTTCCCTTGAAAAGAAAATCACGCCAGAGGTCAAAGCCATTCTGATTGAGACACCCGCCAATCCTCTGCTGACAATTACTGATTTAGCGGCTATTGCCCAGCTTGCAAAAAAGCACGGCATCCTATCCATTGTGGATAATACGTTTATGACGCCGTACTTGCAGCGGCCGATCGAGTTTGGAATTGATATTGTCGTGCACAGCGCCACGAAATATCTGGGAGGCCACAGTGACTTGGTAGCGGGCTTGGTTGTGGTCAATGATGATACGCTTGCCCAGCGTCTTGCGTTTATCCAAAATGCCACAGGCGGTGTACTCGGCCCCTTTGATTCTTTTCTGTTGATACGCGGTATCAAAACGCTTGGCGTGCGGCTTGACCGTCATGTGGAAAATGCGGAGAAGATTGCAGAATACCTGCAAAAGCATAGGGCGGTCAAAAAAGTATATTACCCCGGACTTCCGGATGCGCAAGGCTATGAGATCAACAAAAAGCAAGCAAAAAACGGTGGCGCGATGATTTCTTTTGAACTATATGAAAATTATGATATCAAAAAATTCTATGCGTTTTTGAATCTGATTGCCCTGGCAGAAAGCCTCGGCGGTGTAGAAAGCCTTGTCTGCCATCCGGCCAGTATGACTCACGCATCTATTCCCTATGAAACTCGGCAGAAAGTCGGCATTACTGACGGTCTGATTCGCCTGTCCGTCGGTATTGAAAATGTGAACGACCTGCTTGCTGATCTCGATCAGGCGATTGCAGGAAGCGAGGTGTGATCATGTCGTATTATGGATCCATGCATGAGTTAATCGGACATACGCCGCTTGTGCATTTACGTCAAATAGAGCTGCCTGCGAAGGTTCACTTATTTGCAAAGCTGGAACTCTATAATCCGTCGGGAAGCGTCAAGGACCGCATCGGGAAATATATGATTGAAGACGCGGAGAAAAAAGGGCGACTTAGCCAGGGTGGAACGATT
>CAZJVB010000033.1:7429-26056 GCA_964549435.1 uncultured Ruminococcus sp.
AATATCAAAGGCGTGCTTGCTGATCCTGTCGGTTCTACCATAGGCGGCGGTGAGCATAGTGATTACGATATCGAAGGCATCGGAAATGATTTCGTCGCAGATACGATGGATATATCATTGGTCGATCAGGTGATCAAGATTACCGATCAGGATGCTTTTGAAAATGCGAGAGAGCTTGCGGTGAAAGAAGGCATTTTTGCGGGAACTTCTTCCGGAGCCGCCCTATCTGCCGCAAAAAAACTGATCGCATCGGGAGCAACTGGAAATATCGTTATTATATTGCCAGATCGCGGCGACCGCTACTTTACAAAAGGATTATATGTGTAAGATATAGACGGGGGATATCATGACCAACCCTTGGAATACCCGTAGACGTAAAATTGAACAAATAAGATTAAAATAAAACTGCATAGAGGTGAAAAAATTGAAAATTTCTATGAAAGGGCGGTATGCGCTTCGAATGCTGACCGATCTGGCAGAGCATCAGCATGATGGTTATATTGCCCTGAAAGACGTTGCCAAACGACAAGCTATTTCCAAAAAATATTTAGAGCAGATTGTACCGATTCTTAATAACGGCAATATTCTTAGAACAAATCGCGGAATTCAAGGCGGCTATATGCTGGCGCAAGCACCATATAAATACACTGTCGGAGAAATTCTCAGGCTGACAGAAGGTAGTTTGTCTCCGGTAGATTGTACCGATCAAAGCTTGGACCTGCATGAGAGCAGCGGCGAATATGCTATGTTGCCAATATGGGAGAAGCTAGATCTCATTATCAACCAATATCTGGACAGTGTAACTTTGCAGGACGTTCTCGATCTGCAGAGGGAACGATATGCAAATGATTATGTAATATAACTACCTCATCATGACATATTCCATAGGTTTTCAAGACTTATGAGCGGAAAATTGATAACAAGATAGTAAACTGAAAGAATTGGAGGACAAATTTATGACATTACAACAACTACATTATGTCATTGTGATTTCAGAAACAGGATCTCTGAACAAAGCGGCTGAGGTATTATACATTTCTCAGCCGTCGTTAACCAATGCTGTGCAGGACTTGGAAAAGGAGTTGGGCTTTCCACTATTTCACCGTACCGGACGAGGAATGTCGCCTACAAACGACGGCTTGGAATTTATCACTTATGCCCGACAGGTAGATCATCAGTATAATATGCTGCAGGAAAAATACGGGAGGAACGGAAAAAGGAAAAAGAAATTTGGCGTTTCAACACAACACTATTCCTTTGCGATCAAGAGCTTCGTGGAAATGGTGAAGCAGTTCAACACCGCCGAATATGAATTCGCGATTCGAGAAACCAAAACACGAGAAGTGATCGAAGATGTTAATGCACTGAAAAGTGAGATCGGTATTATTTATCTCAGCGATTTCAATCGAAAAGTGATTACCAGTTTGCTAAAACAAAATAACTTGGAATTTCACAAATTGATTGATTGCGATGCATACGTTTACATATGGAAAGGACATCCTCTTGCAAATAATAAATCGATTCGATTTGAACAGCTTGCAGACTATCCCTGCCTTTCATTTGAGCAGGGAACCGAGGGTTCCTTCTATTTTGCCGAAGAGATACTCAGTACAAATGAATATCCTCGCACCATTAAAGCGAATGATCGGGCCACTATCCTGAATTTGATGATCGGACTCAACGGCTATACCCTGTGTTCCGGTATTATTTGTGAAGAATTGAATGGTTCGGATTATGTTGTTATCCCATTTGAGGCGGATGAAGATAACCCCAATAGCAGAATGGAAATCGGATATATTGTAAAACAGAATTTTATCATGACAAGTATGGGAGAATTGTATATTGAGGAAATGAAACGATATCTCGAAAGACAGGGGAAAACTACCCACTGAACATATTCCCTGTCAGCAATAGATAACGTCTATATTATCTTATATTCATTTGATATTGGACAAAAGCCGGTTTTTCGATTATACTATCTGCAATCGATGGGGTTATCAGCCTTTGAAAGTTTGGCAACAGGAGGTTACGAATTATGCGTTTAAACAACACTGTAAACAAAAATATGTCCATGTGTATGATGTGCTTCTTAAGTAATTGCATCATACGGCCTTTGCCTGCGTTCGAATGGGAATCTTCTTTGAAATAAATCCCATATAGCAAAAGCAAAGTAAATATGCAATTACTTGGAAGCACCCGAACGGCTGCTTCTATTTTTTTACTATAAGGCTATATTGGCAGGTTGAAAGATATACAAAAGATCAACACATCATGCCGATCAAATAAATAGAAGAAGTATGTCAAAATACTCTCTTTGATCTTGACAATGCGAGTGAACAGACCAATATGCTGTAGCTATAGAATGGTATAGGTATTTGAGATTGGACAGCAGTCAATTTCTTTGTTAATAAAACATATAAAACCCATAGGTTTTATATGTTAGGAGGCTCGTATATGAAATACAATTTGTGCAAAATGCCTTTCATGACAATTTATAATCGAATGTGTCAAAAGGTGCGATGTTGGAATCATGAATAAAAACATAGTTCAATTCGGAAAGGAGAGCATTATGATGAGAGAAAAAAATATTTTCGGTTTTCTGTTCATGATAATTGGTCTGCTGATAGCGATTGGTCCAAGGACGATTTTCTATGTATGCGACTCAAACGAAGATATGATTATGCGATGCTATTACACGGCACAGACAGAACTTGCGCTTGGCATTGAAATAGCGATGTTCGGAGTAATACTGACATTACAAAAATCTCGTGCGGCGCAAGCTGCAACGTGTATTGCGCTGGCGCTCAGCGGTATATTTACGCTTCTTGTACCGAATGTGCTGATTGGCGTGTGCGATGGTATACATATGCACTGTCATGCTGTTGCAAAACCTGCTTTAAGTTTGCTTGGCATCGCTGTTATTATCGTTGCGATTGTAAGTTTTGCCCTTCTGTACAGGAAAGGATCGGAGGATCATGAGTAGCAAGCCTTTGACAACTGGCAGACTTTCAATTGCAAATTTGAAACGAAAGTCTCTTAGAACGACCGGTCTTGTAATTATTGTTGCTCTTGTCGCCTTTGTGTTATTTGCCGGTGGGACGCTTTCCATCAGCATGAAAAATGGACTGGAAAATATGAAAGCAAGACTGGGTGCAGATTTGATGGTTGTGCCGGTTGGATATGACGAAGGAGTAGAAGGAATTTTACTGAAAGGAGAACCTGCTTACTTCTACTTCGATAAATCAATTGAGCAGGAACTGATAAATGTTGAAGGCATTAAAAGTGTATCCGCCCAATTTTTCCTTACCTCCTTGAACCAGGATTGTTGTGATGTTCCGGTGCAGTTTATCGGTTTTGACCCGCAAACGGATTTTTCCATACAGCCTTGGATTTCTGAAGTATACAGCAACTCGGTGGAAGACGGAAAACTGATTATCGGCAGCGATATTACAGCAGATGAAAACAACAATCTGAAGTTCTTTGGCGAGGAGTATTCTGTGGCTGCAAAGCTTGAAGAAACTGGAACCGGTCTTGATCAAGCCGTATATGCCAACATGAATACACTCCGGCATCTGTTTAATGCAGCAAAGTCAAGCGGACTGTCGTTCATCGAAAACATTGATCCGGATTTGTCCATTTCGAGTGTCTTGGTTAAATTGGAGGACGGTTACGACCTAGATGAAGTTACCCATAATATCCGTTCTTCATTCGATGGCTTACAAGTCATTAAAACCAAAAACATGGTAACCGGGATTGGGGATGATTTGGATGGTTTAGTCACATTCATATATGTTTTTGCTGCGTTATTCTTGCTGGTTGCGCTAGTTATGCTTGTCATTGTATTTTCAGTGACAGCAAATGAAAGAAAGAAGGAATTTGCCATCCTACGAGCGCTTGGAGCTACGGGAAAGAAATTATCTCAACTTGTGCTAACCGAGGCATTGTTGATCAGCGGGGTCGGCGGAGTTATTGGAACGGCTCTTTCTGCGGGAATTGTGCTGTCATTCAGCACCTATATAGGCGATAAATTAGGTTTGCCGTACTTGCAGCCGGGCATTCCCATTATTCTTGCAATTGCCGCGTTAAGTCTTGTTGTTTCTCTCGGATTAGGTCCTCTTGCGACGGCATATGCGGCGGCAAGACTGAATCGACGTGAAGTCTACCTCACGATGAGAGAAGGTGAATAACAGTGCATTTGGAAGTAAAAGGCCTGAGCAAAGAGTATAAGCGAGATAACAGATCGTTCTCGGCCGTTAAGAATGTTAGCTTAGAAGTTTTCAACTGTGATTTCATCAGTATTGTCGGTCACTCAGGAAGCGGAAAAAGCACATTGCTGAATTTAATCGCCGGTCTGCTCCTGCCTACATCCGGAGAAATCCTGATAGACGGAGACAATGCGGCCAGTTGGTCTGACAAAAAAGCGTCGCTGTTGCGGAATACACTAATCGGTTATGTTCCGCAAGGACAAAGCCTGTTATCAAATCTGACGGTATTTGATAATGTACGATTGCCATTCTATCTTTCCAAACAAAAAGGAAATCCGGACGATGCAGCGCGAGAGCTGCTATACAGCTTGGGGATTGAAGCCCTTGCCGATTGTTACCCAAGCAGCTTATCCGGAGGAGAAATGCGAAGGGCGGCGATTGCCAGGGCGCTCGTTAACAAACCGTCTCTCCTTCTTGCGGATGAACCGACAAGCGATCTTGATGCGGACAATACAGATGAAATCATTTCGCTTTTTCGGCGCATCTCAAAAGAGGAAACGACCGTTATCATGGTTACACATGATCTTCATACGGTAAAAGGTGCGGACAGAAGTTATATCATGAATGAGGGAAACCTTCTGCACCGACAAGACCCCGCTGAGCGGTTTATATAAACAAGTTTAGCAATTTTTCATGATTGAAAGGAAGAGACTAAAATGAAAATTTCAAAGAGAATTACGAGTGTGACTGCATTACTTTTAGCATTGGTTATATGCCTTTCGCTTGTGGCATGTTCAAATTCGAATGAAACTGCAGACAGCGAATACAAGTATGGGAAGGTTGATATCCCAGGACTTGACGGTTCACTTTGCGGCGCTCCGATCTACATTGCCTATGAAAAGGGATTCTTTGCCGAGGAGGGCTTTGATGTAAACCTGATTTCTGCGGATACGGAGACGAGAAAAATCGGTCTGAATAATGGTACGATTCCGATTGTAAATGGTGACTTCCAGTTCTTCCCGTCCATTGAGGAAGGTGTGCAGGTAAAAGTTGTTGATGGTTTGCATAACGGATGCATCAAATTTGTTGTAAGACCCGATTCGGATATTTCGACGGTCGAAGATTTGAAGGGCAAAAAAATTGGCGTCGATGAAATCGGCGGCACACCGCATCAGGTAGCAAGCGTTTGGCTGGAACAGGCCGGGATTTCGGCGCTTCAGCAGGATGGTGAGGTTGAATTCCTGCCCTTCTCCGATGGCAACCTGGAGCTTGAAGCGCTCTACAATGGCGAACTTGATGTTGCGGCAATGTGGGATCCGCTGGGAAGCGTTGCCGAAAAAGAAGGTAAAGTGAAAGTGATTTTTGACCTTCGCACCGATCCGGCGTTCGCAAACAAATATTGCTGCTTCCTGTATGCATCCGAAAAGCTTCTGAATGAGAAACCGGACGAAATTGCCGCTTTGCTGCGTGCCTATCGGAAGGCGCAGGATTGGATCAGCAAAAATCCTGAAGAAGCGGTTGATATCATTATCAGCGGTAAATACGCCCAAATCGAGGACAAGGAACTTGCGGTTGAACTCATCAAGAGCTATGAATATCCCTCCGAAGAAGATCGTAGCAGCAACAAGCAAAGCGTGGAATCCGACGTCCAATATTTTGTGCAGGCACTGTATGATATCGGTTATTTGAAGAGCGAACCGACACAGTTTGCGAAGGATATTTACGCAAAGGTTGATGTAGGCGAATAATACGGGGTTATATTGATGAGTAGCGTGAATAAGGTGCGCCCCCCGAAAGGGGGGCCGCTATCTATAAAGTTTGCTGCGGTAATTCTGTTTACGGTCATTGGATTTGTTTTTGCGATACTGGCAAACATTTTGATTCCGCAGATTTCATCCGGCGTGACGTTAGAGGATTATACGATCGGTGGATTTAGGCTGAACATGAACGACGCTTATCGGATCGTTCTTGCCTTACTTGCACTTCTCTATCTGGGAATCGGTATTTTCTCTGCCTTTGACAAGGATAGACAAAAGAAATATCAAAAGCGCGCTCCGTTCCGATTTGCAATCGGCATTGCTCTGGCGTTATGGGATTTGTTTGGCACAAAACTTCAGGCACTGCCGCAGCCCTTCTTTCCCGGTCCTGCCGGTATCATAAGGGCATTTTTGATGGAAAGCAATTTTATATGGCAAAACACACTGTATTCACTTCGATTGTTTACGGCGGGCTTTTTGCTGGGAGTTATATTCGGCGTTGGTACGGGAATATTGATCGGATGGTTTCCGAAGGTTTATTACTGGGTATCGCCGATTCTGAATATTACCGGCGTCATTCCGGCGGTTGCGTGGATGCCTTTTGCATTGACGTTGTTTCCGACGGCATTTACAGCTGCCGTGTTCCTGATCGTTATATGCGTGTGGTTTCCGGTAGCGTCATTGACAGCTTCTGGCGTGCAGAGTACACCGAAAGCGCAGTTTGAAGTGGCGAAAACACTCGGTGGGAAAACGCCGTATCTCGTGTTCCGGGTAGCGGTTCCCCACGCAATGCCTCAGATTTTTACAGGAATTAAAACTGCCAGCGCCTTTGCGTTTACAACGCTTGTTATGGCGGAGATGATGGGTCAACCCGGGGGCTTAGGCTACTACATTAACGCCTCTAAAGTATGGAGTGCGTATTACAAGGTATTTGCGGCAATCATTGTTATGGCAATTCTATTCAGTTTGATTTCTAAGATTGTCAGTTTGATTGAGTCGCGAGTTCTCCGGTGGCAAAGGGGACTTTTGAAATGAGTAATCATGTAATTTTAGAAATAAAGGGCGTTAACCGAATTTACAAAGATGAAGAGAATTTGGTGAATGCGCTCAGAGACATTAACCTGTCTGTGCAGAGAGGTGAGTTTGTTTCGATTATCGGTTCGTCAGGATGTGGGAAAACCACGCTTCTGCGCCTGATAGCAGGGCTTGATCAGCCGCAGTCGGGAGAACTGTTTTTAAACGGTGAGAGAATTACGGAACCGTCTCCAAGCAGAGGCTATGTATTTCAGCAAGGCGGCCTTTTTCAGTGGCTTACCGTAGAGCAAAATATTGCTTCCGGACTGAAGGCTCGGCATGTTTACAAGCAGAACAAGCATAAGGTCGCGGAATACATTTCTCTCATCGGACTTGACGGCTTTGAAAAATCATACCCGCACCAGATCAGCGGCGGCATGGCGCAGCGTGTGGCGATTGCCCGTGCATTGATCAACGATCCGGATCTTCTCCTGCTCGATGAACCGATGGGCGCGTTGGACTCTTTTACACGTGCGGATATACAGGATAAGCTCTTAGAACTTCGTAAAAGCAACGATGCAACCATGATTTTGGTAACTCATGATGTGGATGAAGCGATTTATCTGTCGGACAGGATTGTGATTATGACGCCCCGCCCCGGAAAGATCAGCGAGATCATGGAGGTCAATATTCCCCATCCGAGGCATAGGGGCGGCACGGAATTTCTCGCAATGCGCAGAAATATCCTGGAGAAGTTCCATCTGGCGACAGCAACTCCTGAACCAGAATACAGGATATAGAAAAATATAGTTGTTATGCCGTGACTCGGCGGACGGGAGCGGGCAAATATAAATTTCAACTTTCAAGGAGGTTATAGTAATGGGTGATTTCAAATTTGACACCATAAAGGTTCGCAGTGGCTATCGCTCGAGCGAACACAACCATTCAGTGGCCGTTCCCGTTTATGCAACAGCAGCATATGATTTTGACGGTCCCGATCATTTTAACAGAATCCGTGCGGGTGCAGAGCCTGGGTATCTTTATACAAGAGTCGCAAACCCCACTGTTGCAGTACTGGAAGCGAGAGTTGCGGCGCTTGACGGTGGTGTTGCTGCATTGGGACTTGCCTCTGGTATGGCGGCGGTGAGTTATTCCATTCTTGCTGTAACAGGCGGCAACGGACGAATACTTTCCACCAAGCAGATCTACGGCGGTACATTTGATTTGGAAAACGACATATTCCCCACGTTAGGGGTTCATTTCGATTTGATCAGTCATGACAGCAGTCTTGAAGAATGGGAAAGCAACATACACAGCGACACCAAAGCAGTTTTTATAGAAAGTATTTCAAATCCCGGAGCCAAGCTCTTAGATATCGATGCGCTTGCAAAAATTGCACATAAACACGGGATTCCCCTTATTGTGGATAATACTTTTGCAACCCCGTATCTATTCCAGCCGCTGAAGCATGGCGCGGATATTATTGTCTATTCCGCGACAAAAGGGCTGAACGGTCACGGAAATGCTATCGGTGGTGTGATTGTGGAAGGAAAACCTTTCGCCTGGACAGAGAATAAATACCCTCAATTCTTTAAGAAGCACTGGGTTTCACGCGATCTTGAGGATAAAGAGAGAAGCTTTATTGAAGCTTTCCCACAGCTGCCCTTCACGGCCTATGTGAGAACAAAGCTGTTGGCGTATCTCGGCGCTGCCCTTAGTCCCTATGACGCGCAACTGATTCTGATTGGCTTGGAAACGCTCTCCGAAAGAGTTGCAAAACAGGTTGCCAATACGCGCAGAGTTGTAGAATACCTTAAATCGCGTACCGATGCGGTAGCGTGGATAGACTACCCCGAAACTCAAAATAGTCCATACAGAGAGCTCGCAGAAAAGTATTTTCCGAAGGGTGCGGGCACAGTATTTTCTTTTGGTTTCAAAGGGGATGATAAACAGATCGCAACACTTCTGACGGGAACACAGCTTTTCGGATATCAGGCAAATGTTGGAGATGCCAAATCTCTCATTGTCAATTCTCCGAAAACAACTCACGGCGAGCTTCGTCCCTCCGAGCTTGCAGAGGCTGAAATTTTGCCTGAAACCATCCGTTTGTCGCTTGGACTTGAGGATGCTGACGATTTGATTTTGGACCTTGAACAAGCGTTTGCAAAGGCAGGATTTTAATTTCAACTGGAATGAGATAATGTGGCGAGACGGTCATCACAAACCATGTGTTTATGATCGCCTCTGCCTGTTATAAAACTTTGACCTAAAAAAGGAGAAGGTTTTATGAGCACAATAAACTTAAACACACCAACAGTTTCCGTGCGTGAAATTCGCCTTGGTACAATAACCGGCTTCCATGGAAATGCGAAAGAACTGGTGGATCGCTCGCACTGCGGAAAACTAAAAGACAAAAAAAGATCGTTCAGCCAATGTTTGGGGTGTTCCACCTCCAACGCGGCTTGTACAACAATTTTGATTCAGGACGCGGCAACGATCAGTCATGGTCCTGTGGGCTGTTCGACCTGCCTGCATGATTTCGCGTTTACATATCGTGTTAATGCGCCCCTTCGCGGTGTAGATAAACCTACGCAGCGCAAGGTGTATTCTACCAATCTGACTGAAAAGGATACCATTTACGGTGGAACTGTAAAACTGGAAAATACAATACATGAAGTCTACAAAAGAGCGAATCCAAAGGTGATTTTCGTACTGACCACCTGCGCCGCCGGAATTATTGGCGATGATGTAGAAAGTGTAACAAATTCTTTAGAGGAAGAACTCGGAATTCCGATCGTCGCTATCTTCTGTGAAGGTTTCCGTTCAAAGATGTGGACATCCGGTTTTGATGCTGGCTACCATGGGATTGCAAGAAAACTGATTAAGCCTGCTGAAAAAAAGACAAATACCATCAATGTGATCAATTTTTGGGGCAGCGATGTATTCAATAAATGGTTTAACCGCTTTGGTTATACCGCCAATTATATTACGCCTTATTCTACTTTAGAAACGCTTCAACATTCTTCTGAAGCGGTCTGTACCGTACAGGCATGCGCAACGCTGGGTTCTTACCTGGCCACGGCGCTGGATCAGGTGTATGGCGTCCCCGAATTGAAAAATTCACCCCCTTACGGTATTGCACAGACTGAACGCTGGTTCCGCGAGCTGGGACAGTTGATTGGTAAAGAAAAAGAAGTAGAAGAGTTTTTAGAAGAAGAAAAAGAAAAGTATATGCCCAAAATCGAAGAACTGCGTAAAAAGCTCGCCGGGAAAACAGCCTATGTGACGGCTGGCGCATCTCACGGTCACTCGTTGCTGGCAATGCTGCAGGAACTTGGTATGAAAGCTGTCGGCGCTGCGATTTTTCACCACGATCCGCAGTATGACAGCGGAGACGATACTGCCGATACACTAAAGCATACGGTGGAAGATTATGGCGATGTTCCCAATTTCACTGTCTGCAACAAGCAGGAATTTGAATTGGTCAATGTTTTAAACCGTTTGCGCCCGGATATTCTGTTTGCAAGGCACGGCGGCATGACTCTTTGGGGCGCTAAATTTGGTATTCCGTCGCTGCTGATCGGTGACGAGCATTTCGGCATGGGATATGAAGGTCTTGTGAAATACGGCGAACAGATTTTGGAAACGATTGAAAACAACGAGTTCGTTAAAAATCTGGAAAAGCATGCAGTGAATCCCTATACAAAATGGTGGTTAGAGCAAGAGCCGTATACCTTCCTGAAAGGAGGCAGGAACTAATGGCAAGTGTGATCGAACAGGAAAGATACGCATGTGCAATCGGCGCTCTGCAAACCGTTGTAGCGATTCCGCGGGCAACGCCGATCCTGCATTCTGGCCCGGGCTGCGGAACGATGGTGGCCGGTTTCTTTGAGCGTTCTACGGGTTATGCCGGAGGAAGTACCTCTCCTTGTACAAATTTCAGCGAAAATGAAGTTGTATTCGGCGGCGTAAACCGTCTGCGGCAGATTATCGAAAATACTTATAAGGTATTGGATACGGATTTGCAGGTGGTTGTGACCGGCTGTACTGCCGATATCGTAGGTGACGACGTAGCCTCCGTGACCGATGAGTTTCTGGCGGATGGCAAACCCATTGTCCATGTCGAAACAGCGGGCTTTAAATCGAATAACTATGTTTCGCACAGCAATGTTGTCAATGCCATTATCGATCAATATGTGGATCGGTTTATTGATGAAAACCCTGTGAGAAGCCAAAAGAACCTGGTTAATCTTTTTGCGTCTCTTCCGTATCAGGATCCGTTTTGGAAGGGAAATTTAGCAGAGTATAAACGTCTTTTAGAGAGTTTGGGCTTGAAAGTAAACATATTGTTTGGACCTTGTTCTGGCGGCGTGAAAGAATGGCAGACGATCCCGCAGGCAAACTTCAATATTTTGGTCTCGCCGTGGTATGGTGAACCGATCACAAAGCATCTGGAGAAGAAATACGGTCAGCCATATTATCACTTTCGCTATCTGCCGATTGGTGCGAACGAGACAACGCGTTTTCTGACGGAAGTTGTTGAATACGCCTTGGCAAACGGAGCGGAAATCAATAAAGAAAAGGCTTTATCCTTTATCGAACGAGAGGAAAAAGCCTATTACGAAGAAATTGACAATCTGGCAACTTTCCTTTTGGAATTTCGTTATGGCTTACCTAACCATGTGCATATTTTGCATGACGCCGGGTATGTCGTAGGTCTTTCCCGCTTTTTGCTTCACGAGACAGGGATCGTTCCAAAGGAACAATTCATTGTGGATAATACGCCGAAGCAGTATATTGAGCAGATTACGGCAGATTTGAAGGGCGCATCGGATAAACGGGAAATCCCTGTATATTTCAATCCCGATGCGGGCGCCGCACAGGATATTATCCGTAGTGTGAACCATAGTGGTCGCGGTTTGATTATCGGAAGTGGATGGGATAAGGAGCTTGCGCAGGAAAAGAACTATGATTTCCTGTCTGCCTCACTGCCTACGCCATACCGGATCGTGCTTACCACAAATTATGTTGGATATACCGGTGGTCTGCGTGTCATTGAAGACATCTACGATACTGTTCTATATACCTACAAGTAAGGAGTGACAGGAGTATGACCAAGATTGCACTTACAAGTAAAAGCGGCGTGGATGTTGACGAACATTTTGGCAGAGCGACATTTTTCAGGATATATGAGTTATCGGAAAACAATTATACGTTTTTGGAGAGCCGTGATGCTGTTGCTGCTTGCCAGCACGTAAGGACACACAGTAAAACTGATTTCGATACCATTGTTGATTTGATATCGGACTGTGATGCCTTGCTTGTTGAAAAGATTGGGGAAAGCGCCGCAGCTTACTTGATATCAAAAGGTGTTCGGGTCTTTGAGGTAAGCGGAAAAATCGATGCGGTACTTAATAAAATTATCACAGACAAACTGCTGTAACAGTACAGGCCGTCTGTAAAAGGAGTGAAATACAATATGAGTATTGATACCAAGCAGAACAAAAGCAATAACGTGGATGATGCATTGCGAGCAGCCAAAAAAATCATTGGCGAAATAAAATACGGTTCTGTCACTCTTGTGGTACAGGACGGTGTGATTGTCCAGATTGAACGGCAGGAGAAGTTAAGATTAAAATAGAAAACCTGTTTCGATCAAATCGATGAAAGGAGCAATATGGCACTAAAAGCAGCTGTGGCAAGTACAGACGGTAAAGTAATCAACTGTCATTTCGGAAAAGCGAATCGTTTTCTGATTTTTGATCTGACGCCCGAAGGTTTTGACTATGTTGAAACCAGAGAGTTGCAGCCTTGTTGCAATCAAGGGGAACACGAAGACAATGCGTTTGAAAATACAGCAAAAGTGCTTTCCGACTGTAAGATGATACTAATTAGCAAAATAGGGATTCCTGCGGCAAATTTTTTAGAGAGCCGTGGTTTTGAAGTATATGAATCCCCCTTTCCGATTCACTCCGTGCTTAAAAAACTGATACAAGAACAGGAGGTGTTGTGAAGTGGCGATCAACTATGAAGAACTGACCACCAAGCATCCGTGTTTTGCACTTGGAAAAAAGGGCAGCAACGGAAGAATTCATCTTCCGATTAGCCCAACCTGCAACATAGAATGTAAATTCTGCGATAGAAAGATCAACGATTATGAAAAACGTCCGGGAGTGACGAGGGAGGTCATTAAACCAACGGAGGCGATTGACGTAATCAAAAATTCCTTAGCGCTTTGTCCTGACATAACGGTAGCAGGTATTGCGGGACCAGGCGATACATTGGCGTCTGATTATGCGCTTGAGACATTCCGCTTAATCGCAAAAGAGTTTCCTTCACTGATAAAGTGTATGAGTACAAATGGCCTCTTGCTTTCCGAAAAAGCAGATGAAGTAATCGAAACCGGTATAGATTCTTTGACGGTAACGGTAAACGCTGTAGATCCGGAGATCGAGACGAAGTTAAATGGCGGGATTTTGTATCACGGTGTACATTATACAGGTGTGGAAGCAGCAGAAATACTTATCAAAAATCAGCTTGAAGGTATCAGAAGAGTAAGCAGAGCGGGAATTACCATAAAGGTGAATACCGTTCTGGTTCCTGGAATCAATGATAATCATATAGAAGAAATTGCAAAAACGGTCAGCGAGGCCGGCGCAACCATCTACAACATTATTCCTCTGATCCCTCAGCATGAGTTGTCCGATTGTCGTGCGCCCAGTTGCATTGAAATCGACGGAGCGAGGCAAAAAGCGGAACCCTATATTGATGTATTCCGTCACTGCCAGCGTTGTCGCGCAGACGCGATCGGCATTCCTGGAGGAACAGATTACGGAGATCAAATTTATATAAAGCGTATTTCGCATAAGGATACGTTTTCACATGGCTAATCACCATCGATCTTAAATAAAGAAGATGAAAGGATGAATTCAAAATGGCAAAGGAAACCAGACAAATCGCAATCTATGGAAAAGGCGGTATCGGTAAATCAACTACGACTCAAAATCTGACAGCCGGCTTGGTTGAGCGGGGCAACAAGGTCATGGTCGTTGGGTGTGATCCAAAAGCGGATTCCACAAGACTCCTTTTGGGCGGACTGGCACAAAGAACCGTTCTTGATACAATTCGCGAAGAAGGCGATGACGTCGATCTGGATCAAATTCTCAAAGAAGGCTTTAAGGGAACCCGTTGTGTGGAATCCGGTGGCCCGGAGCCGGGTGTCGGCTGTGCCGGCAGAGGAATTATTACAGCGATAGGACTTCTCGAAAATTTAGGCGCATATACGGAAGATTTGGATTATGTGTTTTATGACGTCTTAGGAGATGTTGTCTGCGGCGGTTTCGCTATGCCCATCAGAGAAGGCAAGGCAAAGGAAATTTATATCGTTGCAAGCGGTGAAATGATGGCACTTTATGCTGCCAATAACATTTCAAAGGGTATTGCCAGATATGCGCGTCAAGGCGGCGTGCGTCTGGGCGGCATTATCTGCAACAGCAGAAATGTTGACCGTGAAATTGAAGTCGTGCGTGCTTTTGCAGAGGAGCTTGGTACGCAGCTGATTCATTTTGTGCCGCGTGACAATGTGGTGCAGCATGCAGAAATTCGGAAAAAAACGGTCATTGAATTTCAGCCGGAATGCCATCAGGCGGATGAGTACCGCGAACTGGCAAGTAAGATTGAGAGTAATACACAGTTTGTAATCCCCAGACCGGTTACACAGGAACGGTTGGAAGAAATTCTCATGGAGTATGGATTGATTGACAATATAGAGGATGATTACAAGATTTAAGCGAGGTGCAGAATGTATATCTATGCAGATAATGCTGCAACAACAAAACTTGGTTCGGCAGCAAAGAATGCAATGCTTCCGTACCTTGATGAATTATATGGGAATGCCTCCAGCCTGCACAGTGCGGGACAGCGTGCAAAGGAAGCATTAAATCAGGCAAGAGAAGATGTTGCCGCAGCAATCGGTGCGAAAAGATCCTCGGAAATCACATTCACATCCGGAGGAAGCGAAGCGGATAACCAAGCAATTATTTCAGCAGCGGAATTAGGAGCGAAAAAAGGTAAGAAACACATCATCTCCACAAAATTTGAGCATCATGCTGTGCTACATGCGTTGGATAAACTGGAACGGCAGGGCTTTGAAATAACCCTGCTGGATCCGGACAGAAATGGACTCATTCGCATCGAAGACGTCAAAGCTGCGATGCGGGAGGATACTTCCCTTATTACTGTGATGTATGCGAACAACGAGATTGGAACCATTCAACCGATTACTGAAATCGGTGCGGTCTGCCGGGAAAAAGGCATATTGTTTCACACAGACGCTGTGCAGGCGGTCGGACATTTACATATTGATGTTGAGGCACAAAATATCGACTTATTATCCCTATCCGCACATAAATTTCACGGTCCAAAGGGTGTTGGCGCACTTTATGCCAGGCGCGGGATAGCACTTACACGGCTGATAGAAGGCGGCGGTCAGGAAAAAGGCAGACGTCCCGGAACAGAAAATATAATGGGTATTATCGGTCTTGCAGCAGCGTTAAAGGATGCCACTTTGAGAATTGACCAGAACACCGCTCACATCAGCGCAATCCGCGACAGGATTATAGACGGTCTGCTTGAGATCCCGAATGCAATTTTGAACGGCGATCGAACAAAACGTCTTGCCGGAAATGTCAATGTCAGCTTTGAAGGAATAGAGGGAGAGAGCCTACTGCTTCTGCTGGACGACAAAGGAATTGCCGCCTCATCGGGATCGGCCTGCACGTCTTCCTCACTCTTACCAAGCCATGTTCTGCTTTCAATAGGTGTACCGCAGGAGGTGGCACATGGATCGCTTAGGCTGTCTCTCAGCGAATGTAACACTTTGGATGAAGCTGAATACATCATACAGGCAGTCAAAGATGTGGTTTCGGAATTGCGCAGTATTTCTCCGGTCTGGGACGATTTGGGAAGGGGTGTGAGGACGCATGTTATATAGCGAAAAAGTGATGGATCATTTCCGCCATCCCAGAAACATCGGGAAAATCGAGGATGCTGACGGTATCGGCGAAGTCGGAAATGTGGTTTGTGGCGATATTATGCGGATATACATCAAAGTCGAGGGTGGAATTATCAGTGATGTGAAATTCAATACATTTGGATGCGGAAGTGCTATTGCTTCAAGCTCAATGGCAACGGAAATGATTAAAGGGAAACCGATTGCCGAGGCATTACAGCTGACGAATAAGGCGGTTGCCGAGGCACTTGACGGACTTCCTGCACACAAGGTGCATTGTTCGGTACTCGCAGAGGAGGCAGTGCAGGCCGCAGTAAAGGATTACTACGATAAAAACAGTATTCCATACGATCCGCTTGATTTCGCAGTTGGATGCAGTAACTGTGCAGGCGAGTGTGAAATTTAATATTTTAACGTCAAAAAGTCACAATAAAGCAAAGGAGATCAACATGGCAAATTTTGATACTTTAAGAATCAGAGCGGGATACAATTCCGAAGACCATAATTATGCTGTAAATGTACCGATCTATCAGACGACGGCATTTGACCTAGGCAGTATTGACCGTGCACAATCGCTTTGGTCGCTGGAAGTGGTAGAAGCACTTTATACAAGAGTCGGTAACCCGACTGTCATGGTATTGGAAGATCGCTTGGCAGCGCTTGACGGCGCCCATGGCGCACTGGCATTATCTTCCGGAATGGCGGCTATATCCTATACTATTCTTGCCCTGACCGAAGGCGGCGGCAACATCATCGCGTCACATTCCATGTATGGAGGCAGTGAGGATTCCTTTTCACATTTTTTTCCGAAATTCGGTGCGAATATCAAATTTGTAGAGGATCGCTTTGATACTGCCTCTTACGAAGCGGAAATTGATGAGAAAACGCGGGGCATCTTTATCGAAACTATCAGCAATCCGAATGCAGAGCTGTACGATATCGAAGCTCTGGCAGAGGTTGCCCATAGGCACAATATTCCGCTGATCGTAGATAATACTGTAGCCACTCCCTATCTCTTCAAACCATTCGATCACGGCGCAGATATCATCGTATATTCCGCAACAAAGGCGATCGGAGGCCACGGAAATACCATTGCAGGATTGATTTTGGAAAGCGGAAAATTCCATTACAACCAGGAGAAATTTCCGCAATTTTATGAGAAATCTTATAAGATCAAGACAAGGGACGGCATTCGTCGTTCCGCGATAGATGTCGATGAAAAAGGACCTCTGATCATCCATCTCCGGGCATTCTATCTGGAATTTATTGGAGCTGCTCTCAGCCCATTTGATGCTTTCCTTATTTTGCAAGGAATTGATACGATTTCCGAACGCGTGGATAAACAAACAAGAAATGCAGAAAAAATCGTGAAATATCTTGAAAAGAAAAAAAGTTTTATGGGTAAAGCATCCGAGCGCCGAGGACAGTCCATTTGGTCAATTGGCAGAGAGATATTTTCCCAAAGGCGCCGGCGGTATTTTGTCTTTTGGTTTTTCAGGAACGGAGGAACAGCTTGACGCCTTTATCAAGCATTTGAAATATTTCTCCTATCACGTCAATATCGGTGATGTTCGTTCCTTAATCGTCAATTCTCCGAAAACAACCCATGCGGAGTTAGACGAGACGCATTTGAAAAATGCTGGTATTGAAACAAATACAGTCAGAATTTCAGCCGGACTGGAAAGCGCCAATGATTTAATTGCAGATTTGGAGGATGCATTTCAATATGTCTTTACAAAATGATGTTATGATTTCAAACGCCATCGTTGATGATCTAAATGAACTGCATAAAATCGAGGCCCTTTCATTTTCGACCGAAAGAGCTGCAAGCCGTGAAATGTTTTTTTATCGCCTGGAAAATTTTCCGCAGTGGTTTTACAAAGCGGAACTTGACGAAAAAATTGTCGGGCTGATTGATGGAAGCTCTTCAGACAGAAAATACATCACCGATGATGTGTACCAAGTGGATGGTGCCTTTGATGAATGTGGAGAGAATTTGCTGATATTCGGTCTTGCAGTCCATCCCAATTTCAGAAAGAACGGAATAGCGCATAAATTGATGCTTCATATCCTGTCTTCTGCAAAAGAAAGAGGTAAAAAGAGAGTTTCGTTGACTTGCGAGGAAGAATTGATTGGGTTTTACGAAAGTTTCGGATTCCAAAATCATGGCGTATCAGAGTCGATCATCGGCGGCATCAAAAACTATGACATGGAAATTGACTTATAGGTTTCAAGGACTATATAGAGCATCAGTGGATTCAATGTTGTAGTAAATTTGATTTTTACACTTAGGTAAGCTTTTTGGCATGACATATTTTATTACGGTGCTTTATGTGAAGGTATTTTAAAGAAGATAGGATTGTCCATCTTAACAAGAACAGAGAGTAGACGTTATATGGCAGACAAATCATTTAAAGAATATGTGGCAAATCATTTTTATGATGAGCTGTTTGCCGCAGTTAAGGAATACATAGATGCAAACACTGACAGGTTCGATCTGTATTCAAAAGTCGTATCAAATATTGATGCCGCCGAATTATCCGACATTGATATTAAAACGGTAGGTGTAGAAGACCAGCCGGAAATGCAGATTCTGGAAACCATCCACCGCTCCATGCAGCCATAAATACACCAGATCGCT
>CAZJVB010000034.1:0-24328 GCA_964549435.1 uncultured Ruminococcus sp.
CCTATTATTACGTCAGACAGCGCCGCGACTGAATAGCCGCGGCGCTGTCTGTTTTTTTCACTTATCCTTGGTTTTACCGGCAGCCTTCCTTGCGAGGCTGTTCATCGGCATAAGGGTAGAATTCACCGAGCGGGAAGTTCATTTTTCCAAACACGCTGCACGGATCAGAGCTATCATGTG
Source organism: uncultured Ruminococcus sp. (assembly GCA_964549435.1). Taxonomy (GTDB): domain Bacteria; phylum Bacillota; class Clostridia; order Oscillospirales; family CAG-382; genus Coliplasma. Next base: position 181 of record CAZJVB010000034.1, read on the forward strand.
CGGGTGTGCTGTCTTTATCCGGCAGGCAGAAGTGGCAGGCAGGCAGAACAAGCTGTACCGGACGTTCCATACGGATGACGGAGAACAAACCGATGCTGACGTAGACGGTGCTATTGCCGATGCCGTCCAGAAATTCGCCTTCAAAGCGACCGCGCACGCGTTCCGGGATAGTATCTGCACTCATGCAGCAATGACCGAAGCAGCAGTTGCGATCCTTGACCTTGACATCGAGACAGATAGGAGCCGCAACTTCCAGCGTAACAGTCGGCAATGTGGACGTTTCGTTGCATTTGAGTTTGCAGGGATCCATGCAGAAGCCGTCATTGTCCGGATCGGATTGGAATACGGAGACGTTCTTTTCGCTGCCGAACAGAATGATCTTCTTGTCAAAGGCACAGAGTCCTTTGACGAACTGGCTGCTGCCGTTGCAGACGCAGCATTCCAATGTGACGCAGAAGAAATAGCGAATCGTGACCTGGAAGAAGCCGCGGTTAAACGGCACAGTGTCGATCGAGATATTGGTATAAATGACTTCTACATCGGTGCAGCGAACGGCGGTCGCACGGTCTACGACCTCTTGCGCGCGGTCGCAGAGATGCACGCGCAGATCTTCTAAGCAGTCTTTGTCCTTCGCGGAATCGAAGATTTTATTCACGCTGATGCAGCAAAGCTGTTCCGGTCTGCCGCAAAGGCCGCCGAGCGGAGAAGACGAGCAGCCGCCTTGCTGATTGTTTCTTTCAATCATTAATAAATCCTCCTTGCTTGATTCAATAATAAGTACGATGACTTATTATCACTATCATTCTATGCGCGAAGCGACAAAAACGCTCTTTACAAATTCGAAGAAAAGGGGTATAATATCACTGCAATCCACCGTTATTAGGAAAGGAGCTGTCAGACATGGATGAGAAAACCACCGACCGTTGTCTCCGGAAGCGGCTGCTTTCTGCCGTTGCCGTCCTGTTTTGTCTGTTGCTGACCGGCGGTTTTTGCTTTGGTGTGGCACGGCTTCTGTTCGAACAGGGGCAGGAGGTTGCGATTTCCGTGGATACCTCGGGAGAAGCGTTTACGGAAAGCGTAACGATTACCGTGAGCAACATGCTGGGAATGGACCTCCTGATCGATGAGCGGGATTCCTCCTGCGCCATGTTACAGTACTGGAACGGGGAGGAATGGGAGGACGTTTGCGAGATTCGCTTTGTGCAGGAGAACAGCGCTTCGCTTTCTGCAAAATACGGCGGAATGTATGCGTATTTGGCTCCCGGTAAGGAACTACAGTATCGGCTGAACGAACAGCAGCTGGAAATTCTGCAGAGCGGCGAATACCGCATTGCGATCCAGTATATCATCGAGGACGAGTATCTCGATTATTTACATAGGCGTGCCAGACAGATCGAGGAAGCGCTTTCGGCGGACGTATCAGACGGCGAGGAGTCCGACGGACCGTCGGAAGAATCCGGGGCGGATCGTGTGGATGGAAGCGAAGCGTCCGGCGCCGAGGAACCGGCAGAAGCGGTCATTGCGCAGCCGAAAACGCAGACATTTTACAAATCCTTCCGTTTTATCAGCCGCGCGGATAGCAGTGGGGAGACCATCGACACCTCTTCCGGGGAGTCATCGGGGGACATCGGCATATCAGTCTGGATGAAGTAGGCGAACGTTTTTTCGGCGGGAGGCGAGTGCCTCCCGCTTTTCTTAAGAAAGTGAAAAACTTTTTTCGCATATCCTCTTGACAAACAGTCGAAAGAGTGCTATAGTAATTGCACAGTTGTTCAATTGATCGATTTTGAAAAAGGAGGAACGGAATGGACGGTCAGACAGAGTCCTATTTGCGCGTCAGTGCGGAACGGGCAAAAGCGGCGCATGCCTCTTTACCGGATCGGCAGACGCTCAATGCGTTGGCGGACTTGTATAAGTTATTTGGGGACGGCACGCGGCTGCGGATCCTGACGCTGCTTGGCAGTGAAGAGCTTTGCGTGTTTGACATTGCCCGGCTCCTTTCCATGACGGATTCTGCGGTTTCTCACCAGCTTCGGATTTTAAAGCAAGGAAAGCTGATCCGTTCCCGCAGAGAAGGAAAAAACGTGGTTTATTCATTGGCGGACGATCATGTGCAGCTGTTGATCCGGACGGGGCTGGAGCACGTTCTGGAGTAAAAAATTTCGAAGCAAGAAAACAAAAATGATTGAGATAAAGGAGTACCTACGATGAGAAAAACTTTTGAACTGCAGGATTTGGATTGCGCACATTGCGCCGCAAAGATGGAGGAGAACATCCGTAAGATTGACGGTGTGAAGGATGCGACGGTCAGCTACATTGCCCAAAAGCTGGTGCTGGAGGCAGATGACGACCGCTTTGAGTCGATTCTGAAAGAAGTGGTAAAGGTCTGCCGGAAGGTAGAGCCGGACTGCACGATCCTTCTGAAATGACGGGTGAAAACATTTTCTAATTGGTAATTGGGAGATCATATGACAAAAAAACAGAAAAAGCTGCTGCTCCGGATTATTGCCGCGACGGTGCTTTTTGCGCCGCTGTATGTTCTGGAGCTTTTGGAAGTGACGGAGGATTGGGCCTGGTATGTCGCATTACCGATCTTTCTGGTGCCGTATCTGATTGCCGGATACGACGTGCTTCGCAAGGCGGTGCGGAATATCTGCCACGGGCAAATTTTTGACGAGAATTTTCTGATGTGCATTGCCACAGTGGGGGCGTTTGCCGTCGGAGAATACCCGGAGGCAAGCGCGGTGATGATCTTCTATCAGGTCGGCGAACTGCTGCAGGGAATTGCCGTAGGGCGCAGCCGCCGTTCAGTCAGCGATCTGATGGATATCCGACCGGATTATGCCAATGTGGAACGGGACGGAGAGCTGCTGCGGGTAGATCCCGGCGACGTACAGATCGGGGAGATCATTTTGGTCAAGCCGGGCGAAAAAGTGCCGCTGGACGGCGTAGTGACCGAAGGAAGCACCAATTTGGATACTGCCGCGCTGACCGGAGAGGCTTTGCCGCGCAACGTTTCGGTAGGGGATGAATTGATTTCCGGCTGTGTCAATATGAGCGGCGCGGTGAAATGCCGCGTAAGTAAGCCATACGGGGAATCTACCGTATCGAAGATTCTGGAGCTGGTAGAGCATGCGTCCTCCGCGAAGGCGAAGAGTGAAGGCTTCATCACCCGGTTTGCTAAGTATTACACCCCCGTGGTGGTGATTCTTGCGGTCCTGCTGGGGGCGATTCCGCCGCTGTTCTTCGGGGACGTCGCCAAGTGGGTGAAGCTGGCGCTGACCTGTTTGGTTGTATCCTGTCCCTGCGCGCTGGTCATTTCCGTTCCGTTGACCTTTTTCGGCGGAATCGGCGGCGCGGCGCGTGAAGGGATCCTTGTCAAGGGAGCCAACCGTTTGGAGGAGCTTGCCCGTGTGCAGACGGTCGTCTTTGACAAGACCGGAACGCTGACGAACGGACACTTTACCGTGACCGTGGTGCATCCCGATCATATGCAGGAAAAGGAGTTGCTTTATCTGGCAGCCGCTGCGGAATGCTATTCCGACCATCCGATTTCCCTGTCCCTGAAGCAGGCATATAAAAAGGAAATAGACCGGACAAAGGTGTTTTCCGTGGAGGAAATCGCCGGGCGCGGCGTCCGCGCAAATATAGACGGTCGAGAGGTTTTGGTCGGCAACGAGCGCATGATAGAGGAGCACGGCATTGCCCGTACGGAATGCCACGAGCCGCATCATGGAACCCTGATCCATGTCGCAGTGGACGGAGTGTATGCTGGTCATGTGGAGATTCGCGATGAGCTGAAGCCGGATGCGGCGGATACCATCCGCCTGCTTGCGCCGCGCAAAACAGTGATACTGACCGGCGATCATGAGGCGGTCGGTCGGGAGGTTGCCGCGCGACTGGGAGTGGATGAGGTTCACTGCGATCTGCTGCCTGCGGATAAGGTGGCACGGTTGGAGGAATTGCTGCGGGAGAAGCCTGCAAAAAGCGCGCTTGCCTTTGTCGGAGACGGCATCAACGACGCACCGGTGCTTTCACGAGCGGATGTCGGCGTGGCAATGGGCGCTTTAGGATCGGATGCCGCGATCGAGGCGGCGGATATCGTGTTGATGGATGATAAGCCTTCCAAGGTGGTCACTGCAATTCGTACATCCCGCAAAACACTGCGGATCGTATGGGAAAACGTCATCTTTTCCTTGGCAATTAAAATCGGCGTGTTGGTTGCGGAAATAGCAATGACTTCTGCCGGAAATGCCAGCGATATGACGTTAGCGGCGTTTGCCGATGTCGGCGTGTTGGTCCTTGCGGTGCTGAATGCGACACGTGCGCTTCGGGTTCCTAAGGAGAAGAAATAGGACGTTTTGACGAAGGGGGATTCTGATGAGCAAACTTACTGACGGAACCAGACCGCTGCGCCTTGCGCTGCTGCTCGCCGCCTTTATTCTTCTGTTTTGTATAGGCTGTGCGGCGCAGAGGGAAGTACAACCTTCCTCCTCTGAGCCGCAGGCTTTCCTGCCGTCTGCAGCAGAGGCTTTCGCCGCTTCGTCGGAACCGGAAGTTTTTTCGCTGCCAGAGGAATCGTCGTTATCCGAAGACAGCTTCGATCCGCTGGAAGCAAACGTGGAAGCACTTCTTTCCGTGCTGAAGGAAGAAGCGCCGGACGCTGCGGACAGGGATTTCCTGCGTTATGTCGGAGATACCTTCGGAGCGGATTGTCTTCCGGCACTCGCAGAGGCGATCGGGAAGGAAGGATATACAGATACGCTTTGGCGGCAGGTGACTGGCAATACGCTGCAGGTTCTGCGCTCGCTGTATGCCGAAGAACCGCAGGCTCTGGAGAATGTCCGGCTTTTGAGTCTCGGAACACCGGGCAGCGGGAAAACGACGGTCATGACCTTCGGGGGAGATATCTGCTTTGCCGATAATTATTTGGTGATGCAGTATCTGGAAACAACGGAAAACGGGCTGTCGGACTGTCTTGCGCCGGAATGGTTTTCTCAAATGCAGAACGCGGATATTGCGATGCTGAACAACGAGTTTACCATTTCCGATCGCGGCGAGCCGATGGCAAATAAGGCGTTTACCTTCCGCGCAGCTACGGAGAACACGGCACTGTATCAGGAATTGGGCGTGGATTTTGTCACTCTGGCAAACAATCATGCCTATGATTTCGGTGAAGATGCCTTTTTGGACACGCTGCAGGCGCTGAAAAGCTACGGAATAGATTATGCCGGAGGAGGCAGAAATGCAGAGGAGGCGCAGCGACCGTTCTATTATCTCGTTGACGGACGAAAAATCGCGTTTGTTTCCGCGACGCGGGCGGAAAAGTATATTCTGACGCCGGAAGCAGGAGAAAATACGCCCGGTGTGTTCCGCTGCTACGAGCCGGATCGTCTGAAGGAAGTACTTGCCGAGGCGAAGCAGAACAGTGATTATGTCGTTTTGTTCATCCATTGGGGGACGGAGCATTCGGCGGCGCTGGAGCGTGTGCAGGAGACAACTTCGCACGAGTATATCGACGCGGGCGCAGATCTGATCATCGGCTCGCATGCCCATCAGCTGCAGGGCATTGAGTTTTACAAGGGGAAAGCGATTTTTTACAACCTCGGTAACTTCTGGTTTGACGGATACCCGATCGAAACAGGGCTGATTCGCTTCGAGTGGAAAGCGGATGGCACCGAATGTTTCTATTTTCTGCCCGGTATGCAGGAAAACTGCGTTACTTCCTACGAACTCGGCACCGAAACCGGCCGGCAGATTCTCGATCACCTTGCTTCGTATCTGCCGGGGATACAGATCGATGATGACGGGCTTGTGACGGAAAAATGAAGAAATAAAGAAATTTCTCTTGCATTTCAGCATGAGATGTGATATCATAGGCACATGTTGACAGCAGATTGCAGAAAGTGTCTGAGGCGCGTGTGTGCCGAGAAACTTTTTGCAGCATCGGAAAGCAAGCGGCAAGAAATATCTGTCGATGAAAAAAGAAGGGAATGGGGATGTTTTCTATGAATCAAACCTTTGATCCTGCAACGACGCTGCGAAAAGAAAATGTGCTGTTCGGAGCAGTCGGGGCCTTTTTATTTGCGTTGGTGGGCGGTGTGATCTGGTATGTATTGTATCAGATTGGAATCCTTGCAGGGATCAGCGGGATCATCGCAGTGGTCTGCGCGATCAGGGGATACGCTGTTTTTTCTAAGGGCGAAAGCCCGAAGGGCGTTTTCATTGCAACGGTAATGGCCGCTCTCGTGATTGCACTTTCTTGGTATTTTTGTCTTTCCATGGATGTATATGAGGCTTACCTGAAATGGTATGCGATTGGTGAGGTGGACTTTACGCTGACGCGCTGGGAAGCGATTGCGAATGCCTGGTGGTTCCTTTTGGATCCGGACATCGCGTTTGCTTATCTGAAGGATTTGATCCTCGGACTTTTGCTTTGCGTGGTTGGTTGTGTCGCGCCGGTTCGCAATGCTGTTGCCCGTGCAAAGCTGCAGGAAGAGTCTGCCGCTACCTTTTCAGCTCCGGATTTTACGGTGCCAAATGCATCGGCTGCGGACGGCCCCTCGGAGACTTCTGCAGCGTCGGAAGATGGCGGGGACTCAAAGGATACAGACGAACTGCCTCATTGATTGGATACGGAAAACCGCTGTATACGCCCCGTGCGTGCAGCGGTTTTTTTCTCGGGATAGCGCATTTTCATCATTCTTAAACATTTCTTTATCATCTCTCAAACAAAACAGAGGTATTCTACCTCCGGAACATAAAAATGAATTCGGAGGAACTTGAGGTATGAAGAAGAAAGATTTTGTCACCCTGATCATGAGCACCATCGGAGGGATTCTGTTTGCGCTGGGAATGTGTATGGCATTGCTGCCTGAGTGGGGAGCTATGACGCAAGGGATCGTGATCGGCATTGTCGGTGCCGCGGTACTCCTTGCTATGGTGCTGATTCGCCGCAGGATGAATGGAAAACCGGTTATTGTATTTAATGGGAAAGTGATCGGAACCGTACTGCTTGGTGTTTTCGGGGCGATGGTTCTTGGCGTCGGTATGTGTATGGTGATGGTTTGGGAAATGATGGTATCCGGTATTATTGTCGGTGTGGTCGGCATCGTGCTGCTGCTTTGCCTGATTCCCGTTGTGAAAGGTCTGAAATAAGAACTCTGCCGGTCTGCTTTAACAAAACCTTAACATTTTTGTGGTATCCTGTCTAAAACAAAACTGTGCGGAGGCAGGGCTCTATGAAAGCAGCAATCTATAATGACAGGAAGCAGGTAACGGTTTGTCGTCTTGATAATCCGGTTCGCGGAGAGTTTGACGTAATGACAAGGCATCTGTTTGCGGGAATCTACGGCGCGGATGTTGCTGCTTATGCCTACAGATTGGATGCGTTCCCGCTTGAGAAAATCGGGCATGAAACCGTTATAGATTCGGCACACGCTTTTCCTGTTGTCATCCGGCCTCCTGTGTGTCGGGGAGGAAGCTGCGATGTTTAAGATTTTGGTAGTAGAGGATGACCGGGAGCTCAACCGTACCGTATGTGCCTATCTTCAGCAGAACGGGTATGAAGCGATTGGTTGTCTGAGCGCAAATGAGGCTTATGACGCCATGTACGGTCATTTGTTTGATCTGGTTATTTCCGATATCATGATGCCCGGTGTGGATGGCTTTGCTTTTGCAGAAACGGTAAGAGAACAAAATCAGGAGATTCCGATCCTGTTTATGACTGCCAGAGACGATTTTGCCGCAAAGCAGCGAGGCTTCCGTATCGGCATTGATGACTATATGATCAAGCCCATGGATTTGGAAGAACTGTTGCTCCGGATCGGCGCTCTTCTTCGCCGTGCTAAAATCGCAAGCAGCCGGCGGCTGGAAATTGGAAAGCTGTTGTTGGATGCGGATGAGCATACAGCGTATCTGGACGGCAAGGAGATTCCATTGACCGTCCGGGAGTTCAATTTGCTGTATAAGCTGTTGTCTTATCCGAAAAAGACCTTCACCCGATCGCAGCTTATGGAAGAATTCTGGGATGCAGATTCCTCTTCCGGGCTGCGCACGGTAGATGTATATATGACCAAGCTGCGGGATAAATTCTCCGCTTGCGGGGAGTTTTCGATTGTTACGGTTCACGGTTTGGGGTATAAGGCGGTGCTGAAATGACCGGGGAGAACAAGGAGAGGCGTTTCAGGCGGTTCTTGCTTTCGCTGCGGCGTTTTTTTCTCTTTTTTCTGTTGATGTCCTTTCTCATTACCTGCTGCATGCTGCTGTTTCTCAGTCAGATGGGAAGCGTCATAGGTGCGGACACGGAGCTGTCGAGAGAGGTCCTTGAAACAGCGGCAAAATACACCTTTGCCAATATGATTCTGCTCAGCTTTCTGTGTACGGTCGCGGACGGAATTTGGCGCAGTTTTACCGTTGAGCGTCCGGTTAGACAGATTGTCCGGGCTGCCGAGCGGTTGATGAAGGGAGATTTTTCGGTTCGCATTCCTGCCGTTCACGGTGCCGATGGTATGGCAGGTTTGGACGCTATCGTTGACTGCTTCAATCGTATGGCGCAGGAGCTGTCCGGGACGGAAACCCTTCGCACCGATTTTATTGCCAATGTTTCTCATGAACTGAAAACGCCGCTGGCAGTCATCCAAAACGAAGGGATCCTGCTGCAGCAGCCGGAGCTTCCGGAGGAGCAGCGGCTGGAATATGCCAGGCAGCTGACGGAGGCGGCTCGCAGGATGACAACTCTGGTGACCAACATTCTGAAGTTGAACAAACTGGAAAATCAACAGATTCTGCCGTCGAAAAAGATTTACAATCTGGGCGAACAGCTCTGTGAGTGTCTGCTTGTTTTTGAGGGTGCATGGGAGGAAAAAAAGCTGGGGCTTGATACGGAGCTGGAGGATGACGTAATGGTGGAAACCGATGCAGAGCTCCTGACACTGGTCTGGAACAACCTTTTTTCCAATGCGATCAAATTTACCGGACAAAATGGGAGTATTTACCTCCGTCTGAAAACCGAGGGGGAACAGGCAGTGGTCAGCATATCCGATACCGGCTGTGGTATCAGTCCGGAGATCGGTCAGCATATCTTTGAGAAATTTTATCAGGGAGATCCTTCTCATACGACGCAGGGAAACGGTCTGGGACTTGCTTTGGTCAGGCGGGTAATGGATCTGATCGGTGGTGATATTTTCGTAGAAAGCGAAGTCGGGAAGGGCTCTATATTTACGGTAAGGCTGAGGAGGCACGTCCATGGAAAAGTGGAAACGGATCCTTCGTAAGCTGCTGCTCCCTGTTCCGGCGGTTCTTTTTATCGGGGTGCCCATGTCTGCCGCATTGCTGTTTTATACCTTTGCGTTTGCCTGTGAGGACGAACCGATTGCTTATGCGGCATACGTCATTTCCGCATATACAATGACGGTTCTGTGCGTGCGCATACCGAAGCTCTTCAAGGGCGTATCCGCATTGCTTCACCGGAATCGGACGGCGCACCGTTTTCTGACCGACGTATCGTTTCGGATGCATGCGTCTCTGTATTTGTCTCTTGGAATCAATTTGCTTTATGCGATCATAAAGTTCCTCTCCGGCATCTATTATCACTCCATATGGTTTCAAGCGTTTGGTATTTATTACACATTCCTTGCCGCTATGCGATTTTTGCTGCTTCGTCATGTAAAGCGGAATGCGTTCGGCAAGGAGCTTGTTTCCGAATGGAAGCGATACCGGCTGTGCGGGATGATTCTTTTGCCGATGAGTCTCGTCCTGTCCGGTGTGGTGGTGCTTGCGATCGAGAGAAATGAAGGCTTTCAGTATGCCGGGTATTTAATCTATGTCGTGGCAATGTATGCCTTTTATGCCGTGATTTCGGCAGTCACCAATCTGATCCGGTACAGAAAATATCAAAGTCCCGTCATGTCGGCGGCAAAGGCAATCAGTCTGGTGTCGGCGTTGGTTTCCCTCTTTTCGTTGGAGACCGCTATGCTGTCGCAATTCGGGGATGGCAGCGATCCCGCATTTCGGAGAATCATGATCGCCACAACCAGTGCCGGTGTTTGCGTTATTGTTCTTAGCATGGCCGTGTATATGACCGTTTATGCTGCCAAGCAGATTAACAGGCTGCAGGCGAATATCACTTGACAGGAGGTTTTTCGATGCAGGAAAAAAAGGAATCGGACATCCCTACCTATATTTATACTTATTCCGCCAAACAGCAGGAGGAAATCAAAAAAATCCGGGAAAAATATCTTCCAAAGGAAGAAAGCCAGATGGAGCAGTTGCGCAAACTGGATGCAAGTGCGACCAAACCCGGTATGGTTGCTTCTCTGACTGTGGGTGCCATCGGTACGCTTCTCTTCGGCGTAGGAATGTGCTGTACGATGCTTTGGGCAGAAACGCTGTTCATTCCCGGTATTGCTGTCGGCTTAGTGGGGATCGCCGGCGTGATTTCGGCTTACCCGTTGTATATGCATATAACCAAGAAACGACGCGAAAAGTTGGCGCCTGAAATCATTCGTCTGACGGATGCGTTGATGAAGTAGATCTGCCGCTAAACAAACTGGGCAGCTGCAATGGGTTCGATTGCAGCTGCCCTTAATGCTGTTAAAGAGGAGTGGGATGATCTGTCAGACCGAGCAGATAATCTACCGAGACTGAATGAAAGCGCGCAAGGCGGATCAGAACCTCGGTGGGGATGTCGCGTTTGCCGGTTTCGTAATGCGAATAGCAGACCTGAGAACAGTTGAGATACTCCGCCAGTTCCCGCTGCGTCAGGTCGCGGTCCTCCCGTAAATCCCTTATTCGGCTGTATACCATGCGTATTTCATTCCTTTGCCCGTAGCTTTTGTGTACTTGTATTATGTCATATTTTTAAGATCCTATTGACAGATATAACAAAATGTTTTATAATGGCTCATCATACTACGAAAAAGAGGAAATCATAGATGAGAAGATGTCCGTTCTGCGGCGGGAAAATGTATCGGCCGGCGCATGTATGCACCTCTTGCGGAAAACAGTCCGATGCTGTCGGAAGCAGACGAAGCGGGTTTTGGTTTGCCTTCTGTACGATTGCCTGCGCGATTCTGTTCGTTTTGTTTTTGGCTGTGCTGCTTCTGAAAGAGCAGCTGTTTTGAAATAAAGGGACGTTTTTTACTTTTTTACAGTTTTTTTACGAGCGGAATTGATTTGCGGGGGTTGCAATCCCTGTTCCGGTATGCTATAATGAGTCGAAATTGGGAAATACTATCTCTGACGGAAAATTTTGAGAGCAGCATTTCCGGGAGCGGGAAGGGGATGAAGGCGTTTGAAGAGGCGTGACAGCAAAATCGCGCTGCTGTTGGCTGTTTGTCTGTTTGTTATCGTAGGCGTCGGTTTGCTGATCGATCGTTTTCGCACTGTGACGGATGTGATAGACGGGGAAGCGGAGGACGTGGATATTCTGATTACAGAGATCTGCGCCAAAAATACCTCGATTATTGAAGATAACAATGGAAAATACAGCGATTATATTGAATTGTATAATCGCGGAGGGGATTGCAACCTCCGCGGTTTTACCGTATCGGACGGCAAAACAACCTCCGAGCCGTTCGGAGAAATGCCGTTTGCAGCGGGAGAATATAAGGTCATTTTTCTCGGACGCGAAAATACCGGCTTTTCCCTTGCTGCTGCGGGAGGAGAGACGGTATATCTGAAAAACCGTGACGGAACAATCGCCGCACAGGTGACGACGGTGGCGATGGAGGAAAATCAGGTGATGTCTTGGCATGGTGCCGGGTATGAGTTGACCACGCGCGCGACGCCGGGATTTCCGAATACCACGGAGGGATATACTGCCTTTACGGTCGGAGAGCCGGATGATAATCCATCGGTGGTCATCAGTGAGCTGCTGGTTTCCAATCGCGGTTCCTTACCGGATGCTTCCGGTGCTTTTTCCGATGTGGTTGAGCTGCATAATACGACGGACGCATCCATTTCGCTGGGTGGATATTATCTGTCCGACCGGCAGGAAAACCGGTTCCGCTATGCGCTGCCGTCGGTCACCTTGCCGGCGGACGGATATCTGGTGATTTATTGCGACAGTACCGGCAAGATGACGGAAACCGGCGAGCTGCATGCGAGCTTCGGTCTTTCTGCCGGGGAAACCCTGTTTCTGACATCCCCTGCCGGCAAATATACCTCGGTTTCCGTGACGGACATGCCGGATGACCGTTCCCTTTCCTTGGTGGATGGCGCCTATTGTGAGAGTGCCGTCACGCTTGGATATTCCAACGATGCTGTCGGTGAGCTTGCGTTTCAAAACAGTCGCATCAATCCGGAGGCGGCACTGGTTATCAGCGAAGTGCTTCTTTCCGGAGACGGCACACCGTATCAGGGTGCTTTCCGCGATGCGGTAGAGATCCAAAACCGGTCCCAGCAGGAGGTGGATACCGCCGGCTGGTATCTGACGGATGGGGCGGATCTTCTGCGATATGCGCTGCCTTCCTGCACGTTGGCACCGGGAGAATGCGTTGTGGTGCTTTGCGATAAGCAGAGCGGAGACTGGCATGCGGGTTTTGGTCTTTCGGAAGGAGAAGTATTGCGCCTGACCGGACCGGATTTCCGGCACGGGGAGCCTGTCGTCTGTGTTTCTGCGGGTGCGGGGTGTTCTTTGCTGCGAGAGGAAAGCGGGGAGGAAGCTGTTTACCGTTCCGGTGCGGTTTCCATGGGGTTTGCCAATACGGAGGAAGGACAGCGGCAATACGCGGAAGCAGTGCTTCCCTCCGGTCTGCGGATTTCGGAGGTGATTTCCGGCAACACCAAGACGCTGCGCGGCGCATACGGTGCCTGCTGTGATTGGGTGGAATTATATAATGCTTCGTCGGAAAGCATCAATCTGTCGGGTTGGTATCTTTCCGACGATCCCGACGAGCCGCGGAAAGGTGCGCTACCGAATGAAACGATTGCTCCCGGTGAATATTACGTGGTCTTTCTGAGTAAGAGTACGGAAAATCTGCTTTCCGGCTATCCGGTGATGCCGTTCGGACTTGCCTCTGCCGGAGATCTGCTCTATCTTTCTTACACGGACGGATCGCAGATTCTCGTGGCGGATGGTACAGCGATTCCCGCGCTGGCGGTGGACACTTCCTATGGCAGACCGGCGGGGGAAGCTGGCTTTTCGATACTGGCGTCCGTTACGCCGGGCGCATCGAACGGCGCGGGCGCAACCCCCTCCGTCATGCCGACGGCGGTAACCAAGCAGGGCGTTTATGAAGGGGTGGCTTCTTTGGAAGTGCGTCTGGATGGCGAAGGCACAATTTATTACACCACTGATTGCTCGGAACCTACGGTCGCCTCTTCCGTTTACCAAGGGTCTATTGTGCTGACGAAAACGACGGTCATTCGTGCGATTTGCTGCGCGCCGGGAAAATCCGCCAGCGAAATATTGGATCTCACATATATTCTGAATGAGGGACATACGTTGCCGGTTGCTTCCTTGGTTACGACGCCGGAGAACCTCTGGGATTACTATACCGGGATCTATGTGGAAGGACCGAACGCATCATCGGAATTTCCGTATGTCGGAGCCAACTATTGGCAGCAATGGGAAAAGGAAGCGACCGTTTCGCTGTTTGAGACAGACGGCAGCGGGTTTACCTCGCCTTGCGGCATTCGGATCTTCGGTGCGTATTCTCGCGCACTGGATATGAAGTCGTTGTCCTGCTTTTTTCGATCCATGTACGGGAATTCCTCTTTGCAGTATCCTTTGTTCGGAGAGGAAGGTTTGGACTCCTACGAGGCGTTTATTTTTCGCAATACCGGGCAGGATTTCAATAAGGCGCGGATGCGTGACCCGCTCCTGACCGACCTTCTCGCTTCTGCAACGGATGTTGCGGTGCAAAAAAACCGTCCGGTGGTGCTTTACCTGAATGGAGAGTTCTGGGGCGTCTATTATATTCGTGAGAAGATCAACGAGAATTATGTTGCCGGAAACTATCAAGTGGCAAAAGAAGAGGTCGATCTCGCCCGTGCCAACGGTACAACTAGTGAAGCCTATCAGGATTTGATCGCTTATGTGAAGAGCCATAACCTTTCCGATCAGGAGGCATATCGCTACGTTTGCTCGCAGGTGGATATTGACGAATATATCGATTATATTGTTGCGGAAATCTATATCTGCAACACCGATAACGGCAATATCAAGTTTTTCAAAACTACAGAGGGGAAATGGACATGGATCTTTTATGACGTGGATCAGTCTTTCCGTTCTGCAAATTTCGACACGGTAGCAGAACATCTAAACAAGAACGGTACCGGCTCTATGGACCGATTTTCCACTGCGCTGATCAATGGATTGCTGCAGAATGCGGAATTCAAGGACAAGTTTCTGCGTCGATTTGCCTGGCAGATACAGAATGTATGGTCTCCGGAGCGGGTAAATGCCGCGATCGATGAATATTATGCCGCGATTCAGCCGGAGATGAAGAGGGATTGCGTTAAATGGGGATTGACCTATGAGAATTGGGAGGAAAATGTGCAGGCGCTGCGTTCCTTCGCCAATACCCGCGCTAAGTATGTGGTATCCTTTGTGAAGTCGTATTTCGGGCTTTCGGATGCCGAAATGCAGAGCTATGGCTTTGTGAGCTGAACCAGCGCGTGGAAGGAGCAAGTAGGATGGCGACCAGACATGAAGAAAAATTCCTGATTGATTACCGGCAATATGTCCTGCTTCGGGCACGTGCGGAGGCGGCGATGCTTCCGGATGCGCATACACCGGATGGCAGCTATTTGATTACCTCGCTTTACTATGATGACCGCCGGGACAGTGCGCTGGATGAAAAGCTGGACGGCGTTCGGGTGCATACGAAATACCGCGTTCGCACCTATGATGCCGACGGCAGCCTGATTCGGTTGGAACGAAAGGTTAAGCGCGGAATCATGACGGAGAAGCACAGCGCGGTGCTGAGCGCCGATGCGATCAGGATGCTGTCCGATCAGGAAGCGGAACTGATGCGTTTTTCCGGCAGAGGTGCGGTGATGGCGACGGAGATGCGTGCCAAAGGGCTGCTTCCCGCAATCACTGTCCGCTACCGGCGGGATGCCTTTGTGTATCCGGAAACGGATACGCGCCTGACTTTTGATACGAATGTGGAGGCGCTTCCGCCGGATCCGGAACACCTGTTTGATGATTCTTGCGCGGGGATTCCCGCTTTGCCCCGGAATGTAATCATTATGGAAGTCAAATACGGGGAATATTTGCCCGCGTTTGTGCGAAAAATCAGTTCCTGCTGCAGCAAACAGCTTTCGGTTTCCAAGTATGCGATTTGCCGCGAGGTGTGGCACTGAACCTGCGAGATGCATATCATAACGAAAGGCATGGATATTGACATATGAGTTTTACTGACGCGATCAAAAAAAGTGTGCTGGAGGGCTTCCAGACGGATATCGGAACCGGCCGCATTGTTATTGCGCTGCTTACCGCTCTGCTTGCCGCTTTATTTATTCTGTTCATTTACCGGCTGACTATGCGTGGGATCGCGTTCAGTCGGGGATTTGAAATGACGCTGCTTCTGGTCACTTCTATCAGCGCGATGATCGTTCTGACGATTACCTCCAACCTTGCACTGTCGCTCGGTATGGTGGGTGCGCTCTCTATTGTGCGGTTCCGCACCGCAATCAAGGAATCGTCCGACACAGCGTTTATGTTTTGGTGTGTTGCTGCGGGAATTACTGCCGGAGCGGGCTTTTATCTGATTACACTGGTTGGCTGTCTGTTTATTGGATTGGTTGCCGTATTGGCTGTTAAGGTGACCAAAAATACCGCCCGTCCTTATCTGCTGGTCATTCGCACGGAGGCTGGAAATACCTCTGCAACGGTGGAAAAAATGCTATCGGAACACAATATTCGAAAGAAGCTTTCCTCCCTTGTGCAGAATGATCGCTATTCCGAAATCATTTATGAGATCAGCGTATCTGCTGCTCAGCAGCGTTTGGTCGCCGCGATCAAAACGCTTCCCGGTGTGACCTCTGTTTCTTTGGTGGATTGCCGGAATTCTTAAGAAAACTATAAAAAGAGGAGGGCGTTTGTGTAAAACGCCTTCTTTTATCTGCATGGTCATCGTATAAAGCTTGGTTGACCGAGAAGCTTACGGAATGGTCCAGCGTGAACAGTATAGGCGTTTGATCGTCAGGAAGAAACTGCATTCCAGTCGCTGAAGAGCGACGGTGTCTTCTCTTATCGATATGAAGATGTATGCACTGCTTAAAGAATTGTAAATTTCGGTGGTTATATGTTATATAGTATAAAAGGGCAGGACAGACCCATGTGGTTTGTTTTGCCCTTGATTTCTTTATGCAGCCCTTCGCTTATTGCACCTTTTTTGTGTTCTGCTCAATATCGCCGGGGACCTCTTCCTTTTCCTGCTCGCTGTGCGTTTTAAGGAGCCGCCAGAGCAGCAAGGCGCCGATCGGAAACAGAAACAGCCCCCAAAAGCCGAGCAGCTGCAGGCCAAGGTACATGGATGCCAGCGCGGCAAGCGGCGGCAGCCCGATATACTTTCCGACGATCTTCGGCTCAATAACCTGCCTCACGATGGTCATGATGGCATAGACGATCAGCAAGCCGATACCGTCAGAGGTGTGACCGGTCAGCAGCTGGAAGGCAGCCCATGGAAGAAGAACCGTTCCGGTGCCTAAGACAGGAAGAATATCGATGAAAGCGGTTGCCAGTGCAATCAGAAATGCGTAACGATAGCCGAGGATCAGCAGTGCGGAAAACAGCTCTGAGAAGGTAACCAGCAGGATGAGCCCGTAAGCGCGGAAAAAGCTTCCGCCTGCGTCCGTTAGTGTGCGCTTGATCTTTCGCAGGCGGTTGGCGGTCGGCTCGGAAAAAAAGGAAAGCAGGAAGGCATGGAACTGCCGGAAATCGATCGCGAGGTAATAAGAGGAGATCAAAACGACCAATACGGAAAGCAGCGCGTTCGGAAGAAATGCTGCCAGACCTGCAAGAAAGGGCAGTACGGAACCTGACAGCCGTTCTGCCAGCATGCCCAGCAGCTCGGTCAGCCTTCCGTCCAGATCAGAAATGAAGCTTTCGATGGCGGGACGCGCATTGACAAAGGGGATTTTATCGCTGATGCGGGCCACCATCTCATCTGCGAAAGCGGGGTCCTCCCGCAGACGCGTAAGAAATTTACCAAGAGATTCCGCCAAGGATACCAGCTCACCGCTGATGCGCCGAAAGATCAGGACACAAAGAAAGATCAGCAGTGCGACGATCAGAAAGACTGCAAACAGAACGGTAACCTTGCGGGAGATTCCCGCCCTCTTTTCCAGAGCCCGCACCAGCGGCTGCAGGCAGAAGGCGATCAGGTAGGCAATCAAAAATGGCAGCAGCGCACCGAACAGGTATCGGAAAAACAGAAAAATACCGGCGATAATCAGCAGGATGCCGAACAGAATGCGCACTGCCTTATGGAAAGCTTCCTCGGAAAACAAAAAATCATCTCCAAAAACGAAAAAAGGCTTGACAAAACAGTTTTCATATGCTATAATGCAAAACACGAAAGAAATGGCCGGTTAGTCAAACGGTTAAGACGTCGCCCTCTCACGGCGAAGATAGGAGTTCGATTCTCCTACTGGTCACCATGCGGGACCGGACAGCGTTGCTGTCCGGTTTTTTTATGCGGTGCCTATCGGGAGTATTGACTTGGTTTTGGTAGAGTATACGTATAAAAAACCGAAAAAATCCGTCAAAAGCGGTTGACAAGAAAAAAAAACTATGCTATAATACCCGCGTTGCGTGCCTGCAGAAAGGTGTGCAGCCCGATAGCAAGGACAGATGGCCGAGTTGGTCTAAGGCGCACGACTGGAAATCGTGTAACGGTTAACCCCGTTCTAGGGTTCGAATCCCTATCTGTCCGCCAGAACCGGACACCAATTTTGATACTTTGGGTATCGAAGTAGGTGTCCTGTTTTTATAGAGAGCTCTATAATGTTACCCAAATATGGAGAACTGGGCTTGACAAAGCGGTGTTAGGAGCTGCAATATGAAAATTTATCAGAAGGATGTTATGGAGCTCCACTATATGCGTATCTATGAACGGAGTAAAGAAAAACTGCTGCAAGGCGGTGTCGGTGACCAGTTTTTGCTTTCGCCGGAAAAAGATACAAGAATGTCATTGGCGCTCCTGATAAGAATTAGCGCAGAAATATCTGAGAAAATATGTGCTTATTTAAATGATTTGAGAAGTTCAGAACCTGATTTATATTATTATCCGAAAGAAGATTTTCATATTACTGTTATGGATATCCTAAGCGGGAAACCCAACCGTATGATTCCGGATAACATTGATCATTATATTCGATGCATTATGGAATGTGCCGATAAAATAGAACCGTTTTATATTGCGTTCAGCGGAATGGTTGCAAGCGAGAATGCAGCGCTGGTAAAAGGGTATTACGAATACGGACTGGAAAAATTGCGGATCATTTTACGAAAAATTTTATTGACAATCATTTGCTGCTTGAGGAAAGATATAAAACAGTCACTTCACATATTACAACAATAAGAATTCCCGATAAATTGAACCATCAGAGCGAATTTATTAAATGCATTGAAAAAGAACAGGAATTCGGTAAGATGCGCGTTGAGGCACTGGAATTGGTGTTCCATAATTGGTATGATTCCAAAAGGACAGTCTTAGCAAACATTAAGCTGCCTTCAAAAAGATAACGTCCGATCGTGCGGGCGCGGACCGTGTATCGCTCGTGGCGATTTTTCTTTCCTGCGCTGGCTTCGGAAAAAACAGAAACTTTATTTTACGTCGAAAACATGCCCAAAAACAAGGATGAGAAATTGGGGAAACTGTAAAAATTATAATTTGCCTCTTGCAATTTAGATAGAGATGCGGTATAATAGAGGAGCAATCATGGGGAGGCTCTTTCCCCGATAAAAAATTTGAAGAGGAGTTTTACATTTATGAAGAAAGTCTTTGCGGCATTTCTTGCATTGGCTCTCGTGTGTGCGGTTCTGGTGATTGCACCGGCTGCTGCAGGGACCAATCCGAGTTATGACATTGAATTTACCGACAAGGCTCCGACTGTAGACGGTACGATCTCGGCAAATGAATACGGAAGATATCCGCTCGTTTCTTGGACGCTCGCCGAAGATGGAGCTACCGATGAGGTTATCCTTGGGACAAACTATGAAATTACGGATGACCCCGACTTGGCGATTGAATTTTATGCGACATGGACAGACGAAAGCCTGTACCTCGCATGGAAGGTCACGACCGATTATGATTACCGTATTCCGGATACACTGTCGGACGGATGGATGTATGAGTATTGCTGTGTGCAGTTTATAATGACGCCGGGCGCTCCGGATAGCACTGTACAGAAGTACCAGACCGCAGAATGGTCCGGTGACTATTTGGAGATCGGTCTTTGTCTGAAGGATGACGGCAATTCCTATAAGGTTTGCTGGTCGCAGCCTCAGAAGGTGAACGGTGCGTTATCTTTGACGGACTGGGATTTTGCAGGCAGCCGCGAAGGCAAGGTAACTACCTATGAATGCCGTCTCCCCTGGAATAAGACCGGTGTCGACGCAAAGGGTGACGACGCCTCGTTCGGTCTGCTTTGGGCAGTCGGTGCGCAGGAAAACTATGATGAGGTTGCGCATGGTCTGGTCGAGTGGCAGGACGGTATTATCGGCGGAAAAAATGCGGATAACGGCGCGATCATGGTGCTGACCGGCTCCGGTCAGGGAACGACAGTGGTTGATCCCGGTGTGCCTGTTGAAGGTCAGCTTCCGGACGGTTTGGAAGAATCTCCGATTAAGATTCAGCTTTTAAATTCCAATGTAACTACCGGTTCCGTTGCCCTCATTTCCAGACCGGAACAGGTCAGCGAATATAACGGCAACTATTCACAGGGGCTCCTGCTCCGCCCGTCAGGTACTCTTGATGGTTTGGACGGCTACTACACGGTTGTAGAGAATATTACCGGTAACGGCTCTCCTCTGACTTTTTCCAGCGAAATTGAGGACGGCGACGTTGCGTTGCTTGTTCATTCCGACAAATCGGATCCCTCTTCGGCGGATGCCATTGCGAGAGAACTGGCGGAGAGCTTGATTGTCGGTCAGGAAGTGTATATCTTCGGTATCTCGGTCGATTCTGACGGAAACCTTGGCTGGAAGTACAGCAATGCGCAGGTTTGTGTAATCGACGATCCGGCTACCGCACTGTATGGTACATGGGCGAATGATACGGAAACCATCACTTTTAACTCTGATAAAACCGGTCTCCGCGGCGAGACGGAATTCGCTTGGGAAATGTCTGACGACGGCGAACTGAAGATTGACGGAACCAAGACGGAGTGGAGTGTAGAGGATAACACTCTTACTTTGGGCGAAGATACGTTTACCAAAGTGACTGCCGGCGATTATACTGCGCTGAATGTGTTGATTGCTGCAGCACAGCTGCTCAAGAGCGATAAGTATACTGAGGACAGCTATGCAGCGGTAACGGCTGCTCTGGCGGACGCAACGGCTGCTGTTGAGGCCGGATATACCTCCTTGGAGCAGGATAAGATTGATGAGGCGAAGGATGCCCTGCAGACTGCGATTGACGGTTTGGTCGATGCTGAAACGTCCGAGTCAGAGTCCTCTGCTACGGAAAGCACGCAGACGTCTGCTGCCACTTCTTCGACCGACTCTGCATCTGGAAGCGATGGGCTGTCCGGCGGTATGATCGCATTGATTGTGATCATTGTGATCGTTGTCATTGCAGCGATTGTAGTGGCTGTGATCCTTGTCAACAGAAAGAAAAAGGCGAAATAAAAAGCCGAATAAACGGGAAGCCTGACGAGGTCGGAACGATCGTTCGGATCGGTGGCTGAGCGTTTGTAAAGGGGACCGGGGCACTGCTCCGGTCTCTTTGCATAGAGAAAACCTGTTTCCGCGCAGCGGAAGGAAAGGAAAGACATACGGCATGGAGCGAAAAAGCAAAATCAACTACTATTTGGATATCGCTCAAACGGTAACTACCCGTTCAACTTGTCTGCGTAAGCAATACGGTGCTACCATTGTTCGCAATGATGTGATCGTTTCCACCGGATATAACGGCGCTCCGCGCGGTCGGCAGAATTGCTGCGATATCGGCAACTGCCTGCGAGATCAGTTGAAGGTGCCTCGGGGGGAACGCTATGAGCTTTGCCGCGCCGTGCATGCGGAGGCGAATGCCATCATTGCCGCTCCCCGGGAAAGTATGCTCGGCGCGGATCTTTTCCTTTGTTGCGTGGATCCGGCAACCGGAAATTTAGTTTCCGGCACGACCAGTTGCCAGATGTGCAAGCGCTTGGTTATCAACGCGGGCATACAGCGGGTTTATGTTCGTGAGGATGCGGAGCACTACTCGGTATATGAGGTTGAGGATTGGATTCGGAATGACGATAGTCTGGGGCAGATCGGGTACTGAGGTTCTGTTCTGAAAGGCAAGGGTGTTTTCATGAAAAGAGTTTGTCTGCTTGTTCTCACATGTGCATTGCTGCTGCTTTCCGCATGTGACCGACCTAACCGCGGGACACTTACGGAGCTTGGCTTCCGGGATGAAACGACCGGAATCGAGTATGTTGCATGTAATGTGATAGCGGTAAAGCCGATTTCAATCGGGGAGGCATATTGTAAAGCGGAAAATGTGCTGTATTATCAGATCGGGTTTGAGGAGCCGTCACGGTTCCTTTGTGATTTCGATCAGGAGAGCGGCAGCAGTATTGTGTATCGCAGTAAGGAACTACCGGAAATTACGGTTGAAAATTTTCAGGCAATCGCTGCGTTTCTGTATATTGATGGGCTTACACCGGTTATGGTGGCGCAGCTTTATGCGGATGACGAGTATTTGCCGGAAGAGAAGCGCGGACTGAATCCTTCGCAGGACACTGCACTTGTACAGCAGATCACGGATGCGCTTGTAAACGGGACGGAACGATCAGTGCCGGACAGTGAGTATCTGGAGGGGTCCGCATATTATTTTCGGCTGTTGAGTGCCGAATATCCGGGTTTGTATTACAGCGTCTGCTTCTTTGCAGATCAATACGGAAGGTATTATCTGGAGGATATGGGGACATTTCGGATTGTGGATGCACCGGCGGAAATTACCGCGTGGATCATCGGTTCGGGAGATGTGTCCCTCTGATATGGGAGCTTGAGAATGAAAAAATTTGATTTCGGCGTGCTCGTTACGGCGTTGCTTGTCGTTTTGCTGGCAGGCTGTGAAGGGGAAGTAAAGTATTATCATACAGAATCTTCTGAATCTTTGGCTGTGGAGTCCGTCGCGGATCCGGTTCCTTCCTATGTGTTTGGAGAGAACGGTTTTTATGATACGGTAAATGACGTGGAATATCTGCGTGTGCCCGGCGTCCGGGCGAAAGAAAAGGGAGACGTATACCTTTCCGAGGGCGATGTTACGTTTTACAAGGTGGAGGGCGTGCATGAAAGCTATTTTCTTTGTGACGAAAACGGTTCCGTTTTCAAAAATAGTTTATTGCCTTGGATAGAGGAGCCGGGAACAGACGGTTGGGCGGAAGCATATCCCGCATTGATAGATGATGCATCTTGAGGAATTGACGGCGGAACGCATTAGGGAAGCTGCCGCGGTAGAGGCGGCATGTTTACAGACCGCATGGTCGGAAAAGCAGTTGGCGGCGCTGCCGCCGGAGGCGTTTTATCTGATCGCTTTGCTGGACGGCGTAGTATGTGGAATTGGCTGTCTGTATTGCGTCGCAGGGGAAGCCGAGCTTCAGAATCTTGCAGTGCTGTCCTCGTACAGGCGGCGCGGTGTGGCACAGGCGTTGCTGGATGCATTATTCGCGGAAGCAAACCGACGGCAATGTGAGGCTGTCTTCTTAGAAGTTGCTGTAGGAAATACAGGTGCGCGTGCGCTGTACGAAAGGAATGGGTTTCTTCCTGTCGGAATGCGTCCCTGCTTTTATCGCGGGGAAGATGCGTTATTGATGAAACGTGCTTTAGAATCAAAGTGAAATCGAAAGGATTACGCATAAATGTATGTTGATTTTGGGAATTGAGTCTTCCTGCGATGAAACCAGTGTAGCGGTAGTAGAAGACGGGCGCATTCTGCGCTCTAATGTAGTAGCGACGCAGGTGGATATTCACGCACTTTACGGCGGTGTGGTTCCGGAAATTGCTTCCCGCGCACATACGGAGGCGATTTGCGGAGTTACGGAAGAGGCGCTTGTACAGGCGGGCATTTCCGTCACGGAGATCGACGGAATTGCCGTGACCAATGCGCCAGGGTTAATCGGAGCACTTCTGACTGGCGTTTCCTTTGCAAAAGGGCTGGCATATGCGTCGGGAAAACCGTTGATACCGGTTCATCACCTGCGGGGGCATATCGCAGCAAACTATTTGGTGGAACCGACTTTGAAGCCGCCGTTTATCGCGCTCTGTGTCTCTGGCGGTAATACGGAATTGATGGTTGCGGAGGGGTATACTTCTTATCGCTTAGTCGGAACAACGCGTGACGACGCGGCGGGAGAGGCATTCGATAAATGTGCCCGCGTACTGGGTTTGCCGTATCCGGGCGGTGCTGCGATGGACCGTCTTGCATCTATTGGTAATGCGGATGCTTATCTGTTCCATGAGGGGAAAGTGGACGGCGCAGCATACGATTTTACCTTTTCCGGATTGAAAACATCGGTAATCAATACCGTTCATACGGAATTACAGCGCGGACGTGTGTTAGATGACGCTTTCCGCGCAGATATCGCGGCTTCCTTCACCAAAGCGGTCCTGCGGACCGTCATCGGACGTTTGGAGCTGCTGCTTCAAAGCGGTGGGGAAAAGCTGGATATCGTTTTAGCAGGCGGGGTGGCAGCGAATTCGCATTTAAGAGAGGCGTGTGTCGCTCTTGCAGCGAAGTACGGAAAACGTCTGTATTTGCCGCCGTTGCATCTTTGCGGTGACAATGCAGCCATGATTGCGGCGCAGGGGTATTATGAGTTTTTGGAGGGTAATATAGCTGGGCTTTCATTGAATGCTTATGCTACAAAGGCCATCTAAAAAGCCGGATTTACCTTCCCTCGTCAATGAAATGCCGGCGACCGGCTTTCCGAAAACACCGGCAGTCGCTGTTTTCTGAAGGACAGGCTGGTCTAAAAAGCCGGA
>CAZJVB010000035.1:0-23749 GCA_964549435.1 uncultured Ruminococcus sp.
ATTTTTTTGCAAAATCTTCGTTGGGGGTATTGACTTTTAATAGTTAGTCTCGTATAATAAGTAATTGTGAGTTAAAAATCAACATCAAGGTACTCACGGAACTTTGAGTCGTATGACGGCGAATAAGTCCATTCTTTGCAGTCTCCAATTCAATGACAACGGAAAGGAAAATCATGGAATCCATCCCAAGGTCGTCGATCAAGTCCACATATTCAATGAGTTCGGGATCTATTCCCTTGTCTTGAAACAGTTCTGATACCAGCTTGATCAACTCATTCTTAATGTTTACGTCCGTCATACCTGCAGCTCCTTTTCAAATGCCGACTGTAAAATCGCGGCAGCTTCTTTGACCGATACCTTCCCATTCGGAGTTCGGGGAAGGCTATTGCACTTCAGGAAATAATGCGGCACTTCATACGGCAGAAGGACAGTACGAAGTCTCCTTATAAGCCCAGCCTCCTCCGATGCGCCGGTATATAAACACCCGAGGAATATATTTTCGTTATGTTCCATTGCTGTGACGACGCATTCCGTTATTGACGTATTCTTTATAATTTGCTGCTGCACCTCACTCGGGTAAATCTTATGGGAGTCGAGAATGATCACGTCATCAACCCGGTCAAGAACATGCAGCTCCCCATTTTCATCGATAAAGCCCATATCCCCCGTATTCAGCCAGTCCCGGTAGAGCGACGAGAATTTTTCACTCCCGGATATGTATCCGCTATACCGGCTCGGCGTCTTTACATGAACGATCCCGCGTTCCCCGCAACAGACTGGAGTTCCTTAGCATAGGCCGCAAGCAGCGTTGGATTCAGGCAAAGGATAGAAATGCGGTGCAAAACCAGTCTTGGCGGAACGATCACCGGTCCCACGACAAGCTGCATTCCGGCTTTCAAAGCGACAAGCAGTTCACCCGTTAATGTCGAGGAATGCGATAGCGTTTTAGCGATATACATACAGTCATTTTTTTGCGGCAGCATATAATCCAGAATGGCGTCAGCATTCGTCTGAAGCGCAAAATGCGTGAGCACGATTCCTTTGGCCTTTCCCGTCGTTCCGGAGCTATATAAGACCACCGCTTCATCACAGCTATCATTCACTCTAAATTTTCGATACAACTCCCGAGGCAGCTCCTCCGCAGTATTGCTGTTTCGTTCGTAAGTGATCCAAACAAGACCAGCCGGAAGAGGAATCCTGATTTGTCGTAAAAAACGCTTTTCGATATAGCAGCGGGTTACACCGGCTTCCCGCATCATGTCAACCGCAGTCCCAAACGGAATCCGCCAGTCCAGCAGCACGGCGCAGTCTCCGTTATTCCAAATATCAAGTAGTGTGGAAACATATTCGACTGAGTTTTCCCCCATCAATGCAACGCGGCTCATACTGTATTCTCCTATACGAAAAATGCTCCAGTTCTTTTCGGCCCGGCGATACGGTTCTTCCGGCCGGATGCCCAAGAGCAATAACCCCCATCAGTTCTAAATGCTTGTTTTCGATCCCCATAACCGCTTTTACATCCTCAGCTTTGGAGAGGATTTCCCCAATCCAGCAAGCCCCGAGTTTATAGGAATGCGCAGCCAGCAATATGTTTTGCATTGTCGCCCCACAGGATTGAATGTCCTTGACATAGCTGTAGGAACATGCCTGATCTAAAAATACCGCGACAAAGCATGGCGCTTTTTTCATCCAACCTTTGTATACGGACAATTCGGAAAGCAGTTCAATGTCTTTTGGATTGGTAACAATACGAAATCTCCACGGCTGCCCGTTTTTCCCGGACGGAGCCGTAATTGCCGCTTCTAAAATATCCTTTATAACTTCTTCAGCAATTGTTTTGTCGGTATATCTGCGAACGCTATGCCGTGTTTTGATACATTCCAACGTGTCCAATCGGCTTCTTCCTTTCCACGTAGGGAAATACAAAAAGGCACAGACATAGTAAGCCTACATCTGTGCCAAGACAAACCTATTTCGTTGAAAAGCATGATACCTGAGAGCGCAAGGGGAATCACCGCCATAGGATAATGGCGGATCTGATTGATAAAAAGCCGCAGAAAGAGGAAAATTGCTGACGTCAAAAGGAACAGTCATTGCAGTAAATCTCCTCACAAATATGTTATTTTTCTCTTTCGTCCATATATTACCACGATACGAAACGACTTGTCAATAGCTTTTTTGATTTTTCGCCCAAATATATTTTTCTTTTTGTAATATATCTATGCTATTTTTGCTTTCAAATGACTGAATTTCTGCTGTATCCTATCTTAATGTGTGATTTTGTCAAGATTAGTTTTTCATAGTTCGGGTAATGCCAAAGGCTATTTTTCGGATGTACTTGCTGATGTGAGTTGCATAACGATCGTAGCTTAAAGCTAAGGAAATCGGAATATTGCTTTTTCAGGTTGACAATTTTAGACTTTTCGGGGCTGACATCCAACCCGAGCCGTTCTTTCAACCAGTCTTTTACAGCAATAAAGAGCTTTTCCGCTTCATATCACCAACAGATGAGTATGTAAAAACGGACATAAAAAAGACCAAACCTTCTTCATTATGTAATAAAGAAAATTTGGTCCGTATTACCGCATATTTAGTTGTAAATTTGACTTGACGGTTCAAGTCCTACAGGTAGAGTGGGTAGTGAACTGCAAAGAAGTTAGCCGCTGGTTTTTATCTCTAAAATCGGCTTCGATGGTTAGAGTCCTGATACCACACTTTTTTCGCTGATTTTTTGCACTTGAAACGGTCAGAAAAATGAGCCATAAAAATGGCGAAAACCCTTGATTTCTCAAGGGTTTTCGTGCTTTTTGCCTTTTCAGGCGATAATGATGGCCCGCCCTGAGGGACTCGAACCCACGGCCTTCAGAATCGGAATCTGACGCTCTATCCAACTGGGCTAAGGGCGGGTATGTTTTCCGGCAATCCAATAAAAGAACCAAAAGATACCGGAAATTGGCAAAAGAATTAACAGAAGCATAAGGGTATATAGCCCATCCTGCTTCAAAGGCCCTACAATTAGGTGAATTCCTATTTCGTAAAGCAAAGCACAGCAAACAGGAGGTGCGAAACAGCAGCCGGCATCAAAAGCGATCAAATTTCTCAGACGAAAAATCTCAGAGATACCGAACCGGCGAAGTGATCGTAAACTAAACCAAAATGGAATCGTATAAAGACAACCAACTAAAATAAATGAGGAAAAGATCCATACCAATGATTCTCCCAACTTTCCCGAAGTGATTAGAATCTGCAAAAGCGGAAGACAGAAACAGTATGCTGCTTTAAATAATAAGGCTCTTTTGGAATACAAGTTATCCATTCTTTTTCTCGAAGGAGGAGCGAAGCTTGGTTCGGTTGACCTTACCCGCAGCATTCTGCGGCAGCCTCTCTACAAATTCTACAATACGCGGATATTTATACGGTGCCAATGCGCTTTTGACATGTTCCTGAAGTTCCTTAATCAGCATCTCGCAGGGCTGATAGCCTTTTACAAGTACAACTGTTGCCTTAACAACCTGACCGAAGACCGCATCCGGTACCGACGTAACCGCACATTCTAAAACACTCGGATGTAACATCAGTGCATTCTCAACTTCAAAAGGGATGATCCGATAGCCTGAACACTTGATGACATCACTATGACGCCCTTCGAACCAATAATATCCGTCAACATCACGCCAAGCCAAATCCCCGGTATCGTATGAGTCATTGTGAAAGACCTTCTCGCTTGCATTAGGGTTCTTTTGATACCCCTTAAACAAACCAATCGGATAGTGAGAAGAAAGGTTGCGAATCACAACATGACCTAATATTCCATCTTCGCAGGGAACCCCATGATCATCAACAATATCGACATCATAGTCGGCAGAAGGCTTTCCGGCAGAACCGGGTTTTATCGGAAATCCATCATAATTTGCTACCAAAACCGAGGTTTCTGACTGACCGAATCCCTCCGTAAGCGGGAGACCTGTTAACTGCTTCCATTTACGAAATACTTCCGGATGCAAATACTCTCCTGTAACAGTATATCTACGAATCGAAGACAGATCATAATGAGCGGCTTTTCCGACTAAACAGCGATACACGTTAGGGGGAGCACAAAAAGTAGTTATTTTGCTTTCCTGAATTAACTCCAATATATTTTGTGTGTTAAATTTATCGCTGTCGTATGCTACGATTACAGCTCCGCAAAGCCACTGCCCGTAAAGATTTCCCCAAGCGAATTTCGCCCACCCGGAATCGGTGATACTGAGGTGAAGCTCATTTTCTTTTACCTGCTGCCAATATTTTGCTGTCAAAATATGCCCCAGCGGATATGTGTAATCATGGAGGATCATTTTCGGTAATCCGGTGGTACCGGAAGAAAAATAAAGCAGCATCGGATCGTTTTCATCATTGTAAATCCGTTCCAATTGATCACTGCGCGTCTGCATTTCCTTCCGAAAATTACAGAAGCCATCCGGAATCCGATCGCCAACGATAGCATAATGTTTCAGTGTTTTGCACTGTTTCTGCGCGGAGGTAATGGCATCGATCAATTCCGATTCGTCCAAAGTAATCACCATGGAAATTCCGGCGGCATCTACACAATATATAAACTCTTTTTCAGTCTGATATGTTACAGGCACACAGACTGCACCGATCTTATGAAGTGCAAGAATACATATCCATACTTCCGGACACCGCTTTAGGATCAACATTACGCGATCACCCTTGCGGATACCCAATGAAAGAAGATAATTAGCAACCCTGTTAGAAGAGGCTTTCATGTCCGAAAAGGTATAGTATTTACGGACACCGTGATCATTGCAGTATAGCAACGCTCTTTTTTCCGGCTCCTGCTCTGCCCAAACGTCTACAACATCATAGGCAAAATTGAATCCATGCGGAATAAGAACGCGATAATTCGCTTTAAAATCCTCATATGAATCAAATTCTATTCTCGGTAAAAACTTCTCTAACATCCTGATCAACACCTTTGCGAACAATCAGTGTAATCAACCTGCAGACTCTACACGCACTTTCTGAATCTTCTGTTCGTCGACCGGTCTGTCATTAGCATCTGTACATACAGAAGCAATGCGATCAACTACTTCCATGCCGGAAACAACCTTCCCAAATGCAGCATAGCTACCATCCAAATGGGGAGCATCGGCATGCATAATAAAAAACTGGCTTCCGGCAGAATCAGGGTGACGCGAACGCGCCATTGAAATGACACCTCGCATATGGCGTAGTGGATTCTGCACACCGTTTTGAGAGAACTCTCCTTTGATGGTGTAACCCGGACCACCCATGCCAGTACCTGTGGGATCGCCCCCCTGAATCATGAATCCACTGATAACACGATGGAAGATCAAACCGTCATAAAAGTTTTTGGAAACCAGGTCCAAAAAATTCTGTACAGTGATTGGTGCCGCTTCCGGATATAATTCTAACCGGATCACGCCGCCAGATTCCATTTCAATCGTGACAAAAACAGACCTTATATTTTCCATTGAAAACTCCTTTCATGATTCAACTGCCATTCGCTTTTGCAACTGCATTTTCTCCGGCAGTATGCAAAATAGTCAATCGTTTCATGACTACATCCTGCAATGGTTTTTCCTGATAGGTAGCAACAGATGCAATGGCATCCACCACCTCCATACCGGAAACCACTCTGCCAAATGCGGCATATGATCCATCCAGCGAAACAGCAGTACGGTCATCCAGACAGATAAAAAACTGACTGCTAGCGGAATTATAATCATTCTGGGAACGCGCCATGGAAATGACACCCCGCGTATGCGCCAAAGGATTCTCAAACCCGTTAACAGAAAACTCACCGAAGATAGTTTTATCGGAGCCGCCTACACCGGTTCCGAGCGGATCTCCTCCTTGAATGACAAAACCCGATGAAATCCGGTGGAAAATCAGCCCGTCATAAAAGCCGGATTCTACCAGTTCCATAAAGTTCGCAACCGTAATTGGAGCAGCCTCCGGATAAAGCTCTAAAACAATGATGCCGCCATCCTGCATTTCAATCTGCACATAGGAATACGCATCATTAAAATCGACTAAGGAAGTCTGTTCAATAGTTTGCTCTGATTGATCTGACGGTTGACTCAAAGAAGAGGTGGAAGAAACTGCATTACCTCCGATTAAATGTACAGCTGCTATGGCAATAACAACTACGGCGATCACAAGCACCGCGATAGAAATGATAAGCGCCGGAGATGCCGAAAAGCAAGCTTTATTTGTATTTGCTTTATTCTTCTTCGGCATTTCGCACTTCCTCTCTACTCCCTATTTTCTTTCCTATTATACCATAAAAAAACTTTTTGTCAAGAGACCTTTGGAAAATACAGGTGTTTTTTTCGGGCGGCAGACGCCTTATAAGCCAAGACGCTGCAGCAGCTGCGACGTTTGCTTATTTTGCAGATCGTCCATGTCATGTGCGATTCGCCATTCCTGTCTGGATGCGATGCGCCTGTCACGGCGACATAAGCGAAGCCAACGGCGTACCTGATACAAAGGAAAAAGCGCAGGATACTTACTCAGGACGGGATAAAGAGTGCACAGGCTTTCCTTCGAAACAAATACGCGAGACAACAGATAGCCTACCGTTCCACCCTTTCGAACAGTGCCAACCGCAACCCGGTTTTTCGTATTTCCATAGATTCCTGCCTGTAATATAAAGTGACTGAACTCTCGATCGTATTCTGTTGGTTCTATGCCGGAGAACCATACTTCAGACAAACTGCAGACAGCTCGAAAAAAAGGAAGAAGACCGCCCCGTTCACATAGCGAAGCAACCTCTTGTTCCTGATACCATGTACAGCGACGTAACAGCCATAGATCCAAAAACGGACGGACGCCGCATCCTCCATTCAACAAATGATGCGCCATATGGGAAAGCAGATAGAAAACTAAAAAATCTTCCCGCAGATTCCGACGAGACGCCGAAGGCGAGTCTGACCGGGTGTACTCCCATACTTGATTTAATAGGGCATCCTGTTTTTCGTCCCTGACATAAAGGCGATAATGAAGTTCCAGATGAACTCCATTCGGTGCATACCACTGCACATCGTGCTCCTGAATACCTTTTTCATAATAACCAAGTTTCTCGCGCAAAAGATTACCCGCCGCCTGCAGGCGATCCACCGGAACAAGGAGATCGATATCGCAACTGGTTCGCATCCACGGCTCCGGATAAAGGTCACGCAGAACTGCACCTTTCAGCGGAAGATACGGAATATTGGCTTCTTCGAAAACCCCAGAAATCCGCTCCAATTCGTACAGGATTCTTTCGTACCGATAGACGGCAGTCAAACGCTGAAAGCGAAATTTTTCCGCCCAAGCTTCCGGAAGAGATATATTCGACGTTTCCAATGCAAAGGCTACCAGATGCGCAAGATCCTGCTCTTTAGAAAGGAAATAAAGTTCGTCAAAACTGACCGACCTTACAAGAGAACGTTCTTTCTCGGACAGTACCTTATTCCCGAGAGCCACTCTCAATAGGACAAAAAACAATGCTTCGGTTTGATCAGATAGCCCTTCCATTGCCCGCCTCCCTTTCCCTATCCACGTAGTTTGTTTTTCTCAGATTCGCAGAGTGACAATCGAATGTGCAGAAAGCTGAATCGGCGTGCATCCGCCATGCAAACGAATTACTGCCGGAAGCGATATATCCGCAGTGTTCAGCAATACGCTGATAAGAGAACCGTCTGGATTACGGAAGGCGCAGACATGCAGATCCCCGGTATATTTTGTCGTCGCAATCCGTACAGCCCCGCGCTCCAGCCATTTAGAGAAGTGACCGATATAGTCATAAATTGGAGTGCGAATCAGCTCCGCCTTTTCCGTATCATAAAGAATCGGTGCATAGCAGCCTCCTTTTAAGACGTCGTGCACAACCCCCGGCTGCGAAACGGAATCCGCCGTTCGGTTATGAAAGGGGCCTCCCCTTTGGTTGAGAAGCAGATTCCAGTCACAGGATGCGATGTCAAAATGATTGAGATTCTCGCACATTTCCACACCATAACGCTCTGCAACTGCATGCACATCCCCTTCAATGTTTCCGCAGAATTCCGTGCAAATTAACGGTTTATGCAGTTGCTCATGCACAAGACGTAAGCCGTCGAAATGATCTCCTGTATACCAATGATGTCCAACTGCCCATACACGGGAGGCCAGATTCCCCTGCTGCAAAATCTGTTTTGCGCGGTCATATACCCGCTCTTTATTATGATCCCAGATAATGATTTTCAGATCGGAAAGCCCTTCTTCGTCCAGTGCTGGAAGTAAATGTGCTTCTAAAAACTCCGCTTCCTCCTCCGCAGTATAACAGCAGCTCTCCCAAGTCTGTTTGGCCATTGGTTCGTTCTGGATACTGATTGCGGCGATCCGGACGCCCTCCGCAGCAAACGCTTTGACATATTTGGCGTAGTAATGCGCCCAAACATCCTTGTATTCCTCTGTCAGCTTTCCGCCTCCGACCATAGATTGATTGTCCTTCATATATGCAGGAGGACTCCAAGGAGAAGCGAACAGGATCAGCTCCTCTCTGCAAAAAGCCTGCACGTCCTTCAAAAAAGGAAGGATATACTGTTGTTCTCTCGCAAGCGAAAAGCTTTCCAGCGTACGATCCCCATCCCGGACAGAAGTATATAGATCCAATGAGAAATCGCAGGAGTTGATATGAGTTCTGCCAAAGTTATACCCGATACCTTCCTCTCTGTCAAAATACGCTTTCAGAAATTCCCGCTTTGTAGATTCCTCCATCTGTGCATATACATACGCCGCAGACTCTGTAAACGCCCCACCGAACCCAAGAATCTTCTGATAAGTGACATCGTCAAACAGATTCACGATTGCACATTCCGAAGAAATAGGAGCGGTATTCATGACGACTATACTTTTTTTCTGCCGGATTCCCTGAGCAGGGCAGGTCTCATACAGTTCCATCAAATGTTTCATTGTTATGCGCTTCCTCACGTCGTCATTTTTTCTTGCTTTACCTTATGATCAATGATATGCCGGGAAGCAAGTTCCCGATGAACGTCCTCCACACGAATTCCCATCTGTACCATCAGCACCATAGCATGATAAGCGAGATCGGCAAGTTCATAAATGGTTTCCTTCTTATCGTTCGCTTTGCCGGCGATAATAACCTCTGTGCATTCTTCACCGACTTTTTTTAGGATTTTATCAATCCCCTTTTCGAACAAGTAAGTCGTATAGGATCCTTCCGGGCGCTCCTTCATTCTGCCTTCCAGTAAAGAGTATAGCCCTTCCAAGCTGAATTCCCGCAACGTTTCGCTTTGATAGACAGGATTGGTAAAACAGGAATCCGTTCCCGTATGACAGGCGGGACCGTCCTTTTCCACCATAACAAGCAGCGCATCGTGATCACAGTCAGCGGTAATCGAAACAATATGCTGATAATTTCCGCTAGTTTCTCCCTTGAGCCAAAGCTTTTGCCTAGAACGGCTCCAAAAACAGGTCCTTCCCTTTTCCATAGAGATGGCAAGACTTTCCCGATTCATGTACGCTACAGTCAGCACCTTTTTGCTGACCGCATCCACCACAACAGCGGGGATCAGACCATCCCGATCAAATTTCAATTCTTCGATACAAAGCATAACAATACCTGCCTTTCTACTTGTTCAAAGCCGAACAATAATCTGATTTTCCCGCAGCAGCTTTTTTAATTCGGGAATCTTGATCTCACCGTAATGAAAGACCGATGCGGCAAGCCCTGCGTCCACGGTCGGGAGTTCCCGAAATAAACGGACGAAATCTTCCGACGTTCCGGCACCTCCCGATGCGATAACTGGTACCCGTACCGCGTCGCAAACTTCTCTCAAAAGCTCCACATCAAACCCTTGTTTCACACCATCCGTATCTATGGAGTTCACAACCACCTCTCCCGCACCGAGAGACACACATTTTTTGATCCATCCGATCGCTTCCATACCGGTATCTTCTCGCCCGCCTTTGGCAAAAACGCGAAAGGTGCCATCCACACGCTTGATATCTACGGAAAGAACAACGCATTGGCTTCCGTACCGCTCCGCCGCTTTTCGAATCAGCTCTGGCGTCCGAATCGCGCCGGAATTGACACTGACCTTGTCAGCGCCGCATTTTAGCACGCGATCGAAATCTTCAACTGTATTGATACCACCGCCGACCGTGAGAGGGATAAAAATGCAGCTTGCCACCTCGCGCAGGATATCGGTAAACAATTTCCGTTCTTCATAAGAGGCGGTAATATCGTAAAACACCAATTCATCGGCACCATTATCGGAATAATACTTCGCTAATTCCACCGGAGAGGAAATATCCGACGGCCTCTGAAACTTCACCCCCTTTACCACACGCCCGTTTTTGACATCCAGACAGGGAATGATTCTCTTTGTAATCATTTTGCTACCTCGATCGCTTCTTTTAAATTGATAGCGCCGTTATAATACGCCTTGCCGATGATAGCTCCGTAAAGTCCCATATCGCGGAGCGCTTTCACATCTTCCAACGTGGATACGCCACCGGAAGCAGTCAGATCAAGCGCATATTTATGAGAGAGTTCACGATATAAAGCAAGGTTCGTACCTCGCATTGCGCCATCCTTCGAGATATCTGTACAGATTACATGTCTGACGCCGATTTTCTGCATGCTATCCAAAAATGTTTCCAGTGTGTAAGATGAGCTTTCCAGCCATCCCTTGATTGCGATATATCCGTCCCGTACGTCAGCCCCCACGGAAATCTGTGCGCCGTACGTCTTAACCGCTTCTTGCAAAAATGCCGGATCTGTCACCGCAGCTGTTCCCAGTATCACACGAGAAACCCCACAGGATAGGTAACGATCCACCGTCTTCATCGTGCGGATGCCGCCGCCGACTTCCACAAACAACTCTGTCTCCCTTGCAACCTGTTCTACAACGGAAAGATTGGGGGTCGTTCCGTCTTTAGCGCCCTCTAAATCTACCATATGAATATACCGGGCGCCCTGTCTCTCAAAATCCAATGCAATTTCCAGCGGATATTCGCTGTATACGGTCATGTCCCGATAGTCGCCGTGAAGAAGGCGCACCGCCTTCCCCGCATACAAATCGATCGCAGGAAACAGAATCATTGTACTCCCTCCGTTTCGCAGAACGCACGAAGAATATTCAATCCAACTTTACCGCTTTTCTCCGGATGGAACTGACAGCCCATGATATTTTCTTTCGCTACCGCTGCCGTAATCTCCCGACCGTACTCGGTCGTTGCAATCACGCTGTCCTCGCAGTCCGAAGCAAAGTACGAATGAACAAAATATACGCAATCCAGCTCCCGGATATGGCAAAATAATCGATGTGCTTTTTTAAAATGCAAAGCATTCCAGCCGATATGCGGGATCTTCATTTCCGCAGGAATAGCCCCCTGCATCGTTACAACTGATCCCTTTAATAACCCCAACCCTTTGTGCTTCCCATATTCGTAGCTAGTTTCGAACAGAAGCTGCATGCCAAGGCAAATCCCTAAAATTTCCTTCCCTTTGGAAGCTTCCTCCAAAATGATCTGCTCAAGACCGCTGACACGCAATTTTTCCGCAGCATCCGTAAATGCGCCGACACCTGGCAGAATCAATTTTTCCGCCTTCCGGAGCTCTTTTGGATCGGAGGTCACCTCCGTTTCCACACCAATCCGTTGAAGCGAGGAACACAAAGAAAACAGATTTCCGACTCCGTAATCAATCACCGCTATCATACAAGCATTCCTTTCGTAGAAGGAATTTCATCTGCAAAAGCTGCATCAACGGCAACCGCTGTCCGAAGGCTCCTTGCCACCGATTTAAAAGCGCCTTCCATTATATGATGGGAATTCGATCCGGCAAGCTGCTGCAGGTGCAGCGTTGCACCTGCATTCATGGCAAAGGCACGCCAAAATTCTTCACAAAGTTCCGTATCGAAGGTGCCTATTTTTTCGGTCAGAAACCGGAGCGTATAAAAACATCCTCCTCTACCGGAAAGATCTACTGCGGATAGCAGCAACGCCTCATCCATCGGAAGTATGGTGTTCCCATAACGGACAATGCCTTTTTTCTCTCCAAGCGCTTCGGAAAAAGCTTTTCCAAGACAGATTCCGATATCTTCCACGCTGTGGTGATCGTCTACCTCGTAATCCCCTTTACAGGAAACAGACAGATCAAACCTACCATGCTTGGCAAAAAGCGTCAGCATATGGTTCAGAAATCCACATCCGGTTTCGCAGACGGAAACACCGGTGCCGTCCAGATTCAGAGAAAGAGAAATTTCGGTCTCTGCCGTTTTCCTGTCAATTTGTGCCGTTCTCATAAGGCTGTTCCTCCAGTATGGTTGCTATCGTTTCAGTCAGGCAATGCATTTGTTCCTTTGTACCAATCGTAATCCGATTGTAATCGATAATCCGTTCCTTATCAAAATGACGTATCAGAATCCCGCGCTTTTTCAACTCCTGATACAGACGTTTGCCATCGATACGATCTGAACGCACGAATACAAAATTTGCCGATGAAGGAAGTACGGTAAAACCGAGTTTCCTCAGAGCATGTGCAGTCCACTCTCGATTGTCAGCGATGGCTTTGCAGTTGGCTGTGAAGTACTCTTGCTCACATAAAGCGGCATATCCTGCGGCGGCGGTCATCCGATTGACATTATACGGATTGGTTGAATTGCGGAGTGTATGAAGGTCCGCGATCAGTCTCTCGTTCCCCATCCCAAAGCCAAGCCGAGCTCCCGCCATGGAACGGGATTTTGAAAACGTCTGCGTCACTAGTAAATTTTCATACTGTTGGATCAAAGAAACAGCACTTTCAGCGCCGAAATCTACATAAGCCTCATCAATGATAACGACGTTCTCCGGATTGGAACGAACCACCGCTTCGATCTCCTCCAGGGAGAGGCAAAGCCCAGTAGGTGCATTGGGATTGGCAATGACGATGGTTTTATGAATCCCAAGATAGTTTCGTATATCCAGCGAAAAATCATCCTCCAACGGAATCAAAGTATATGGGAGATGATGCAACTCTGCGAATACCTCGTAAAAGCCATAGGTGATATCAGCAAAGCAGAGCGGGTGCTTTTCATCCGCAAATGCCATAAAAGCAAAATGAAGAACCTCATCTGAGCCATTGGTCATGATGATCTGCTCCGGCTTCAGTCTATAAACCGATGCCAGCTTTTCCGTCATAATGCGGCATGCCGGATCAGAATACAATTGTAGGCTTTTCCCTTCTGCTGCGATGGCTTCCGTCACCGATGCAGGTGGAGAAAAAGGAGATTCATTGGTATTCAGTTTAATATACTGCCGATCCTGCGGCTGTTCTCCCGGTGTATAGGGAACCAACGCTGCATGGCGCTCTACAAAAAATCTGCTCATTTCGATTCCTTCTCTTCAAATCGGATGACTGCACTTTTGGCATGTGCGCCAAGACCTTCTTTTTCAGCAAAATACGCAATCTTATCCGCCACTTCGGAAAGTGCATCGACAGAGTAATAAGTAAATTGCGATTTCTTGATGAAATCATCCACGGAAAGCGGCGAGGAAAATCGCGCTGTGCCGCCAGTTGGAAGCGTGTGATTCGGACCGGCAAAGTAATCACCGAGAGCCTCCGGACAATACTTGCCAAGGAAAATGGAACCGGCGTTCCGAATCCGATCCAAATAATCAAAAGGATGGTCGACACAAAGTTCCAGATGCTCCGGTGCGATTTCGTTGGCAATGTCAATGGCGCACATCAGATTTTCGGCAACAATAATTTTCCCATTGCGATCAATAGAAGCTCTTGCAATTTCCCGACGGTGCAACTGAGGAATCTGCTGCTCCAGTTCTTGACTGACCTGCTCTGCAAATTGCATACAGTCCGTTATCAAAACGGCACTCGCCATCCTGTCATGCTCTGCCTGTGAAAGCAGATCCGCCGCGACAATCTTCGGATTACAAGTGGAATCAGCAATTACAAGAATTTCGCTCGGACCGGCAATCATATCAATTGCTACTTTACCGAACACCTGCTTCTTTGCTTCCGCCACGTATGCATTCCCCGGACCGACGATCTTGTCCACCTGTGGAACGGATTCGGTTCCATAAGCGAGTGCAGCGATCGCCTGTGCACCGCCGACCTTAAAAATACGATCTACACCGGCAATTTTTGCGGCCGCGAGAATCACCGGATTAACTTTACCTTCCTCAGTCGGCGGTGTTACCATGATAATTTCCGGGCATCCAGCGATCTTAGCAGGAATACTGTCCATCAGCACCGTGGACGGATACGCCGCTGTTCCGCCAGGCACATATAATCCAACCTTCTCGATCGGCGTGATTTTCTGACCGAGCACGACACCGTTTTTTTGGTTAAGCATAAAGCTGTTCCGCACCTGCTTTTCATGGAACGCACGAATGTGATCGGCAGCTTCCCGCAGTATATCCAAAAATGTCGGTTCTACTTCACGAAATGCTTCTTCGATCTCACTTTCGGAAACCTCCAGTGACGTAAGCTCAGCACGGTCAAATTTCTTGGCATAGGAAATCAGGGCGCAGTCGCCGTTAACCGCTACATCGGCGAGAATATCGGACACCGTATCCGAAACATCGGCTATCCCTGTTTCCCGCGCAAAAATCTCACAGTTCTCCACCTCGCCGTATGCATAAATCTTAATCATGAACAGGAACCTGCCTTTCCAGTTGCTCGGTCATTGAAACAATTTCTGAGGTTTTAAATTTAAAACTTGCCTGATTTGCAACCAATCTTGCGCTAATCGGAACAATCGTTTCCATGACTTCCAGATCATTTTCTTTCAGTGTCGTGCCGGTTTCCACGATATCGACAATTACATCGGAAAGCCCTAAAATCGGGGCCAACTCGATGGAACCGTTCAATTTAATAATATCTATATCACGGCACAAGCTCGCATAATGTTGCCGGGCAATATTGGAGAACTTAGTAGCAACCTTCAGAGTGCGTTCACCAGTATCGTAAAAACCTTTCGGTGCCGCAACTGCCATGCGGCACTTCCCCACCCGTAAATCCAAAAGTTCATAAAGCTCCGGCTCATATTCTAACAAAATATCCTTACCCGCCACGCCGATATCCGCCGCACCTCGCTCAACATAAATAGAAACATCGGAAGGCTTCACCCAAAAATAACGGACCTGTTTCTCTGGATTTTCAAAAATCAGTTTTCGGTTGTTTTCCCTTATGGACGGGCAGTCGTATCCGGCCGCCTCAAACATGGCATATACCTTTTCACCGAGTCTTCCCTTCGGAAGCGCAATATTGATCATACGGCTGCATCCCTTTCTTCAAATGTTACGAGTTCCCGGTAACGAAGCTTCGGCGGGATTGCTTTTTGCACGCTGACGCTCTTTCCCTGCACAAGCAACTGCTCCGCAGCTTTTGCAAGGTCACTCCGGTTTGCCGCCTCACTATACAACAGCAAAACGTCCACATCATATTCTTCTGCAGGTTCCTTCAGATCCTCCAACAGATCCAAGTACAAGGCAAACCCGATCGCGCCGGATTTTCTTCCCATTCGCCGCATCAACTTATCGTATTGTCCACCGGCAAGTACCCCCTCACAAATCCTGTTCAGGAATCCCTTAAAAACGATGCCATTATAATAATTCATATCATTAACGATCGAGAAATCGAAGAGAATTCTGTCCGTATAGGCGGTATCCTGCAGCATAGATGATAATTCCCGCAACTGCGACAATGCCTTTTTAGCTTCTTCTCCTTGACAGAGCGAAGACAACCGATCGATGACACGTTCCCGATCACCATATATACCGATAAAATCACAAAGTGTTTCCGTTTTATCAACGGAAATTCCGTATTTTTTGCAAACCCGGCGCAGATCATGCGTATTTTTTTCAGCAACGCAATGCGTCACTTCCCGCCGGAAAGCATCTTCGCCGCCGCTTTCGTTCAGCAGCGCTTCTAAAATTCCCAAATGAGAAATTTCCAATACAAACGACTTCGAAACCATGGCAAGGCTTTGAGCGGCAAGTGACACGACCTCAAACAGATCGTAGGCATCGATTTCCCCAATACATTCCAAACCAGTTTGAAGGATCTCCTTATACTGGTGCGTTCTACCTGAAACCCGGTAAACATTTTCATTATAGAAAACTTTTTGCTTACATCCCCGGACATCCTGCCCATTTTTGATAATAGAAAGGGTAACATCTGGCTTCAATGCAAGCAGCTTTCCGTTTGTATCATTAAAAGTGATGATACGATCGCTGACCAAAAAGTCTTTATTTCTGACATAAAAATCATATTCTTCAAACTTACTCATTTTATACGACAGATAGCCGTACTTTTTATAAAGCGCCCGAAGGGAAAAAACCGCCCGTTCCTCATTTTTTAAAAGCCTGTCATCCATGAAGTCCTTCACTCTCTTTTCTGCGTTCAATGACTGTTTTATAGCCGCCACTACCATATTCCAGACATTTACTCACCCTGCTGATCGTCGCTGTACTGACTCCGGTCTCCTTGCTGATTTCATGATAACTCGTACCGACATGCAAAAGCTTGGCAACTTTCAGCCTTTGGGCAATTTCTATGATCTCCTTGATGGTGCATGCATCTTCAAAAAATGCATAGCATTCCTCCACTGTTTTCAGTGTTAGAATTGCCTCAAATAATTCATCAGTATCGGCGGTATGCCAACTGCTCATTATGTTCCTCCCTTTTCCTCCAATAGCAGAAATCCGCTACGGAAAATCACTTTATCGCTTTATCATAGTGGTGTGATAACAGAGGCTATTATAGCATCTTTATAGATGCCTGTCAAGAGCTTTTGCGGAAAAGTTTTATTATCTTCTCTATAGAATTTGAAATCTTGATTTTTTAGAATCGGAAGCGGTTAAGGTCTATGCCCTGGCACGTGAAAAGGCACATTTTAAACATCGCGACCACCAGTGGAACCACTGTCCATGTTTTTATATTCTTGTAAAAAAAACAAAGCCCCTTTGAATGCCACCACTCGATAAGGATGTAATTTGAAATCTATCAAAACACACTATTTATCGGGTGTGGCAAAGGCAAAATGCAAAGATGAATACCGAGAAGAACTGTAAAAAGTTTTTCTCGGTATTTTTCTGTTTATATGGTCGGTACATTCGACTATTCGGTTTTCTTTGATTAGAATTATGGTAGAGAAACATAAAGGAGGTCTGCAAATGCGAGAGAAGAAGTATTACATAGCGTTGGACGGATATGAGCGTAGGGTTATTGTGAACGCTCTTAATGAAATGCGGAACAGCCTGCTCCAACAAGGGCGGTACACCGATGCGGTGGACGAGGTCTTGCCAAAAATCATTGAGGCCAAAACTAAGAAATTTAAGGTTGTTATTAAGGAGGCGTGATTATGGAAAAATCATTATTTGAACAAATGGGCGGCACATACACTTTGGTTGGTGATTATTATTTGCCGAATTTGCTCCCTGCCGAGCATGAGGGAAAGCCTTTCGGTATATGGGGACAACGGCACTTACGGTATCTGAAACAACACCATAGGGTTTTATATACCAATCTGCTTGTTAGCGGTAAATTGAGCAAACATCTTGCGGAAATCGACAAACAGGCTGAGGATATGTTTTTTCGGCTCGTAAAAGAGATGGCTGTGCGTGAAGGCATAACTGAACAACTCAAAGCGAAAAATCCAATGGAGTGGGTTGGTCGGATGAACAATATCCGTAACAGAGCCACAGAAATTGTAAACACAGAATTGATATTCGTATGATGTCAGCGGCGGCAGGGACAACAATTTTTTCCTTGCCGCCGCTTTACTTCACTATATCATTAGAAAAAGTTACAATTATATGATATAATATCGCAAATGAATTAAAAGCTAAGGTGAAAAGTATGTACCGTTTGATGATAGTCGAAGATGATAAAGGAATAGCAGAGGCCATAAAAATGCAGGCAGAGATGTGGGAGCTACAGGTGCATATTACGGAGAATTTCCGTAATGTGATGACCGAGTTTGCTGAGTTTGACCCCCATCTTGTTCTGCTGGATATTGCGCTGCCTTTTTTCAATGGTTACCATTGGTGCAGCGAGATCCGCAAGGTGTCCAAGGTGCCTATCATCTTCATTTCCTCGGCTTCTGACAATATGAATATGATTATGGCGATGAATATGGGTGCCGATGACTTTATTGCCAAGCCTTTCGACCAAAGTGTGCTGATGGCTAAGCTGCAGGCAATGCTCCGTAGAACTTACGACTTCGCCGCAGCCGTTCCGGTGCTGGAACACCGTGGAGCGCTTCTTAATACAGACAATAATACGCTGACCTACAAAGACGAGAAGATTTCCCTTTCCAAAAACGAGTTTCGCATCCTTCTCATTCTTATGGAGAACAAAGGCAAGGTTGTCAGCCGGGAGAAGCTGATGGAGATGCTGTGGGAGACCGACAGCTTCGTGGATGAAAACACTCTGTCCGTCAATGTAGGACGGCTCAGAAAGCGTTTGGATGCCGCAGGGCTTGAAGATTTCATTACGACGAAATTCGGCGTTGGCTACCTGATCGAGAATTGAGGTGGCGCAGATGAAGCTTTTTGGTAAATACTTAAAACAGCGGTTGCGTGGTTTAGTAGTAGTCGCAGTATTCTGTGTTATCTTTGCCATAACCTTTATGTTGTACCGTCTGCCTGTCGAGGCTGTGTTGTATCCAACAGGACTTTGCGCCGTTCTTGGAATTATTCTCATACTCGTTGACTTCCGCCGTGCAAAGTGTAAGCACGAGCTTTTAGCAAGGATCCAAACCATTACGGACACCATTACAGGTGTGATGCCGCAGATAGACTCAGTGGATGACGAGGACTATCAGCAGATCATCTGTCTGCTGGGTGAAGAACACAACCGCTACCGTACAGATACCAATCGCAAATACGCAGACATGATCGACTACTATACCGTATGGGCACACCAAATCAAAACGCCCATTGCTTCTATGAGATTACACCTTCAGAATGAGGATACACCGTTATCCCGTAAGCTCTCCACCGACCTATTTCGTGTGGAGCAGTATGTGGAGATGGTGCTGACCTTTCTCAGACTCAATTCCGAAAGTACAGATTATGTGATTCGGGAATATGACCTGGATAAGATCGTAAAGCAGGCGGTCAAGAAGTTTGCGGGAGAATTTATCGGACGCAAACTAAGTCTGGTGTATGATTCGCTGAAAACCACCGTTATCACGGACGAAAAATGGCTCTCCTTTGTGATCGAGCAGGTACTGTCCAATGCTCTTAAATACACGCCCACAGGCAACATTACCATTACCCTTGAGCCGGAGAAGAAGCTGTGTATTCGTGATACCGGCATTGGCATTACTGCGGAGGATTTGCCGCGTATATTTGAAAACGGTTATACCGGCTATAACGGCAGAACTGACAAGAAGGCAAGCGGTATCGGGCTGTATCTCTGCAAACGTATCTGCGGCAATC
The DNA here is from genome assembly GCA_964549435.1 of uncultured Ruminococcus sp. Lineage (GTDB taxonomy): Bacteria > Bacillota > Clostridia > Oscillospirales > CAG-382 > Coliplasma. Next base: position 19,462 of record CAZJVB010000035.1, read on the forward strand.
TTGGGCACACGATAAAAGCAGAGTCAAATGTCGGTGAGGGTACCGTTATTACCATTGGTCTTAATCATACAAAGCTTGAAATTGAGTGATTTTAGTAACTGTAAAAAAGGAGTTACACAGTATCCCTATAATGTTAATTTGCGTTGCTTGTAGCAATGAGCAATTTTTCATACAATGGAGATAACGACCAAGGAAAGGAGGTTATCCCCAATGTTAAGCGAAAATATTAAAGCGTTTAGAAAATCAAAAGGACTTTCACAAGAGGAGTTGGCAGTCAAACTGAATGTGGTACGTCAAACGATCTCAAAATGGGAAAAAGGATTATCGGTTCCGGACTCTGAGATGCTGATTTCGTTATCAGAAGTGCTTGAAACATCGGTAAGCGTTTTGATTGGAGAAAATATTGCTGAAACACAAGCGGATGATTTGAAAGTAATTTCAGAAAAGCTGGAAATCATCAATTTACAATTAGCACGGCAAAATAACAAAAGAAGAATGATACTACACTGGATATTCATTACATGTTGTGCTGTGATTGTATTGGGATTTATAGTATTATTTGCTCTTCAAAGTCCATATTTGGATTGGGACTACAACAACCCTGAAACAGCAGTAGTAGGTGTAGCTTTTCATGCGTTTGAATTCCTTTTTGTTCGCATAGCACCTTTGACTTTTGTTGGTTCAATTATAGGAGTTGTATTAACTAGAAAGAAACCGTAACTTCTTACAAAACTGTTAGATTTGAGGGGGCATTTGTAAGCCGAATCGATGGCGATGCGATGCTCCCTCTTGCTATAATTATGACAGAAATCACAAAGGAGAATTTTTGTTATGAGTATTTTGAATGTAAGCGGAGTACAGAAAATTTATACAACCCGCTTTGGCGAAAACAAGGTAGAGGCACTGAAAAGTGTATCATTCGGCGTTGAGGCGGGCGAGTATGTCGCTATTATGGGTGAGTCCGGTTCCGGTAAGACAACCTTGCTGAACATCTTGGCAGCCCTTGATAAACCCACCTCCGGATCGGTTATTCTCGACGGAAAAGACCTCTCCAAAATCAAAGAATCACAGGTGGCAGCGTTTCGCCGTGACAACCTGGGATTTGTGTTCCAAGAGTTCAATTTGTTAGATACCTTCTCCATCGAGGACAACATTTATCTGCCGTTGGTGCTTGCGGGAAAAAGTTATACAGAGATGCAGGAACGTTTGACACCAATTGCAGCACAACTCGGCATCACCAAACTTCTGAAAAAATATCCATATGAGCTGTCCGGCGGTCAGAAGCAGCGTGCTGCGGTTGCCCGTGCCATTATCACCAACCCGAAGCTGATTCTGGCGGACGAGCCGACCGGTGCTCTTGATTCTAAGGCGACGGATGAACTGCTCCGTCTTTTTGCTCAGATCAATAAGACCGGTCAGACAATACTGATGGTTACGCACTCGGTCAAGGCGGCAAGTCACGCAGGCCGTGTGCTGTTCATCAAGGACGGTGAGGTGTTTCATCAAATTTACCGTGGGGATAATACCGATGAGCAACTATATCAGCTCATATCCGATACACTCACTATGCTGGCGACGGGTGGTGAGAGAAAATGAAAGCAGGTTTTTATCCGAAACTGGCGTGGGATGGTATTCGTAAGAATAAAAAGTTCTACCTACCATACATTTTGACCTGCATTGGTATGGTAATGATGTTCTACATCATCCATTACCTTGCCGCAATGCCGACATTAAAAAATATGCCCGGCGGCGATACAATGGAAATGGTCCTTGGTTTTGGCTTTTGGATCGTTGCTTTGTTTGCGTTGATATTCCTGTTTTATACCAACTTGTTCCTGATGCGAAGGAGGCAAAAGGAATACGGCCTTTATAATATGCTCGGTATGGGCAAAAGGCATCTTGGTATTTTGCTGTTCTGGGAAAATGTGATGCTTTTTGTTTTCGCTATGGTTGGCGGTCTTTTGGGCGGAATTCTTCTTTCAAAGTTTGCAGAACTTTGTCTGATTATGGTTTTGAACGGAGAAGTCAATTATGACCTCACCATCAATATGGATGCTTTCAGGGACACTTGGATCATCTTTGCGCCTATCTTTGTTGTTATCTTTTTGAAGAGCTTGATTCAACTCAGAAGACTGAGTGCGGTTGCCCTTATGAAGAGTGAGAATGTTGGCGAAAAGCCGCCGAAGGCAAACTATCTGCTTGGCATTGCCGGCGTTTTGATACTGGCTGTCGCATATTACATTGCCCTGTCTATTGAAAGCCCATTGCTTGCAATATCATGGTTCTTTGTGGCGGTTTGTTTGGTGATTGTCGGCACCTATCTGCTGTTCATATCCGGTTCGGTAATGCTTTGCAAGATTTTGCAGAAAAACAAAAAGTATTACTATAAGAAAAATCACTTTGTATCCGTTTCTTCAATGGCATACCGAATGAAGCGCAATGGCGCAGGCTTGGCATCCATTTGTATTCTCAGCACAATGGTACTGGTCATGATGATGGGTGCAGGAAGCTTGTACTTCGGTAAGGAAGACAGCATAAATAATCGGTATCCTAATGATATAGCAGTGTATGCGGATTACCTTATGGAAGACGGAGATAAGCAGTATACCGAGGAAAAGGAAGTCCTCTTTTATGAACAGGTTGACGAAGTCCTGGACGAGCACGGAGTTAAACCTACAAATGTTCAGAAGATGATCAGCACCGCAGCGACCGGTATGCTTGCGGATGGTAAACTGATTTTAGATCCGAATACGGTCAACGCTGCTGATGCGGAAACGATGAATAATGTTGCAATGATTTATCTGGTTCCGCTTGAATCGTATAATCAATGTATGGGAACGCAGGAAAGCCTGACAGAAGACGAAGTAATGATCTATTGCGTTCGCAGAGATTACGGTGATAAGACCATTGCCCTGAGCGACGGATCAGTATGGCGGATAAAGAAACAACCGGATAATATGATGGGCAGCGGTGATGCTGCTATGAATGTGATTCCGTCCGTGTTTGTTGTTGTGCCGGATTTTAACAAGGCAATCCATACTTTCAATGTCGAACTTGGCAATATTTCGGAACAGTATCTCTGCCGTCCCGAATTGCAGTATGCCTTTGATGCGGATATTTCTGCTGAGGAGCAAATCAACTTGGGCAATGCCATTTCGGAGAAGCTTCGTGAACTGGACATTTCCGGAGAAGGAGGGTTCTACAGTTTCAATGTTGAAAGTAAAGAGCAGGAACGTGCGGATTACTATGGTCTGTTTGGCGGCGTGCTCTACCTTGGAGCATTCCTATCCATCCTCTTTATTGCCGCTACGGTTCTGATTATCTACTATAAGCAGTTAACGGAGGGATATGAAGACGAATCACGCTTCGGCATTATGCGCAAGGTCGGTATGACAAGCAAGGAGATCCGTAAGAGCATCAATTCGCAGATGCTGACTGTTTTCTTCCTGCCGCTTGGTACAGCGGTCGTTCACGTCGGTTTTGCATTTCCGATGGTGCAGAAACTCCTGGCTATCTTCAATCTGCGGAACACAATGCTTTCCGTTCTCGTAACCGCTGTTGCAATCGTGATCTTTGGTATCTTATATGCAGTTGTGTATCAGATCACATCAAACGCTTACTACTCCGTTGTTACAGGCAAAAAGTAAAATTGAATAAATCTCAGCAATGGCATCGCTGCGTCTGCACCTTTGCTTATGCCCAAATGAAGAGTTTTCGTGTTCGGCATAGAAAATCTTTATACAGCTATTTTGAAGAAATGATGTCCGACGGTCTTATTATTTCCGACGAGCCCAAAATCCTTGCGGCAGAGTTTACTGCGCCGATTACGGGAATAGTTCACCTAATTGACCGTGAACCCGAGAAGGAAGAACAAGCAATGGATAAAATCAAAGCATACATGGAGCACTTTGTACATATATATAGAAAAAATAAAAATCGATAATATCAACAAATCCCCTAGTCGATGACAAAATTGAAATACTCGATATGCTGAAACGCTATTTCTTCTCAATGAGTATAATGTAATTACTGCAGCAGGTGGACAAGAAGCGTTACAAATTAAAACCTAAATGTATGACACAGATGGAAATTCATTACGCTACAGCAACGTGAAAAAATTCCGCCCTGCTGCACAGCAGGGCGGAATTCACTCAACTAAATATTCTTTTGTTGTTTCGTCTGTCTACTTGACAGAGAGCACTCAAATTGCAGAATTCCTGCTTTCTCAACGGGTTTTTTCGTTTTATAGCTTGGTTATTCCTTTTTCTTTCAGCTTGGCTTTCATCTT
>CAZJVB010000036.1:0-21637 GCA_964549435.1 uncultured Ruminococcus sp.
TAAATACTGCATTGTCGGATTTAAAAGGAAAGCCGTCCCATACTAAGGACAGCTTTCCTTTTATCAGTTTTCAGACATTATTTGTTTTGACATTGCTTTACCCACTTTTCCCAACGCGGATCGGCCTTGATCTCTTGCTCAACCTTCTCGTAATTCGGATTGCACCAAAATGGCCAATCATCCGGCAGAGTATGAGCAATTTTACAATCCGCTTCGGTTAGGAAAGTGACATGGGATACAAGCGGAGCCGTATAGGAATGCTCCTTCCCGTCGCAAAGCATTTCGAGCGCTTTTGCATGGCGAAGCGCTTCATCAAGGGAACGAAAGGCTTCATCGTGGTATCCGAGTTCCCATTCAAGCCGTGACAGATACAAATACAGCTTGATGAGGTTGCCGTTATGCATACCGTAATTCCCGTCATCGCAAAGCAAATCATAAATTAAAATTGCACCCTTGACCTTGTGAATCGGCATATCGCTTTGATAGTGATTTTTATTGACAATCAAAGCATAAACCACTTGCTCGGAAAAGATGTCAGCCATTTCAAGCAGCAACTCGCCGACATACTGTGCTTCCTTTTGCCCGTCCTCGGCTCCTGCCAGCAAAACCTCGCGGCTTTTTTCATGCTGGGCATTCGTTCGGCACAGGCGACCGCTTTTCCGTTTTCACCTATATTGCGGTATAACATCACCAAAATAGCAATCGCTTCTGTGGCAATCGAAGAATCGCAGGCAGAATTGGCAAGCATTTTACAGATTTCGATTGACTCCGCCCAGTAAGGATTTTTCTTGTGGATGTCGTAATCATGACGAATATAGCCTTCCTCGTCATAATATACCCATTCCTGATGCCTTCTCCAGCCTGCTTCCGAAAGCGTGTCCGCCAATGTGAGAAGCAACCGTTCGTTTTGCGGAAATTCGGCAAGACCCTCGCGCAGAATCGCCAGACATTCATCCACCCAGCCATCATCACCACGCCCTTTGATGTGAAACGCATCTATTTTTTGAATGATGGCTTCGATTTTCCTCTCTCGGTCGTTCTGATACCCGAACAGTTCATCAATAGAAATGCCGAAATAGTTGGCAATGCTCGGGATAAGTTCTATGTCAGGATAGCTCCCTCCTGCCTCCCATCGGGAAACAGCTTGAGCTGTCACACCGAGCGATGTCGCCAAATCTTCTTGCGTCTTTGTACACTTCCGACGCAATGCTTTGATTTTTTCACCTACAGTTATTTTCATTTCAATTCCTCCAAAATAATGATTTCACCGGTGTAATTATATTATAATGGCTGTTTTGGAGAAAAACAATTATCAATTAGTTGTTTCATATTCAAGCATTGGTTGCATCTTGGCGAAATATTTTTTGGTATTTCAGTTTACAGTTATCCGCAAAAAACGCTGAAAACCAAGCAACGCATAAGGGGTGTTGTCTCATGATACGACAAGCAGGGAAACTGTACGGACAGTTTCCGAAGACATTAGAAAGGGTGTAACATCTTTTTCGGTGTTACACCCTTTCAATCAATAAAAACTTCCTTACGTGGCGTTCGCTATCGCTTTCCGGTCTTTTTATTTGGCGCGAAAATCCTCGATCACCAGTCGAAGGTGCGCAAGCACATCATCGGGAAGCCCCGTGACGTCGAGTTGCTTCTTATTTTCCAATCCCAGCAGGTAATCCGTAGACACGGAAAAAAATCCGGCGATCCTGACAAGCATATCAATCGAGGGCTGGATGTTATTATTTTCCCAGTTGGAGACGCTTTGTTTAGTTACGTCGAGTGCTTTTGCCAACTCCACCTGACTGATATTGCGCGCCTTGCGCAGCTCCCGGATTCGTTTATTGAGCATGGAATCCCCACTTCCGTAAAAAATATCAATACTATTATATAATTTCACTTGACAAATGCAAAATACTATGGTATTTTAATATTGTACTCTTTGAAAGTCGAATCGGGTAAAAAAACAATGAGAAAACGGATTCTCCGCCATGTTCTGATATTTGTTCTTTTGGCGCTTCTTTGCGCCTTCGGATGTCCGTTCTATCGGCTTACAGGCGTTCCCTGTCCTACGTGCGGTGCTACGAGAGCATGGATTTGTTTCCTGAAGGGTGATTTTTCTGCAGCATGGCAGTATCATCATTTATTTTTCGTCCTTCCGGCTTTTGTATTTCTATTTGCACATAGGGGTACTATCCTTTGGCCGACATCGAGAAAAACGGATACGGCGCTTGCCGTTATGGCAGGCATCCTGATCGGTTACCATCTGCTGCGCCTTTTCGGCAGGGCTTAAGAGAACATAGAACAGCCTAAAAACCGGAACGACTTCCGCAAAAAAGAAAAAACATATAAACGGGAGACAGAATCATGACACAAGAGAAGATCGATACCTTTATTCTAACCAATCAGAAATATTTTCCGCCAGAAAAAATCGTCTTTTTGAAGCAAAAGCTGGCAGAGGCAGATGAAAGTAAAGTTTCATTGATTTCCGCAATGGATTTCAAGGAGCCTACGACGCTGCTGTTGGTTTCCATTTTTGTAGGCAGTCTGGGTATTGATCGGTTCATGCTCGGAGACATCGGTATGGGAATTCTGAAGCTTTTGACCGGCGGCGTCTGCGGAATTCTGACCATCATCGATTGGTTTACCGTACAGAAGCGGGTAAAAGAAAGTAACTATAACCAGTTGATGATGATACTGTAAGCAGCAAAAAAGACGGGAAGCACCCGTCAAAGAAAATTCAGTCGGGATGGCGATTTTCACGCGCCATCCCTTTTATTGTCGCCGGCATTTACATCCCGTTACAAATCAATCGGACGATGTTCCTCCGCGGAACGATAGATTGCTAAAATCAAGTCGATTGGTCGTCTCCCTTCCCGGATATCGATCAAAGGCTTTTCCCCGGTACGCAGTGCATGAATCACATCCGCAAACTGCTGCCTATGACCGTAAGTAGAAATAGCAGTCGGGGTAGAGGCAGAGCCGGAAAAGCTGGGCTGCGGTACAACATCCTGTCTGGCAGCGTTTTCAATATCCCAACGAACGATGGAGGTTTCCTCCAGCACGATACTGCCGCGGTCACCATTGAGCTCCAAACGACGGGGATAGCCGGGATAGACGGAGGTTGTCGCCTGTATCACGCCGACGGCGCCGGAACGGAACTCCAATACGGCAGACAGGGTGTCTTCCACTTCAATCTTTCGCGCAAGCGTCTTGGAAACCGTATAAACGCTCTTGACCTCTCCTGCCAGATACAGCAGCAGATCCACCCCGTGGATCCCCTGATTCATCAGCGCGCCTCCGCCGTCAATTGCCTTGGTACCGCGCCATGAGCTGCTGTCATAATATTCCTGCGTGCGGTTATATTTCATGTAAATGTCTGCACAAACGAGTTTCCCCAGCAGTCCGTCGGCAAGCGCCTGCTTCGTCATACGAACGCCGTTGGCAAACCGGCTCTGCGCAATTGAGGAAAGCAGCACGCCGTTTCTCGCGCAGGCTTCCTCCATACGATCCAACTGCTCTTTTGAAATAGCCATCGGCTTCTCTACGATGATATGCTTTCCTGCTTCGGCTGCCGCAATCGCCACATCTGCGTGAAAACCGCTCGGCGTACAGATATTAACTACATCCACCTCAGGACAGTGAAGAAGCTCCTCCACACTGGAAAACGCGCGTACATGATGCCGTTCCGCAAAGGCACCTGCAGATTCCTTCCTTGTATCCGCAACACCAACCAGAACTGCATCCTGCGGAAGCTCGAACAGGGCGTTGGCGTGAAAGTCTGAAATGACACCGCAGCCGATGATCCCGAAACCGATTTTTTTCATAAAGACACCGCTCTCTCCCGACCATTCCAAGCCGGATTTTTCTATATTTTAGCAAAAAAATCGTTGTTTGTCAACCGCGCAAAAAGAATCCGAAAATCCTCTTGACAGATTCCGCGGAAAGGAGTATGATAAACGTAGTGTACTCTCCTAAGTACAAAATTTCAACAGAAAAGAGGGTTTCCATTGAACCGCATTTACAACTTCTCCGCCGGTCCCTCGATGATGCCGTTGTCCGTTTTGGAACGCGCCGCAGCTGAGATGACCGACTACAACGGATCCGGAATGTCCGTTATGGAGATGAGCCACCGCTCCGCAGTCTATCAGCAGATCATCGACAACGCCGAACGTGATCTGAGAAAGCTGATGGGTATCCCGGACAATTACAAGGTCCTGTTCCTGCAGGGCGGCGCCACCACCCAGTTTTCCGCTGTCCCACTAAATCTGATGACCAAAAACGGGAAAGCCGATTACATCATCAGCGGACAGTTTTCCGGAAAGGCAGCCAAGGAAGCAGAACGCTTCGGTGAGGTCCGCGTACTGGCCTCCTCAAAGGATCGCAACTTCTCTTACGTCCCGTATGTGACCGCCTTCAACAAGGACGCGGACTACGTCCACATCTGTTACAACAATACCATTTTTGGTACGACCTATCCATACACTCCTTCAACCGGCAATATTCCGTTGGTAGCGGATATGTCCTCCGGTATTCTTTCTAAACCGGTCAACGTTTCAGATTATGCACTGATCTATGCCGGTGCCCAAAAGAACATGGGCCCCTCCGGTATGACGTTAGTCATTATCCGCGAGGATTTGGTCGGAGAACCACAGCCCGGCTGCCCGATCCTGATGCAATATAAAGTACAGGTGGAAAACGGCTCCATGTATAATACGCCACCCTGCTACTCTATCTACATTGCGGGTCTTGTCTACCAGTGGTTGCTCTCCATCGGCGGTCTTTCCGAAATGCAGAAGATCAACGAAAAGAAAGCCGGCATGCTGTACGACTATTTAGACAGCAGCAAGCTTTTCAAACCGACCGCAGAAAAAGAATGCCGTTCTCTGATGAATGTCTGCTTCGTAACGGGTGATCCGGATATGGACAAGAAATTCTGCTCCGAGGCAACGGCAGCGGGACTTTCCAACCTGAAAGGACACCGCTCGGTTGGCGGCATGCGCGCGTCGATTTATAACGCGATGCCCGTTGAAGGCGTAGAAACACTGATCGACTTTATGAAGAAATTCGAAAAAGCGAACGGGTAACCCCTGTTTTTGATCATTCCCTTTTCATAATAAACCAAAGAAAGGATCCGTCGCCATGCGTGGGGCGGAAAAGGTACCCCCTATTATGAAAAATATTCGTTTACTCAATGCAATCAGTCCCGTCGGACTCGAAGTATTCGATCCGAGCCGGTATTCCCTTTCGACGGATACAGAGGAGCCGACCGGCATTTTGGTACGCTCAGCAGTGATGCACGATATGGAATTCCCCGCTTCACTGACTGCGATTGCCCGTGCCGGCGCCGGCGTCAATAACATCCCGCTGGAGCGCTGCGCAGAAAGCGGCATCGTCGTATTTAACACACCGGGCGCCAATGCCAACGGCGTTAAAGAACTTGCCGTTCTCGCGCTTCTGATGGCTTCTCGCCGCGTATTACCGGGTATCGAATGGGCAAAATCACTCAAAGGTGATCCGGAGCTTTCAAAAAAAGTAGAAAAAGGAAAGGCGCAGTTTGTCGGTCCCGAAATCAAAGGCAAGACACTGGGCGTCATCGGTTTAGGTGCGATCGGCGGTATGGTGGCAAACGCAGCAGACAGCCTCGGCATGAACGTTATCGGCTGCGACCCATTCCTCTCCGTCAAGGCCGCGTGGTCACTGAAAACTTCGGTTCACAGCGCGGCAGACTATGACGAGATCTATAAGAAATCGGATTACATCACCTATCACATCCCTGCCCTGCCTACCACCAAGGGAATCATCAACCGCGAAAATATTGGCAAGATGAAGGACGGCGTTCGCATCATCAACCTGTCTCGCGGGGATCTTGCTAACACCGCCGATATTGCGGAAGCTTTGCAAAGCGGCAAAGTTGCCGCTTATATTACCGATTTCCCATCAGAGGAGCTGCTCGGTCTGGACGGTGTAGTCTGCACACCCCATCTCGGTGCATCCACGCCGGAATCGGAGGATAATTGCGCGCAAATGGCAGCGCACGAACTGATTGATTTCATTGAAAACGGCAATATCAAAAACAGCGTCAATTTCCCGGAGATCCATCTTCCGAAATTGCACAAGCACCGTCTCGTCGTGCTGCATCGAAACGTACCCGGCGTTGTCAACCGGGCGTCCGGCGCTTTGGCTGACGCCGGCATCAATATCGAAGCGATGGCAAATCAGTCCAAAGGCAACTATGCCGTCTCTCTGCTGGATTCCGACAGCGAGATCTCAGACGATATTGTCGCCAAAGTTGCGGACATGGAAAATGTCCTGCGCGTTCTGTTGAAATAAGATTCTGACAAGACAGTGGTCAGAGCTTTTTCTCCTGCTGGATCAGGATGGAAAAAGCAAAAAAGGATATAAATTGACAGGCAGGCGGAAAAATCCGTCTGCCTGTCAATTAGGTTAACCGCCTCTACCCACGCGGTATTTCTGTCTTCAATCTGCCGGCTCCATTTGGAGCCGGTATTCTTTTATAGCTTTAACAATTATCCAACTTAAAAACGCGCAGACACCTCATCATAAAAAATGTTTTTTCAATCCTGCGAAAAGACTTTTGCATAAAGCAAAATCCAATCATCTCTTTTGTATGTTTTGCTCATTTCCGCGGAACAATAACTGCGGAAGATTTCCAGAGAAAAGTCTGATCGGCGAACAGATCGGCAAATAAAGAAAGGGATTGTGATACGAATGAAAAAAGAATCAAATGCCGGTGTTCCGGAAGAAGAAATTCCACTGGGTTTCGGCATGGCGTTAGCGCAAAATGAAAAAGCACTCGAAAAATTCGGTCAGCTGGACGAACGGCAGAAGCAGCGTTTCCTGTTTGAAGCGCGGCACGTCCGCAGCCGGAATGAAATGCAAAGCATTGTGAACAGAATCGGAGAATGGCAATGAAACGAATCTTATGTATCGCCTTGTTTTTGGTATGCCTATTGACCGTACTGTCGGTTTCCGCAGCGCAGAACGTAGTTTCCCTGCATAAAAGTTACGAGCTGGTAACAAAAGCCAGCGAGGGATATCCAGACGCCGGCGGAGAATTGACCAACGGAAAATATGGCACACCGGTAGACAATGGCACCAACCAATATTACTATCGCGATGAGGAATTCGTCGGCTTCAACCGCAGCGATGCCAATGCAGACGGCAATTTTGTGATCGTTTTGGATTTGGCTGAGCAGTACAACGACTTGGCGGATTTTGAAGTCGGCTACCTCAACGAAACAGACGTCGGCATCTTTGCGCCCGCGAAAGTGGCATTCTATATCAGTGACAGCCGCAACGGAGACTATACGTTCGTCGGGGAGCGCGCGCTGTCAGAATCCACAGCTGCCGGACAGCAGAAGGCCGGGATTGCAACGGTTACGCCGGAATCCCCCGTCAGCGGACGGTATGTTATGTGTGTGATAACGCCACGCGGCACTTATACCGATGAGAATCAGCAGGAGCGCACCGCTACCTGGACATTTCTTGACGAGATTACGGTTCTGCAAGGGCAGAACAACGTCTCCGACAACAGTCAGACATCTGAGAATTCCACGGAATCCAGTAGCGCTTCTTCGGCGGAGTCACAAACTCCGCCGACCGGCGATCGCGGTCTACTGATGCTGGCAATCCTCGGTGGTTCTTCTGCATTGGGTACCGTTGCATTGATTGGCAGGCGACGTGCCTGATTTTAAAGGAAAAAAGACGGTGCTTTCGAATGCACCGTCTTTTTCAATTCAGGCAGCGGAATCCAAAACAAACGTCAGCGTTTTGTATTCCCCACTGGAAAAGTTACGGGAGAAGGCAAATACTTTCATTGTGACGGTATCGCCTGCTTTATGATTCGCCAATGCATCCGTCAAATCCTGTACACAGGTGATTGCCTGCCCGTCAAACTCTGTAATAATGTCATACTGCTGCAAACCCGACTCATAAACGGACGTGCTTGGCTCTACGGAAGCGACCAAAATCCCTTCCTCCGGATATTCGCACTGCGGACGAATGCGGAATGCATTCAAACCCGCATCCAGATTATAAACCGTCACACCCAGTCTTGCATTTGCAGAAACATAGCTATTGTCGGGTTCCTGTACAACCCTGCCGTACTGAATCAACTGATTGAAAATTTCCACGGCATAATTGATTGGAATAGCAAAACCAATGCCCTCATACTCATCAGTCAGCTTCAGCGAGTTGATACCGACAACCTGCCCGGCAAGATTGATCAGCGGACCGCCGCTGTTACCGGGGTTGATCGAGGTATCCGTTTGGATCAGCGTCATAGTCTTAGTTACACGACCGTAATCGTCGGTAATCTCAATCTCGCGATCCACGCCGCTAATAATTCCCATCGTCATGGTACCGGCAAGCACACGATCATACGGTGTACCGATCGCGATCACCGTCTGCCCAATCGAAAGCGCAGACGAATCCCCGATCTCCAGCGGATGCAAGCCCGTAGCGTCGATCTTCAGAACGGCAAGATCACGGGTAGAGTCGCTACCAATCAGCTCCGCCGTATATTCGGTGCCGTCGTAAAAGATTACAGTGAAATTCTGACCGTCCTCCACGACATGCTGATTTGTTGCAATGTAGCCGTCCTCAGTCAGTACAAAGCCACTGCCAATCGCATACCCATTGTACTGATTTCCATAAGTCACATAAATGGTCACGCAGCTGGGAGAACATTTCTGATACACCTGCGTCAATGTGGAGTCTTCCAGATACTCATTCGCAGATCCCTGGACCGTCTGGCTGACCTCATAATGGCTGCTTTCTCCGCTTTGATCAACAGTCGAGCCGGAGGTTGACGCGGAGGTATCCGTTGTGCTTCCCGTACGGGAATAGTCACCATATGCGGCATACAAAATGGTAGGAATACAGATTGCCACGGTCAAAAGCAAACATATTACCGCCACTGCGCAGAACACCGCCGCTTTTTTTCCGCCGCGATGATTGCCCTGCTTTCTGCCGTCCCAAACAAAGGAGGGCGTCACGTTTTCATGGGAGGGTTCCTCTTCAGTACCGCCTCCGTGACCGGCAGACATTTCCTCCTGCGAGGACAGCTGGTCAGAAGTCCGTTCCGGCGCATTTTCCGAAGTATTCTCCGCTGTATTCTCCGGAAGTTGCTCGTCATCCGAGAGCCCATTTTCCTTTTTTTCAAATTCGCTCATAATTCCGATTTCCTTTCTTGATGATCTATTCAGGATTATCCGTATTTTTTTGTTTTTGCCGTCCGGAAGCCAAAGAGAGTCCAAAACAGAATTCCGTATAGGAGCCGACCTCCGATTCTACCGTAATAGACTCCCCATGCTTATCCAATATTGTTTTTACAATATACAATCCCAAGCCGGTACCGGTCTTATCCAATCCTCGGGAACGGTCAGATTTATAGAACCGTTCGAAAATATGCGGAATTTCCTCCGGCGGGATACCCTCTCCGGTATTGCGGATACGCACCTGTGCTCTTTTTCCCCGAATCATACCGATGCGGATGGTAATCGTACCATTTTGATCGGTAAACTTAACAGCATTGTCCAACAGATTATACAAAACCTGATGAATCAAATCGGGATCGGCGGTTACAAAAATATCTTCCTCTCCGCCTTCAAATGCCACATCCAGTCCCTTGGCTTCAATCTTTCCAACCAAAGAAATCAAAATTTGCCGCGCCTTCTCAGTCAGATTGAAATCTGTCATGTTCATATTACGACCGGATTCCAGCCGACTGACCTCCAGCAGCGTATTGACCAGACGTGAAAGACGATGCACCTCACCGGAAATGATCTGCAGATAATGCTCCTGCTGCTCCTTCGGGATTGTACCGTCCAAAATGCCGTCCACAAAGCCGGAAATTGTGGTCATCGGTGTGCGCAAGTCATGAGATACATTCGCGATAAAGGTGTTTCGGTTTTCCTCATGTGTTGCAAGACTGGTCGCCATATTGTTAAATGCACGGCTCAACTCGGCAATTTCATCCGCTCCGCCCACCTTGACGCGGGCGTTGAACCGCCCCTGTGCATATTCCTTTGCCGCCTCTCCGATCTGCTTGATCGGATCCGTAATGCGGCGCGAGATCAGGGAGATGCAGATCATAGCGGCGAAGAAAATCCAAATCGCAACAACCACCATTCGTTTGATCACAGAATTGGCAAAATCGCTGGACAAGCTGGAGTAGCCGGTGACCACGATCAGATAAACGGGGTCCCCGTTTGCATCCCGAATCAAAGCAAAGCTGTTGAGACGCTTACCGGTAAGTGCACCGTTCAGATCACTGATCGCATACGCACGGTTATTTTCTAAAATCTCCGATACCGCTTCCTCCGTTAGCATATGATCTCCCGGTTTCCAATCCTCGGAGGAAGTCACGGCAACAACGCCGTCCATACGCAGCACTGAAATACCGGAATCAGTCAGGGATGCGACTCCCGCAAGGTTAGACCGAAAGCTGTCGCTTTGCAGAAGCAGAGCAGCAGGCAGCATCGAAAGCCGCTGCATCCCTTCTAAATAAAAGCCCACCTCGCTCGCGACGACTCCCAATTCCGTCAGTTCTTTTTCCTGACTTTGCTGAAAAAGACCGGATGCAACCACAAACACAAGAAGGATGATGCACAACAGGATGATGACGGTGAAGGTTGACATGATTCGTGAGAACACACTTTTGAACATCGTTTCACCAACTTCGCATACAGTATAACAAAGAAATATGAATTTTCAAAGAGATTTTCAAGAAGGGTTTGCAACGAAAGAAACAGAAAACTATGAACGAAACTTTCTTTTTTGATTTTCCTACCGTGATCCTTCCTGCCAAGAGCCCAGATACCGCTTCTGCTGTTCCGACAGTTCGTCGATGCAGACACCCCAAGATGCCAGCTTACGGCGTGCAATTTCCAGATCCACCTCGCGGGGCACTGCAATGATATGACTGTCACGTTTCTCCCAGCGATGCTGTACCAAATAGAGAGCGCTCATCGCCTGTACTGCGAAAGACAGGTCCATAATTTCCGCCGGATGTCCGTCCCCAGCACCTAAATTGACCAGCCTGCCCTCCGCCAGCACATATACCTTTTTGCCGTTCGGTAATTCGTAGCCGATAATATTCTCCCGCGCTACCCAAGAATGCACCGCATATGCCCGCAGCGCCGCCATATCCACTTCCACGTCAAAATGCCCGGCATTGGACAAAATAGCGCCGTCCTTCAACAATGGGAAGTGTTCAGTAGTAAGAATTCCGCAGTTGCCGGTCACCGTAACGAAAAAATCCCCGATCGGGCACGCCTGCTTCATTGGCATCACCGCAAAACCGTCCATCACTGCTTCCATGGCTTTGACCGGATCTACCTCCGTCACAATCACAGACGCTCCCAGACCTTTTGCGCGCATGGCAACTCCCTTACCGCACCAGCCGTATCCTGCAACAACCACATGCTTTCCTGCGACTATTAAATTGGTCGTCCTGTTGATTCCGTCCCAAACGGATTGTCCAGTGCCGTAACGGTTGTCAAACAGATGCTTGCAGTCCGCATCGTTCACCAAAACCATCGGAAACTGCAATGCTCCCTCCTGTTCCATGGCACGCAGCCGCAGAATACCGGTTGTAGTCTCTTCACATCCGCCAATGACGTTCGGCAAGAGCTGGCGATATTGGGTGTGGAGCAGATGCACCAGATCGCCGCCATCGTCAATCACTAAATGCGGCGCAGATTCCACCACGCGGGAAAGATCAAACCGGTATTCCTCTTCCGTACAGCCATGCCGTGCAAATACATTCATACCGCCTCTCGTCAATGCTGCAGCCACATCGTCCTGCGTAGATAGCGGGTTGCTTCCGGTAACAAACATTTCTGCGCCGCCTGCCGCCAATACACGGCACAGATACGCAGTTTTGGCTTCCAGATGGACGGAAAGCGCAACGCGCAGACTGTCAAACGGTCTGTTACGCCGGAATTCCTCTTCTAATCCGCGCAGCAGCGGCATATGATCCCGAGCCCACGCGATTTTTCGTTCACCGCTTTCCCAAAGAACGGCATTTCTGATTCTTGCCATGTTTCTGTTCCCTCCTTATTCTTTACTGCCAGTTCTGCGTAATACGCTCTACCTGCGCATACACCTCTTGCTCATCGATGCGAAGAAACTTTCCTTCCTTCAAGACAATCTCGCCGCCGATGATTACGGTTTCCACCTCGCTGCCGTTTGCGGAATAGCAAAGCGCATTCGGCAGACTGTGTCTGGGATAAAATCCTGTCCGTTGCAGGTCCAGCAGTACAAGATCCGCCTTCCAGCCCGTCCGAAGCTCGCCCAGCCGATCCAACGACAGCGCGCGCGCGCCGTTCACAGTCGCCATGCGAAAAACCTCTTCCGCGCTGACCGCCGCGCCGTCTTTCTCGATTCCTTTAGGAAGCAGGCAGGCAAAATTCATCTCCGAAAACAGGTTCAGAGAATTGTTGGAGCCTGCGCCGTCCGTTCCAAGACAGACATTCACGCCATTTTCCAGCATTTGTTTCACCGGCGCCACGCCGTTTGCCAGCTTCAGATTGCTTTTCGGATTATGAGCAACGGAAACGCCGTTTTTCGCCAACAGCAGCAAATCCGTTTCCGAAAGATGTACACAATGCGCCGCCAGCGTCTTCTGATGAAGAATCCCCGTGCGCGCAAGGTATTCCACCGGTGAGCAGCCATGTTCTCGATAGCAGTCTGTGACCTCCTTTTCTGATTCGGATAAGTGCGTATGAATCGGCAGACCCGTTTCCGCAGAAAGCGCCGCGATCCGCTCCAAAAACGGTTGATCGCAGGAATAAATCGCATGCGGTGCGAGCATGCAGGTTACCATCGGATCCTGTTTCCAAGCCTCCCATTCGGAAAGTGCCTCGGCAATACGACGCTCTCCGCCCTCCGTTCCGGTCAACCCGCGGGAAACGACCGCGCGCATTCCCGCCTGCCGTGCCGCCTTGGCGGAAACGCCCCCGAACATATGCATATCGCAAAAGGTGGTCGTCCCACTGCGAATCATCTCCATACAGGACAGCAGGGTTCCCCAATACGCATCTTCCGGCGTCAGCGTATCCTCCTTCGGCAGAATCCTGCCAAACAGCCACTCCCCGAAGGAAACATCGTCCGCAAAATTGCGAAACAGAGACATATACAAATGCGTATGGCTGTTAATCAAGCCGGGAATGCAGAGTTTCCCGGTACCATCAATTATATGGTCAGGTACAAACCCCTCCGGCGCGCCGGTCATAGAAAGAATGGTTCCCTTTTCTACAGCGATTGTGGCGGGAATCACTGCGGAACGTCCTTTTTCCGTGACGAGCGCCTTTGTGTTTTGAATCAGCAGACTTGGTTGCTTCATACGGTAATCTCTGTTCCTTTCATATTGATTGTCTTTACAGGGTTCATTATATCATAGGAACTACAGGATTGCAAGGGACGGATCTCCTGCGATCAGACAAAATTTTTCATTTGTTTTGTAAGTTTTCCTTGCAAGTACGGCCAGAATATGCTATACTAACGATAAAAAGAAAGGAACGGTGATTCGGTTGAAACAATTGCAGGAAGCGATTCTCCGATTAAAAAAAGAACAGGACGTCTGCATCCTCGCCCACAGTTACCAAGCGCATGAGATCTTAGAGATCGCGGATTTCGTCGGGGATTCCTTCCAGCTCTCTGTCAAGGCGCAGACCGCACCTCAGAAAACAGTGCTGATGTGCGGCGTACGTTTTATGGCAGAAACAGTAAAAATTCTTTCTCCGGAAAAAAAAGTACTGCTTTCCCATCCGGATGCCGGATGCCCGATGGCAGATCAATTAGATGCAGAAACAATTCTGCAGCTCAAACAGCAGTATCCTGACTGTACGGTTGTTGCCTATATCAATACGACGGCGGAGGTAAAAACCGTCTGTGATGTCTGTGTGACCTCCTCCTCCGCAGTACAAATCGTCAGAAAGCTGGAGAGTGACAAAATTCTATTCATCCCGGATATCAACCTTGGCACCTATGTCAAAGAGCAATGTCCGGATAAAGAGTTTATCCTCGTACACGGCGGTTGCCCGACACATGCGCGCATCACGGCGAAGGACGTCACCGCGGCCAAGGAAAAGCATCCGGAAGCCCTCCTTCTTGTTCATCCGGAATGCAGACCGGAGATTGTCAAACAGGCGGATTTTGTGGGCAGCACCTCTGCAATCATGCAGTATGCCAAGAAAAGCGACGCCCAGCAATTCCTCATCGGCACGGAAAACAGTATTGCGGAGCATCTGCAATATGAGTGTCCTGACAAGCAATTTTTTGTACTTTCCAAGGATCTTGTCTGCCACAACATGAAGCTGACCACCCTGCCGGACGTCTATAACTGTCTGCGCGGAACCTTTGGAGAAGAGATTCTGCTGGATGCAGACACCATCAAAAAGGCACGCCGCTGCATCGATGAAATGCTGCGGTTAGGATAACTCCCATCAACAAGAGGACGCTAAAAAAGCGTCCTCTTTGCTTTACAAATGGAACGGGTCACCGCTCCTCTTTTTCATCCGCTCCAAAAGGATTACCGGTCTTCCGCCGCCGGCGGACACATTCGGACAGCAGATATTCAATCTGTCCGTTGACCGAACGAAAATCCTCTTCCGCCCAAGCGGAAAGTTCTGCATACAGCTTCGGTGACAGGCGGAGCGGAACCTGCTTCTTCTGCCCTTCGTTCATCTCAATAGAGGCTGCCGGAGTTCACAACCGGCTGGGCATCCCTGTTTCCACAAAGCACCACGAGTAAGTTGGAAACCATCGCCGCCTTGCGCTCTTCGTCCAACTGCACAACCTGCTTTTCATTCAAACGCTCCAACGCCATTTCCACCATGCCAACCGCGCCATCCACGATCATCTTTCGCGCATCAATGATGGCGGACGCCTGCTGACGCTGCAGCATGACCGCTGCAATTTCGGTCGCATATGCGAGGTACGTGATTCTCGCTTCCAGCACTTCAATGCCCGCTTCCTGTACGCGCTTCTGAATTTCATCACGAATACGCGATGCAACAATATCACTGGAGCCGCGCAGACTTCCCTCATCTGCCAAGCCGTCGCCGGTTGTGTCCACATTCGGTGAGACATCATACGGATAGATTCGCACAATGTTGCGCAGCGCACTGTCGCACTGCAGCGACAAATATTCTTTATAATTATCTACATGGAACACCGCCTTAGCGGTATCCACTACGCGCCACATCACTGCGATCCCGATCTCTACCGGATTTCCGAGACAGTCGTTGATCTTCTGCCGATTATTATTCAGCGTCATAATCTTCAGTGAAATCTTTTTATTGACCAGTTCCAACGAATTAGCGTTTCCCGCCGCCACTGCAAGCACATTTGCCTTGACATCCCCACTCTGGTTCAGTTTCGTTTTGGCAGCAGGATTGACCGCGATACAAAACGGATTGACAAAATAGAATCCATCGCCCTTAAGTGTTCCGATATAACGTCCGAACAGTGTCAGCACCAATGCCTCCTGCGGCTTCAGCACCCTTAGCCCCAGAACCGGAAACCAACCGATGGCCAGCCAAACGCATCCGATCACCAAAAGCAGCGGCGAGCCGTCTCCTTCCAACAGGAGCCCTCCGACTATAGTCACACCAATCGCCGCAAGATACAGAATAACGGTCACCAACAAGACTGCCATACCATGTTTTTTGTTTGTCAAGATCTTCTCTTTCACGATAAGCCCTCCATTCTATTGTTTTGATATTAAAATGATATCATAAAGATTTGTATTTGTCAAGTACGATTGAATAAAAAATGAAATATTTTATTGTCCCTTCTTAAAAATGAAGATGAAACGAATTCTATCCTCGAACGCAGCGAAACCAAAGTATTGTTCCTGCAATAAAAATAAAAAACCTCGTTTTTGAAAACGAGGTTTTTTGGTGACCCGTAGCAGATTTGAACTGCTGTTACCGCCGTGAAAGGGCGGTGTCTTGACCACTTGACCAACGGGCCTTTGGTAGCGGAAGTTGGATTCGAACCGACGACCGACCGGGTATGAACCGATTGCTCTGGCCAACTGAGCTATTCCGCCATCAAAATGCAAGGGATCGATCTGCCCAAAAGGAAAATTCCAACCGGACAGCTTTGCTATTCTATCAAAAAAAAGCGCCGTTGTCAATAGGTAGGGACGAAAAAAACGAAAAAAAATCAAAGCCTTTTCAAAAATTCCGTTTTTTTGAAGAAAGAAAAGACTTTGCTATTGACAAGAGGATCAGTACATGGTACAATGAGACATATTAAAGCAATTCACATAAATAATTGCCTTACCAAAATTTTTAAAATCAGATATCTTATCAAGAGTGGTGGAGGGACCTGCCCTTTGAAGCCCGACAACCTACCGAAAGGCAAGGTGTCAATTCAGCGATTTCGATCGAAAGATGAGAGTTTGCGCCAACTGCTGTCAATTCGCTTCCGCCCCCGCTCTGCGTACCGTGTTCGTAGGAGCGGGGGTTCCTTGTTCCCCCACCGGAACGCTATGATCAAAAGGAAGGAAGAGTAGCATGTCATCCAAAAGACAATTTTTCACCAGCGAATCCGTAACCGAGGGGCACCCCGATAAAATCTGTGATCAGATTTCCGATGCCATCCTTGACAATATCCTTGCGCAGGATCCGGGCGCGCGCGTCGCCTGCGAAGTTGCGGCGACCACCGGATTGATCCTGATCATGGGAGAGGTCACAACCGAAGCCAAATTTGACGCACAGAGCATTGCGCGCGAAACTATTCGTGCGATCGGTTATGATGACAGCGAAAAAGGCTTTGACTGCAATACGTGCGGTGTAATCGTATCCTTGCATCAGCAATCCCCGGACATCGCCATGGGCGTCAACCGTTCGCTGGAATCAAAAGAAGAAGGCGGAGATGGGTTTGACATCGGCGCCGGCGATCAGGGAATGGTATTTGGCTATGCCTGCAACGAAACTGACGAATTGATGCCTCTGCCGATTTCCCTGGCGCAGCAATTGGCACGCCGGCTGACAGCGGTCCGAAAGCAAGGCATTCTTCCTTATCTGCGCGCTGACGGCAAGACGCAGGTTACCGTCGAATACGAGGATGGCAAGCCGATTCGTCTGGATGCAATCGTAGTCTCCAGCCAACACCGTGCCGACGTTCCCTTGGAACAGATCCGATCCGATATCATTCGCGAGGTCATCCGTCCTACGCTTCCAGAACGCTTTGTAGACGCAGATACCAAAATTTTTGTCAACCCGACCGGCAGATTTGTTATAGGCGGTCCGAACGGCGATGCCGGGTTAACCGGGCGCAAGATCATTGTCGATACCTATGGCGGGTATGCTCGTCACGGCGGCGGCGCATTCTCCGGCAAGGATCCCACCAAAGTAGACCGTTCTGCAGCGTATATGGCGCGGTATATTGCTAAAAATATCGTTGCTTCCGGCGCCGCAGAAAAATGCGAAGTGCAGATTGCCTATGCGATCGGGGTGGCAAAGCCCGTCTCCGTTCTGGTGGATACCTTCGGTACCGGAAACCTCCCGGACGATATGCTTTCCGATATCGTCAATCAGTTATTTGATCTGCGGCCCGCCGCAATCATAGAGGCTCTGCAGCTTCGCCGCCCGATCTACAAAGCAACCGCCGCATACGGGCATTTCGGTCGCAATGAGGAAACCTTCCTTTGGGAAAAAACGGATATGGCGGCCGCCATTGCCGACGCTGTAAAGCTTGCCGAAACCACCTGAAAAGACAATAATTAAAGGGATGCCGTCCGGCATCCCTTTTCCTTTGACATCTCCCCGCGATGGCCGTGCCCCCATGGAAAGAAACCCTGCTCTGTGCAGGTGGGTGTCCTCTCCGGCGCTTCAGTGCTTCCAACGTCCGCCGCGCAGAATGCACAGCGGGAGGCCTGCACACCACTCCGGAAGATAAACTCCCGTTCTCTCTTGTGGGTTTTTACACGGGGCAGCCGGGTCAATATGACCGCACGCACCACGCAGGAATCCGGGAACTTGCTTTGCAGGTTCTCAGAAAGAATTTTCATCCCGAAGATCAAAACGCTCTCCGTCCGGACATGAATGACACATTGAGCCTAAGGTTCGCTGAATACTTCAGACCTCCTCCGATCCCTCTTCAGCGTCAAGATCTAATTCTCCCATAAACTGATCCTCAAAGGCATCTGCAACGCGTTCGAACTCGTCATCATCATCAATCGTGACAAGAATTTCTTCGCCGTTCTCATCCATCGTGACCTTCAGAACAACATACTCATCCTCGTCGTCGTTTTCACTGTCAGCGGGAATCAACGCAAGATATTCCTGCCCATCCAGCTCCAACTCTCCGATCAAAGCGAACTGGCTTTCGTTCCCCTCCTCATCTGTTAAGGTGAAAAGGTCTTCATTTTCCATTTCTTCATTCATTGCCATATCGATCGCCTTCCTTTCATGCAAGCATATCATCTGCATCTGCTCCTATTATACGCATCTTAGGGCTTTCTGTCAAGTGGTTTCCTTTTTTTTCGTTCGACAGAATCTTCCATCCTCTCCTTTCATGGTTGACAGCGCTATGGAAAATATGCTATACTGCACACTGCAGAATCATAGAAGGAGGGAACGCGTATGGCGTTTATTCCGAGACTTTTTGTACCGAACGGATGCACGGACGGCGGAGAGCTTTACATCAGCGGTGCCGACGCCAAGCATGTCCGCAATGTTCTGCGCCTGCCTGTCGGCGGAAAAATCACCGTCTGCGACGGCGCACGTACCATCTACCCCGGCGAGATCCGATCCTATACGGCAGACGGTTTTTACACACTCCTCGGAAATGGACAACCGGACACCGGCGAGTTCCCATTTTCCGTTACGGTCTATCAATGCTACCCGAAAGGAGAAAAGGCGGACCTCGTGGTACAAAAAGCCGTAGAACTGGGTGCTACAGAAATTGTATTTGTCCTCAGTGAACGCTGCGTTGCTCGACCGGATGGCAGGACGATGGATAAAAAACTGCTCAGGCTTCAAAAAATTGCAGAAGCGGCGGCTGCGCAAAGCGGACGCGGCATTCTACCCAACGTTCGCGGTTTGCTTTCTTACTCCGAAGCCTGCCGCGAAGCGGCAGCTGCAGCCTGTTCTTTTCTTTGCTATGAAGGGAGTGGAACACAGCCTTTACGTGATATTCTGAAGTCGCACGCGGATGCAAGCAGCTACGCCTTTTTGGTCGGACCGGAGGGCGGCATCGCACCTCAGGAAATGGAAGAAGCCGTTAAAGTCGGATTATCTCTTGCAGGACTCGGCAGCCGTATTCTGCGTACGGAGACAGCGCCGCTGTTTGTTCTATCTGCAATTAACGTACTGCACATGTAAAGGAAGAGCATATGATCATTCTGATAACAGGTGCGTCTCATACGGGGAAGACTGTACTTGCACAAAAACTTCTTGAAACATATAATTATCCTTATCTTTCCATAGATCACCTGAAAATGGGGCTTATCCGAAGCGGAAATACCTCGCTCACACCCATGAGCGAAAAGCAAACACTGACGGACTATTTATGGCCGATCGTGCGCGAAATCATTAAGACGGCTATTGAAAACAAACAGCATCTTATTGTGGAGGGATGTTATATTCCTTTTGACTGGGCGAAGGATTTCGAAGAGAAATATCTTCATGAAATCAAATTCTATTGTCTTGTGATGAGCGAACGATATATCAGAAATCATTTCGACGATATCCGGAAATTTGCATGCATCATAGAGGACCGGGGAAAAGATGAAGCATGCACACAGGAAACTATGAGCAGAGAACATGCGCAGTTGCTGGCACAATGTATAAAACACGGGGTAAGCTATATTCTGATTGACCAAACATATCAGATAGAAATCACGCTATAGCGGTTGGTTTCGCCGTGATCGGTAAACTTTACATTTGAATGGCTCCCTTCGAATTTCAGATGAAACAAGGCTGCGCTCTCAATCGGTTGCAGCTTTTTTCGATATTTTCAAAACAGCATATTGATATTCCTTTTTCCATCGTGTATAATACAAAGTAAGAATACGTTCCGTATATATCCAAGGTCAAAGGAGAACCGTATGAAAACCTTATATTTGATCGGCGGAACGATGGGCGTCGGGAAAAGTACCGTATGCCGGATTTTGAGTCACAGGTTAGAAAACAGCGTGTTTCTGGACGGGGATTGGTGCTGGGATTCCCACCCGTTCGTCGTTACGGAAGAAACCAAGGCACTGGTGATCGATAATATCTGCCACATACTGAACAACGATATCCGATGTTCCCTTTTTCAAAATATCATATTCTGCTGGGTCATGCACAGGCAAAGCATTCTTGACGAGATCCTTTCGAAAGTGGAAACAGCAGGCTGCCGTGTGCTTCCGATCTCGCTGGTCTGCTCTCCTGAAGCGCTGACGGCACGGCTGACCGCCGATATCTCCGCAGGCATCCGATACCCGGATGTATTGGAAAGAAGCCTTGCCAGACTGTCGCTGTACGATACACTGGAAACACACAAAATAGATACTTCAGATCTGACTGCGGAAGAAACCGCGGAAGCGATCCGCCGGATTGCCGAAAACCAATAGACTGGACGTTGGTGATCTCACCACACCGTATACGGACATCTGATCCAATATACCAAGAATCAAAAAATCCACAATAATATAAGGAGAAACCAATGAAAAGAGTCTGTGAATTTCTAAAAAATGCAGGGGTTTATTACCTCGCAACCGTTGAAGGCGATCAGCCAAGGGTTCGTCCCTTTGGCACGGCGCATATCTTTGAAGAGAGACTTTACATTCAAACGGGAAGGGTCAAACCCACCTCCAAACAGCTTCTTACCAACCCCAAGGCGGAAATCTGTGCATTCAAGGACGGCAGATGGCTGCGCGTCTCCGGTGAACTCATCGAAGATGACCGTGCAGAGGCAAGGAAATCCATGCTCGATGCCTATCCCGAGTTGCGTGCAATGTATGACGAGAACGACGGGAACACACAGGTATTCTATTTCAGGAATGCGACGGCGACCTTTTCTTCCTTCGACGCACCTCCTGAAGTGATTTCTTTTTCATAAGGAGGACAGTATGCTGCAAACAGGAATGAAAGCCCCCGATTTTACCCTGCAGGATCAAAACGGAAAATCTATTTCCCTATCCGATTTTCTCGGAAAGAAGGTAGTTCTGTATTTTTATCCCAAAGACAGCACACCGGGATGCACCCGTCAGGCCTGTGCGTTTTCCGGACTGTACCATGAATTTCAGGCGAAGGGCGCCGAAGTGATAGGCATCAGCAAAGACAGCGTTGCTTCTCATATTAAGTTTGCAGAAAAGTACCAACTGCCCTTCGTTCTGCTTTCGGATCCCGAGCTAACTGCGATCCAAGCCTACGGCGTCTGGCAGGAAAAGAAAAACTATGGAAAAGTCAGCATGGGAGTAGTGCGAACGACCTTCCTTATCGATGAAACCGGTTGTATTAAAAAGGTGATGCCGAGGGTTAAACCCGATAACAACGCAGCAGAAATATTGGCGGAAATATCGTAAGATTAAAGCATAGCAAACAAAACAACCACGGATGAATACGGCGGCGGTGTTGAACAGCTCGGCCGTTGTGAATTGAACACCCTCGTC
>CAZJVB010000037.1:0-21091 GCA_964549435.1 uncultured Ruminococcus sp.
TATACAACTTTAATAAACCATCTAAATCATCCTTTACGACTTCTCTGATCATACATAACATCCTTTCCTATTGCGCCCATTTTTCATGATACTTTTCCTCCTGCAAATGAGAATGATTTGACTTAAATTCCAAGTTTTTTCATCATCCAATATGCATCAAGATATGAACCATCTTCATACTTCATGCTATCTGGAAAGGTTCCATATATTTTAAATCCAATTTTCTCATATAAAGCTATCGCAGGTTTATTATCTGCGATCACCTCAAGTTCAGCCTGTTCATATCCGGTTTTTTCAGCAATATCTAAAACGGTTTCCAACATTGCTTTTCCGATTCCTAAGCCCCAATATTTTTTATATAGCGCAAGCGCAATATCACATCTATGCCTATATCTTTTATAGCTGCCGATACTCATTAGAGAACAATTTCCTATATGTCTGCCTCCGATTTCAGCAATCAATAATAATTCGTTCTCACTATCCTTTTTAGACTTTATAAAGTCTTGTTCCTGTTTTATTGACAAGGTTATTTCATCAGGTTCGCGAATCAAAAATGGTGTTTCGGCTGCCGTAATTTTTAAATAATCGATTAACTTCTCAGCATCATTTTCCACAGCAGTTCTGAGAATTACCTCCCTGCCTTTTTTATCTTTTATGATCATGTCATTAATATACATGGTAGCTGCTTACCTCCATTTTTCTGCCGCTCTCCTCCATGAAAGGTAGTTGTTACTTGTTTACTGCTTTGATTTCATGGAGGATTATTTTATGTATGATGAATATTTACACCAGCTCCAAATCCATCATCGATTTTAACCTAAAGAGGTTATTGTTCTCCTTCTAACAATCTGTTTGCGTAGGAATTAAGAGCCTCGCAAGGTTCATATTTGCATTTATATCCAACTCCATCGATAATAACAAAAGGATTATATGCCTGAACCCGAATTTGAGATCCATCGGACAAAGTAAGCGTAAATATAACCGCTTGTCCATTGTATTCAGTATAAGAGTTATCTTCGTTGTAAACAACAACATCATTCAAATAGGAAACCAGTTCCTCTATATCCACTATTTGTATCGTTGCATCAGGCGGAAGCAGCTCAACACTTGCGGAGACAACATTTTCTGGCTCTAAATTCTTAAACGGTCTACGTCCGGGAAGCGCAAACCGCAAAGAAAAGCAAACCAGAATAATAGCCAAAACTGCAATAATAATCATTGTTCTCTTTTTCATAAAAAATTCCCCCAGTCAAAGTGTAATTCACTGTATATAGACGTAAAAACGAGCAAAAAGTTTCATTGTAAAATTCATATTTTTCGATCTCTTCCTTGCATTAAGTATATCATGTTTACAGACAGTTTTCTATCTATTTACGAAATAGCAGAGGATTTTCACCATTTACTGGCTTACCAGTGGTTTTACTGCCAAAATTGAGTTAATAAATGTCCAGAACAGGATAATAATTTTCTTTTTCGGATATCCGGAATATGTTATGATTTCTTTTATAGAAGCAAAAGAGAACTATCTGCAAAATAACATGATAGCAAATATGTGAAAGGGGGACATGTTATATGGACAGGACAAAAATTGTCGAGGAGATCAGACAGGGTAACACAGTTCTTGGGATCGAGTTTGGCTCCACGAGAATCAAGGCAGTTTTGATAGATTCGGACAACAATCCGATCGCAGCCGGAGGACACGGATGGGAGAATCGTCTGGATAACGGAATCTGGACTTATACACAGGAGGATATCTGGGACGGTCTGAGAGACTGCTATGCGAAATTGAAACAGGATGTAAAAGAACAGTACGGTGAAACACTGACCACGATAGGGGCGATCGGTTTCAGCGGTATGATGCACGGATATCTCGCATTTGACGAGGGAGGAAAATTGCTCGTACCTTTCCGTACATGGAGAAATACGATGACCGAACAGTCGGCGGCGGAATTGTCACAGTTATTCCAGTTTAATATACCGCAGCGCTGGAGCATTGCCCATCTGTATCAGGCAATTTTAAACGGGGAGGAACACGTAAAAGATGTCCGTTTTTTTACCACACTGGCAGGTTACATTCACTGGCTGCTTACCGGAGAAAAAGTAGTGGGTATCGGGGAAGCGGCGGGAATGTTCCCGATCGATTCGAAAAAAAAGGATTTCCATGAGGGGATGACGGCGCAGTTTGACGAGCTGATATCCGGACGTGGATATGCATGGAAGCTGAGAGATATTTTCCCGAAAGTACTGACAGCCGGGGAAGCGGCCGGAACACTGACGGAAGAGGGCGCAAGGCTCCTGGATGCGGAGGGAGACCTGCAGCCGGGCATTCCGCTCTGCCCGCCGGAGGGGGATGCGGGAACCGGAATGGCAGCGACGAACAGTGTTGCCGTGCGCACCGGAAATGTGTCCGCCGGGACGAGCGTATTTGCTATGGTCGTTTTGGAAAAAGCACTGTCCAGATATTATGAGGAGATCGATATGGTGACAACGCCTTCCGGAGAACCGGTGGCAATGGTTCACTGCAACAACTGTACTTCCGACCTGAACGCCTGGGTAAGTCTGTTTGGAGAGTGCCTGAGCACCTTTGGTGTGGAGACGGATGCGGATACTTTATACGGAAATCTGTACCGCAAGGCCCTGGAGGGAGACGCGGACTGCGGCGGATTGCTGGCATACAACTATTTTTCCGGCGAGAGCATTACCGGGTTTGAGGAGGGCCGCCCTCTGTTTGTGCGCAGGCCGGACAGCAGCTTTAACCTGGCAAATTTCATGCGCGTACACCTGCTCACCTCTCTGGGAGCGCTCAAGGACGGCATGGATATCCTGATGAAAAAAGAAGCAGTGCAGATCGACAAGATGCTGGGCCACGGCGGCCTGTTTAAGACTAAGGGCGTGGGGCAGCGCGTTATGGCTGCGGCCATCGATACGCCGGTGTATGTTATGGAGACGGCCGGAGAGGGCGGCGCATGGGGAATTGCCCTGTTGGCGTCCTACATGAAAAACAGGCAGGAAAACGAGAGCCTGGCTGACTATCTCTCCCAGAAAGTATTCCACGGGGAAGAGGGCATCTGCGAGGAGCCGGATCAAGATGACGTGGATGGATTTGAAAAATTCATGGAGCGCTACAATGCGGGCCTGCCGATCGAGAGAGCTGCGGTGGACACGTTAAAGTAGCGGAACCGTACGGTTTTTCTAAGAGAAAGCGGAGAAATAACTTTTAAAAATATTATACGAGGAGAATTTTCCATGTTAGAAGAGTTAAAAAAACAGGTATATGAGGCGAATATGCTTCTTCCGAAATACGGCCTTGTCACCTTTACCTGGGGCAATGTCAGTGGAATCGACCGGGAATCGGGGCTTTTTGTGATCAAGCCGAGCGGTGTGGAGTATGACAAGCTCAGCCCGGAGGATATGGTTGTCGTGGATCTGAACGGAAATAAGGTGGAGGGAAAATATAATCCCTCTTCGGATACCGCCACCCATGTGGTGCTTTATAACCGTTTCCCGAACATTGGAGGGATCGTGCACACCCACTCTTCCTGGGCGACGAGCTGGGCGCAGGCAGGCCGGGACATCCCCTGCTACGGCACGACTCATGCGGATTACATTTATGGAGAGGTTCCGTGTGTCCGCAATCTCACAAAAGAAGAGATTGACGAAGCTTATGAATACAATACGGGCGTTCTGATCGCGGATGAATTTGAGCGCCGTCAAAAGGATTACATTGCGGTTCCCGCCGTACTCTGCAAAAATCACGGGCCTTTTACCTGGGGAAAGGATGCGGATGAGGCGGTGCACAATGCCGTAGTCCTGGAGGAAGTGGCAAAAATGGCTGCTCGTTGTGAGATGATCAATCCCCAGAACCGGCCGGCTCCGCAGGAACTGCAGGATAAACATTATTACCGTAAGCATGGGGCAAATGCTTACTATGGACAGGGTGGAAAATAAATGAAACATGCCGCAATGTGTATGGACAGGTGGAAAATAGATGAAACATGCAGTAACGTGTATAAACAGGGTGGAAAATAGATGAAACATGCAGAAATATGTATAGACAGAAACTTTGTGGCAGCAGAGACGGACAAGCGGATCTTCGGTTCTTTTATCGAACATCTCGGCAGAGCCGTATACGAGGGAATTTATCAGCCGGGAAATCCTCTTTCCGATGAACAGGGCTTTCGCCAGGATGTTCTTAAACTGATTCGGGAAGCAAGGGTGCCTTTGGTGCGCTATCCCGGAGGCAATTTTGTGTCCGGCTATCACTGGGAGGACGGCGTCGGGCCAAAGAGCAGCCGCCCGTCGAAGCTGGATCTGGCATGGGGCGTGATCGAGAGCAACCAGTTTGGCCTGAACGAGTTTATGGACTGGGCGAAGCAGGCAGGAATTGAGCCGATGATGGCGGTCAACCTGGGAACAAGAGGCGTGGAGGACGCAAAAAATATCGTAGAATACTGCAATATTGCAAAGGGATCCTATTACAGCGACCTGCGCCGCAGTCATGGGGTGGAGGAACCCCATAATATTAAGCTCTGGTGTCTCGGGAATGAGATGGACGGTCCCTGGCAGATGGGGCATAAGACCGCAGAAGAGTACGGCAGGATTGCCGGGGAGGCCGGACGTATTATGAAAATGGTGGACCCGGATATTGAGCTGGTGGCCTGCGGAAGCTCTTCGCTGACGATGCCGACGTTCGGAAGCTGGGAGGCAACCGTGCTGGATCACTGCTATGACCAGGCGGATTATATCTCTCTGCACACCTATTATGGCAACCCGGAGGACAAAACGCCGGATTTCCTTGCCAGCAGTGTGGCGATGGATGATTTTATCTGTTCGGTGGTCTCCATCTGTGACTATGTAAAGGCAAAAAAACAGAGCAAAAAGAAGATCAATCTGTCCTTTGACGAGTGGAATGTGTGGTATCATTCCAACGAACAGGATAAAAAGCTGGAACGCTGGATACAGGCGCCTCACCAGCTCGAAGATATTTATAACCACGAAGATGCGCTGTTGGTGGGAAGTATGCTGATAACACTGCTGCGCCATGCGGACCGGGTCAGGATCGCCTGCCTGGCACAGCTTGTCAATGTGATCGCCCCGATCATGACATCGGATACCGGAGCGTGGCGGCAGACGATCTACTATCCTTATATGCATGCCAGTGTTTTCGGGCGGGGAACGGTGCTCAATACCGTGGTAAAGGCTCCGGTGTACGAGAGCATTTACGGCGACGCTCCGTATCTGGATGCGGTGGCAGTGGCTGACGGGGAAAAGCAGACTCTCACGGTTTTCGCAGTCAATAAGGATCTGGATGAGGAGATGGAAGTATCCTGCGATCTCCGCCAGTATGCGGGGTATCAGATCATCGAACATATAGAGATGACGGATCAGGATCTAAAGGCAGTGAATAAACAGGCACAGCCGGGCCGTGTGGCACCGAAGCCGTGCAATAACAGTAAGATAGAAGACGGCAGACTGACAGCGATATTGGCGTCAAAAAGCTGGAATGTCATTCGTCTTGGTAAGATAGAGGAGGAATAATCATGATTCAGCAGAAAACTTATCAGTTTTGGTTTTGTACCGGTTCCCAGGATCTGTACGGGGACGAATGCCTTGCTCATGTGGCAGAACATTCAAAAATCATTGTGGAGGCTTTGAATGCTTCCGGGAATCTTCCATATAAAGTTGTATGGAAACCGACCCTGATCACAAACGAGTTGATCAGAAAGACCTTCAACGAGGCAAATACCGATGAAAATTGTGCCGGAGTGATCACCTGGATGCATACCTTTTCACCGGCAAAATCCTGGATACTCGGACTGCAGGAGTACAGAAAGCCGCTGCTTCACCTGCACACACAGTTTAATCAGGAAATTCCCTACGATACGATCGATATGGACTTCATGAACGAAAATCAGTCCGCGCATGGCGACAGGGAGTACGGGCATATTTTCAGCCGCCTCGGAATGGAGCGGAAAATTGTCGTTGGCTTCTGGGGAGACGAGGAAGTTCAGAAGCAGATCGGCTCCTGGATGCGCACCGCGGTGGGCGTGATCGAGAGCAGCCATGTCCGTGTCATGAGAATTGCCGACAACATGAGAAATGTAGCGGTTACAGAGGGGGATAAAGTCGAGGCGCAGATCCGATTCGGCTGGGAAGTGGACGCCTATCCGGTAAATGAGATCGCCGAGGCTGTGAATGCGGTATCTCAGGCGGACATCGATGCGCTGGTAGAAGAATATTACAGCAAATATGAAATTCTGCTGGAGGGTAGGGATGAAAAGGAATTTCGTCAGCATGTGGCGGTTCAGGCAGGGATCGAGATCGGATTTGAGCGTTTCCTGGAAGAAAAGAACTATCAGGCGATCGTTACCCATTTCGGAGATCTGGGCAGTTTAAAACAGCTTCCGGGACTTGCGATCCAGCGTCTGATGGAAAAAGGATATGGATTCGGCGGCGAGGGAGACTGGAAGACTGCGGCCATGGTGCGTATCATGAAGATCATGACCCAGGGAATGAAGGACGCAAAGGGAACTTCCTTTATGGAGGACTATACTTACAACCTTGTTCCGGGCAAAGAGGGTATCCTGCAGGCTCATATGCTTGAAGTGTGCCCGTCCATCGCGGAGGGCCCGATCAGCATCAAAGAGCAGCCGCTCTCCATGGGGGACCGGGAAGATCCGGCGCGTCTTGTGTTTACCGCAAAGACAGGACCGGCAATCGCCACATCTCTGATCGACCTCGGGGACCGATTCCGCCTGATCATCAACGATGTGGACTGTAAAAAGACAGAAAAACCGATGCCGAAGCTTCCGGTTGCCACCGCATTCTGGACGCCGCAGCCGAACCTTCAGACAGGCGCACAGGCATGGATTCTGGCAGGAGGCGCACACCACACGGCATTCTCCTATGACCTGACGACAGAGCAGATGGGAGACTGGGCGGCAGCAATGGGTATCGAGGCTGTCTACATTGACAAAGATACGACGATCCGCCGGTTCAAAAACGAACTGATGTGGAATGCGATTGCATTTCGCAAGTAGATGTGTTTTCTGAATTTTTGACCGCGAGGATGTGCGAAGCACACTTTTGGTTTCATGACCGAAAAAACCACCGAACGCCTTTGCTGAGTGTGCATAAGGCAGTATCAGAAAAACACACAGGAACCGGCATTGCAGGGTAGAAACGAGAGTACGGATCAAGGGGTTCGTACTCTTTTTCTGTATATTCCGATAAAACTGCAATCGGCACATTGGTTTTTCCTAAAAATCTTCTGTACAATGAAAACAACATAAAACACAGGAGGTTTTTACGATGAAAAGCATTTATGAACAAGCAGGCGGTACATACACCCGGCAGGGCGATTACGAACTGCCCAATCTGAAAGTATCACTCGAAAAAGAAATTGAAATCGGAGTTTGGGGGCAGCGATACCGGCGGTATTTGAAGCAGTATCACAAAATTCAGTATTACAATCTGCTGACTTCCGAAACGCTGAACGGACATCTGGCAGAGGTAGATCAGCAGGCGGAGCGGATGTTTCAGTTGCTTGTATCCGTACTTTCCGAACAGGCAAATATTACGGAAAAGCTGAAAGCCGATCGTCCTATGGAATGGGTGCAAAAGACGAACAGCATCCGAAACCGAGCCGCTGAAATCGTCAACAACGAGTGGATTTACATATGAAAGAACAGAAATTTCATCTCTATCTTTTGGAAAATGAGCGCAGATTTCTCATTCAAAATCTCATCTGTTTTCAGAACAAGCTGCGGCAGGAAGGGCGCTATACCGACGCCGTAAACGACTTGATTGTCAAATTTTTAAAGGCAAAACCGAAGAAAATCAGGG
The DNA here is from genome assembly GCA_964549435.1 of uncultured Ruminococcus sp. Classification (GTDB taxonomy): domain Bacteria; phylum Bacillota; class Clostridia; order Oscillospirales; family CAG-382; genus Coliplasma. The sequence continues at coordinate 7,846 of CAZJVB010000037.1, forward strand.
TAACATAGAACGAACCGGAGAAAGCATTGCTGCCTTCTCCGGTTTTTCTGTATCATCTTAGCGAGCAGACTGTTTGTATCCCCATACGGTTACAAACAGTGATTCTCGTTAGGGCATTGCCCTAAGACCCGATTGATTCTATATGCTTTTAACCGGCATACTTCTTAAAGTTTTCCGCCTGTTCCAAAACTTCTTTATAGACATCATCCAGCGTTACCGGCGGATAGCCGTATTCGTCCAGCAGCAAAATCAAATCCACCTGCAAATTTGCTTTAATGTCGTCACGGGTAGACCAATCAGTATAGCGGGACTTATCGTCAACAATGACTTTGATTTTTTTTGAAAGCTCAATCATCTTTTCATCCGGATATTCATTGTCGAACTCATATTTCTTTGCAACGGCTTTCAAAATATCATAAAAGGCTTTTTCCTCATAATCTATCCCTAATTTCTTGAAAGAATTCTTTTCCGTTTTCAACTCCGCAAGCAGATCGGCAAGCTTCCCGGCAATATCGTCAAGCACCTCGTTTGCATAAGATTCATCCCTGCGGCGGTTATTGTATTCGTCAACCACCCGCTTTAGTCTATCTGCAAATTCGACCCCCATGATTTTGTTGACCTTTTTGAATTCGTCGATTGCCTGCGAGAGTAGTCTTTGCAGTATTTTGATTTTGGTGTTCGGCAACTGGATAGCATTTATCTTGTCCATGTACTCATCGCTGAAAATGTCAACAGAGATATGTTTTCCGGTTTCAAATAATTCCTCGATACCGTCCGACTGGATAGCACCCTCCAGCATTTCACGCACACGGGCGTTCATCTGCGAAATATCCGGGGCGTCTCCCTTTGTCAGCTTGAAGAGAATAGAGCGGACAGCGCAGTAAAAGTGGATATAATCTTTTTCCTCGTCCGAAATCTTTTCGCTGGAGCTGCAAAGATTGAAAGCCTGTTTCATTCGCTTGACCGCCGCCATAAAGCGTGTTTCCAGTTCCTCCGAAAGCTGCACATATTCAACCGCCCGATTGAGGCAGGCAAGCTGCTCCGTCGGAGAGCCCTCAAAGAAATCCTTGCTGTTAAAGCTGTGGAACATCTGCGCCAGCACTTCTAATTGGTCTTTGACAATAGTAACTGCCTGCTCTATACCTTCAAACTCATCACATTCAAAGTTCGTGTATTTCTTTAGAGCAAGGTTCATATTCTTTTTAATGCCGATATAGTCTACAATCAAGCCCCTGTCTTTGCCTTCACAGACACGGTTGACACGAGAGATCGTTTGGATCAGAGTATGCTGCTGAATCGGTTTATCTATGTAGATGGTATCCAGCTCCGGCACATCGAATCCGGTCAGCCACATATCGACAACGATAGCGATTTTGAAGTTGGACTTCGGATTTTTGAATTGCCGGTCAAATTCCTTGCGGTCATCCTTTGTCCCAAGTATTTCGTAGAGGGCAGGCTCATCGTCTTTGTTGCGAGTCATCACCAGCTTGATCTTCTCAATAGGCTTCAGTTCTTTTTTCTCTTTATCGGTAAGCGCTGCTTCATCTTCGCTGATTTTCTTTTTCGACCACTGGGGACGCATCTCTACAATGATTTTGTAAAGGTCATAAGCGATATTGCGGTTCATGCAGACAAACATTGCCTTGCCCGCAACTGTAGCGCCCTCTGCCACACGGGTTTCGTAATGGTGGATAAAATCCTTGGCGACTGCACGCAGCCTGTCCGGATCGCCGATAATCGCCTCCATTTTGGCAACAGCTTTCTGGCTTTCCTCAAGTTGGTGTTCGTTTGCTCCCTCCCGCTCACATTTGGCATAATAATCTTCGATTTGTTTGACCTTTTCATTATCCAGCATAACCCGTGCCGAACGCCCGTCGTAAACAAGATTGACAGTAATGCCGTCACGCACCGATTCGGTCATGGTGTAGGAATCCACCACAGGACCAAATACTTCGATCGTCCCGTCCACCGGCGTTCCGGTAAAGCCTACATAGGTAGCATTCGGCAGGGAATCATGCAGATACTTGGCAAAGCCATATTTACGCTCTACACCCGCTTCGGTCACTTTTACCTTTTGGTCAAGGTTAATCTGGCTTCGGTGCGCTTCATCGGATATGCAGATAACATTTGCCCTGTCGGTAAGAAGCTGCAAATCCTCCGTGAATTTCTGGATGGTCGTTAAATACACGCCGCCGCTTTCCCGTCCCTGCAATTCTTCCCGCAGCTTTTCACGGGATTCAATGCTGACTACCGTTTCGTCTCCAATGTATTTTTTGGATCCCACAAACTGGCGGGAAAGCTGGTCGTCCAAATCGGTACGGTCGGTGATAATTAAAATGGTCGGGCTGTGGAACAGTTTGCTTTTCATCAGCATACGAGTCAAAAACAGCATAGTGTAGCTCTTGCCACAGCCGGTGGCGCCGAAATAGGTGCCGCCCTTTCCATCACCGTCAGGACGCATATGCAGCTTGCTATTCTCAAATAGCTTGATAGCGGCAAAAAACTGCGGATAACGGCAGACGATTTTCAGCTCTTTATCCGAGTTGTCGGGGAAATAGATAAAATCCTTGATAACCGCAAGCAGCCGATCTTTGCGAAACAGCCCTTTTATCATGGTGACAAGGGAGTTGATTCCGTCCAGCTCCTTATCATCAGCCTCAACCTTCCGCCAGGCATAGAAATAGTCATAGGGACTAAAAAGAGAGCCGTATTTGTTGTTCACACCGTCGCTGATGACCACAAAGGCGTTATATTTGAGCAGTTCCGGAATATCTCTGCGGTAGCGGACGGTGAGCTGCGTGTAAGCGTCCATAATCGTTGTGTTTTCCTTGACGGCGCTCTTAAATTCCAGAACTACCACGGGAATACCGTTGACGAACACAATGCCGTCGGGGATGCGAAGCTGACCGCCCACGCCCTCGATTTCAAACTGATTGACCGCCTTGAAGATGTTGTTTTCGGGATTATCATAGTCGATCAGCTCAATATATAAATCCTTCTGCGTTCTGTCCTCACGGTTGAGAATAAAGCCGTCGCACAGCAGTTTATGTATCGCCTTGTTCGCTTCGTACACCGTGCCGGAGATGTTGCGCAACCGCAAAAGGATACCGTCCACTTCGCTGGGGGTGATGCAGTCCTTGGCGTAACGGTTATATAAATACTGCCGCAGGTCATCGGCAAGCAGGACTTCCGTGCGTTCCCGATGGATCTGCTCTCCTGCGAGATAAGTGTATCCTTCATCCTTGAACAGCTCCATAATGGATAGCTCCAAGGCGTGTTCATTAAAGTTCGGCATTGTAGTTACTCCTTGTCTTGCGAAAGCTCATTCATCTTTTTAATAAAATCGTTTCGCTTCTTTTCCCATCTCATATCAGGTACGCTGATATTAAATCTCTCAGAGATAATATTCTTTAATTCTCCAAGTCTTTTCTTAAGTAACTCTTCTTCATCATCTAATTTCATTCCAATTTTATTGGGGTTTACTGCACCTTTTATTTCCTTATATTCAAATTTCGGAAGAAGAATGGAAGTATACTCATTTTTTAAGACCCACGCTGCTCCCATTTCATTCAAACACGCAGGGCTTCCATAATAATTGTTCGAGAGCATGAATACGACATACAATGCGTGATTGTGGAATAATGAAGCCAAATAATCGTAAATGTCTTCATTCAATGGAATAGTGTAGTCTGGAACGGACGAACAAAACAAGTTGTCGTTTGTCAACCCTATGTCGGCAAGCAATTCTACCAAAGGCTCTACATAATCCAAATCTAATGAAGAATGGCTAATAAAAATTTTAGGTTTAGGCATTTCGTAATCCTCGCTTTCATTCGACTCATTCGGATAATATTTATTGATATTCTTCCGTATTACAGCAAGTGCGCTTTTCAATTTATTGAAATTTTCTCGTTCATTGTAGTTTTTTCCATTGAACTTATGAATTACGCCTGTTGCATTTATAATATTCCAAACATATGTATCGTGCGTTATATCAAAAATTTGCTGAAGTTCAAAATTAACAGCCTCTTTCCACTCAATAAACTCCGGAACATCATAAATAAATTCTCCAGATGGGATACAAAGTCCATCTGATGGCACAAATTTTCTAAACTTGCTTTCAATATTCGGAATGGCTTCTATAAGCGCCACCAAATCTTTTTTCATAGCATATCCTCCTCTTTGATAAATGATAATTTAGCGGTTTAATGTTGTGAGCAACAATCCTTTAGTTGCTTCCAAAAAGGACATTTCTTGTCGATTGAGAGCTTGATTTTGCTCTATTGATGATGCAAGAGCATTGAACTTTCGGAGCTGTTCATCCGAAAAACAAGGAATTTGGTATTGCATTATGTGGTTTTTGTCGCCACGAGGCATTTTAGTACCTTTTGCTCCAGACATCACATAATCGAAAAAACCATCTTGAAACATTATGGATTTAAGCAGATACGAGAATCTCTTATCCAACGCTCTAAAGCACAGAACATCAGCATTACATCCGCCTTCGGTTGTTGCAAACCACATCTTCTTGAAATAAGGACGGATATTGCTGACAAGTACATCTTCTTCACGAAAATATACAACACGTTCCGATGGAGATGTCGTTCCAAACGATGCAATACCCTGTTTGTCGGGTAAAATGTTCTCTGTCGAAATATAAACAGAACTTTCAATATCCGAGAATACAGCTTTTTCCGTAACATATCGGCATATCGTTGATAGAGCAGTTGTTTCTTGAGTTTCTTGCGCCAGCTCAACATAAATACAGTTAAGATACTCTGCTAAATTATCATTTATCTGCTTTTTCAAAGCGATTCTGTCGGTGATTGCTTGATAGCTTTGCACTATTTCAATTTGTTCATCCAGCGGAGGAACAGGAACTTTCATTCTGCAAATATCATCCCAAGTAATACCACCTCGAACACTTCCGTCAGTGCGGAGCCAGCAAAGCCTGTCAAATTCCGGCCTGCGAAACCACATCATTAAGTAATCCTCATTCAAAATACTGTTGTCAATAATCTCGAACATAAAGTATGCAGGAGATACGATTGCAGGCTCATCCTCAGTGTATAAAGCAACAGGCAGTCTTTCATCACGACCGACATGCATGGGATTACAGGCAAACTTGTCTTTGGTAATGAGTTTGTATTTACTCAAATCCGTACCGATTACATTCGCAACCGATGGCATAAAATATTTGTCTATACTTATACCTAAGACTTGCTCCGTGACAAGGTCTGTGTTGCGTGTATCAACCAATCGGATATAATTGCCTAAAGCGTCATAGTTCGATTTCATACCCTAACTCCTTAAATACTGCCAACAGATCAGCTTTCGACTTTTCTTCCTGCACAAGCAGCTCTTTCAGCTCAGCCTGAAGTGTTTTCATCTTCGTATCAAAGTCGATATTCTCATCACGGTTGACAAATTCAATATACCGGCTGGGTACAAGGGTAAAGCCTTTTTCTGCGACTTCCTCAAAAGAAGCGGAATAGCAAAATTCCGGAACATTCTCGTAGGTTTCCTCATAGCCCTCCTGCTGCCAGTTGTGATAGACCGAAGTGACCTTCGCCCGGTCTTCCTCCGTCAGCTCAATGTATTTTTTCTCGTAGGGGCTGCCCATCTGCCGCAAATCCATAAAGAGAATTTCCCGCTCTCTGTCACGGTAACGCTTAAGCAGCCCGTTCTGCTCTACAACACGGGCTTTTTTATTTTTGTTCAGTATCCAAAGCGTGACGCTGATGTCGGTTGTATAGAACAGGTTTCTCGGTAAGATGATAATCGCTTCCACCAAATTGTTTTCAATCAGCTGTTGCCTGATTTTCAGCTCCGTTCCGTCGTCGGACAGAGCACCGTTTGCAAGCAGAAAGCCGGCGACGCCGTTCTGGGAAAGCTTGGACACGATATTTAAAATCCAACCATAGTTTGCGTTGCTGGTAGGCGGCACCTCATAGCCGTCCCATCTGGGATCATCGATCAATTCGTTTCCCGCTCTCCATGCTTTTTGATTAAATGGCGGGTTTGCCATAATGTAATCGGCCTTCAAATCCTTGTGCTGGTCGTTGGTAAAGGTATTCGCCGCCGTCTCTCCGAGATTTGCGGAGATGCCACGAATGGCAAGGTTCATCTTACACAGTTTATAGGTAGTATTGGTATATTCCTGCCCGTAGATGGAAACCTGCTTTTTGTTCCCATGATGTGCTTCCACAAACTTCATGGACTGCACGAACATACCGCCGGAACCGCAGCAGGGATCGTATAAAATTCCGTCATAAGGCTCCAGCATTTCAGCAATCAAATTGACGATACATTTCGGCGTATAGAATTCGCCCTTACCTTTCCCTTCAGCAAGCGCAAATTTGCTGAGAAAATACTCATAAATGCGCCCGATAATGTCATTCTCTTTGTCATCGGTATTGATGCGGTTGATCTCGTCCAGCAGGGAAGCCAGCTTTGCCGTGTCAAGCTGCAAGCGGGAATAATAGTTGTCCGGCAGAGCGCCCTTCAGCGCCGGATTATTTTTCTCAATCGTATAAAGAGCCGTGTCGATTTTCAGGGCGATGTCGTCCTGCTTAGCGTTTTCCATAATATAAGACCAGCGGCTTTCCGGGGGCAGATAGAAAACATTGTCTTTTGTGTAGAACGCCACCGTGTCCACAAATTTTTCGCCGTACTGTTTTGCAATCATTTCTCTCTGAGCGTCAAATTTATCACCAGCGAATTTTAGGAAAAACAGGCTCAGGACAACATGCTTATACTCCGCAGGCTCTACCGAGCCACGCAGCTTGTCCGCACTTTTCCAAAGCGCTTCCTCCATAGATATTTCTTTTTTCGGTTTTGCTGTCCGTGCCATTGTTATTCCTCCGTTATCTTATCCGTATGATCCGGAATGATCTCCATGATATCATCCATCGTACAACCAAGCGCAATGCAGATTTTTGCCAGCACCTCAGTAGTAACATTGTCGCCACGGTTCAATTTTCCAATGGTGTAATGACTAATCCTCGCCGCCTGCTCCAGATCTTTTTTCTTCATATCTTTATCTATCAGTAGTTTCCATAGCTTTTTGTAGCTGATTGCCATAGCATATAACCTCCCGATAAACGGCAAAATCCATAATGTGATACCTTATTATAGCACTTTTTGACGAGTTATTCAACCGATATGTATGCGTTCGCTGTATTTAAGAAAGTTAATTATATTTTTTTATCGAAAGTGTGCCCGCCTATGTTGGCGGGCAAATTTTTTTGCTTTTTTCCGAAAAACAGGGTGCGTTTCGGCTTTCCAATTCCAAATAAGTGAAGGGGTAAAAATTTTTTGCGATTCAGGGTGTGCATTTGAATGTTCTCAGTGGGAATAAGTGAAGAGACTTTTTGACGGAAGCAAAATAAAGCACCTGCAACCGAAAAAATATTTTCTTATTTTTCTGTGAAATAGGGTGTCATTGAGACTTGTAATTCCAAATAAGTGAGAGAGATTTTACCAGATAAAAAATTTTTCAGAAACACCCGATAAATTGGTACTTCCCAGTGGGAACAAGTGAAGGGATAAATTTTCTCAAGAAATTTTTTGAAGAAAGCCCGAAAATGGGTGTGCATTTTGGCACCCTTTGTCCAAATGAGTGAGGAGGTTTTTCATTTGGAAATATTTTCCCGTTTAGGGGGTGCATTTGACCTCTGCCAGTGGGAATAGGTGAAGGGACAAATTTTTCAAAAAGTTTTTTCGGAAAAAGCCCGAAAACGGGTGTGCGTTTGGATACCCCTTGTGCAAATAAGTGAGAGAGATTTTCAAATTCTCAAATATTTTCCCATTTAGACTTGCCACTTGCCGCTTCCCAGTGGGAATAAGTGAAAGACCTTTTCATTGTACCTTGAAAATTGAATAACGAACCGAAGGGGATATGACTGTGCCACGACCTTCCGAAAGAAATAAGCACGGCGATGCCGCCTGACAGGGGCAGGGACAGAAAAACTGGATTCAGAGAAAACAGCAGGCTCTGTAAATCAATGGATCATCAAATCGTGAGGAGGTGAAAATCATGGTCATAAAAATCACGTCAAAGCAGTCAAAGAAGATTAACGCCCTCATCAAAAAGCTCTGCTGCAACTATGTAGACGGCAACTGCCTTCTGCTGGACAACGGCGAGGAGCACGCTTGCGTGCAGTGCATCAGCCGGTACGGGATCTACTGCAACTATTTCAAAAAGGCAGTCCTTCCCGCAGACAGGGAGCTGTTCGCCGAGATCATGCAGCCGGCAAGCAAAAAACAATGCCAAATCTGCAAGTCGTTCTTCGTACCAAAGGCAAAGAACCAGCGCTACTGCCCAGACTGCGCCGCCTTCCAAAAACGGAAGAAAGCCGCCGAGCGCCAGCGCAGGAAACGGGCGACACTTCCCTGATCAGGCTTCAGGACGGAGTCCTGACGAGAGATACTGTTTTGCGACTGTAGGAGTACAAACAGTCTGCTCGCTCCGATAGGGCGGAGATTTTAGAAAGGAATATTCTGCTGCTTGGAACGAATGAAAACAGAGTGTCTATGTCACGCTTTTTGAAGCTGCAAAGCCGCAGAAATCAAAGCTTTTCTCAAGCGAAAACGCCATAAGGAATACCGTAATACCCGAACATACAAAATCACGGCTTAAAACCGTGACAGAAAGAAGGTGAGTTTCTGAATCCATATTTCAAATTATCCGAAGCGGAAAACTATGTCTTCTACAAAGTCCCCAAGGCTTTGTTTACAGAGGGAAAATACCAGCCGGTTTCCACCGACGCCAAAATGCTCTACGGCCTGCTGCTCGACCGGATGCACCTTTCCGCCAAAAACGGCTGGACGGACAAGCGTGGGCGCATCTACCAGTTCTTTACCGTCAAAGAGGCGCAGGAAAAGCTGCGCTTCGGGCACGAAAAGATATGCAGGCTGTTCTCGGAACTGGAACAGGCTGACCTGATCCTCCGCAAGCGGCAGGGACAGGGAAAGCCGAACATCATCTACTTGAAAAAGTTCTGATTTCCGGTTTTCGGACTTCTAAAGTTCCGAAGATCAGAAGCTATTAAGACTAAGAGAGTAAGACTACTTACTACCCGAAAAAGAAAGATTACTGGAGGTTTTATGAAATGAAAGAAAAAGAAACGATTGAATATTTGGATTTTAAATCCCTTGTTCCCTTTCAGAATCATCCGTTCAAGTTAAGAAACGGTGAAGAAAAGGAACAGCTTTTAAAGAGCATAAAGGCACAAGGTACAATTGAGCCGCTGATCGTCCGTCCTCTTTCGGAAAGTGAATACGAAGTCATCAGCGGACACAGAAGAATGGAGATTTGCAAAGAACTCGGTATAGAAAAGATACCTGTTATCGTCCGCAATCTGACCGACGAACAGGCGGTTTCCATGATGGTAGACGCAAACCTGCACAGGAACAATATTTTGCCTAGTGAGCGTGCGCTTGCCTACAAAATGAAATGGGAAGCAGCCAAGAAATCAGAAAAGACTTTGTCGCAACCTGCGACAAGGATGAGAAATGATGATGTCATAGCTCAAAGCTTCGGTATTGGCAAAGACACCTTGCACCGGTATATCCGTCTGACTTACTTAATTCCCGAATTGCTTGAGATGGTAGACGAGGGCAGGATCGCCCTCACGCCTGCAGTGGAATTGTCGTATCTGACGGAGCAGGAACAACATTTGCTTTTGAACGAAATCGAATATGCGGACGCTACGCCATCCCTTTCACAGGCGCAGAGGCTCCGGGGCTTTTCCCGTCAGGGCAGGCTTACTGCCGATGTCATTTTTGCCGTGATGAGCGAGGAAAAAGCCAATCAGAAGGAGCAAATCCGCTTTCCAAAAGAGGAGATACAGAAGTATTTTCCTAAAAGCTATACAGGCAAGGATATGCAAAATACCATCCTCAAACTGCTGGAAAAATGGCAGCGGCAGAGGGAACGAAACGCAAGGGAGGAACGGTAAATGGACGATAAAATAATTCCTTTGGGAAGTTTCGTTCCCTACTTTTATTCGCCTGATAACGATTCCTTTTCCATGCAGATCGGTGGCACGGTTTATGAGGTAACCACCCATTTTAACACAGAGGGCAGCGAAACCGTCCTAAAACAGTTCCGGGACTTGCTTCTGGAACAGCAAGTTATTTAACCCTACACATTCGACAGCACGGGCACTGCACGGTATACTGACATTACCCTGCAATGCCCGGTTGTCAGAAAGGAGATCAAAGAATCAATGACAACGCAAAACAAATCAAACGGGCAGGAAAAAGAAAAAATCACCGCCCTTTACTGCCGTTTGTCGGTGGACGATGACAAGAAGGACATGGAGTCGAACTCCATTACCAATCAAAAACAGATTTTACTGGACTACGCTAAAAAGCATGGGTATCTGCACCCAGTTTTCTTTGTAGACGACGGCATTTCCGGAACAACTTTTCAAAGACCGGACTTTCAAAGAATGCAGAGAATGGCGGAAAACGGAGAGGTCGGGACGATCATCGTAAAGGATGTATCCCGCTTTGGACGAGAGCAGGTCGAGATGGGCAGACTGACGCAGGTGGTCTATCCGTCCCTTGGTGTTACCTTTATCGCCATACAGGAAAATATCAATTCCACAACCGGCGAAGGAATGGAAATGCTACCCTTTTACAGCATCTTCAACGAGTGGTATGCGGCGCAGACTTCCAAGAAAATCCGTGCGGTCAATGAGCTGAAGGCCTCTCAGGGCAGGCGGGTTGCCTCTGCTGTCGCCTACGGCTACAAGAAGATTGAAGGCGACAAAGAGCAGTGGTATATCGACGAGCCTGCGGCGCAAGTCGTCCGGAAGATATTCGCCCTCTGCCTTGCTGGGAAAGGGCCGACGCAGATCGCAAAGCAGCTGGAAAAAGAAAAGGTTTTGACACCAACAGCATATTTTCACTCGATTGGCAGAAAGACAAGCAATCCCGTTCCGGCAAATATCTGCGGCTGGCACGAAAGCACCGTGGAGCGTATTTTAGAAAACCAGCAGTACACCGGATGCACGGTGAACGGGAAATCTACAACGGTTAGCTACAAGGTGCATAAGGTGATTGAGAATCCAAAAAAAGAATACCAGATCATTCCTAACACGCAGGAAGCGATCATTGACGAGAATGTATGGCTGAGGGTGCAGGAGCTCAGGAAGAACAAGCGCAGACCGACAAAGACAAATCGGAAAAGCCTGTTTTCAGGACTGGTATTCTGTGCCGACTGCAAATCAAAGCTGCACTTCTGCGCTGCCAAATCGCTCAAACGCAATCAGGAATTCTTCCGCTGCGCCAACTACAAGGACGGCAGAGGAAGCTGTACCATCCATTTCATTCGGGATGTGGTGTTAGAAATGATTGTGAAAGAAGCGGTTGCGGGTTTGGCGGATTTTGTGCGCTGTTACGAGTCGGTATTCCTCTATATGCAGAAGCAGAAATGCGGGGAATTCCAGAAAAAACGGCAACAGGAATTGAAGCTTTCCATTGAAAGCAGCAGAAAGCGGATTGCCGATTTGGACAAGCTGTTCAGCCGGATTTACGAGGACAATGTGATTGGGAAGCTGTCGGACGAACGCTATGCAAGGATGGCGGCGGAGTATGAATCCGAGCAGAAAGAACTGCTGGAAAAGGTCAAAGAGGAAGAAAAGCAGCTATCCGAGATTGAGCAGAAATCGGTGGATATGCGCCTGCTTTTGCAGGGGTTGCGGGAGTTTACTGACATGAAAGAACTGACGCCGACAATCGTCAACAAGCTGATTCGTCGCATTGAGGTACACAATCCAGAAAAGAAGCACGCTCGAAAATCGGTGAAGGTTGACATCTATTTCACGGCGGTGGGAATGGTGAGCCTTCCTGACGAGCAGGAAATCCGGAAGATGACGGAACAGATACGAAACGCATCACTGCTTCCAAAACAGCTCACTGCATAAAAAGAAAACGGTGTAACCCGCCACATATCGGGTTACACCATCTTCTCTACTTTTTACTGCCTTATTAGCGCCGGGCATTTGTCCGGTGGTTTTTGCGTCCATAAAAAGGAATTGGAGCCTTTTATGGACAAATCATAGGGGAGGATAAGTTAAAAAAACTTGTCTTTTGCCGGCCAGGCCGGCAGTCGGCGGCGGCTTTCTGGGGGTGAATTGCCCGTCCGCCTGATATCATTATGGACGAAAATGCGGTATTTATTCCATTTTTGAAAAAAATTATATGCATATTTCGGAAAGATGGAAAAGAGGAGTTTACAAACCGACAAAAAATGAGGTATACTATCCATGCATCCGGTAACAGGATGTTATTTCTGCTGACCGCAGAAAAGAAAACAGAAAAAACAAAGGTGGAATAGATATGGGATTATTACAGCAATGGCAGGAAATTGCCTTTAATGAAAAAGCAGACAGAGGAGAATTGCAGAAATTCTGGAACCGTTATTTTGTCCTGGAAAAAGGCGTTTATGAGAAACTCCTCTCCAATCCGGATGAAGTTGTAGAGGGAACAGTAAAGGAACTGGCAGAGAAATTTGACCTGGAGCTTATGGCGATGGTTGGATTTCTGGATGGTATCGACGAGAGCCTGATCACTCCGAACCCGTTGGAGGATCTGACGGAGGATACCCATGTAAGCCTTGCTTTTGACAAGGAAAAACTTTACAAGAACATGGTTGACGCAAAGGCAGACTGGTTATACGAGCTTCCTCAGTGGAAAGAGATTTTCCCGGAGGAAAAATTAAAACAGTTATACACAGAGCAGAAAAAATCAGGAACTATAATAAAAGAAGCAAAAGTATATCCGAATGATCCGTGTCCATGCGGAAGTGGTAAGAAATACAAAAAATGCTGCGGCAGAAAATAGGAGATGCGAGACGATGAAGATTACATTAAAAGACGGCTCCTGTAAGGAATATGAACAGAGCCTGAGCGTTTATGATATTGCAAAGGATATCAGCGAGGGACTGGCACGAGTGGCATGTGCCGGTGAAGTGAACGGCGAAGTGGTCGATCTGCGTACAGAGATTTCAGAAGACTGTACATTGAATATCCTGACCGCTTCCGATAAGGCCGGATTATCCACGATCCGCCACACTGCTTCCCATGTAATGGCAGAGGCTGTAAAGCGGCTGTATCCGAATGCAAAACTGGCGATAGGCCCTTCTATTGATAACGGATTTTACTACGATTTTGAGAGCGAACCATTTTCCAGAGAGGATCTGGATAATATCGAAAAAGAGATGAAAAAGATCATC
>CAZJVB010000038.1:0-20709 GCA_964549435.1 uncultured Ruminococcus sp.
TTTCATCCGGAAAAGAAGGGCTGTCGCAGGACAAGTGCGACAGCTCTTTTTCTTTTGTCCGCTGGCTTTGGACGGATGCGAGGGAAACTCCCGGCTTTCCGAAAAACGTCAGATAGGCATATTTTCTGCTCCGCTTTGTTTCTATGCAACTTATACGGAAAAAAGTTCCCTGATAAATTAAAATATTCAAAATATACTATTGACAACGCATAAATATGAGTGTATAATAAACTCATAAAGAAAATGAAAGAATATTTATGCAAGAAAGGTGAAAATAAGAATATGAAAAAACAAGATATCAAAAAAGTAGTATTGGCGTATTCCGGAGGATTGGATACCTCAATCATCATTCCATGGTTGAAGGAAAATTATAATAATTGTGAAGTTATTGCTGTTTCCGGTAATGTTGGGCAGGCGGATGAGCTTGACGGTTTGGAAGAAAAAGCGCTGAAAACCGGTGCTTCAAAGTTATATGTACTGGATTTGACGGATGAGTATGTGGATGAATATATCATTCCGACAATGAAAGCAGGCGCTGTATATGAGGATTATTTGCTCGGGACCAGTCACGCGCGGCCATGCATTGCTAAAGGATTGGTTGAAATCGCCCTGAAGGAGGGCGCTGATGCCATTTGTCACGGTTGCACCGGAAAGGGCAACGATCAGGTTCGCTTTGAACTTGCGATTAAGCATTTTGCTCCCGATATGCCGATCATTGCTCCTTGGCGCGAATGGTCCATCAAATCCCGTGAGGAAGAAATTTCCTATGCGGAAGCGCATCACATTCCTTTGAAGATCAACCGTGAAACTAATTATTCCAAGGATAAGAATCTTTGGCATCTTTCCCATGAGGGAATGGATTTGGAAGATACCGGGAATGAACCGCAGTATGAGAAACCGGGTTTCTTAGAAATGGGTGTTTCGCCGATAACCGCACCGGATCAACCGACGTATGTGACAATTTCCTTTGAAAAGGGTGTGCCGGTTGCTTTGGATGGGCAAAAGATGAGCGCAAAAGAGATCATTCTGAAGCTGAATCAGCTTGGCGGTCAGAATGGTATTGGGATCATCGATATTGTGGAAAACCGTTTGGTTGGTATGAAGTGTCGCGGAGTTTATGAAACACCGGGCGGTACAATTCTTTATAAAGCGCATAGTGTGTTGGAAAGTATTTGTTTGGATAAGCTAACTATGCACGAAAAGCAGAAGCTGGCGATTACATTTGCTGAACTGGTTTACAACGGACAGTGGTTTACTCCGCTCCGTGAAGCTCTCAGCGCCTTTGTAGATAAGACGCAAGAGAAAGTAACAGGGCAGGTGCGGTTAAAGCTATATAAAGGTAATATGATCAATGCCGGTGTCTGGAGTCCGTATTCTCTGTATAGCGAAGAGATTGCAACCTTTGGCGAAAGCGATTATGATCAGAAAGATTCCGCCGGCTTTATCAATCTTTACGGTTTACCGATTAAGGTGCAGGCGTTAGTGGACGGAAAGTAATAAACAAAAGCGGCATAGTCCTGCACGGTATTACCGTGCGGGATTGTGTTGTTTAAAATATGATGCGGAGAGATAGTATGGCAAAGATGTGGGCGGGGAGAACCGCCGGAAAGACAGATAAAATAGCGGATGACTTTAATTCCTCTATCCGTTTTGATTGTAAGCTGTACCGTCAGGATATTACTGGCAGTATGGCGCATGCGGCGATGCTTGGTGCAAAAGGGATTCTGACAGAGACGGAAGCACAGACACTGATTGATGGGCTATCGGAAATTTTGGAGGATCTGGATAGTGGTAAGCTTTCATTTGACCTGTACTGTGAAGATATTCATATGTTTATCGAACAGGAGTTGACTGCGCGGCTTGGTGAGCTGGGGAAGAAATTGCATACTGCCAGAAGCCGTAACGATCAGGTTGCGCTGGATTTACGAATGTACTTGCGGGAAGAGACCGATCATATTGTTTCGGAACTGAAGGAGTTGCTCGCGGCACTTGTGCAACAGGCGGAACTGCATAGGGCAACAATTATGCCCGGTTATACACATCTGCAGCGCGCACAGCCGGTCACTTTTGGACACCATTTATTGGCATATGCTATGATGCTGTTGCGGGATATAGATCGCTTTACCGATTGCAGGAAGCGGATAAATTGTTCTCCGATCGGTTGTTGTGCACTGGCAGGTACAACATATGATACCGATCGACGGATGGAAGCGGAGCGTTTGGGTTTTTCAGAATTGTGCCGTAACAGTATTGATGGCGTTTCAGATCGGGATTTCTGCGCGGAGTTTCTGAGCGTCTGTGCGATTCTGATGATGCATCTTTCTCGTTTTTCTGAGGAATTGATTCTTTGGTCGAGTTGGGAATTCAAATTTATCGAATTTTCTGATGCCTATACGACCGGTTCTTCAATTATGCCGCAAAAGAAAAATCCGGATATGGCTGAACTGGTTCGCGGCAAGACCGGACGGGTTTATGGGGATTTGATAACGTTGCTGACAATGCTAAAAGGGTTACCGCTTGCCTATAACAAGGATTTGCAGGAAGATAAGGAAGGCATATTTGATGCTGTGGAAACCGTGCATCATAGCCTGTGCGTGATGACACCGATGATTCAAACTATGCGGATATTTCCTGAGCATATGAAGCTGGCAGCCCAAACCGGTTTTATCAACGCGACAGATCTTGCAGATTATTTGGTAAAAAAAGGACTTCCGTTCCGTTCCGCTTATCAAATCTCCGGGCAGATAGTAGCGGAATGCATTTCCCGCTCTTGTGTGCTGGAGTCGTTGCCTTTGGAAATATATCGTCGTTTCAGTCCGTTGTTCGAAGAAGACTTGTATTCGGAAATTGCGCTGGAAACCTGCGTTGAGAAGCGTATTTCCGAAGGAGGAACCTCTGTGCAGTCCGTAGATGAACAACTTCGGTATGTCAAATCCTTTTTGTGAAGAGGTGCGGTGTTCCCTATGACTTCGATATTTATAGACGGTAGTGCCGGCACGACCGGACTGCGAATTCATGAAAGATTGTGCTTGCGCAAGGATCTTACCTGCATTACTTTGCCGGAGGAACTGAGAAAAAAGCCGGAGGCCCGTCTGGAGGCAATGAAGCAGGCAGATATTACGTTCCTATGTCTGCCGGATGCTGCCGCATTGGAGGCGGCTGAGTTGGCAGCCGAAACGGATACGGTGCTGATTGACACTTCAACTGCGCACCGCACGGCGCCCGATTGGACGTATGGTATGGCAGAACTGCCAGGTATGCGTGAGAAAATTGCTTCTTCAAGAAAGGTAGCAAATCCGGGTTGTCATGCCAGCGGTTTTATCGCGTTGGTTGCGCCGCTGGTTGGTAGCGGGCTGTTATCCAAGGATGCGCATCTGTCCTGCTTTTCTTTGACCGGATATTCCGGTGGCGGAAAAAATATGATTGCGGCTTATAAGGCGGATGACCGGAGCCGGTTGCTTTCTGCACCGCGTCAATATGGTTTGACACAAGTGCATAAGCATCTGGCGGAAATGACCAAATACTGTGGTCTGGAAGTACAACCGGTATTTTGTCCGATTGTC
Source organism: uncultured Ruminococcus sp. (assembly GCA_964549435.1). Taxonomy (GTDB): domain Bacteria; phylum Bacillota; class Clostridia; order Oscillospirales; family CAG-382; genus Coliplasma. Next base: position 3,564 of record CAZJVB010000038.1, read on the forward strand.
GCAGATTTTTACAGTGGTATGGAAGTAACTGTACCGTTGTTTGCTTCTGATATGAAGGGAACTGCCGCGGATGTGTGTGCGTTGTATGCTTCGCGGTATCAAAGCAAAATTCTGCATTATGATGAGATAGGAGAAGAAAACGGTTTTCTGTCGGCTTGTGCCTTTGCCGGACGCGATGATATGCAGATCATGGTTTTGGGAAACCTCGACCGGATTCTGCTGGTTGCCCGTTTTGATAATCTTGGTAAGGGAGCTTCTGGCGCAGCGATTCAGAATATGAATCTGCTTCTTGGTATAGAAGAAACGACAGGACTGTATTTGGGATAGAAGAAAGAGAGGACAACGATGGATATAAAGGAAATAGACGGTGGTGTTTGTGCCGCCAAGGGATTTTTGGCAAACGGGATGCATTGTGGGATCCGTAAGAATCAAAGCAAGAGGGATCTCTCTTTGATTTACAGCCGGGTACCTGCAAATGCAGCGGCTGTATATACAACCAATCTCGTAAAAGGTGCGCCGTTGGTTGTGACACAGCGGAATCTTGCAAATGGCAGGGCACAGGCAATTCTCTGTAACAGCGGGAATGCCAATACCTGTAATGCCGATGGAGAAGAGATAGCGCAGGAGATGTGTGACTTGCTGGCAGGAAAGTTAAACATCGCGTCAAACGATGTTATTGTCGCATCCACCGGTGTCATTGGGCAGCCCTTACCTCTAACGCCAATAAAAGAGGGAATTCCCGCTTTGGTAGATGCACTGTCATTGGAAGGAAGTCGCTTGGCGGCGGAGGGAATCATGACCACGGATACGGTTGTCAAAGAGATTGCCGTAGAATTTACCATAGGCGATAAGGTCTGCCACTTGGGTGGGATTGCAAAAGGCAGCGGCATGATTCATCCTAATATGGCGACCATGCTGGTTTTTTTGACTACGGATGTCTCCATTTCTTTTGAAATGCTTTCTCTTGCGCTGAAAACAGATGTCGCTTCTACCTTTAATATGATCAGCATAGACGGAGATACTTCTACAAATGATATGGTTTCTATTCTTGCGAACGGTCTTGCCGACAACGCAGAGATCACTTGCGAAGGAGATGCTTTTTCTGCTTTTATGAAGGCGCTCAATACAGTGACTGTAGATCTTTGCCGCCGGATCGCTGGAGACGGCGAGGGGGCTACTAAGCTACTGGAATGTAAGGTCAGCGGTGCAAGCGATCCGCAAACGGCAAAAACGGTCGCAAAAAGCGTAATTTGCTCCAGTTTGTTGAAGGCGGCGATGTTCGGAGCAGATGCCAATTGGGGACGCGTCCTTTGCGCGATCGGATATAGTGGCGCAAAAGTAGAGATCGGAACAGTGGATGTGCTGTTCGCTTCCCGCAAGGGGTGCATTGCGGTATGTAAGAACGGAGCAGGTATTCCGTTTTCTGAGGAAAAGGCGAAGGAGATCCTGTTGGAAAAGGAAATTGAAATCCTGGTCTGTGTAGGAAGTGGCGCATACAGTGCAACCGCTTGGGGATGCGATTTGACATATGATTATGTCAAGATCAATGGTGATTATCGTACATAATAAGGAAAAAGCAGAGAGGCAAAATCATGCAGAATCAGTTTTCAAATGCACAGCGTGCTGAGGTGTTAACGCAGGCGCTTCCCTATATACAGCAATACTACGGGAAAACCGTTGTGGTGAAATACGGCGGAAACGCGATGGTGGATAATAAGTTGAAGGCACAGGTCATGGAGGATATTGTGCTGCTCTGGCTGGTCGGTGTGAAGGTTGTGCTGGTGCATGGCGGTGGTCCGGAAATCAGCGAATTGATGTCAAGACTGGGGAAAAAGCCAGAATTTGTGAACGGTTTGCGTGTCACAGATAAAGAAACTGCGGATATCGTACAGATGGTGCTCGCCGGAAAAGTCAATAAAACTTTGGTCAATCTGTTAGAGTGCAACGGAGGAAAAGCGATGGGGATTTCCGGCATGGACGGAAGATTAATTGAGGCGGAACCGAAGGATGCACGTCTCGGCTTTGTCGGTTCGATTAAGCAGGTGAATATCGGTGCAATTACGGATCTTTTGGAAAAAGGATACATTCCTGTGGTTTCTACTGTCGGTTGTGACCGCGACGGAAATACCTATAACATCAATGGAGATACCGCTGCTGCTCATATTGCCGGTGCCTTGCATGCAGAGCGTATGATTATGATGACGGATATTGCAGGAATCCTGCGTGATAAGGACGATCCAACAACTTTAATTCCTTCAGTAACGCTGGAGCAAGCGAAGCAGTTATTTGCTGAGGGAGTTATTACCGGTGGCATGATTCCGAAAGTGGATTGCTGTATAGAAGCCATTCATCGCGGCGTGAAAAATGTTACGATTATGGACGGCCGCATTCCGCATGCCATTCTCATGGAGATTTTGACGGACGAAGGCGCCGGTACTATGGTGCTCGGAGGGGAAACGGTATGAGTGGACAATTACAGCATTTGGATCAGACTTACATCGCCAACACGTATGCCCGTTTTCCTGTGGAGCTGGTATCCGGCAAAGGATCTTTGCTTTATGATGCGGACGGAAAATCATATATCGATATGGGCGCCGGAATCGGTGTAAACACGTTCGGCATTGCGGATTCTGTTTGGCAGGCAGCGGTAACAGAGCAACTGGGAAAATTACAGCATACCTCGAATCTATATTATACGGAGCCATGTGCCCGGCTTGCTGAATTGCTTTGCAGTAAAACTGGTATGAAAAAGGTTTTCTTCAGTAATTCCGGTGCGGAGGCAAATGAATGTGCAATTAAGGTTGCGCGTAAGTATGCTGCAAAAAAAAAGGGAGCTGCATACAGCGCGATTATTACGTTGGAAAACAGTTTTCACGGTCGTACGCTGACAACACTTGCAGCGACTGGACAGACACATTATCATGAACTGTTTCAACCATTGACACCAGGTTTCTATCATGCACCTGCAGGAGATCTGGATGCTGTGAGACGCCTTGTAGCTGAGTATCCAACCGCAGGTATCCTGTTGGAATGCATTCAGGGTGAGGGCGGCGTGGTACCGCTGGAGCGTGGCTTTGTTCGAGAACTTGCTGCTTTCGCTGAGGGGCAGGATTTGTTGCTGCTGGTAGATGAAGTGCAGACCGGTAACGGACGCACCGGAGCGCTTTATGCATATATGCATGACGATGTTCAACCGGACATTGTCTCCACTGCCAAAGGACTTGGCGGAGGTCTGCCGTTAGGAGCAACGCTGCTGGGCGATAAGGTCAAAGATACACTCGGGTTCGGCGACCATGGATCTACTTTTGGCGGCAATCCGGTCTGCTGCGCAGGGGCGCTTAGTATTTTGCAACGGTTGGATGCGCCTTTTCTGCAGGAGGTGCAGGAAAAGGGAGCGTATCTGTTCGATGCATTGCGGGGAGCCAAAGGGATTCGCTCGGTTTCCGGTATGGGGTTAATGGTTGGGGTAGAAACCGAGCGGCCGGCAAAAGAAGTGGTAGCAACCTGTATTGAACGCGGTGTTCTTTGCCTGACAGCAAAGGCAAAGGTTCGTTTGCTTCCTGCTTTGAATATCCCGATGGATTTGCTAAAAAATGCGACGGAGATACTTCTTTCTGTCTGCGCAGAATAGTATTTCAAAAACATAACGAAAGGTATGGTTGGGATCATGAATCTAAAAAACAGGAATTTTCTGAAACTGTTGGATTTTACGCCGGAGGAGCTTTCTTATCTTTTGGATCTTGCGGCAGAATTAAAGCGGAAAAAGAAGGCGGGCATTCCGCATCGTCTCTGTGAAGGGAAAAATATTGCGTTGGTTTTTGAAAAGACTAGTACACGTACTCGCTGTAGTTTTGAAGTAGCGGCGGCGGATCTTGGTATGCATTCGGTTTATTTGGATTCAAAGGGATCTCAGATCGGTAAAAAGGAGAGCATTGCGGATACTGCCAGAGTTCTAGGCAGAATGTTCGATGGGATCGAATACCGTGGTTATGGACAGGAAATCGTAGAGGAGCTAGCGCAATATGCAGGTGTTCCGGTTTGGAACGGACTGACCAATGAATCTCACCCCACACAAATTCTTGCGGATTTTCTGACAATACAGGAGTGCTGCGGCAGTCTTGCCGGGAAGAAACTGGTTTATCTAGGGGATGCGCGATATAATATGGGCAATTCCTTGATGGTCGGATGTGCAAAGATGGGGATGCAGTTTGTCGCCTGTGCGCCGAGGGAATACTTTCCGGAGGAATCGTTGCGAGCGACCTGTGAAGTGATTGCTTCCGATACCGGGGCAAAGCTATCGTTTTCAGAGGTGCCGGCTCAAGCTGTCAAAGATGCCGATGTTCTGTATACCGATGTCTGGGTTTCCATGGGAGAACCAGAGGAAATTTGGGAAAAACGTATCAGAGATCTTTCGCCGTACCGTGTGACCGGAGAGCTGATGAAGCTGGCGGGACCGCAATGTCGCTTTATGCACTGTCTGCCGGCTTTTCATGATTTGAAAACTGAAGTGGGTAAACAGATTTTTGATAGATTCGGCATCGATTGCATGGAGGTGACGGATGAGGTTTTTGAGAGCCGCTCCTCCATTGTTTTCGATGAAGCGGAAAATCGGATGCATACCATCAAGGCGGTGATGGCGGCGACGCTTGTGTGAAAGGAACGGCAATGAAAAAGGCATATTTGGTATTGAGCGATGGCACGGTATTCGAAGGGCAGCGGATCGGCGTAGAAGGGGAAAGCGTCGGAGAACTGGTCTTTACTACCGGCATGGTTGGGTATTTGGAGACACTGACCGATCCCAGCTATGCCGGGCAGATTGTTGTGCAAACTTTCCCATTGATCGGTAATTACGGCTTGATTCCGCAGGATTTTGAAGGAAAGACCGCTGTAAAAGGATATATTGTTCGCGAACTTTGCGATCAACCATCTAATTTTCGCTCACAGGGGCCGTTAGAACGTTTTTTGCGGGAAAACGGCATTTGCGGACTTTGCGGTGTGGATACCCGTCAAATTACCAGAATCATTCGGGAGCATGGTGTGACAAATGCGATGATTTGTGACGAGATCCCGTCCGATTTGTCTGCTCTTTCCGCATATGCTGTGCGCGAAGCGGTCGCTTCCGTCAGCTGCAGAGAGGCGCAAATTTTTCCTGCAGACAGCAAGAAACGGTTTCAGGTTACCTTGCTCGATTATGGAGCCAAGCAGAATATTGTTCGTTCGTTGACCGCGCGTGGTTGCGAGGTGACAGTTGTTCCTTATGATACGTCTGCAGAAGAGATTTTTCGCTCTCATCCCGATGGTTTGATACTTTCCAATGGTCCGGGTGATCCTGCGGAAAATACTGCTTGTATTGCAGAGTTACGAAAGCTGATCGGAACAATTCCGATATTCGGTATTTGTTTGGGGCATCAGCTGACCGCACTGGCGATGGGTGGCAGAACTATAAAACTTCCGTACGGACATCGCGGCGCAAATCAACCGGTACGAGAAAAAAACGGCAATCGTACGTATATTACCAGTCAGAATCATGGTTATGCGGTGCTAAGTGAAAGCTTGTCCGGTGTCGGTAGGGAAACTTTTGTCAATGCCAATGACGGTAGCTGCGAAGGTATGGAATACCCCGATTTGCGATGTTTTACGGTGCAATTTCATCCGGAGGCATGTTCTGGACCGCATGATACTGCGTTCCTATTTGATCGGTTCCTATCTTTGATGGAGGTGTGAAAAATGAAAGATAACAGCATCCGCAAAGTTTTAGTAATCGGCTCCGGTCCGATCGTGATCGGTCAGGCGGCGGAATTTGATTATGCTGGTGCGCAGGCATGCCGCGTTCTGCGGGAAGAAGGTATCAATGTGGTATTGGTCAATTCCAATCCTGCCACGATTATGACGGATAAGCATCTTGCGGATGAAATTTACTTGGAGCCGTTGAACGCTGAAACGGTTGCACGTATCATAGAAAAGGAGCGACCGGACGGTTTGCTCGCCGGACTTGGCGGGCAAACCGGTCTTACGATCGCTATGCAGCTTTCCCACAGCGGCGTGCTGGAGCGTTTCGGTGTGAAACTGCTCGGTTCAGAAATTTCAGCGATTGAGAAGGCGGAGGACAGGGAGCTGTTCCGGGATTTGATGAAACAGATTGGACAGCCTGTAGTTCCATCCGATATTGCGAACGATTTGGAAACCGCTCTTTCCGTTGCTAAACGAATCGGCTATCCAGTGATTGTCCGTCCGGCATATACGCTCGGTGGCTCCGGTGGCGGTATTGCAGGTAATGAAAGCGAATTGCGGGAAATCGCTGGGATGGGGTTGGACCTTTCTCCGATTACACAGATTTTAGTAGAAAAATGCATTGCCGGCTGGAAAGAAATTGAATTTGAAACAATGCGGGATGCAGTTGGAAATGTTGTTGCGGTCTGCTCTATGGAAAATGTGGATCCGGTCGGAATTCATACCGGCGATTCTGTTGTCGTTGCGCCGGCGCTGACGCTTTCAGATAAAGAGTATCAAATGTTGCGCTCTGCATCTCTGGATATTATTACGGCGCTTGGTATTGTTGGCGGCTGTAATTGTCAGTTTGCTTTGGATCCGGATAGTTTTCAATATGCTGTAATTGAAGTAAATCCGCGCGTTTCACGTTCTTCAGCGCTCGCTTCTAAAGCGACTGGATATCCGATCGCGAAGCTGACAACCAAAATTGCCCTTGGCTATACGCTCGATGAGATTCAGAATGATATTACAGGGAAAACCTGTGCCTGTTTCGAGCCCGCACTGGACTATGTTGTGGTAAAATTTCCGAAATGGCCTTTTGATAAATTTGCCGGTTCCAGCCGCAAGCTCGGAACGCAGATGAAAGCGACAGGCGAGGTGATGGCGATTGCCCCCTCCTTCGAAATGGCATTGATGAAAGCGATCCGTGGTGCAGAGTTATCATTGGATACGCTGAACGCTCCACCACTATCGAATCAGCCTGTAAGGGCTCGCCTGTCCGAGCAGAATGATCGCCGCCTGTTTACCATTTTTGAAGCCTTGAAAAGCGGGATCACAGTGGAGGAGATTTTTGCTGTTACAAAGATTGACCGCTTCTTCCTACAGAAGCTTAAGCATCTTGCAGAGTTTGAGCAGCATCTCGCTTCGTACGGACTCTGCAGGGATGATTATGAACGCGCCAAGCATTTCGGATATCCTGACGAAGCGATCCGTCGTTTGAGCGGCGCTGAAAATTTACCGGAATGTACCTATTCCTATAAAATGGTGGATACCTGTGCTTCAGAATTTTGCGCGGAAACGCCATATTTCTATTCTACCTGCGATTCCTTCTGTGAATCACGCGCCTTTCCGCGTTCGGGCAAGCCAGTAGTGATGGTGCTCGGCTCCGGCCCGATCCGAATCGGGCAGGGGATAGAGTTTGATTACAGTTCTGTACACTGTGTTTGGACATTGCGTGAGATGGGATACGACGTCGTTATTGTCAATAACAATCCGGAAACGGTTTCTACCGACTACGACACCGCGAATCGGCTGTACTTTGAACCGCTTTGTCCAGAGGATGTCATGAATATCATCCGTGTAGAGCAGCCGATCGGCGTTGTGGTTGCGTTTGGAGGACAGACCGCAATCAAACTGACGCAGTTTCTGAATCGCAGCGGTATTCGGATTTTAGGAACCTCTGCAGACAGTATCGATCTTGCGGAAGATCGCGCTCGTTTTGACCGGCTTTTGGAAACCTTTGGGATCCGTCGACCTATGGGGATGGGTGTCAAAACCATGGAGGAAGCTTTGCGGGCGGCGGAGACTTTGGGGTATCCGGTACTGCTGCGACCGTCATATGTGATTGGTGGACAGAATATGACCATTTCCCGTTCTGCTGAACAAACCCGTCTCTATATGGAACGGATTCTTTCCGGCGGTATTGAAAATCCCGTGCTGGTGGATCGCTATATGCCCGGTACCGAGTTAGAGGTGGATGTTATTTCCGATGGTGAATCGGTTTTGATTCCGGGGATTATGGAACACATTGAGCGCGCGGGTGTACATAGTGGAGACTCTATTGCGGTATATCCTCCGTATAATCTCAGTGATAAGTTTTTGAAAAAAATCTGTGAAGCTTCGGAGCAGTTGGCAAAGGCGTTGGGAACCAAAGGATTGGTTAATATTCAATATCTGATTTGGGAGGATGAGTTTTATGTGATTGAAGTCAACCCACGCGCGTCGCGTACGGTTCCGTATATCAGCAAAGTGACCGGTGTGCCGATGGTTGATCTTGCCGCTAAGGTTATGCTTGGCGCCCGTTTGGAAGATTTGGGTTACGGTTCCGGGCTTTACCGGACACCTCCGTACTGCGCTGTCAAGGTGCCTGTGTTTTCATTTGAAAAGCTGGGAGACGCGAATTCATTGCTTGGACCAGAAATGAAATCCACCGGCGAGGTACTGGGAATCGGAAAGACGATGGCGGAAGCGCTGTTTAAGGGGCTGACCGCAGCCGGCTTTGCGCTGCCGGCACCTGCGTCCCGGCGAAGTGCCGGTGTTCTTCTCAGTGTTGAGGAAAACGACTATGAAGAGGTCATTTCGCTGGCCAAACGTTTCCATGATCTTGGCATCGCGTTGTACGCGACGTCCGGAACTGCCGATGCGATCCGCAGGCTCGGAATCGCTGTGCAAACGGTAGAAAGTGCAGATCTTTTCGCTTTATTGGAAAGCGGAGCGTTGACGTATCTTGTTTATACCGGCGCGTTGAAAGACGGTACGGTGGGAGATTATATCGCTTTGCATCGTCGAGCTATGCAGCTCGGAATCCCCTGCCTGACATCCTTGGATACTGCGACGGCACTGACCGAGATGATTGCCAGTCGCTTCAATGCGGGCAACACGGAATTGGTGGATCTCAACGCGATGCGTCTTTGGAGGCAAAAAATTCATTTCACTAAGATGCATTCCTGCGGCAACGATTATATTTTTATAGAAAATTTTGACGGAAGCATCACCTGTCCGGAATCCCTATGCGTTGACCTTTGCAAACCTCATTATGGAATCGGTGGTGACGGTATTGTTTTGATCGAACGCTCCCGTGTTGCAGATGCGAAGATGCGTACTTATAACCGGGACGGCAGTGAGGGAAAGATGGCAGGGAATAATATCCGCTGTGTTGGCAAATATCTTTATGATAACGGGTATATTCGCAGTGAAACGCTCACGGTTGAAACCGCAAGTGGTATTTGTCGCCTGAAGCTGTATTTGCGGGATGGCAAGGTTAATGCTGTTTCCGTGGATATGGGAAAAGCGGAGTTTTCGGTGCATGCGCTTCCAGCCGTTTGCGAGGAAGAACAAATGATTGATTATCCGCTTTCCGTTGGCGGTACAACATATCGGGTCACCTGTGTTTCGGTCGGGAATCCGCATTGTGTGGTGTTTTGCGATTCCATTGATGGGTTGGATTTAGAGCAGATCGGTCCACAGTTTGAGTACGCCGACTGTTTTCCGGAACGGATTAATACGGAGTTTGTTCGTGTAATTGATCGCAATCATCTGCGGATACGCGTCTGGGAACGCGGTAACGGCGAAACACTGGCGTGTGGAACCGGCGCCTGCGCTGCCGTAATTGCGGCCGTCAAGAACGGATATTGCGATCAGGGAAGTGATGTGACAGTAAAGCTGCTTGGCGGAGATTTGATGGTCAATTATTCGGAAAATCGTGTGGTTTTGACCGGCAGCGCTTCGATGGTCTATGAAGGCAGCTTTGCTTATTGAGTAATAAAATGGGAGACCGTTTAGTCTCCCGTTTTTGGTTTCTGATCGCCTCCGATTGCTAATGTGGCCAAAATATGATAACATATATTATTTGATTGACATTGCCTGAAGCGAGGTGTCGAAGATGTACATGGTCAACGCGAAGGACATTGGATTCTCTCTGTACAGAATGGAATAGGTGTATGCGGTACCGACCCGAATTCTGTTGGAAAATATGCTCGGTACGGTTGGGGGGATTGGAGTTTGTGTTGCATATGGTTTCGGAGTGACTCTTCTTACAAAATCGAACCTCATTTTGCGGGACATAGATCTTCTGACAAAAATTCATTATTATTTTTACTGTCATCTTGATCGACTCTTTACAGGGTCGAAAGAGGCATATATTTGCAGGTACGGAGAGCGATATCAGATTGAAAGTCTAGATCAACGCTCGCTGATGCGGTTCTTCTGGTAAACCTAATCTTCTATCAAACACAAACAGCTGCTTCGAATGCAATTCGGTCAAACGTATGCAAATAAGAAAAAAGCCGATTGTAATTGCGTAGTGAACCTGCCTGATATCGTGCACCTGCTATTTTGTGCAATTTTCATATTGTCTTTCCGCTTCATCCCAGTTGATGATGAGAAACCAATCATCGATATAGGAACTTCGGTCATTGTAGTGCTTTAGATAGTAGGCGTGTTCCCAGACGTCGATGGCAAGCACGGGACAAAGCGTTTGTTCGAGCGGGGTGTTTTGGTTCGGTGTTGTTATGATTGCGAGACGTCCTCTGTGAACGACTAAAAATGCATATCCGGAGCCAAAGACTGAGAGCGCGGCTTTCTTAAATTCTTCGCGGAAAGCATTGAAGCTGCCGAATTGCTGCCGGATGGCTTGTGCTAATTTACCGACCGGCTGTCGTGCAGCAGGATTGGTCAGTCCATTGAAAAAGAAACGATGGTTGTATATGCCGCCGGCGTTATTGCGAATGGTAGATTGAAGCGGCTGGGGGAGTCTCGAAGCATGACGTATCAGTTGTTCCAGTGTGAAGCGTTGCAGATGTGGCTGTTCTTTTAGCGCGGCGTTCAGATTGTTGATGTAGGTTTGTAGATGTCTGTCGTGGTGTAGGCGCATGGTTTCTTCGTCAATGTATGGTTCCAACGCGTCATAGGCGTATGGAAGTGGTAGATTGATAAAGGGGTAGATATTATTTTCCATTGGGCATCACCTAAAGAATGGTTTTGTTATAGGATATGTTTGCAGGATTGTCCGTTGTCAAAACGGAGATGATCAAATTGAGAAAAAGAATGGGTGGACACAGGAGAAGTTAGCGGAATATATATGCGTGTCTCGTTAAGCAAGTGGGAGTGCGAAGTTTCACTTAGTTAAAGATACTATGCAAATTGCAACAACGCTATGCTTATACTTTACTTGCTATATATATAGTTATTATCAAGCGTAAAACGCGCCATACACAAAAATCATGCGACTCGACTATCCCAAAAAGCACCGCCGCGGCACCTACACCACACTTTCACCTCTTGCACACTCAATCAGCACCTCTATGAAACCGAGCAGGAGACAAAGCGGCAGATCGACCTCACCCTCTCCCGGTTGGTAAAAGAGCGCGGCATCACCGAAAAATTCAAAGCCAAAAATCCTCTCCTGTGGATACAAGGAATGAAAACGCCAAGCATTGCGCTGAGGAAATCGTGCTGAACGAGATAATTTATCATTAAAACAAATCACCGCCGAGAGTGACCAAACGGTTACTCTCGGCGGTAAAAATATTATATTACCAAGTATGCCCCTAACATCTGTTTGTCATTATCCTTATCAAACGATAAATATCCTTGTCGGATCGCTTCTTCAAGAATCGCGCCGCGCATTGCAAAGATATTAGCGCAAGCGTGTTCAATCTGAAATTCATCCTCTTTCAAAAAGTCGGGGATCTCTTTATAAATCTGTTCGCGGCAGAACAAATAGTGTCGTGTCGCTATATCGGTTGCTTTGCGGCGTAGCGACTCAAAATGTTCCTTTATCTCGTTCGGCATCTTGCGGGATTTTTCCTTACGCATAACCATAATCGCAGGAACGTAGCCATCATCGGTCTTTTTGATGTATCCGTATGATTCTAATCTTTTTAGAATAGTATTGTCTACATCTGCGCTCTTACCATCGGCAACTGCAACTATCGCTTGGCCATCTGCGTAAGTAAAAACAGGCGGCGTGCGCTTTTCCAGTTCGCAATATTCGTATTGAAATTGATGGAACATGATCTCGGGTAAATCTTTTTCATTCGGATTTGATACACAACCACTAAGACCTACAAAAGCCGGCTCGTCACCATGATGGCTTTCCATACCAAGCAAATCCCATTCACCGCCATTAGGACGAATGGTGTGTCCCCACGGACCAATATTAGGTACATCTTTCGCATTCTTATTAAAGGACTTAAGGGTATCAAAATATACGTTATCCGCTTCGATCATAAGAAGTGCCCATTTCATATCCTCATAGTTTTGATAACCCTCATGCCAGTCGGGCGCATTTTCGTTTGACCACTCAATATTATACTCCATCGTGTCAACGACTGCCCTTGTAAGTTCAGGAGCAATATCACGCAAATGTGCGTAAATCTTTTCTTGGGCGTCAGCACTAACAATGAAGAAATTGGTTTCGTACTTATTGCCACTTTTCTTCATCAACGTAGCATCCACAAGAGCAGATAATTCTTCCTCCATATATGGTAGCGCAACACCGACTTCCATCGCCAATTCTTCTGCCGTTGCGGGCGTTCTGTAAGCCGCAAGCAAAATGTTTTTACAAAGCAAGCGTGAAATGTAATTCCAAGGTTCATGGTTTGTGCCGCGAAGTCCATTGGCGATAAAAGAAATATTCTCGGGCTTATAGCTTAATTTTCCAAATTCTCTTGCCATATTCATACCTTCTTTTAATATGATTCTTGCGCGATGAAGCCCTTGCTGAACCGCGCTTATCGAAATAGAAAGCGATGCTGCAATATCACGAACACTCTTGTTTTCTATGTAGTAGGCAACGACGATGTTGCGATAATCGCTTTTGATGAACGCCAGCTCGCGCCGAAGCAGAGCCATTTGCCATGTACGTATCATCTCATTAAGGATATTTTCGCTTTTGTCTTCAATTTCATAATCACTGGCATCGGAACCGGTTACCGACTCGTTGCGCTTATGTTTTTTGCTTGCCCATACGGAATAACGGTTACGCGCGATCTGCCATACCCACGCTGAAAAGCTCGTTGGTATCGTGCCTTTATTCAAAGCCATGATGATCTGAAGTGCTATGTCTTGCGTCAGATCTTCAGCTTCAATATGGCTTCCTGTCTTTTTCAAACAGAAGTAAAACAGTTTTTCCATATAGTTTTCCGCAAATTCATTGATAAGCCGATCACGCATTTCGTTCGTTTCCTGCATTTTCCCGCCTCCTTTCACCCATATAGTGTGGTATTTTTAGATTTGCTGACAAAATTATTGAAAATATTATGACATAAATTTAACGGTTACTCTCGGCGGTAGCTTTATCTAATTACGTTCTCAGGTTCTTCTATAACTAATACCATTGGTATTGCTTTTTGCTGACTGTCAAGAATAAAATCCTCATCAGAAATTGCTCTTTTTACAATAGCCATCGGGAACGCATAGAGAGCATATTTTCTGAACTCCGCAATCTTTCCTTCAAGATGCATGGGAATCTCCAATTTCAACTGCGGGAAAAACTCGCGTAATGGGTTTTCGATTAAATCTCCCAATTTCATCATATAGGATGCACTGATCTTGGACAATTCAGAAAATTCCTTTTTGCTAAGCACCGGAATTGCCACTTGGGGTTTATCGTTTTCATAACGCAGCACGCCGCAAGAAGCAAGATGTGGAATATCCTTCAAATATCTTAAATTGAATCCTGTATATTCGAACGGAATACCCTTATAAAGAATATACAACAACTTACTCAGATTGTCATCGCGGATTTCCACGGGACCGTGCTCGTACTTATTCAAATCGGGTTGAGTGTCGTAAACATGAAGCTCTATCGATTTACTGCTAAAGAAATTATCCCAACTTGCGCGTCGTTCTCCTCCCCAAGTATACTTTGAGAACGGATCGTTCTCCCACTTGAAATCCATTTCATATCGTGTACCTTGCGCGATCCATCTGCCGCCATCCGGTCTTTCGGGATAAATTTCGTTTGTATCCACAATTCTTTTGACAGCTTGGGATTGTCCTCTTGCAAGAACATCTATCATAGCGTAGTATTTAAGATCAATCTGCGCTTTGTCGAACAACCGGTTAAACCAACTCAAAGAATTTATATCAGAAAACAATTCGGTAATCAAATTCCATACCGCTTGATACTGCCGATTTGCAAAATCAAGTTGAATATCAAGTTTGGACGACCTTTCGGCAGGTGCATAAATCAAAAAATCGGTAACAACCTTGTTTCCGTTTCGTACCATCAGCTCGCATTTAACAAGATCCTCGATTGCATTTTCAACGTAAGGCGTTGGAATTCCAAGTGCTTTAGCAATTTCTACCGCTGTTACGGGTTGCTCATACGCAATAATCAATATGTTTTGTTTCATCAGATCATCACTTACAAGCGACCACGGTTCCTCATTAAATCCGGGATTACCTGAGAAACCTATTTCAAGCCGTTCGGGGACATAACTTTGCTTTTCATACTGTTTCATTGAATCAAATCCTTTCCGCATCTGCTCTCTGCCCGAAGATAGACGTGACAATACCGTTCCTTTCGGGATTCCTAACTCGTTGGCTATATCTTGAACTTTCTTTCCTTCAAGATAATGCTTTACGATCACTTCTCTTTGCAATTTTGCCAAATATGCCACTTCTCGTCTGACCTGCTCGGTAGTAGGTCTATCAACATCGTTTTCTTCACTGCAATCCTCGACATCTGGAATTACATCGACGCTAACAAGAGGCAATCTGTATTTTTTTCGTAATGCCTCATTCCATTTGTTTGATAGAACAGAAGTAAGCCAATATTTCATATTAGAAATACTACCGCCTCGATGTATATACCGAAGCGCGGCGAGAAATGTTTCTTGCGTTAGATCTTCGGCATCGTTTACATCGCCGCACTTTTTAAGGGCAAGAGCAAACAGATACTCTACATATGTTGTAATTTCATTTTCCATTTTGAGACCTCTTTGAAAGCTTTCACCCATAAGTCGTAGAATTTGGATTTGATTCAGTTGATTACCAAAGTTTTTTTATAATTATATCATAAATTAGTATATTAGTCTATAACAAATTCGCCGAGAGCACATTTATGAATAGCTCTCGGCGGTTTCATTTTAATTATTCTTCGTACACTAATACTGTCGGAGGACAACAATAATCAACGCCTTTCAAATGCAAGCCTTTGTTATATGCTTCGCGCACAATAGACATAGCAAAATACTTTGTCGCTTCGTGGTATCTAAAAAGTTCGGGAACAGATGTCAAGTGCTTGGGAATAGGTGTTTTCATTGAGGCTATAAAAGCTGTGAATTCTTCTCCAATAGCAGCTTTTATCTCTTCTGTCGCATTCTTAATTACCGCACAGACTTCATCGTATTCTGTTTTCTTCAATACGGGAATCTTAACGCATAACTTATCCTCTGCGCATCCTATTACACCCAACCGTTCAAGTATTGGAACATAGGAAATAAACTCATTGGGAATATTCGTTGTTTCAAGGGAAATGCCGTCGTAGATGCTCCACAGCAACGGAATGATATGCTTGAAATACAAGATCATATGCGCTGCCGTAGCGATGAGGGCTATCCCACAGCGTAGTGTCGAACTCATAAAAGCGAATGCGCTTTGTTCGTCCTACGGATACAGCTTCCGTTGTGCGATGGCCGCCATGTATTGCATATTCGGAGGCTGCATTATATTCTTCATATTGTATCCTGCATCAAATACGATTGCCTGAGCAAACCACCAACTACCGTCCTTACGCTTCGGAAACTTTGGTGCTTCGATCTTACCTGTGCCAAAATGCCCGAAATCTTGTAAAGCCTTTAAAACAGCATAACGGTCAAGCTTTGTTCTATCTTCGGCGGCCATTTCTTTTACGAACGACATTTTTGAGATCTTATCGGATATGTTTTCGTTAATGCTCCAAATCGTTTCAAAATGCTTATGAGTAAACTCGAGCTGCGGTTTGAAATTATTAAGAGAATTTTGCGGTCTTGTAATAATAAAATCCGTATATACTTTGCCGCTGTCCATCTGTACCATAAGTTCACCGTCCACAAGTTTTTTGATGATCGGCTCAATATAAGCGGCGGGGATACCGATAGCTTTGGAAAGATCGCTGACCGTAATAGGTTTATCGTATGCTGCTTCTTTTAAGGAATCATAGTATTGCTGTCGTTTGACTATTGGAGGGAGTCCGCCATTGGCAGAACAGATCCTCCGGTTATTCCAGTAGCTGATAAAATACCTCCAGATGAGCGTTTTCAGTTCATCTGTGGTCATTTTTTCTGTGTCATAACGGTCATACAGCAGTTCTGATTTCATTCTGGCCCACATGCTTTCACAGCGGGCATTATCGTGGCATCTGCCGCTCGCACTATTCATGCTTTGCCGGATGTCATACTGCTGGACTGCATCCCGGTAAAGCTGACTGGTGTACTGGCTTCCCCTGTCTCTGTGGATCATGGCTCCACGGATGCACGGATACGCCTTCGCCGCATGTTCCAGTGTCGGCGCACATAATGGGGCTTTCATATTCGTATCCATCGCCAGACCGATCACGCTGGAATCAAAGCAGTCAAAAATAGCGGAAACATACAACTTTCCATCTCTGGCTTTGATCTCCGTTATGTCTGTAACGTATTTGGTCAGCGGCTCTTCCGCCCGGAAGTCCCGTTTTAGGAGATCCTCTGACTTTCTGGCCTCCCTGTCTGCTTTCGTGATCCCATTCGGCTTGCGTCTGGGATGGTGGCTGAGCCCAATCTCTTCCATAATGCGGTAAACGGTGCGTTCACTGGGGATATTCACATGTTCCGGCTGTTTCAGGAGCAATGCCTGATACATACGGATCCGGCCATAGGTGTCATTACATTCATCTTCCTCGAGGATATCTTTCATGGCATCCGCCAGAGGCTGATATTTCCATGGACGGTCTTTGTTTTCGAGGTACTGGTAAAATCCTTGTCTGCTGACATGAAGGCTTCTGCAGTAAAAGGCGATCTCTCCTTTTAATTCGCCGTCTTTCGTTTTTAAGGCAATAAACTTCATTCTTTCGTTTTTGCTGACTTCAGACGGCTCGCGGCGAAAAAAGCACTGGCTTCCTCCAGAAAGTTATTTTCTTTTTTTAAACGTCGGTTCTCTTTCTCCAGTTCTTTTACCTGCTGGCGAAGCTGGA
>CAZJVB010000039.1:0-8963 GCA_964549435.1 uncultured Ruminococcus sp.
TTTTTTGCACGAAAAACCGGACCGCTGTTTCAGCGGTCCGGTTGCGGTTGCTTATTCCACTTCCAATAGCACTGATTGGTAGGGAAATAGCGTTAAAACAGAATCTTTGACCGTCACGCTTGCGTGGCTGGATTGCAGCACAGCTTTGACACGGAACGGCAGCCGAATCTTACGCAGGCGGTCGGAAAAGGAACAGAGTACGGCCATTTTTTTCTCGCCGGTACGGGTATAGGCTATCAGCTTGTCATACCGACGCAGGATCGGTTCAAATCTACCTTCCTGCAACGTGCTGCCGTACGGTTCTTCGGTTCGCAGGCGGATCATTTGCCGATAGAATGACAGGACACTGTCCGGATCCTTTCGTTCCGCCTCGGCATTGACCGTCCGGTAATCCGGATGGACGGGAAGCCACGGTGCTTTGCTGCCGGCAGGGGAAAATCCGCCGTTTTCGCTGCTGTCCCATGGGAAGGGAACACGTGCGTTGTCGCGGGAATACCGTGCAACCCGCCGGATCGCTTCTTCAGGAGACAAGCCGTCCTCCAGCGCCAGTCGGTAGTGGTTACGGGTAGAGATATCATCGATCGGATCGATCGAGGTAAAACCGGGGTTTGTCATGCCCAGTTCCTGCCCCTGATAGAGGAACGGTATGCCGCGCAGGAAAAAGAACAGGTTTCCCAGCATCTTTTGCACCGCCGGGCAGTGGTCCTTTTCCGGCACAAATTTCTGGCAGGCGCGGGGATAATCATGATTTTCCAGAAAGACCGCGCCATACCCGATCTTTTGGGTTTCAAGTTGAGAAGCATAAAGTGTGTCCCGCCAGCTGCGGAAATCCCATTCGCCGGGATCCTTACAGGTGTGCCAGCCTCGGCCGTAGCTGTACGGTTCTGCATAAGAAAAGTCAAACATAGTGGAGAAATAGCCGTCTCTCCCAATATATTCCTTCAACTGCGCGTTAGGGACGCCCGCTGCTTCTGCGACGGTGACGCATTCGTACCGGTCAAAGGTCTGCTCCCGCAGTTCCGTCAGAAAATCGCCGATGCCGGGAATATTGCGCGCATAGGCGAAGCAGTCTACAAGCCCATCTGCACCGTCGGCAGGTCCGGACGGAAGGCCGGGCGCTTTCTTGATATGAACGATCGCATCGATGCGGAAGCCGCCCAACCCTTTGTCCAGCCAAAAACGCACCGTCTCATAGATACGCTTGCGCAATTGTGGGTTTTCCCAGTTGAGATCCGGCTGTTTTTTAGAAAAAAGATGCAGGTAGTAGCGGTCACCGCCGACATTCTCCCATGCAGAGCCGCCGAACATGGAGCGCCAGTTATTGGGAGGACCGTTCTCCGATTGCCGGAACCAAAAGTACCCGGCTTCCTCGCTGTCCGGTTCGCGCAGTGCCTTCTGAAACCATGGATGCTCGTCCGAACAGTGGTTGATAACCAAATCCATCAGGATACGGATTCCGCGCTTGTCCGCTTCGCGGATCAGCCGTTCCATATCCGCCATGCTGCCGAACAGCGGATCGATATCGCGATAATCGGATATGTCATAGCCGCCGTCATCCATCGGGGAGCGATAGACGGGCGAGAGCCAAAGCAAGCCGACGCCAAGCTCCTGCAGGTAATCCAGCTTTTGCGTAATTCCGTTGAGGTCGCCGGTGCCGTCTCCATTGGAGTCGCAGAAGGAACGGGGATAAACCTGATATGCGATGCGGTTTTTCCACCAGTCGCGGTGAATCTGTTTGGTTTTCTGCATGATATCTGCCTCCTGAAAGCCTGTTGGTTTGTGTCAGTATAGCACATCTGCGGGAAAATAACAACCAATTATTATCCGAATCTTTACAAACCTAAAAAATAATCGGAAGAAACGTGATAAAGCTTGATCAGAGGTCTGATCGGCAGCTCGCTTGCGCCGCGCTCGTATCGCGCATACATGGTCTGCGAGGTACCTAACATATTGCAATCTCCTGCTGCGTCAGATCGTGATCCTCACGTTTTTCCGGCTGCTCTAAACTAACGAATATTTCCATTCCGGATGAAGTTAAGGAGATCGGCACCTATACCATTTCGTAAGCATAAAGACGCTTTCGTTCCCCTCTGCGGACCGACCGCAGAGGGGTTTTATCGCGGAAAGGGACGTTTTCCCTCTTGACAACTCCGATCGGATATAGTATAATGCGAATAAAGAAAAGTTTTTGTCGATTGTCGGACGACCTCGCATGCGTGGTCGCTTTTTGCGCGTAGGCAGAAGCCGCTCGCCGCGCTGGTGTTTCATGCAAAAGCCTTTCGGTTACGTTCTGAAAAAAATACTGATTCAATATTGCAGGAGGATAAGTGTATGGCACTTACCAAAGAGCAAATCGCAAGCAAGACGGAAGAGTTAAAAGCCTTCATTGCGGCGCATAAGGATATCGATGGTCCTTTGATGCCGATCATGCAGCATGCGCAGGAGTCCTTCAGCTATTTATCCATGGAGACGATGACGCTGATTGCGGATTCCCTGGGGATCCCGGTTGCGGACGTTTACGGCATTGCGACATTCTATGCACAGTTTTCCCTGAAGCCAAAGGGAGATCACGTCATCAGCGTATGTCAGGGAACCGCCTGCTACGTCAAGGGCGCTGCCGCCGTACTGGAGGAGGTTAAGACACTGCTGGGCATCAATTCGGGAGAGACGACGCCGGACGGAAGATTTTCCATTCAGGATACTCGCTGTCTCGGCTGCTGCGGATTAGCGCCGGTGATGGTGGTCAACGGTGACGTCTACGGTCGTCTGGTTCCTGCGGACGTCAAAGGTATTCTGGAAAAATACAATTGACGCGCCGCACACGTATGATTGAATAAGGAAAGGTTTAATGATATGAATCTTGAAGAACTTGCCCGTGTTCGGGAAGACGGACAAAGCAATGCCGCAATGCGTGTTGCGACCGGCATTCCGGGTACCGGTGTACATCACGTCATGGTCTGCGGCGGTACCGGCTGCACCTCATCCGGCAGCAATAAGCTCTGTGAACTGTTTGTATCTGAAGCCGAACGGCTGGGGATTGCTGATCAGGTAAAGGTTATCCGTACCGGTTGCTTCGGTCTTTGCGCGCTCGGACCGATCGTCATTGTTTATCCGGAGGGTACTTTTTACAGTCAGGTGCAAGCGGAGGATGTTCCGGAAATCGCGGAAAGTCATCTGCTCGGCGGAATTCCCGTTGAACGTCTCGTCTATGAGGATATCGGGGATTTGAAGATCCCGGAGGGACATTCCCCCACGCTGTATGACACGACATTTTATCATAAGCAGCTGCGCCTTGCGCTTCGCAACTGCGGCAGAATCAATCCGGAGGATATCAATGAATATATTGCGGTAGACGGCTACCATGCACTCGCCAAGGTGTTGACCGAGATGACGCCCGACGAGGTCATACAGACCGTGCTGGATTCCGGTTTGCGCGGTCGCGGCGGCGCAGGCTTTCCGACCGGCAGAAAATGGATGTTTGCGAAGGCACCGGCGCCCAAGAAATATGTGGTCTGCAACGCGGACGAGGGCGATCCCGGCGCATTTATGGATCGTTCCATTCTGGAGGGAGATCCGCACTCCGTTTTGGAAGCCATGGCAATCGCCGGCTATGCGATCGGTGCGGACGAGGGATATATTTATGTCCGTGCAGAGTATCCGATCGCTGTCGAGCGTCTGACCATTGCGATCGGGCAAGCACGTGAGGTAGGCCTGCTGGGCAAAAATATTCTCGGCACCGGCTTCAACTTTGATATTCAGCTTCGACTTGGCGCCGGCGCGTTCGTTTGCGGCGAGGAAACCGCGTTGCTGACCTCCATCGAGGGCAACCGCGGAGAACCGAGACCGCGTCCGCCGTTCCCGGCTGTCAAAGGTTTGTTCGGCAAGCCGACAGTTATCAACAACGTCGAAACCTATGCCAATATCTGCCAGATCATTCTCAACGGCGCAGAATGGTTTGCAAGTCAGGGAACCAAGACCTCTACGGGTACCAAGGTATTTGCGCTGGGAGGAAAGATCAAGCATACCGGTTTGGTGGAGGTGCCGATGGGCACCACGCTGCGCGAGATTATTTACGACATCGGCGGTGGCATCCCCGGCGGCAAACAGTTCAAGGCGGCGCAGACCGGCGGTCCTTCCGGCGGCTGCATCCCGGCGATCAATCTGGATACTCCGGTGGACTACGATTCGCTGAAAGCGATCGGCTCCATGATGGGCTCCGGCGGTATGATCATCATGGACGAAGACAACTGTATGGTGGATATTGCGAAATTCTTCCTCGAATTTACTGTGGATGAATCCTGTGGAAAATGCGTTCCCTGCCGGCTCGGTACCAGAAGAATGCTGGATATCCTTACCCGTATTACCGAGGGAAAGGGCGAGGACGGGGACATCGAAAAGCTGGAGGCCATTGCAGCGGATCTTCAGTGCAGCGCCCTCTGCGCACTCGGACAGACGGCTCCAAACCCGGTTGTTTCCACGCTGCGGTATTTCCGCGATGAATATAAGGCACATATTTACGAAAAGCGCTGTCCCGCAGGGGCTTGCAAGGCGCTTCTGCAATACGCGATCGATCCAGAGAAGTGCAAGGGCTGCTCGCTCTGCTCCCGCAAATGTCCTGCAGGCGCGATTTCCGGTGAGATCAAGAAACCGTTCAAAATCGACACGGCGAAGTGCATCAAGTGCGGCGTCTGCATGAGCACCTGTAAATTCGGCGCGGTCGTCAAAAAGTGAACGGGGGAGGGTTTGAAGCATGGAAAACAAAACCGTAACACTGACCATCGACGGGATTCCGGTTACCGTTCCCGCTGATTATACCATTCTTGACGCCGCGCGAGAGGCAGGCGTCAATATTCCGACGCTTTGCTATCTGAAGGACGTCAACGCCATCGGATCCTGCCGGCTCTGTCTGGTTGAAATTCAGGGGGCAAGAGGGCTGCAGGCTGCCTGCGTTTCCCCGGTTGCGGAGGGACAGGTAGTTGTGACCAACAATGAAAAGCTGCGCTCCTCCAGAAAAATGAATCTGGAGCTGATCCTTTCCAACCACAACCGCGAATGTACCTCCTGCGTCCGCAGCGGAAACTGTGAATTGCAGGCGCTCTGCCGCGAGTACGGCGTGGACGCTTATCCCTATGACGGGAAGCTTTCCAGTGAGAAATACGACGACAAGAGCGCTTCCATCGTGCGCGATAACTCCAAATGTATCAACTGCCGCCGTTGTGTTGCAACTTGCAATAAGATCCAAGGGATCGGCGCGCTCGGCGTTTCCGGACGCGGCTTCCGTTCCGAGATCGGGTGCATCTACGGCGAAAGTTTGGCAGACAGCCCGTGTGTCGGCTGTGGACAATGCATCCTCGCCTGTCCGGTCGGCGCGCTGAAGGAAAAGGACAGCATCGCGGATGTTTACGCGGCGCTTGCTTCCGGCAAGCACGTCGTGGTGCAACCCGCTCCGGCGGTTCGCGCAACCATCGGAGAGGAATTCGGTTATCCGGTCGGTACATCCGTTACCGGAAAGCTGGTAACTGCGCTTCGGCGTCTTGGCTTTGCAAAGGTGTTTGATACGGATTTCGGCGCAGATCTGACCATCATGGAAGAGGGAACCGAGCTGCTTGACCGTCTTCAGAACGGCGGCACGCTGCCTATGATTACCTCCTGCTCTCCGGGTTGGATCAACTACTGCGAAAAATTCTACCCGGAATTTCTTCCGAATCTTTCCAGCTGCAAGTCCCCGCATGAGATGGAAGGCGCGATGATTAAGAGCTATTACGCAGAAAAGGAAGGGATCGATCCTGAAGAAATCTATGTCGTTTCCATCATGCCCTGCACTGCAAAGAAATTCGAGGCGAAGCGTCCGGAGCTGTCAAACGGCGATCTGCCGGACGTCGATGCGGTGTTGACTGTGCGCGAGCTGGCAAAGATGATCCGCAACGCGGGTATTGATTTCCGTCGTCTGCCGGATTCCGAGTTTGATTCCCTATTGGGAGAATCTACCGGTGCCGCCGTTATTTTCGGTGCAACCGGAGGCGTTATGGAAGCCGCATTGCGAACCGTTTACGAAAAGGTCACGGGGAAGGTGCTGGAGGACGTGAATTTCGTGCAGGTGCGCGGAACGGCGGGTATTAAGGAAGCGGAAATCGATCTGGACGGTAGAAAAATCTCCGTCGCAGTCGCGAGTGGCACTAAGAACGCCGCGGCATTGCTGGAGGCTGTCAAGCGCGGAGAAAAGGAATATACCTTTATCGAAGTGATGGGCTGTCCGGGCGGCTGCGTATGCGGCGGCGGTACGCCGATTGTAAATGCGACCGATCGCGTTTATCTCGATTTGAAAGCGGAACGTGCCAAGGCGTTGTATGAAGAGGATGCCTCCAAGACGCTCCGCAAGTCGCATGAGAACCCGGAAATTGTTGCGATCTACGCAGATTTTCTGGGAGAACCGAGTTCCCATAAAGCGCACGAGTTGCTTCACACGACCTATGCGCCGCGGGCAAAGTACAGGAATCATTAAATGAAAAGGCAAAGCGGTGCCGCAACGGGCGCCGCTTTCCTGTTTTGCTCCGTTTTCCTGCGCATTTTGCCCTTTCGGGAGACGCAGAAACGAACGATTTTTTGGTGTTTTGCCGCTTGAAAACAGGCGAAAAATGAGGTATACTATCCTATAGTCGTGTAGCGAAAGCGTAAATCCGGGCGTTAGCGGATTTGCGCTTTTTTTGTGCGAATTCTGCTTTTCAGAAAGGAATGGTATCCATATGGAGATGGAAACAAAAAGTGGGCAGCCTTCCGGGGAGCAATCTTTGCTCGGGAAGGCGAATCTCAGTCAATTGATGGTCAAATACGCAGTCCCCTGCATTATTTCGCTGCTGGTTGCCGCACTTTACAATATTGTGGACCAGATTTTTATTGCAAATGCGGATTATCTGGGTTCGTACGGGAACGCCGCCAATACGGTGGTTTTTCCGCTGACAGTGATCGCACTGGCAATCGCGGTCATGATCGGCGACGGCTGCTGCGCGTTCGTGAGCCTATCCTTTGGGCGCGGAGAGAAAGAAACGGCAAACCGCAGCGTCGGCAACGCCATCTTTCTTTCGGTGATTTGCGGCATCGTTCTGGCGGTGCTTTACCTGCTGCTGCAGGAACCGATCCTCAATGCTTTCGGCGGTAATGTAAACCAAGAGACGTTTACCTGCTCAAAGGAATATTTCTTCTATATTTCATTGGGTGTGCCGTTTTATATGTTTGGACAGGCGATGAACCCGGTGATCCGTGCGGACGGAAGTCCCCGTTTTGCCATGGCGGCGACGCTGGCAGGCGCGGTTGTCAATGTCATTCTTGATCCGATCATGATTTTTGTATTCCGCTGGGGAATGATGGGCGCTGCGGTTGCCACCGTAATCGGGCAGATCCTAACTGCGGTGCTTTCGGTTTGGTATCTGCTTCATACCAAGCAGATCCGTCTTCATAAAGGGGATTTCCGTCTGCAGGGAAAGGTCATCGGACGCACTCTCTCTTTGGGAATCTGCAGTTTCCTGTCACAGATTTCGTTGGTTGCGGCAATGGCTGCGATCAATAATATGATCAGAAAATACGGAGCACAGGATGAGATCTTCGGCTTGGAAGAATACGCACAGATCCCCATGGCGGTGGTCGGCATCGTCATGAAGTTCTTCCAGATCGTTATTTCCATTGTGGTCGGTATGGCAGCAGGCTGCATTCCGATCGTCGGTTTTAATATGGGCGCCGGGCAGAAGGGGCGCGTCAAGAAGCTGTTTACGCTGCTGCTTGCAGCGGAGGCGAGCGTCGGCGCGATTTCCCTATTGATAGTAGAACTGCTACCGAAGCAGTTAATCGCTATCTTCGGCGCACAGAACGAAAGTATTTACTACACCGATTTTGCGGTGAAAGCGTTCCGCATTTATCTTTGCATGATCATCTTTGCCTGCATCAACAAGGCAGCGTTCATCTTCCTGCAGGCAATGGGGAAAGCGGTCGCCTCTACGGCGCTTTCGATGATTCGTGAGGTCGTATTCGGCGTAGGCTTTGCATTGCTGTTACCGATTTGGTTCGGGCTGGACGGCGTGCTGTATTCGATGCCGCTTTCGGATATTCTGACCATGATCGTATCGGTCATTATCATTGTTTCTACCTACCGGCAGTTGAGACGCACATAGCCTCTTGCTAACAGAAAAGGAATCGACACGGAAGATTTGGACGTGAAGATTCCTTTTCTTTTTTACCGCACCGCAGCCGACAAATGGCGCGGGCTATTCTTATATATCGGCAGAGGAAGATTCCTTCGCAGGTGCTTTTTTCCTCCGACCGTTCAGATACTCCCGAAGAAGCAACGCGAGCATCCAGCAGAAAGCCGCAGCAGCAGCAAGGCTGACCCAAAAGCAGGCGGGATTTTCCTTTGTCTTATCCTGAAAGGTGGCATCCAGCGCAGTCAGCCCTTGTACCGTACGGTATGCTTCCGCCGCTTCTCCTTCGTGTTCTTTTAGGAAATCTTCAGCAAATGTAAACTTTGCATAAAAGGCCGCTTCTGCATCAGGCGCAACAGCATCGGGATCCGGCAGAACAACGGTGATGCCGGTAAATACCACCGGCTCGGAAAAAGTTTCATCGAAATATAGGGTGGAAGAAGCGAGCAAACCGTCCTGTTCATCCTCCGTACGGAGCAGATAATAGTACATAGCGCCTGTGTTTTCCTGCTTCACTGTCATGCACAGCCGGATTGCCGTAAAGGAAACGGTTTGCAGCTGTCCGGTTTCACTCCTATTGTCATATGGGGCGAAATCCAGAGGGATTGGAAAAAAACCGAGTAACAGCCTTACGGCTAATGCGACCAACAGGATTCCCAATGCAATCTTGACCTTATCTGTTCGTTCCATAACGGTTTTTCACGCTCCTTTTTCTTCATTATAAGTTGGTAGGGCGCGTTTGTCAAGAAAAGATTCTGCCCGTCCCGCAAAAAA
>CAZJVB010000039.1:9063-20590 GCA_964549435.1 uncultured Ruminococcus sp.
GGGATGCTGCTCGCCTTTGTGTCATTTCAGCAGAATCGGAAAGAGCAAATTGCGTTTCTGCAAATGTTGGCCTCTGCAGTCTGGACATTGCATTTCGGTCTGTTGTGCGCATGGGCAGGGATGGCGATGAATGCGATTGGGATTGCCCGCGGTTTTGTTTTCTCACGGAAAGGAAAGCCATGGGCGTCCGGACGGTTCTGGCCCTATCTCTTTTCCGGACTTTCTGTTGTAGCGTGCCTGTTGACTTGGCAGAGTTGGATATCGCTTTTGCCCACCGCCGCTATGGTGATTTCCTGTTTTGGGCTTTGGGCGGAGCGTCCGTGCACGGTTCGGCGGCTGAATCTTCCCGGCTCCCTGCTTTGGCTGCTGTATAATTTGCTTTGCCGTTCCTTTGCCGGTATAGTGACGGAGTGCTTCAACACGGCGTCTATTTTATTCGCCATGCTCCGATTCGATCGGGAAAAGAACTGCAGGACTTGACAGCAGCTGAAAAATATGTATAATATACTTATTGAAATGAAACAGAATGGAGTGTTTAGTGTCATGAAAAAAATTCTTGCATTGCTTCTGACGGTTGTTCTTTTGTTTGCAGTTGCCGCTTGCGGAGATGCAACCGAAACGGACAGCAGTTCTGCGGCTTCTTCCACTTCTGAGGTATCCTCTGACGGCGACTCGTCCACTGCGGCTTCTTCCGCTTCTGAGGTATCCTTTGACGACGACTCGTCCACTGCGGTTTCTACTTCGGAAGATTCCTCTGAGGAAACTTCCGACGCTTCGGAAACGGAGGACCCGGGTCCCCTGCCGGCATTTATCGATAACTTTCTTTCCATCGGAGCGGTCACTACTACTGTCACTGCGAATTCTGCGGAGTCCATCCGCCTGACGGGCGTAGATCAGGAACCGGAATCCGGCGCAATTGTGCTTTATACATCCTCATATGATCTGCCGGAGCAGGAGGCTCTTGCAGGATTTGCAGTTGCAGTATTTACTTATGACCAGAGCGTCTTCGGTTACGTCAAGACTGCTTTTTATGAGGCGGGCGAGGCGGAGGATGCGGAAATCCCGTCAGATGGATTTGTTGTGGCGGCAGATGCGGAAAGACAGAGTGTATATGTCAAGCGTCTGCGCGATCTTGATGACAGTACGACGGTTTTCCCGCACGGCCTGCGCCTGTACAACTATCTGGATTACGATGTGAAAAAGGTAAACGCGGCGCCGACGATCGACGGCGTATTCGATGAGTCGGAATGGAAAGAGTATTTGATCGACGAAATTGACGCGGAAAATGAATCTTGGTCCTACGCTCAATTTGAAAAGGATAACTACTATGCAACCGCATCCTATTATACTGCATATGATGAGAATTACCTTTATCTCTGTGTCGTAGTCTCTTCTCCGTATCACTATTGCCCGATCACAAAGTCAAATGCCGGCGATATGTGGCAATACGAGTGCATTCAGGTTAAGGTCAGCTCGGAAAGTCCGGACAGCGAGTATATTCTGACTAACTTTGATCATGTCGCCAATAATAAGGCGGTCGCAAGCGGCGTGGTACGCTCCTATGGCTTTGCGTGCAATAATGAGGGAGAAACCTGCTACTATGAAAGCGGCTTTACTACGACATTTACCGGTAAATGCGCTTGCTCCCGCGATGATGCAAAGCAGGAGACCGTTTATGAAGTAGCCATTCCGTGGGCGGAATTCGGTATTACGCCGGAAGCCGGTGATCAGTACGGTCTGACCTTCTCGATCAATTCCACAAATGCGGACGACATCGCAAACGGTGTTTGGAAAAACATTACGTATCGCAACGGCGGCGGTGTCATCGGTCGGAACGACTGGTCTAAAATACCGGTTATTACCTTGAAATAAATAGGGAACGGGAGGCAGCCGCCTCCCGTTTTTGGAAGAAGGAGGCTCGGTATGACGGCAAAAGAATTGATGGAACAGCTCATTGGTGAGGAAAATCTCGGAACACCTACGGTGGATACCTGTAAGCACGGAAATCCGCTGCGAGAGGTGCGGAAGGTTGGCGTCTGCCTGACTGCAACGGCAGAGGTACTCCGGCAGGCACGAACGTGGGGGACGGATCTTCTGATTACGCATGAGTGTACCTACTATGATCATTTAGACCATCCGCGTCCCGACCCGATCACCGCGCGGAAGCAGGAACTGTTGGAGAGCTGCGCGTTCACACTTTGGCGGTTTCACGATTTTCAGCACAGGGGAAACGGGTCCGATGGGATTCATGAGGGCTTTATAAAGAAATTAGGATGGGATTGTACGTTTGACGGAGGTTCCCGCGTAGAATTGAAAATGCCGTCTACGCCGCGTGCGCTTGCAAAGAATATTTCCGAAATGTTGGGGATCGAGCATCCGCGGATTGCGGGTAATCCGGACTTGCCGGTCAAAAAAGTGGCGTTGTATCTGGGGGCGTGCGGCAGTATGTTTGATGCCTTTTGCTCGGATGATGCGGAGCTTGCCATCGCGGGAGAGTTGTGTGAATGGCGTGAGGTGGAGCCGATCCGTGATGCGGGTCAGTTTGGCATTCCCAAAGCACTGCTTCTGCTGGGACATGCCGCGTCGGAGGCGCCCGGTATGGAGATGCTTGCGGAGAAGCTCCGTGTGTGCCATCCGGAGCTGGAGGTACGTTATTTTGATTGCGGAGCTCTTGTCACATATCCGGAAGATTGCTGACGGGAGGGCGATATATGGCTGGATTTTCAGTCCCGAAGCCGGTGCTTTCGGCACTGGAGAAGCTGGAGTGTGCAGGATATCCTGCGTTTCTGGTAGGCGGCTGCGTGCGGGATCTTCTGCGCGGTGTAGAGCCGCATGACTTTGATATGACCACCCTCGCTTTGCCGCAGGAAACGGAGCGCGTGTTTGCCGGTCTCCCTGTTTTGAAAACCGGAATACAGCATGGTACGGTGACTGTCCTACAGAACGGGATCTCCTTGGAAATCACGACGTACCGCGCGGACGGGACCTATTCAGACGGAAGGCATCCGGACTTCGTGCGGTTTGCACGTACGCCGGAGGAAGATCTCCGCCGTCGGGATTTTACGGTCAACGCAATGGCATGGTCGCCGTCCCGCGGCTTAGTGGATCCCTGCGGCGGGCAGGCAGATCTGAAAAAGCAACTCCTCCGCTGCGTCGGGGATCCGGAAACGCGGTTTTCCGAGGATGCGCTGCGTATCCTGCGCGGCGCACGTTTTGCATCCTGCCTCGGTTTTACCGTGGAGCCTGAAACGAAAGCGGCGATGCTACGGCTGGCACCGCTGCTGAAGCGTGTTTCGGGTGAACGGATTTCCGCAGAATTTCTTCGCCTGCTATGTGGAAAAAAAGCGGAGGAGGTGCTGCTGCAGTTCCGAGAGCTGATTGCGCTCTTTCTGCCGGAAATCCGCCCCTGCTTTGATTTTGATCAGAGAACACCTCACCACTGCTATGACGTCTATCTGCATACTGTCAAGGTGGTGGCTGCCGTTCCGCCGGAGCCGACACTACGCCTTGCCGCTTTCTTTCATGATATTGGCAAACCGGCTACCTTCACATTCCGGGACGGCAGCGGACATTTCAAAGGGCATCCGGAATGCGGCGCAGCCATTTGTGAAGAGGCTTTGTGCCGTTTGCGGCTGCCAAAGAAACAAATCCGCGAGGTCTGCCTACTGGTGAGGGAGCACGATTTTTCCATCGAAAATGAGGGGCGCGGCGCTATATATCTGCTGCAAAGGCTGCCCAAGGAGCTCATTGAACCGCTGCTGCTCTTAATGGAAGCGGATGCGCGTGCTAAGGCAGATCCGGTGTCCTCCTTGGAACGGGTGCGAGCGTTGCGACAGGAATTGGCAGACCTGCGGCAAAAACCGCTCTGTCTGTCACTGAAGGATCTGGCGATTGGCGGGGACGATCTGCTGGAAGCCGGGATCCCCGCCGGACCGGCAGTCGGCAAACTGCTGCGTGCGCTGCTGGAACGGGTGATTGCGGGGGAACTGGAGAATGATCGCGAATGCTTGGTGAAGGAAGCAATCGCCGGCATAAAGTTTCTGCGTTAAATAAAGATCGCTTACCGGCTCATCAAAAAACAATGCCAAGCATTGTTTTTTGTCAAGGTTACTTTGTCAAATCAGCCGGCATAAAGTTTCTGCGTTAAATAAAGATCGCTTACCGGCTCATCAAAAAACAATGCCAAGCATTGTTTTTTGTCAAGGTTACTTTGTCAAATCAGCCGGCATAAAGTTTCTGCGTTAAATAAGGATCGCTTACCGGTTCATCAAAAAACAATGCCAAGCATTGTTTTTTTGTCAAGGTTACTTCGTCAAATCAGCCGGCGTAAAGTTTTTGCGTTAAATAAGGATCGCTTTGGCTGCAACAGCCACCGTTATCAGATTATCATAGAAAATTAGGACAACATCGGCAAAAAGGTCAGTGCTTTGAAAATTTTTACGATTGAAAGGTAGTTTCTCGTCAAAAAGAGGTCGTATTTGCAGGAAGAACCGAGATGCAGCTTTTGAAGCCGCCGACGTATCCCTTATTCCCCGACGGCGCACAGCACTTCCTTCAAAGTAGGGATCGAGGAGGAGGCTCCTTTCCGAGAAACTGCGATTGACGCGGCAGTTGCCGCAAGGCGCATAGCTTCGCGAGCGGTTTTTCCATCTGCAAGGGAGGCGAGCAGAAATCCGGTGAAGGTATCGCCTGCGCCGGTGGTATCTATTGCTTCTGCAGGAATGGCAGGTTGAAACAGCGTTTCGGTCGCATCCGCATAAAAGGCGCCCCGCTGGCCGAGCGTCAGCACAGTAATAGCCCGCGGAAAGCGTTCCCGCAGACGCCGGAGAATCTCCTCCGGCTGTTCCGTATCGGCAAGAGCAGCGCCCTCGATTTCGTTCAGCAGGAAGCAGGAAACGTTTTCCAGCGGCAGGGATAGAATGTCCCTGTGCATCGGGGAGGGGTTGCATACGATATGCATCCTGCGCTCAGCGGCAAGCGTCAGTAGCTTTCTGCTGCCGGAAATCTCGTTTTGCAGCAGCAACCAGTCTCCCTGACCGAATCGGGCAAGCACCTGCCGGATATACGGTTCATCCACGCACGCATTGGCGCCCGGAAACAGCAGAATTGCGTTTTGCCCATTGTCGTCTACCTGAATAACGGCGCGTCCAGTCGGAACCCCCGGCAAGAACCGCAGCGCAGAAATACAGACACCGTTTTCCTGCAGCGTGTCTGCAAGAAAGCGCCCGTCCGTTCCGATACAGCCCGCATGAAAGACGGCAGCACCGGCGCGCGCAAGTGCCACCGATTGGTTCAGCCCCTTACCGCCGCAGAAGCATTCCCTTCCCATGGAGGAAAGCGTTTCACCCGGTCGGACAAAATGGGAGACACGGTAAACTTCATCGATGTTCAGCGAACCAAAATTGAGTATCCGTACCATCATCAGCCATTATTCTTTGTCGGATGAAGCTTTTCATAAAGCGCAATAGAACGGTGTGCGCAGGCGGAAATAGCGATTGGATGGAAATCCGGAAGGGCAGAGTAGAGTGTGTCATGCAGCGGCTCCGTCCAGCATGTCGGCAGCGCCTTGGCGCCGAGCAGCGCTCCCATCAGCGAACCGACGGTCGCCCCGTTGCAATCGGTATCCCAGCCGCAACAGACTGCGGTCGTAACCGTGCGGGTAAAATCCCCTTTACCGAATACCAGTGCGGCGGCGCAGCAGGCGGCGTTGTTAATCGTATGAACATGGCTGTAATGCCCGAATCGCTTCCAGAGCTCCGCGTAAAGCATCTCAACGTCAGCAGCTTTTTTTGCAACTGCAACCGCTTCCCGGATGGCCTCGTACAAACGGGAAGTTTTCGGCACGACGGAAAGTCCGGTCTCGACGCAAGCTTCCGGATCGGTTCCGTTAAACGCTGCGGCGATAGCGGCGGCAACGAACATCGCTCCGTAAACACCATTTTTGGCGTGTGAAAAACGTGCATCCTGCCAGGCGACTTTTGCCGCAAGAAAGGGCGAGCCTGCGTTTGCGTAAGCATAGTGATCTACGCGGATTTGCGCACCGATCCATTCACGGTAAGGATTGTGGTGAGAACGGTAGTATTCCCAGCGAGTTTCCGGATCGTCGATTTCCGCATTCAGGCTGTTGATATACGCTTGCAACTCGGCGGTAAAGCACATGCGCACGGGCAAGTATTCCTGCCACAAAACGGCAACGTCATCCGGCGTAAATTCGTTGCCCTTCCGCTCTCCCATCAGCAAAGCGAGCAGCAGGTAGCGAATGTCATCATCGGTTTCCATGAAACGGATATGCTCGCGCTGACTGGCCGGATATTGCGCAGAGAAGCCGTGGACGGAAGCGGCGGAGCTGCCGGGGATATAGCTTTCCAAGGGCCATGCGTCTGCTCCCTTCAGCCAGTCCAGCACAAACTCGTAGCCGGTTTTTCCGTCGCGCCCTGCGACAAACGGATATACCTCTAATGGCTTGCCCAGTGCGCAGCCGATGCAGCGACCTAACCAAGCACCGTACATCCGGTCATACAGGTCTTCCCTGCTGCCGCAGAATCCGGGATCTTTCCCAGACGCATCCGAAAGCACAAGGAGCTCCTCAAGCCGACCTCCATCCGGCTCCCGATAGGGAAAGTCCTTCCGAAGCGGCAGCCTGTCCAGCTCATCATAGAGGGCCGCCAGCTTGACGAATTCTCCCTTACAGGCGGCGATCCGTTCCCGGAAGCCGGAGGTATCGCAGCCCTCCTCACGGCGCTGCGTTTCTTCCCAGTACAGTTGCGATTCGAAGCTCTCCCATACAGCCATAAATGTACCATACCTTTCAAGAAATCATTAGAAATTTTTGATTAGATTATAGCATAAAACCCGTAAAAAAACAACCTATCCGGGGCTGTTTTTGAAAATCTGAAAAAAATTCAAATTCAATAAGGTTGACAATAAGAGAAAGGTATGTTATAATGACACCCGGATAGGGGGAACAGATATGCGTGTGAAACGGGGAATCTCGGTTCTGCTTCTGGCAGCGGTTTGTATACTGACTGCCTGTTCTGCAGAGAACACAGGGACGACACAGAAAAGTACCGAAGGCTTTCCGGTCTTTTCGGAAATCCCGATTGGTGAGTTGCCTGAACCGAGCTATCCAAAGGAGCAGGGAGCCGCAGTCAGTACGCAAGAGGATAACAATTTGGCAGTATGTGCAGAATTTGGCTCTGAAATAATGGATTACATCGAGTTAGAGGAGGCTGCTGTAGCAGAAATCGCTTCCATAGCGAACGCGGAGTCCTATGCGTCGGAGGAAACCGAAGGCGCAGTGCTGAGGTTGGAGAACGACGGCAGTTTTTCCTATGCGCTGGCACGGCAGTATATTCATTTGGCGGACGATGCATACTCTTTTGATATGACCTTTCGGGCAAGCGGTTATCTGTTGCCGGCAGAAGGCGGAGTTCAGCTTTGCATCACCGATGCAACGATAACCTGTGAAGGTCTGAATACTGAGAGGAATACCTCCATACTTTCGTATGCAAACAATCAGGGTTATAGCAGCGAGGAACTCAAGCAATATGCGCAGCTGATTTCAGGAGAGTCGCTGACCGTGGATGAATTTTACGGAATCGGGACGTTTGCGCAAATGACGGCGTACCCGCTGATCGCTGTCATCGATGAGGAGAACAGGTCCTTTACGCTCAATCGCGTTGTTTTGGACCGTCTATTTTAAAAGAGCTGTCAGAAAATCTGACGGCATAACCAGAGATATCCATATATAACATGGAAGTAATAGAAAGGAAAAGGTATGAAAACCATGTTTACCAAGAAAAAACTGACTGCACTGCTTGTGGTGCTTGCGCTATGTATCTGCGTCATCGCGCTTGCTTCCTGTGACAACGGTGAGGATACCTCCTCTGCAGCAACTTCCGTTTCCTCTGAGGCATCTTCCTCTGAGGCGTCTTCCGTCGATAGCAGCTCTGAGGCGACTTCTTCCGAAGAAACTTCTTCCACGGACACGGAAAGCTCTTCCGAAAGCGGTTCTACCGCCGAGGTAACCGGCGCATATACATCTACGGAGGGCGATGGCGAAATTTTGACGCTCGCAGAAGACGGAACGTTCATCTCTGTCACCGTTACCGAATTGGGAATTTTGAATTCCAAGGGAGAAGAGGCAAAAAGCACGGAAACAACCATCGGAACCTATACGTACGAGAATGGCGTCTGTATGCTGAAAGCTACGGATCTCTTCATCAAGGTAGAGGGACTGGAAGGCGAAGACGAAATCATCGCAGAAAATGCAGCGCTGTTAGCTTCTGATGACGAAGAATTGGCGTTGTATACCCGTATGCTCGGCGGAGAGGAACTGAGCGGCGCTGAGTTGTATGGCGAAGAAGTTGTCGAGCTCCTGTTCATGTTCGAATTGGAAGTGAACTTGGACCGCGATACCATGTCATTCAGTTATAATATTAGCTATTGATCGGCAGATCCGGATAAGAGGCTTGCGTTTGCGGCCTCTTTTTTTTCTCTTCTCTTGACATTCCGAGCATTTTGCGGTATGATAGGCAGGAGAGGATGCTCAGGACGTATTATTTGGAAAGGAAATACAACTTATGGAGGGACTTTTGGATCGCGACGGGAAGCTGACAACGGAACGGGAAAGCAAATACCGCTATTACCGTAAAACGTTTTTGTATTCCGTGATCGTCGCCTGCTGCATCACGCTGCCGTTTATTATT
Source organism: uncultured Ruminococcus sp. (assembly GCA_964549435.1). Classification (GTDB taxonomy): domain Bacteria; phylum Bacillota; class Clostridia; order Oscillospirales; family CAG-382; genus Coliplasma. Next base: position 17,772 of record CAZJVB010000039.1, read on the forward strand.
TGGGAGTGGGTACGCACTGGGTACGGCGTTTTTCTGTATTATGGGGATTATAATGCGCAGCAGCTTGCCTTTTATCGACACTGCGTAGATATGGTACATTCCGGCAATTTCGGGTGGGATTGGTTTACTGATCTTGGCTCCAACTTTGTTGCCAGTTATTCTTACTACATGCTGGGGAGTCCGTTTTTTTGGCTGATGTGCCTGTTTCCCTCGTCCTTCGCTCCCTATCTGATGGGCCCGATTTATATTCTGAAATATATCACGGCCGCGATGCTCGCGTATGCGTATCTGCAGCGCTGGGTAAAAAACAGGGATTACGCAGTATTGGGGGCGCTGCTGTATGCCTTCTGCGGATTTCAAATCTATAATACGTTTTTCAACCAGTTTCATGAAGTAGTTGCCTTTTTCCCTCTGCTGTTGATCGGCATGGAAGAATATGTGCAGAACAATCGTAAGGGGCTGTTTGCTCTATCTGTCTGTCTGAATGCGATGATCAACTATTTTATGTTTGCAGGGCAGGTCGCGTTCTGCATCATCTACTTCATGTTCCGGTTTTCGGATCGTTCTTTCCGTATTACGCTGAAAAAGTTTATCGGATTGGCTTTCGAAGCGATAATCGGCTTTATGATGAGCATGATTCTGTTCCTGCCGGGTGCACTCGGCGTGTTAGGAAACGATCGCGTGAACCGATCTTTTTCTGCGCTGAAGGATGTGGCTTTCTACTGGAAGAGCGGAGAGTTGTATTGGCAACGCTACGGGCAGATTCTGGAATCCTATTTCTTCCCTCCGGACATCCCTTCCCGCGTGAATTTCTTTTACGGACACACGGAACGCTGGGCGTCGATTTCCGGATACCTGCCGCTGTTCGGCATGACAGGCGTGTTTGCGCTGTTTACAACAAAACGGCGCAATTGGCTTAAGGCGTTGATCGTCTTTCTGATCATCTGCTCCTTTGTACCGGGGCTGAACAGTTTGTTTTATTTGGGGAACTCCTCTTACTATGCACGGTGGATGTATATGCTGGTGCTGATGCTGGTGCTCGGCACGGTCATTGCAATCGACCGGAAAGAATCGCGATGGAAGGGCGCTCTGACGCTTAGTCTTGCTGCAATCGCTGCAATCGCGATTCCGTTAGGGCTGCTTTGGTATGACGAGCCTTCCACAGATTCGGTAGATTATCAGCTGGGACGCGCGCCGTACCTCGACCGCTTTTGGATCTATACGCTCATTGCGGTGGTGGGCATCGCAGTAACTTGGTATCTGCTGAAGCGCTATCGCGGCACAAAGCGATTCGCGAATGCGCTGCTGGTTGCAACCAGCGTTTGTATTGTGGTCTACGGCTGCATTCATATTGAAAATGGCAAGGAGCATTCGCATTCCAGCAGCTTTATGATGAACCAGGTGCTGTTTGGCGAGGTCAATCTGCCGGACGCAGAGGAAGAATTCTACCGGATTGATTTCTATCGTACCAGCAGCATCAGTACGCTGGACAACCTCAATATCTATTGGCATTATCCTTCGATGGAATGTTTCCATACGGTGGTTCCGCCGTCTATCATGGAGTTCTATGATCTGCTGGGCTACAGCAGGTCGGTCGGTTCGCGTGCGTTAAGCTCTTGGTACGGACTGCGCGCGCTGACCTCTACGCAGTATTCCTTTATCCTCTCCTCGACAAACGGTCGTAAATCGGTCACCGTACAGGCGGATGATACTTCCTCCATCGAGAAGTACGAAAAGGATTCCAGTTGGTCCTGTATTGAGCAGACAGAAGAATACAGCGTATATCAGACGGAGACCTTTGCTACCGATAAGGGCTGGACCTATTATGATACGCAGAACGGCTTTGATATTTATAGCAATGATAATTATCTGCCGATGGGCTTTTCATTTGACGAGTTTATGACGGAAACGGAGTTCAAAAAGATCAGCGGCGGATTCCAGCGTTCCTGCCTGCTCTGCACCTATTTGATCGTTCCGGATGATATGGCGGAGTACTATGCACAGTTCATGACCGAGGTAAAAAATGAAGACCGCCAAGCGGCGAATTACAGCGTTTTCCAGCGCTCAGTTGAGGCGCGGAAGGAAAATGCCTGCACGGATTTTGTCTGGGACTCGGACGGATTTTCTGCCAAGATTAACACAGAAGAAGCGCGCATAGTTTTCTTCTCCGTGCCTGCTGAAGATGGCTGGACGGCGACCGTTAACGGGCAAAAAGCGGAAGTTCTGACGGTAGATGCCGGTCTCATGGCGGTGGAGGTTCCCGCTGGGGAAAGTGAGATTGTCTTTTCCTACCGTACTAACGGAATCGTTTATGGTGCGATTCTGACCGGTACTGCTTTGCTGCTGTTTGCAGCGTATATGCTGTTCTGGAAACGCAAGAAGCATCATGCGGATTACCGGTTCTTTGACGGTACGTATTATGAGGAAGGCGACGTCAACCTCCCGTCGAAGCGCAAAAAGAAGGAAGGTGCTTCGGCAGACGACCTATCGGGCGCCGACACGCCGGATACTGATGTATCGCCGGGCGGAGACGGGGATACGGAAACGGAAACGTCGTCCGTTTCGGCAGGCGGTCCGCCGGAGAATACGGGCGAACAAGGTTCAAATACTCCGCAGGAATCGGAGAACCTTTTCACCTGATTCAAAAACCGGACATTTAGGAGCTTTAGAGGCAATATTCTATAGAAAAAGAACACGAATCGGGTTTTTACGGTACGTGTTCTTTTTTGCGTACATTACACGAAAAATTTTACGAAAATCAAGCACAAAAACCAGCCGATCCCTCCGGGGAAGAGTCAAAACCGGGTAAAATATAAGGA
>CAZJVB010000040.1:0-20493 GCA_964549435.1 uncultured Ruminococcus sp.
ATATCATGCAGGAACATTTTGAAACGCGATGTATTCACGGGGATACGGATGTATCCCTGCACGACGGAAATCGTGCGATCAGCTTTCCGATCTATCAGACCGCATCCTTCAGCCATATCAAGCCGGGACATAATGACAGCGGCTTTGACTATACAAGGGAATCGAATCCGACGCGCAAACGTTTGGAGGAGATCGTTTCTTCTCTTGAGGAAGCTGCGGGGACCACGGCCTTTTCCTCCGGCATGGCGGCGATCAGCGCTTGCTTTGAGTTGTTTTCGCCCGGCGATCACATTCTCTGTGCGGAGGATTTGTACGGCGGTGTGATCCGTCTGCATTCGTTGATCAGTATAAAAAACGGCTTGTCCGTAGAGTATGTAGATACGACGGATCTTGGCGCAGTTGCCACTGCGATTCGGCCTGAAACTAAGGCGATCTATGTAGAAACGCCCAGTAATCCGATGATGCACATGACGGATCTGCGCGTATGTGCAAAGCTGGCACGGGAGCACGGTCTGCTTCTGATTGTGGATAATACGTTTCTTTCCCCTTATTTTCAGAAGCCGCTGTCATTGGGAGCGGATATCGTCATTCACAGCGGCACAAAATTTCTTTCCGGACACAATGATACCGTCGCTGGTTTTCTCTGCGTAAAGGATCCGGTGCTTGCCGAACGGGTATCCCTCATCGCAAAGACGACAGGCGGCGTTCTTCCGCCCTTTGACAGCTGGCTGGTAATGCGGGGCGTCAAAACACTTGCCGTGCGCATGGAGCGCCATCAGCAGAATGCCCTGCAGGTAGCCGCTTGGCTGCAAACGCATCCGCGTGTGACTAAGGTGTTGTATCCGGGCTTGAGGGACCATCCGGGATACGAGGTCGGCGTTGGGCAGGCAACCGGTTTCGGTAGTATGATTTCCTTTCATGTCGATAAGGAGGAAACGGCTTTGCAGGTATTGGAGCGGGTGCGTCTGATTCTTTTTGCCGAGAGTCTCGGAGGGACGGAGTCCCTTATCACGTATCCCGTGCTACAGACGCATCCCGATGTTCCGCAGGAGATGCGGGAGCATCTGGGGATTACCCAAACGCTGCTGCGGCTATCCGTCGGACTGGAAAACGCAGAGGATCTCATAGCCGATCTGAAGCAGGCGCTGGAATAGGGAAGGATGGTGTCAGGATGGGAACGTGCCAATTTGATGTCGAGGTTTCACGCCGGGGAACCAACAGCCTGAAATATGATTTTGCAGAGGAGCGCGGCTATCCCGCAGATGTGCTGCCGCTTTGGGTTGCCGATATGGATTTCCCTGCTCCGGATACGGTGCTTGATGCTTTGCGAAAAGCCGTCGATCACGGGATTTTCGGATACAGCGAAGTAAAGGAAGAGTACGGTAAGATTGTCGCCGCATGGTTCAGAAGCCATTTCGGGTGGGAAACCAAGCCGGAATGGCTTGTGAAGACGCCGGGCGTGGTGTTTGCTCTTGCACAGGCGATCCGTGCATTTACAGAGCCGGGCGATAGCGTGCTGATTCAACCGCCGGTTTATTATCCCTTTTATGCCGTTGTCCGAGATAACGACCGCCGTCTTATCGAAAATGAACTCCTGTACAGTAACGGGCATTACGAAATTGATTTTACCGATTTTGAAACGAAGATCCGGGAGCAGCAGGTCAGACTGTTTATCCTCTGTTCTCCTCATAATCCTGTCGGGCGTGTCTGGACGAAGGAGGAGCTTCAGAGAATCGGAGAAATTTGCGCACGTTATGACGTGCTTGTCGTTTCCGATGAAATTCACTGTGATTTTGCTTTTCCTGAGCATCCGCATACGGTTTTTACGAAGGCATGTCCGGAGTTGGAGAGGAACGCCGTGATTTGCACTGCACCCAGCAAGAGCTTTAATTTAGCGGGGCTGCAGGTTTCGAATATCTGGATTCCGGATACAGGTCTTCGTCGGCGGTTTCAGAAAGAGATGGACTGCAGCGGATATTCGCAATTGAACACGCTGGGGTTGGTAGCGGCACAGGCGGCTTACGAAACCGGCGGGGAATGGCTTATGCAGTGTAAGGCGTATCTGCGCGAGAATCTGAAGATGCTTCGTGACTTTTTATGGGAGCGGCTGCCGGAAATCAAGTTGGTAGAACCGGAGGGAACCTATTTTGCTTGGCTGGACTGCTCCGAATTGGGGTTGTCCTGCAGAGAGCTGAATACTCTTGTGATTGACAAGGCAGGCCTTTGGCTGGATGCCGGGCATATCTTCGGGAAGCAGTCGGGACAGTTTCAGCGTGTAGTTCTGGCATGCACGCGCAAAACTTTGAAACGGGCCTTGACGCAGCTGGAACATGCGGTTCACGGCGCCGCAGTAAAGGAATCTATTCCGGAATCCGGAGAAATGCTCCGAACGTGATAATAGAGCGCATTTCCTCAGCATATGAAAATGCCCTCGCAGGGACTATTTGTGTCCCCGTGAGGGTATTGTTTTATGATTGAAAGGACGGGGGATTTCCCTTGAGATCTGTAAAACGACTGTCCTCGGGCGAGGGTTCGGAAAGGCTGAAATACATTTTCGCTGCCTGTGTTGTGCCGAAGTCACGGTTGGAGCCGGTATTCTGCACTTTGTTGAAGGCCTCCCGGAACATGGCGTTGTGCGCTTCCTCGCGGTTAAGCAAAAAATCAATGGTTTCACGGACCTTTTTGTCATCGATCTGTCTGTAAAGATATTCATAAACGACTTTGGCCCGCTGCTCTGAAGCAATATTGGAAAGCAGATCGGCGCAGAGGTCTCCTGTGACGGTCACGTAATCCCCTGTCCAAGAGTAACCCGAAGCGTTGATGAGCCCGGGATTGAGACCGAGAAGCACATGCGTCTGGATTTCTCCCGACGGTACGCTTGCGGCATTCACATCGTGTCCGTTGAGCAGGTTGATGGTCTGTGCTACCATCTCCATATGGGAAAGTTCCTCGGCGGCGATGTCCATGAACAGATCCTTGATTTCGGGATCCTTGATCCGGAAGCTTTGGGACATATACTGCATCGCTGCCTTCAACTCGCCGTTTCCGCCGCCGAGCTGCTCTTGCAGGAGCGCCGCGTATTGCGGATTGGGCTTTTCCACCTCTACGGGATGAAAGAGCATCTTTTCATGCTTGAACATTAGTGATTCCTCCGTTCGCTTGTTTGTTCATCAGAAAGTATTGCCAAAACAGAGAAAACCTATGCAGGCGTGGCACTTCTGAAGAGGAGCCTTTTGCGAATATTTTCGGAAAAGGACTTGACATTTGACGGCAGGGGTGATACAATACTAAAAATCAGAAAGCACCTGTCATGCGGACGATAGTAAAGTCGGCGGAAGCCGGCTTTTCCTCTGCAATGATGCATGGTGTCAGAGAAAGGAAGTTGGAAAAAGATGGGTTTGTGCAGCGAGACTCGCTTCCGCGCATGTGAAACCGCAGTGCAGCAGTTTTTGTCGAGGGGCGGTCGTTTTCCGATTCTTTCCGGTTCCTATTTGGTTCTTCCCGGCTTTTGTGATGTGCATGTGCATTTCAGAGAGCCGGGTTATTTTTATAAGGAGACCATCGGGACTGGTTGCGCGGCAGCAGTACACGGCGGGTATACAGCGGTTTGCACAATGCCGAATCTGCAGCCTGTTCCGGACTGTTTGGAATCACTTGCGGTTCAGCAGGAGGCAATCCGACTGCAGGCGTGCATCCCGGTGTTCCCGTACGGGGCGATTACTCGCGGGGAGCACGGAGAGGAGCTTGCCGATCTGGAGGCTATGGCGGAGAAAGTCGTCGCCTTTTCGGATGATGGGAGAGGCGTGCAAAGTGAGGAGTTGATGCGTGCAGCGATGCTGGAGGCAAAACGGCTGGACAAGCTGATCGTCGCACACTGCGAGGATAACAGCCTGCTGCATGGAGGATATATTCACGACGGTGTTTACGCCCGCGCACATGGACACCGAGGGATCAGCAGTGAAAGTGAGTACCGACAGATCGAACGCGATCTGCGGTTGGCAAAGGAGACTGGCTGCTCCTATCATGTTTGTCATATCTCCGCTAAGGAGAGCGTGTCGCTGATCCGACAGGCGAAGGCGGAAGGCGTGGACGTTACCTGCGAGACGGCTCCTCACTATCTGACGCTTTGCGAGGAGGATCTGCAGGAGGACGGGCGCTTCAAGATGAACCCGCCGCTCCGGAGCAGAGCGGATCGGGAAGCGCTGTTGGAGGGCGTTTGTGACGGTACTGTGGATATGATTGCAACTGACCATGCGCCGCATTCCGCTGAGGAGAAGGCCCGCGGGTTGGAAAAGAGCCTAATGGGGATCGTCGGTTTGGAAACTGCATTTCCGGTTCTTTATACCGAACTGGTCAGAAAGGGAATTCTCTCACTGGAACAGCTCTCCGCGCTTCTGAGTGAGCGGCCGCGGAAACGATTCCGGATCAAGAGTGATCCGGGATACACAGTCTTTGAGGTAGAAACGCCGTATACCGTGAGTCCTGACACCTTCCGCTCCAAGGGCAGAAGTACACCTTTTGCGGGGAAATCCGTATACGGGGAATGGATGCTGACATCCGTAAATGGCAGGACATGGAGGCGGGCGATGCCTGCGGAACAGGAAGAAATGGGAAAGGAAGGTTCCTCTTTATGATCAGAACATACGACCGGCAGCTCATTCTTGAGGACGGCAGCGTATACCGCGGCTACGGCTTCGGCGCTGGCGGAGATCGCGTTTGTGAAATTGTGTTCAATACTTCGATGGTTGGATATCAGGAGATCGTTTCCGATCCGTCCTATACGGATCAGGCGGTCGTGATGACTTATCCGCTGATCGGTAATTACGGCATTACCGACGAGGATTTTGAAACCCGTACGCCAACGATCGGCGCGCTGATCGTCAGCGAATACAACGATTTGCCCTCCAATTTTCGCTGTACCAAGACGCTTTCGGAAATTTTGGAGGAGAACGGCATTCCGGCGATCGAGGGGGTTGATACTCGCAAGCTGACCAGAAGCATTCGCGATCTCGGCAGCCGCCGTGTGCTCCTGACCGGCATCGAAACGACGGCGGAGGAGGGCTTGCGCATCCTTAATGAAACGCCGGTGCGCCATGATGCAGTCAGCCGTGTCAGCTGCCGCAAGCGCTGGTTTTCTCGCACGCCGGATCATCTGTATACGGTTGTGGCGGTGGACTGCGGCATTAAGCTGAACATTGTCCGTTCGCTGAATGCGCGCGGCTGCAACGTGACTGTTGTTCCGTGGAATACCGATGCAAAAACGGTGCGGGATATGAAGCCGGACGGGTTGTTTCTTTCCAACGGACCGGGTGATCCGGAGGATGTCCGCCCGGTCATCGATTTGATTCGGGCGCTGCGCGGCAGTCTGCCGATTTTCGGTATCTGCCTCGGACACCAAATGATTTCGCTTGCTTACGGAGCGAAAACCTATAAACTGAAATTCGGGCATCGGGGAGGGAACCATCCGGTGAAGAATCTGCTGACCGGAAAGGTAGAGATTACGTCTCAGAACCACAGCTATGCCGTGGATGCTTCCTCGCTGGCGGACACTGGATTGGAGATTACTCATTTGAATCTGCTGGATGGCACTGTAGAGGGCGTTCGCTGCAAAAGAGATCGTGTTTTTTCGGTGCAGTATCATCCGGAGAGTGCGCCGGGACCGCAGGACAGCTCGTATTTGTTCGATCAGTTTTTGGATAGTATGAAGAAAGGGGCGAGGGAAGATGCCTAAGAGAACCGACCTCAAAAAGATCATGGTCATTGGCAGTGGTCCGATTGTGATCGGACAGGCGGCGGAGTTTGATTATGCCGGCACGCAGGCATGCCTTGCCCTTAAAGAGGAAGGCTACGAGGTGGTGTTGGCAAATTCCAATCCCGCAACCATCATGACGGATCGGACCATCGCGGATAAAATTTATATGGAACCGCTGACGTTGGAATATGTGGCGAAGATTATCCGGCATGAACGTCCGGACGCAATCGTTCCCGGTATCGGTGGGCAGACAGGTCTGAATCTTGCCATGCAGCTGGAAAAAAAGGGTGTCCTGCGCGAGTGTCAGGTGGAGCTGCTTGGCACCTCCTCCGCCAGCATTGAGCGTGCAGAGGACCGCGACCTGTTCAAAAAGCTTTGTGAGGAGATCGGAGAGCCTATCTGCCCTTCAGAGATCGCAGAGTCTATCGAAGCCGGTGAAGCGGCGGCAGAGCGAATCGGGTATCCGGTTGTGCTGCGCCCTGCATTTACACTCGGCGGTACCGGCGGTGGGTTTGCGGACACGCCGGAAGAACTTCGTGCGATCATGAAGAATGCGCTTAAGCTGTCGCCGGTGCATCAGGTGCTGGTTGAGAAGAGCATCAAGGGCTATAAGGAGATCGAATACGAGGTCATGCGTGATGCCAACGACACCGCAATTGCCATCTGTAATATGGAAAATGTGGATCCGGTCGGGATTCATACCGGGGATTCGATCGTCGTCTGCCCCAGTCAGACGCTGACCAACAAGGAATATCATCTCCTGCGGGACAGTGCGCTGCGCATCATCCGGGCGTTGAAGATCGAGGGGGGCTGCAATGTCCAGTTCGCGCTGGATCCGCAGTCTTTCCGCTACTATGTAATCGAGGTCAATCCCCGCGTATCCCGTTCCTCCGCGCTGGCGAGCAAGGCGAGCGGATATCCGATCGCCCGTGTTTCTGCCAAGATCGCTGTCGGCATGACGCTGGATGAGATTCGGATTGCCAATACACCCGCAAGCTTTGAGCCGACATTGGACTACGTGGTGACTAAAATGCCGCGCTTCCCATTCGATAAGTTTGCAGATGCCAGCAACCGTCTTTCTACTCAGATGAAAGCAACCGGAGAGGTCATGAGTGTAGGGCGGAATATTGAGGAAAGCCTGCTGAAGGCGATCCGTTCTCTGGAAATCGGTGTGTATCATCTGCATATGAGGAAATTCGATGCACGTTCTACAGACGAGATGCTCGGTTATATTGCTGACGGAACCGACGACCGGATCTATGCGATCGCGGAATTGCTGCGGCGCGGAACGGACGTGGATACGATCTGTGAGATTACGCAGATTGACCTGCTCTTTATCGAAAAGCTGCGCCATATCGTTCAGCTGGAAAAGGAGATCGGCGCCTCTCCGTTTATCCGTGAGACGCTGGTTCTGGCAAAGACGTATGGCTTCTGCGACCGTGCGGTGGCGGATCTCTGGCATACTACGGAGGAACAGGTTTGGCAATTCCGGAAGCAGCAGTCGTTGTTCCCGGTTTACAAAATGATCGATACTTGTGCTTCCGAGTTTCAATCCTACATCCCGTATTTCTATTCGACGTATGCGGAGGAAAACGAATCGGTAGTGACAGCTGCTAAGAAAATCATCGTGCTTGGCTCCGGACCGATCCGCATCGGGCAGGGGGTAGAGTTTGATTATTCCACGGTACATGCCGTTATGACCATTAAGCAGAACGGTTATGAGGCGATCATCATCAATAACAATCCCGAAACCGTTTCCACCGATTACACTTGTTCGGATAAGCTTTATTTTGAGCCGCTGACGGTAGAGGACGTCTGCAATATCATTGAGCTGGAGCAACCCTACGGTGTGATCGCGTCGCTCGGTGGACAGACGGCGATTAATCTTGCCGAGCCGCTTCGCGAGCGCGGCGTGCGCATCATCGGAACCGACTGCGAAGCCATCGAGCGGGCGGAAAACCGGGATGCATTCGAAAAGGTGCTGTTTTCCTTGCAAATTCCGCAGCCGAAGGGCAGAGCGGTTACCAGAGTTGAGGACGGTGTTGCGGCGGCAGCGGAGATCGGCTATCCTGTTCTGGTGCGGCCGTCGTTCGTATTGGGCGGAAGGGCGATGCAGATCGTGGCAAATGAACGGCAGCTTCGCCAGTATCTGAAAACCGCTGTGGAGATCGACGAGGACCGTCCCGTGCTGGTGGATAAGTATATCATCGGCAGGGAGGTTGAGGTGGATGCAGTTTGTGACGGCAAGGAGGTATTCGTGCCCGGTATTATGGAGCTGGTAGAACGCACCGGTGTGCATTCCGGCGATTCGATCAGCGTTTATCCCACCTTTACGCTTTCTCAGAAGGTTAAGGATACGATCCTTTCCTATACCGAAAAGCTGGGTTTGGGCATCGGTATTGTGGGATTGTATAATATCCAGTTCATAGTGGACCGGAAAGATCAGGTTTACATCATCGAAGTCAATCCCCGTTCTTCCCGCACGGTTCCGTTTCTTTCCAAGGCGACCGGCTATTGTCTGGCGGATATCGGCACGCTGGTCATTCTCGGGAAATCCCTGAAGGAGCAGGGCATCGATTGCATTTATCCCGGCGATAAGGACAAATGGTATGTCAAGGTGCCTGCGTTCTCGTTTTCCAAGCTGCGAGGCATGGATGCGTATCTGTCTCCGGAGATGAAATCTACCGGTGAGGCGATCGGGTATGATAAGAAGCTAAACCGGGCGCTGTTCAAGGCGCTGCAGGCGTCCGGCATGCAGGTGGTCAATTACGGCACTCTGTTCGTTACAGTCGCCGATAAGGACAAGGAGGAAGCACTTCCGTTGATCCGCCGCTTCTACAATATGGGATTTAACATCGAAGCGACCAGCGGAACGGCGCGGTTCCTCAAGCAGAACGGGATCCGTACCCGCGTCAAGAAAAAAATCAGTGAGGGCAGCGAGGAAATCTTCGAATCCATCCGGCAGGGATATGTCAATTATGTTATCAATACGCGGGATTATAGCTCAGGCGGCGCCGTGGAAACAGATGGGCTGCAGATTCGCCGCTGCGCTGTGGAAAACGGGGTAACCATGTTTACCGCGCTGGATACTGTGCGGGTACTGCTGGATGTGCTGGAAGAAATTACGATGGAGATCTCTACCATCGATTCCTGAAAGGAGCGTCTATGAAACAGGTATTTCTGACCGTTAGGGAACAGGAGCATCTGACGCCGACGGTTTGTCGGATGCGGCTGACCGGGGATACGAGTGCGATTACGGCGCCCGGACAGTTTCTGAACTTCAAGCTGGACGGCTTTTCCCTGCGCCGTCCGATCTCCGTTTGCGATTACGGAGATAACAGCGTTACTGTTGTGTATAAGATTGTCGGCGGAGGCACTGCGGCGATGGAACAGCTTCCGGTCGGCAGCGTGCTGGATACGCTGGTCGGGCTGGGAAACGGTTTTGCCTCCTCCAAAAGCGGAGAAACACCGCTGTTGATCGGCGGCGGCGTCGGTGCGCCACCTCTTTACCGTCTTTGCCGTGTCTTGCTTGCAGAAGGGAAGAAGCCGACGGTACTGCTCGGCTTTCGCACGAAGGATGAAATCTTTTTGGAGACGGATTTCCGTGCGTTAGGTGCGAAGGTTCTGGTCGCGACGGAGGACGGAAGCTACGGCAGCAAAGGGTTTGTCACCGATGCGATGCGGGAGCTTTCTTACAGCTATTTCTATACCTGCGGTCCTTTGCCAATGTTCCGTGCTATTGAGAATGTGGCGAGGACAAGCGGGCAGTTCAGCTTTGAGGAGCATATGGGCTGCGGTTTCGGCGCCTGTATGGGCTGCAGCTGCCGGACGCGGTTTGGCAGCAAGCGGATCTGCAAGGACGGACCGGTTCTGGAGAGGGAGGAAATTTTATGGGAAACATGCATGTGACTCTTTCCGGCTGGGAGTTGACCAATCCGGTCATTCCTGCGAGCGGTACCTTCGGATACGGAAAGGAATTTGCCGCGCTGTACGATATTAACTGTCTCGGCAGCTTCTCCTTCAAGGGGACGACGCGGGAGGCGCGTTTTGGAAACCCCACGCCGCGGATCGCGGAGTGTCAGGCGGGAATGATCAACTCGGTAGGGCTGCAGAATCCCGGTGTAGAGCATGTTTTGACAAATGAGCTGCCGGAGATGAAAGCCTATTTTCAAAAAAAGGTCATTGCCAATGTCAGCGGCTTTTCCGTAGAGGAGTACGCGTATACCTGTGAAAAACTGGATCAGGCGGAACAGGTCGGTCTGTTGGAGGTCAACGTCAGTTGTCCCAATGTGAAGTATGGCGGTATGAGCTTCGGCACGGTGCCGGAAGCAGCTGCTGAGGTCACGAGAGCAGTGAAGGCGGTAACGACAAAGCCGGTCTATATCAAGCTGAGTCCGAATGTGACAGACATTGTGCGTATCGCGCAGGCATGTGAGGAGGCGGGTGCGGACGGCATCAGCCTGATCAACACGCTTCTGGGCATGCGGATCAACCTGAAAACGCGCCGTCCGGCAGTTGCCAACGGGATGGGCGGCTATTCCGGCAAGGGCATTTTTCCGGTTGCATTGCGCATGGTTTATCAGGTATATGAAGCCGTTCGGATTCCGATTATCGGGATGGGCGGCGTTAGCACAGCGGAGGATGTGCTGGAAATGATGCTTGCGGGTGCGACCGCAGTGGAAGTCGGCGCTGCAAACCTGGTTGATCCGTTCGTTTGCCGTGATATTGTGGAAGCGCTGCCGCATGTGATGGAAGCATATCAAATCAAATCTTTACGGGATATCATTGGAGGTGCACATCATGGGTAAGGATGTCATAATAGCCTGCGACTTTGCAGGCAGGGAGCAGGTCGAAGCGTTTCTGGACCGCTTCGGCAGTTCAGAAAGAAAACCGTTCGTTAAGATCGGCATGGAGCTGTTCTATGCGGAGGGGCCGCAGATTGTGCGGGAAATCAAACGGAGAGGGCATCGGATCTTTCTGGATCTCAAGCTGCATGATATTCCGAATACCGTGAAGAAGACCATGCAGGTGCTTTCTTCACTTGACGTCGATCTCTGCAATCTGCACGCCGCCGGAACCGTCCGGATGATGCAGGCGGCGCTGGAGGGGCTTACCCGTCCGGATGGGACACGTCCGCTGTTAATTGCGGTGACGCAGCTGACCTCGACCGATCAGGAGAGTATGGAAAACGACCTGCTGATTCGGCAGCCGATGGAGCAAGTTGTTCTGCATTATGCGCAGAATGCCAAAAAGGCGGGGCTGGACGGCGTTGTCTGCTCTCCGCTGGAGGCGGGCCGCGTGCATGAAGTGTGTGGGGATGCGTTTCTGACGGTTACGCCCGGCGTGCGCTTTGCGGACGGGGAGGTCGGTGACCAGAAGCGTGTCATGACGCCTGCCGAGGCGAAGCGGATCGGTTCGGATTATATCGTTGTCGGCAGACCAATTACTGCAGCGGCGGATCCCGTTGCGGCATATGAGCGTTGCCTGCGGGAATTTTTGGATTAAACGATCATAGAGAGGTGGAAAATCGTATGACAGAATTGCAGAGAACCATCGCAAAAGATTTGCTGTCCATTCGGGCGGTCTTTTTCCGTCCGGACGAGCCGTTTGTTTGGGCGAGCGGTATCAAAAGCCCGGTGTATTGCGACAATCGTCTGACACTGACCGCGCCGTCTGTGCGAAACGATGTAGAAAACGGTCTTGCAGAAACCATTCGTACCGCATATCCGGAGACAGAGATACTGATGGGAACCTCTACGGCGGGCATTGCTCACGCTGCGATCACAGCGCATTTGCTTGGTCTGCCGATGGGCTATGTCCGTTCCGGTGCCAAGGATCACGGGAGAAAAAATCAAATCGAAGGGAAATTGGAACAGGGGCAAAAGGTAGTTGTAGTCGAGGATCTGATCTCAACCGGCGGCAGTGTGCTGGAGGTCGTTGAAATTTTGAGGGCAGCCGGTGCGGAGGTGCTCGGTATCGTCAGTATCTTTACCTACGGAATGAGGAAGGGCTTGGAGCGTCTTTCGGCGGCAAATGTCCGGAATATCAGTCTGACCGATTTTGACGCCATTTCGGAGATCGCTGCAGAGGAGCAGTATATCCGTAAGGAAGATATCGCCCGTCTGATCGCGTTCCGCGATAATCCTTCCGACGAAAGCTGGATCTCTTTGCAGGCATAGGGAAGGATTGCTATGAGACATCTGTTAAATATTCTGGATCTATCCGTAGAGGAGATCGACGGGCTGATTTCCGTCGCGGACGATATTATGGCGCGCCCGGATGTGTATCGGGAGTCCTGCCGGTATAAAACGCTTGCAACCCTGTTTTTTGAACCGTCCACCCGTACTCGCCTCAGCTTTGAATCTGCGATGCTCGGTCTCGGCGGCAATGTTCTGGGATTTTCCGATTCTGCCTCCAGCTCCGCCAAAAAGGGCGAAAGCGTTGCCGATACGGTCGCAATCGTCAGCGGATACGCGGATATCATTGCCATGCGCCATCCGAAGGAGGGCGCGCCGCTGGTCGCTTCCATGCACTCCCGCGTTCCGGTTATCAATGCGGGTGACGGCGGGCATTACCATCCGACGCAGACGCTGACCGACCTGCTGACCATCCGTCATGAAAAGGGACGCTTTGAGGGGCTGACCGTCGGACTTTGCGGTGATCTGAAGTTCGGCAGGACAGTGCATTCCTTGATCGAGGCACTTTCCCGCTACCAGGGGATCCGCTTCGTGCTGATCTCTCCGGAGGAACTCAAGTTGCCCAGCTTTGTCAAGCAGACATATATCAAAGATAAAGGGATTTCGTACTGCCAGAGTACCTCGCTGGAGGCGGTAATCGCAGATTTGGATCTTCTCTATATGACTCGCGTGCAGAGGGAACGGTTTTTCAACGAGGAAGACTATCTCCGGTTGAAGGATTCTTATATCCTGACATCGGAAAAGCTGAAGCGTGCGAAAGCGGATATGATCGTGATGCATCCGCTTCCCCGTGTCAATGAAATCTCTACCGAGGTGGACAGCGATCCCCGTGCCTGTTATTTCCGGCAGGCATATTACGGAAAATTTATCCGTATGGCGCTGATTTTGCAGTTGCTGGAAATCGGACAGGAAAAAGAGGAACGCATATGAGAATTGACAGTATCAAGAATGGCATTGTGATCGACCATATCACCGCGGGCAAGGCTATGCAGCTATATCGGATGCTGGGATTGGATGCGCTGGACTGCCCGGTTGCAGTCATTAAAAATGTAACGAGCGAAAAGCTTGGCAGGAAGGATATCATCAAAATCGATTCCTGCATTGAGTTTGACATGGACGTCATCGGGTTTGTTTCTCCGAATGCGACGATCTGCATCATCCGTGACGGGGTAGTGAAGGAAAAAAAGCATCTCGCATTGCCGCAGATGCTGACCGATATCATTCGTTGCAAAAATCCTCGCTGCATCACTACGACTGAGCAGGGGATCAAGCAGATTTTCGTCCTGTCTGATGCTTCCAAGACTGCGTACCGCTGCCTTTACTGTGATACCCGGGCAGACAAAAAGGAGATAGAATAAAAGAGAACTGCCGCAATACCCCTATTGCGGCAGTTATTTTGCATATGCAGATGAAATGTGGCGATTAGCGATGCTGCTTTTTCCACTCTTTGATCTGCTCTAAACGGGCTTTGAATTTCTTCTCCGCGCCTTGATCGGTGGGGAGATAGTATTCCTTTCCTGCAAGCGAGGACGGCAGACAGGTCATAGGCGTTAGCTTTTCTTCCATATCGTGCGCATATTGGTAGCCCTCGCCGTATCCCAGCTCTTTCATCAGGGCGGTCGGCGCGTTGCGAATTACCGGCGGCACCGGTTCGGCGAGCTGCGTCATCGCATCCTGCTTTGCTTGCTCGTAAGCGACGTACAGCGCATTGGATTTCGGTACCAGTGACAGATAGACGACGGCCTCTGTTAGGTGCACCGCGCATTCCGGCATCCCGATCAAGTGGCATGCCTGATAGGCGGCGACCGCGATTTCCAGCGCTTTCGGATCGGCAAGACCGATATCTTCGCTTGCAAACCGTGTGATTCGCCTTGCAATGTACAGCGGATCCTCGCCTGCCTCCAGCATGCGCGCAAGCCAGTAAACGGCGGCGTCCGGATCGGAATTTCTCATCGATTTATGTAATGCGGAGATCAGGTTGTAGTGCTCCTCACCCTTTTTGTCATAGAGCAGGGACTTTTGGGAGATGCATTGCTTCAGCACCTCTTTGGTTACCGTCACCGTGTTTCCGTCGGTGTCCCCGTTGAGAATCACCATTTCCAATGTGGAGAGTGCAGTGCGTGCATCTCCGTTGGCAAAGGAAGCAATGGCAGCCGGCAGTTCCGGCGGGAGTTTTACCTGAAGCATACCGAATCCCTGTGGATCCCTGAGGGCGCGCAACAGCAGGGAGATCAGCTCCTCTTCCCTGAGTGTCTGCAGAACGAAAACCTTGCAGCGGGAAAGCAGTGCCCCATTGATTTCAAAGGAGGGATTCTCCGTAGTAGCGCCGATCAGAATGATGCTGCCCTTTTCCACGAACGGCAGAAATGCGTCCTGCTGTGCCTTGTTGAACCGATGGATTTCGTCTACAAATACCATGGTCTTTTCCCCGAAGCGTGCATTTTCTTCTGCCCGCTGCATGACCGTGCGGATTTCCTTAATTCCGCTTGTAACTGCAGAAAAGTCGATAAAGGTCGCCTCGGTCCGGTTGGCAATGATTCGTGCAAGTGTGGTTTTCCCGACACCGGGAGGGCCCCAGAAAATCATCGAGGAGATGCAGTCGGTCTCAATCAGGCGGCGCAGCACCTTGCCTTTTCCCAGCAGATGCTCCTGTCCGACATAATCCTCAAGTGTCTGCGGGCGCAGTCTTGCCGCCAGTGGCTGCGTGTGTCCTTGTGTGAAGAATGCTTGCTGCTCCATCTACCGTTCTCCTCCGCGCCCGTGCCATGCAGGGGGATTTGCTTGATAATTATCAATAAGTATAGCAGATTTTACGTCAATTGTAAAGTCTTTTCCGATCATACCCATGGCTTTCTAAGACTTTTCCCCGGCTTCCTGATCGTTTTCGGGCTCTGGTTCCGAGAGCTCTACGATGCTTGATAACAGGGATAGGATGCCGGCGAGAACGGCAGCGGACACAATCGTGCGCCAACGGATCTCCTGCAGAAGCGCGTTTGTTCCGGTCATAGAGACGGCGACCTGTAAGCCTATTTTGATCGCACGCCTGCCGGCGGATTTCCACCATGTTTTTGACATCAACTGTTTCATATCATCGTATCCTTTCTTTTCCGATTCCGGCGTCATGGGCGTCAGTACTTCTTCTCTCCTGATCCGCTCAGACGATTGTTTTTCGTTTTTTGGGTGAATCTGTTGGAATTTGTTGACATTTAAGTGAAATCGTGGTACAATCTTCCTGTAAAGAATGAATGGTACGATCAGCATTTGCGTATCCTTCCTTTCTGTGTGATGTTTACTTTGCCTCCATCGGCATGTTTATCGTCCCACGCCTTTTCCTTTCTTTTCCGGTTGTTTCGACATGGCGTTTTTGTGGCAGGGCGTTTTCCTGTCCTGCAAGCTCACTGTACACCCTCCATTTTTGAAATGCAATACGCAGTTTTGGTTTCGACGGAAAAAGATGGTTTTTTCCAAACCGGATTTGGATTTTTTAAGGTTTCGGATTTAGAAAAAGGTCTTTCAATAAAGGACTTTTTCGCTTACAAATATGATTTTTTGCAAATCCGAAATCGGTTTGCGGAAAGGAGCAGTATATGTATAGACAAAAGCTGAATCAGATGAAAGAGGAATCAAAAATGACGGTTCAGCAGATTGCGGATCTGTCGATGGTACCGAAGAGTACCATCAATCGGATTTTAAGCGGAGAGACAGAGAATCCGACATTTGATTCTGTTGCAGGGATTGTGAAGGCGGTAGGCGGTTCCTTGGATGAGCTTGCCGGAATTGAGCATGGCGAGAAGGTATTATCGGCGGATCAGCAATTGATTTCACTTTACCGCGAAATGCTGGACAGCCGTTACCATACGATTCAAAGACAAGTGGCGGAGAATGCTAAAAAATCACGCATTATTTTTTGGATGGGCTGTGTCACTACGCTGGTCTTGGTTATTTTTATCGCCTTTCTGATTTTCGATCTGACACATTTGAATGTCGGCTTCATACGTTCCTGACAGGATATCCTGGCGGGAAAGGTCTCTTTGATCATAAGAAAAAGCACCGATCGCCGATCGGTGCTTTGTTCTGCTTTTATCCGGGGGTATTTTTGCAATTCTATTGAGAATCATATGCCGGATGTTGGCATATAAAAAACCGGAAATCCGTTTGGATATCCGGCTATTGGTGGAGAATACGGGGATCGAATCAAAGGACTTATTTATTCAGCAATCGCATAATCGCTTGGTTGTCTTGCGGTAGCACATGGCTATATGTATTCAATGTCTCGGTAACACTGGAATGTCCCAGCCTTTTACTGACGGCAACCGGAGAAATTCCGCTGCTGATGAGATAGGAAGCATGGGAGTGGCGCAGATCGTGAATCCGAATGGGCTTTAATTTTGCTTTATACGTCCACTCTCGCAGTCGCCTTGTAATCGTCGATTCGGAAAGCGGATGATCGCCGCCGAACAAAAACGGCACGTCACAGTTATTCTGTAAAGAAGATAACTCTATTGTGAGTGATTGCGGAATTTCAATAATGCGAACAGAAGACGGCGTTTTCGGTGTGGTGATCTTATAGGGCGCATCAAAACACTTGCGTGTATAGCTTTTCGTGATCGAAACCGTATTATTTGCCGGATCGACGTCGGATGGGCTAAGCGCAATTGCTTCTCCTTCGCGGCAACCTGATAAATAGAGAAAACGAAAGAAACAGGCATAGAGCGGTTCGTCAGCTACAGCATCGAACCGCTCAAATTCTTCTTTGCTCCAAATCTGCATCATTTTTTTCGGTGTTGACGTTCTTTTATATGACACTTGATCCATCGGATTTGGAACGCCGAGATACTGATGCCCGAACCTGAAAAGCGAGTTGAGAATACGACGTATTTCCAAGAAATAGCGTTCGCTCATTGCCGGCAAACTTCCCTGCCAACGGACGATATCAAGCGGTTCGATATCCTTTAATTTTTGATGTGCAAAGTACGGAAAAATGTATTTATCCGCTTTTCGTTTGATCGTGTATAGGGAGCTTTCCTTGATTCGTGGTTTTTCAAAGTCCAAATACAGGTTCGCAAGCTCACTAAACGAGTCTATTTCTTTTTCACGAAAGAGTAAATATTGATATCCTTCAAATCGTTCGTCTGCCATATCTCAGATCCTCCTTTTTGATTGTATGGATATATTTTACTCTTGTGTGTCGAAAAAAGCAAACGACGCGGTTTAGGTCACACAAAAAAGCCAAAAAAGTTCTCGCCGTTATAGGGAGAACATTGCACGGTTGCGGAAGTAACGTACTCCAAGAAGCCGTGAATGCCCAGCGGTATAAGTTAGATACGATTAGACCAAAGCGACAAAAAGGCTTTCCGCAAAACATCTCTTTCGTCCGGAACGTGCTGTACACACGTTGGAACGCGGTTTAGCCACATAAAAAAGCCACTTAGACAAAACGGTACGCATACAGTAGGCGTTCTGCTCAACTGTAACAACGACAACCACCCGTAGGTAAGGACACTGCGGGATGTTATCTACAAAGGCTTTCCGCATTCTTTTTTCCACGGCAGCGTGATGCATCACGCGGGACGGGATTTCCTTTCACCCGTCCCGTGCCGTTGGAACATCCAAAGCAAAAAAAGAAAGGAAGAATACGAAAGGAAATACATCATGAAAATCATCTCATTACTGAATATCAAGGGTGGAGTGGCAAAGACTACATCGGCGATCACCATCGGACAGGTGCTGGCACAAGACTACGGAAAGCGCGTCCTGCTGATCGACGCAGACCAGCAGGGCAACGCGACGCGGCTGCTGCTCCCGAACGGGCAAAGTCAGATCGGAACGGCTGATATGCTGACGGCAAGGGAATTGCTTCCCACCGATGAGTTGATCAACCACTCCCCCTACGGCTTAGACGTGATCGGTGCGGACTTCCGGCTGGTCGAAGCCAATAAGGCTTGTATGTTGGACGCGACGCGCCCGCAGCAGTTCCGTTTTAAGCGGCAGCTGCTGCGCGAGGAGATCACGGACGCATATGACTATTGTTTAATCGACTGTCCGCCGGACATCAGCATGGCGGCGATCAACGCGCTGGCGATCTCCGACGATGTACTGATCCCCGTTCGTGCGGACAAGTACGGCTTGGACGGATTGAGCTACGTTATGAACGTCATTCAAGAGCTTCAAGACTGCAACGAACGGCTGACGATGCACGGCTGCTTCTTAACAGTGGTGAACCGTAAGACCAACCTTGCGCAGTATGTGGATGATCTGCTGCAAACCTGCGGCGTTCCGGCAATGCAGACCTGCATCCGTGCTTGTACCAAGGTCGGTGAAAGCACGTTCCATTCCCCGCTGCTGACCTACGCCCCGCACTGCACGGCGGCAGAGGACTACCGTGCGCTGGTAAAAGAGTTTCTGGGGGTGTAAACATGGCGAAGCAGGATTTCCGATCGGAAGCAAACAACATTAAGGCAGGCTTTCAGGCCCTGTTCAACGATGCAAGCAAAAACGAGAACGCAAAGGACAAAATCAAAATGATTCCCCTGCTGCAGATCGACAATTTCGTAAATCATCCGTTCCATGTCCGCGACGACGCGGATATGGAGCAGCTGACCGAGAGCATAAGCCTGCAGGGTGTGATTACACCCGTAAAGGTGCGAAAGAAAGAAAACGGACGGTACGAAATGATCTCCGGACATCGGCGCAAACACGCCTGTGAACGGTTGGGAATCACTGAGCTTCCTGCGCTGATCGTGGAGCTGAGCGACGAGGAGGCTACCCTGCAGATGGTGGACGCGAACCTGCAGCGGGAGAAAATTCTTCCGTCAGAGAAGGCTTTTGCCTATAAAATGCGGCTGGAAGCGATGAAACGACAGGGCAAACGGAACGACTTAACTTCGTCTCCACTGGAGACGAAGTTGCGAAGCGATGAAGAACTTTCGCGAAACACGGATGATAGCAGGGCGCAGATTCAACGTTACATTCGCTTAACCCACCTCATTCGTCCCCTGCTTGATATGACGGATGACGAAAGAATTCCGTTTCGTACTGCCGTAGAACTTTCCTATTTATCCGAACCGGAACAGAATGCGTTGTATGCGCTGTTCGGTGCATCCGTTTCCGTGCCGTCTTTGGAACAGGCGACTGAGCTGAAACGGCGAAGCAAAGAGCAGCCGCAAACAAAAGAAGAGCTCTATGCGTTCCTGACGAATCGGGAATCGGCAAAGCTATATAGCAAACCGTATTTGACGGAACTGTCCGCAGAGGAGCAAGAGGAAGAACGCCACATCGAGGAGCTGGCGCGCCAAACAAAAGAGATGCTCGAACGGTTCTGCCGCGCAAACGAAAGCCAGCCGGAAAGCGTGGGAGATTCCGATAACAGTGATCCCGACTTCAAGATTACGTATGTCAAGAGAGCAACGGAGGAAGAACAAACGCTGCAGCTTGAACGACGTATCTGCAAAGACCTTGAAAAGCTCGATGCGCTTTACGCAAAGCAATTGCCACCCGAACGTCTGCTTGCGTTCCGTGTTGCACATGACGCTTTACTCCGTTGCTTCGATGAGGGATGAAATTTAAAACGGAGAGATAGAAACGCCAAGGTGTTCGGCAGCGCACAGGCTCGGAAGAGAGTGCACAGGGATAGACTTGAACCCCGAATATGAGCCGCTTATCCGAGAAAAAAGCGGTCTCAACAAGATCGGCACAAAAGCCCGTTCGGAAAAGCAGGGCAAAAACAAAAAGAACAAGGGAGGTACAGCAATGGCAACAATAATCAAAAAAGTATCGGAAAGAATCACATGGGACGCGATCCAGAAGGACGTAGACGAAGGTAAAGCCGGAGAGTATCAAGTCGGAACAATCGTTATCGAGACATTGAAGAACGGCAGAAAGATGCCATATGCGGTGGCGGCGGTCAACCACTACCAGCAGGATGAACTGATATTTATTAACACGGAAAACTACGGCAACCACTGCATGAACAAGACGAACACCAACGAAGGCGGCTGGAACAAGAGCGAAATGCGCAGACATGCGAACGAAGATATTCTCGCACTCCTGCCGGACGATATGGCGGCGGTAATCGCACCGAGAACAATCATCGAGAATGGGGACCATGCCACCAGAATAAAGAGCATAGACAAGCTTTGGGGACTCTCCACGATGGAGGTCGGCGACAAATGGTACGCAAGCAAAAGCAACAGAACGGATAGACAGCTGCCGTATTTTAAAGACAAGAAAAAACGCATTCTCAAAGACACAGACGGAAAATCCGTCTGCGAATGGTGGACGCGTCTGCCGATGCGCCCGACGCGCAAGTGCAACTTGTACGGCTTCTGCTTTGTGGGCACCAGAGGAACCCCGAACGGCAGAGCCTGGGCACGCGCCTCATATGGCGTGTGCCTCGGCTTCGCCATACGAAAATCTTAATGCGGAGGAATGCCGGCGCGGGCGCTCCCCGCGCCGCGAAACAAACAAGAAACCGTCCCTTGAAAAATTAACTGCTTGACAAGGGGTTCGGAAAAGATTATGATAATGGAAAGGAACCGTTCGAGG
>CAZJVB010000041.1:0-5810 GCA_964549435.1 uncultured Ruminococcus sp.
CCATTCTTATTATAACAGAAAAAGCCTCCTTCCGGTGACTTTTTCGACAGGCTGTGAGCCTGCGGGCTCTTTCTTTTTTCTGGATAAAATGATATAATGTTTACACGTTGCGACATAGATCGACAATCGATAGGAGGAGAAAAGAAATGGGAGACGAAAAAGAAAAAGAATTACAAATAATAATGCCGAAAAAAACGAAGAAAATTTTTATATCAATACTTATGGTGGTAGTATTGATCATAGGAATAGCGCTTGGCCTATTTATTGGTGGCGGCGAAAAAAGTGAAGAAAAACTCGAACCGACATATGACTCAAATGTTATCGGCAATCAAGTAAAGGAGCTTTCCGAACTTGTAACATTAGAATATCGGTACAGAAATGCAGTAAAAGCGGAAGAGCCTCCAAAGAAATTGTTGGGAAAAATAAATATTCCGCTCACGGGGAATAGTATGATTGTATGCTATGACGGTATTGTAAAAATAGGAACTGATTTGTCGGAGACTGAAGTGGTTGCCAACAGTGCATCGATCGACGTTAAACTTGCGCCGTGCACAATTATCAGTCACGAAATCGATGACAATAGCTGGAAGTATTTGGATATCTCCTCTAATGTTTTTAACCCACTCACGCCGGAAGACGGTACAGAGTTGCGAAAGTCCCAAAAAGAAATCATTGAAAAATCGATCGAACAAGACGAAATGATTGAAGACGCAAACGCTAAAGCGGTCGAACAAGTACAATCGTATTTAAAAACCATTTATCCGGAGGCATCGATTAACGTAAGCATCAAAGAATAACACAACACGACATAGAGCCTAGACTGTAGACATGGTTTAGGCTCTTTTTTCTCGCAAAATTTACATGTGCTATTATGAAAGGAGGAGCACCAATATGGATATTGTAATCGCAGTTTTAGCGGGAATTTTAGTGTATTTAATATTAAATCGCAAATAAACCAACAACAAATTGAGGGATCATATCAATTATGGTTCCTCTTTTCTTTCTGTTCGCGAAATTTACAGCTCCTTTAATGAAAACAAATATGTTTTGAAAGGAGAACAAAAAATGGAGAAGAGAGCTTATTATTCAAACGTATGTGAGGAATGCGGAGTACAGGAGTGCGGCGGTGCTTACATGATTGTAAGTATTATCGGACATCTGGAATCTATCATCACAAGAGTGAAGCACATCTTTAACGAATGACAAAAATGTATTTGCGGAAGATTGAGCCTGCGGGCTCTTTCTTTTTTTTATAATCAGGAGGGTTTATTATGATGGTTGATTGCTTAGTGGCATTATGGATTTTGGAATTGTATGGTATCATCGCGGTTGGTATTTGCTCTGTTTGCATAGCTATACTGTTGCTGGTGGATTTCGTTTTTAGCATTTATTTTGGACGCAAGATTGTAATGAGTATATATAGAGCGCTGAAAAGCGATTGATTTAATATGACTCTCTCTTTTCCATTTTCAGGACGCAGGTTACGGGAAACCGTGGTAGATTGATATGAGAAAAATTCCCGGATGAAAATTTTGATAAAATGCTTTGAAAGGAGAACAAAAAATGGCTTATTACTTGTTTGTTATCGGTGTAATTGTCGGGTGCATATTCACTCTGATTTTACTTCGACTATCGAGCGGCAGAGGCACGCTAAGAGTCGATCATTCAAATCCCGAAAGGGATATTTACCGGCTTGAAATCGATGATTTGGATGGCTTAGCATATAAAAAGCGAATGCTCGTGAGCATTGACCATAATGCGAATTTATCGTGAAATTTGCACGTTCTATTATGAAGAAACATTCGACTTAATTCTGAAAGGAGAACAAAAATGAACACGAAAGAATTATTGAATGCGGAGATTGAGTCGGTATCCAAACGGATGAAAGAGATGGAGATTGGCTCCGAAGAATATGCGGAGACGGCAAAAACATGGGCGATGCTGATGGATCGCATGATTGAGATCGAAAATCATGAAAACGAACGTGAAGATCGGTCGATTCAGCACAAAATCAGCATTGGCGGAATCGTATTGCCGGCTCTCATAACGATTTGGGGTACGTTCAAGTCCCTGAAGTTTGAGGAGACCGGCACAATTACTACAATTATAGGACGTGGATTCATCAATAAGTTACTTCCGAAGAAGTGATAGAATGAGGATCAAAGTAGAGGGCTGTGGAAACATGGCCTTTTACATTTTTCGGAGCTGCCAATGAGATACCATTACAAAAAGCCAACTATATATTTGTCGATGTATGGAACGACATACAAATGCAATCATCCGGTATATGATTCTTGTACATTATATTTGATTGGTGATAAGGGATTGGCTGTCATACAGCAGCGATTCAACCCCGCAACAAAATCCACAAGATGGAATGAAATAGACCCGTGGATGACTGATGTTTTATATTTGCATCCAAAATTCAAGGGTTTCTTCGACTCTCGCGCAAGTGAATGTAAGGACGGCTTATACCCTACTGTTACAATCCGGCAAATTATGTGGGCGCTGAAAATGAAGCCGCTGAAAAGAGAGCGATGGGAGACGTGCTTCGATAGACGCGATATTTAGACGCGAAGTTTGCAGGCGCTATTATGAATAAATACTAGGAGGTCGATGTTATGCTTATAACAAAAACGATAGGAGATTGGATTGAAGATAAGTTTGACGAACTCAACGTAAAAGACAAATTTGCCTATGCCAAAGCTTTTGGTCTAGGCGCTATTGACGGATATGTTGTTATGTCGTCCTTTACATGGCCAATATTACTCATCGCATGTGTTATTGCAGGCAGAAAACTTAGTGCATTAAAAGATTGAGCCTACGGGCTCTTTCTTTCTTCGCGAGATTTACAGCCCCTTTAATGAAAAAAGGAGTGATATTTATGATCTTGTTTACAGTGTTACTAATTATATTAGCGATTATTGCGGTACTTGCTTTTCTGGCGTTAAGCATTGGAGGCGCAGCGTTTATCGTATTATTCGGTGATTTGATTGTATGCATATTTCTTATAGTATGGATCATGAAACGATTTTTTAGAAAACGAAGAAGATGAGGGCTCGGAATGAGCCTTCTCTTTTTTGTCCGCGAAATTTGCAGACACTGCTATGAACACGTTGAACAACCATCGGAATCACGAAAGGAGGATGACCATGAGGGTATTGTTTCATCTGTTTATGACCTTTATCACCGGAGGTCTGTGGCTGGTTTATCTGCTTGTTAAATTCTTGCTGAAGAACAGCTAAACCGGTCAACGAGGAGAGCTTTACACAAAGGCTCTTCTCTTTTATATTTTCACCTGCCCAGCAACGAAAGGAGACAAAATGAGCAATATACTTACACAATCGGGAGCAATTTTAAAACGCCATTTTCCGACGATTCTAGCCTGTGTTGGGGCTGCCGGAGTTGTTGCCACTGCTGTCCTGTCTGCCAAAGCAGCGACAAAGGCTGATGAACTCATCAAATCGGACAGCAAAAAGAACCACGATGGCGACCCATATGCGTATACAAAAACCGAAGCGGTAAAGTCTGCATGGAAATGCTATATTCCTACCATCACGGTCGGCACAATTGCAATCGTATGCATATTTGGTTCCAATGTGCTCAACCGCCGTCAGCAGGCAGCTTTGGCGAGTGCGTACACCTTGGTGAGCGCCGCTTATACGGACTATCGGAATAAAGTGAAAGAACTATATGGCGAAGAAACGCATCAAAAAATTATGGAATCGATCGCCTCCGAGAAAGCAGAGAAAGTTTATATTTCGGCACCGTCTTTCGCCAATGACAGCTATTTGGATTTTGGCGATGCGGATGGCGAGACGCGACTGTTCTACGACAGCTTTTCAAATCGATATTTTGAGTCCACGATTCCGAGAGTGCTTCAGGCGGAATATCGTTTAAATCGCAACTTTATGTTTGCCGGGTCATCTTCTTTGAATAACTTTTATGAGTTTTTGGGTTTAGAAACCACAGACTTCGGTTCGACCGTCGGCTGGTCCACGTTCGATGACGATATTTATTGGATTGACTTCAACCACAGCAAAATAGAACTGGAAGATGGGTTGGAATGCTGCGTAATAGATATGGCGTTTGAACCGACTGCCGAATATCGCGAATATATTTAGATTCGCGCAAATTACAAGCACTGTTATGAAAGGAGGAATGCTTTATGGGTGATGCATTGAATAAAGTCGCTCGATATATTCTGCCGGTAATTAGCATTAGCGTAACGATTGCCACAAATTATTTCGCAGATAAGGAGCTTGACGAGAAAATTGCAAGGAAAACAAGTGAAGCAATTTCTAATCTTAAAAAAGAACTGAGGGTCTAACTGACCCTTCGGTTTTTCAAATTTTGTAAAGGAGATACCACAATGAACAAACCAAACGTAACAAAACTCTTTAAGGACGTACAACAGATTGCATCCAGACGCAGCCCGGAGATTTTGATCGGAATCGGCATTGCCGGCATGATTACAGCAACCGTGCTCGCGGTAAAGGCTACACCGAAAGCCATGGAATTGATGGGGGCGGAAAAGCGGAGAAAAAATAAAGATTCGACCATTATATTCGATGAGGCAAAGTCAACATATAGAGGCCACGGCAAGCAGCCGTATTGCTGCAAGTTATCACTGTTTGAAACGGTCAAGACCACTTGGAAGTGTTATATCCCTGCGGTCTCAACAGGAATTATCTCGGCGGCGTGTCTGATTGGGGCGCAGTCCGTGAACGCGAGACGTAACGCTGCGCTGGCGACTGCGTATAAACTCTCCGAGACGGCTTTTACCGAGTATAAAGATAAGGTGGTCGAGACGATCGGAGAGAAAAAAGAGCAGGCAATTAAAGATAAAATCACACAGGAGAAACTGGAGAAAAATCCGGTTAGCAGCAATGAAGTTATTATGACGGAAAAAGGCAATACTCTTTGTTTTGATCCGTTGTCTGCGCGATATTTCTTATCCGATATTGATCAAATCAAACGTGTCGAGTACGCCTTAAATGAAATGATGTTCGTTACGGATTACGTTTCGGTAAACGACCTGTATGACGAACTCGGACTTGCGCATACATCTGTCGGAGACGATCTCGGATGGTGTCTGCATCGGGACGGAAAAGCGAAGTTTGACTTTAGTGCGCGCATCGCAGACGATGGAAGACCGTGCCTTGTGCTTGATTACTGGGTCGCACCGAAATACGGATATTCCGAGTATATGTAAATTCGCGAAATTTACACGGCATTTTATGAGAACATATAAACATTTTTATGATATTTTGAAAGGAGACATTACAATGGAAGAAAACAGAACTGAAATTATCGAAGAGGTTTACGAAACACATGAGGAAAAAGAATCTAAGCTGAAGGGGTTTGCCTCTAAGGGAATAGCGGTGATCAGGAAGCACGGCAAAAAGATTGCGGCGGCAGCGGCAGTCGGAGCTGTAGCGTTGGTCAGCTATTCGCTTGGGGCAAAATCCGGAGTCGAAGATTGTGAGTCCGAAGAAAGTGAATCCGTCGATGAAGGAACAGAAAATCCTGTAATTGAAGAAATCGAATAAAAACGTTTAGATTCTACGAAAGGGACATACCTGTAACAGGGTATTTCCCTTTTCGGTTTTATACGTATGTAGGTTAAGGAGGCAATATGGACGACTATAAGCCAAATTCGTATAAATTTAAAGAGGCGGAAAAAGCCAGCGCCGATGGAAGAAAACCCGAAAAAGTAGTACGCGGACCTGTCCGAATAAAAAAGAAAAGTGAAGCGCGTAAGCTGCTTGATATGTTAGTACACAAAGATGCCGAAGATATAAAAAACC
>CAZJVB010000041.1:5910-17683 GCA_964549435.1 uncultured Ruminococcus sp.
GGTTCCGGAAAAGGGAAGAAAAAATTAAGTTCGCACAAAGTGTCATATCGTGATTATTATGACAGAAGAGACGATCACCGATATCGTGATTCCAGAATGTCCAATCGCTTTGATTATGACGATTTGATATTTGAGACACGCAGCGAGACTGAAGCCGTGCGTAAACAGATGGAGGATATACGCGATAAATACGGATTTGTCACTGTGCAAGACTTGTACGATATTGCGGATGTCAGTGCGCCCTATACAGCATCAGACTATGGATGGACAAATATTCGTAATGCGGAGATTGTCAGAGTAAAAGAAGGATATATTTTGAAATTGCCGCCGGCAATGCCGATCGACTAAGGAGGACACATGAGCATCACAGGCAGTTATATTGTGAGTTTTAGTTTTTCGGACGACAGTACAGGAGTATGTGTTGTCGGTAAACAGGTTAAGGGAACCATGAAAATTATAAACGCTTTTCAGAACGAAGAAGCAAGAGCAATATTTGACAAATTAACAACAAGTACAAAAGGAGCGACTAAAGATGAACAAAACTGAAATGGTAAAGACCGTGTCAAGAACCTTCCACAAATTTGGATTTCAGGTCAGGAAGCACAGCCCGGAAATTCTGATTGCCGCAGGTGTAGTGGGAGTAGTGACCAGTGCTGTAATGGCGTGCCGCGCTACGACAAAACTTGACGCAATCCTCTCGGACACCAAAGAAGAGGTAGATAAGATTCACTATGCTGCCGATCATCCGGAGGAATTGGCGGAAGAATACACGCAGGAAGACTGCAAAAATGACTTGACGATCGTATACGCACATACGGCGCTTGACGTCGTGAAGCTGTATGCTCCATCGGTCGTTCTCGGTACACTGTCGCTTACCGCTATCGTTGCGTCCAACAGTATTTTACGCAAGAGGAACGTGGCACTCGCTGCGGCATATACAACAATCGAAAAGAGCTTCAAGGGCTATCGCAGCCGTGTTGCCGAACGGTTTGGCGAAGTGGTGGATAAAGAATTGAAGTACAATCTCAAAGCGAAAGAGGTCGAAGAAAAACTTACCGACGAAAACGGCGAAGAAAGAGTCGTAAAAAAGACGGTGTATGAACATGCGAACACAAATGATTCACATGCAAACTATAGCGATTATGCGCGTTTCTTTGACGAGACATGCACGGGATGGCAAAAGGATGCAGAACTAAACCTCATGTTCTTGCGTCGGCAGCAGGATCACGCAAACGAAAAGCTGCGTGCAAACGGGTACCTGTTCCTGAACGAAGTATATGAGATGCTCGGCATTCAAAAAACAAAGGCAGGGCAAATCGTCGGATGGGTTTTCGACGAAAGCAGCCCCCTGTTTGACAATTACGTAGACTTTGGTATCTATGACGTTTATGATGAAAAGAAGCGCGACTTCGTAAACGGCTATGAGCGGAACATTCTGTTAGATTTCAATGTCGACGGCAATATTCTCGACATGATGTGAATGACAGGACTCGACGCGATTGGGTCTGGAAACTGGATGCGAACACTGTATGATTACCCTTGGCTCTCAAACGGGAGTCAGGGGTAATCTTCAATTTATCATATTGGGAGAGGAGCAAAGATGAGAAAGTCATTTGTATCTTATATTTTGGCTATCATGACAGGTATCTGCTTTGTGAGCGGGCTTGTCGTGCTGGCGGACAACTAAGGAGGAGCAGGATGGACAGACTCGAAGAATTGCTGACTACACTGGATTATATTTTGGACACAAAACAAAAGCGCCATATTGTCGGAGGAATCCTTATGAGTATTTCCTTATTGTTTGGCGGGCTTACTGTAACTGTTGTCACATTAAAGGAGGAAGACGAAAAATGAATAGTATTATATCCAAAGTTGCCATATTTGCAATCGGCGCAGCTGCCGGTTCTATCGCAACATATAAGCTGGCCAGGAAAAAGTACGAGCAGGCAGTAAGAGAACGGGCTGAGGAACTTAACCTGGAAATCATGGATATTCTTGGCTCGAGCATGGATAAAAAAGACTCCTCGGACTGCGAGCGAGAGGAATATGCGTCCAAAATCAGCGAACTTAATTATGACAGATGTAAGGAGGAAGAAAGTATGAATAATACGCCGTATATCATTCCACCGGAAGAATTTGGTATGCTGGACGACTATGATACGATAAGTTTGAATTATTTTAAAGCCAAAGATATTCTGACCGACGATTGGGACAATCCGATCGAGAACGTTGAAGCTTTGGTCGGGAAGGGTTTTGAGGAGCATTTTGGAGAGTACGAAGACGATGCGGTATTCATCAGAAATGACCGGACAGAAACCGATTACGAGATTTTATTGGACCCACGGGGGTGTACAGATAACAAATGACGCACGATCAAATCACAGACCGATATTTTGAGTGGATGTACAATCTGGTATGCGCCGAACGATATTCCGAGAGCATATCCTACCGGAAACTCCTGACGTATTTACATGGAACCGTATTTCGATGGAGCATCCCAAGAGATGAGAACCGCGCAAGGGATGGAGTGGATCTTCGATACCGATTTGCTTACGAATATGCCGAAACGGAAGACGCTGAAACATATTTAAACGAGCCATGCAGCGTCCTCGAAATAATGGTCGCATTGGCGATTAAATGCGAGGAAACCATCATGGACGATCCCTATGTCGGCAATCGTGTCAGTCAATGGTTCTGGAATATGGTCACAAATCTTGGGCTTGGTTCTATGACGGACGACGCGTTTGACAGACGTTTTGTAGCCGATACAATTGACCGCTTTCTCGATAGAGAGTATCGTCCCGATGGGAAAGGCGGGTTATTTGTAATCAGAAGCTGCAAGAAGGATTTGCGTACAGTAGAGATATGGCATCAGCTTTGCTGGTATCTGGACACCATATGATATTTATCGAGAAGGGAGAATAGTAATGTGATATGCTCGATTTTTTGAATATTGCTGTGCGTCACACAAGGAAGGACGGTGTCGAGATATTTCCAAAATTCATCATTAAAAAAAGTGATGATCTTATGATTCGCGGAGGAGATTTCTATGCGATATGGGTCGACGAACGCGGGTTATGGTCTACGGATGAGCAGGACGCATTGCGGCTTATCGATCAGGAGCTCCGCGTATTTTCCGAGCAATACGAAAAAGCGCACGGAGAGTCTACTACATTATATATGTGGGATGCGGATTCCGGCATGGTCGATAAGTGGCATAAGTATTGCCAGAAGCAGTTGCGCGATTCGTTTCACATGCTGGATGAAACGCTTATATTTTCAAATAATGCGCCCAGCAAGCATGATTACGCCAGCAAACGTCTCTCCTATCCTCTGGAAAAGGGCGACATCTCCGCATATGAAAAGCTGATATCTACACTGTACACACCGGAAGAACGGCATAAAATTGAATGGGCGATCGGTTCGATTATAACCGGAGACTCCAAAACGATTCAAAAGTTTATGGTATTTTATGGTGCTGCCGGAACAGGCAAATCGACCATAATCAATATCATTCAGCAATTATTTGACGGATATTGCGAAACATTTGAAGCTAAAACATTGGGTTCTTCTGCCAACGCATTCGCATTGGAGGCGTTCCGTTCCAACCCGCTGGTAGCGATCCAGCACGACGGCGATCTGTCCAGGATTGAGGATAACACCAGAATCAACAGTCTTGTGTCGCATGAAACAATGCTGGTGAATGAGAAATTTAAATCGGCTTATGCGAACAAATTCAAAAGTTTCCTCATCATGGGCACAAACAAACCGGTAAAGATCACGGATGCAAAATCGGGACTTATCCGACGACTGATCGACGTGCATCCATCCGGAAACAAGCTGCCTGCTGGAGAATATAAACGTCTCACAAACCAGATTAAATTTGAACTCGGCGCAATCGCGTATCATTGCAAAGAAGTATATTTGAATGCGCCAGACATGTATGACGATTATATTCCTGTCGCAATGCTCGGTGCCTCGAACGATTTCTATAACTTCGTTGTCGATTCGTATCACATTTTCAAAAAAGATGACGGTATTTCACTGAAAGCTGCTTGGGAAATGTATAAAACTTATTGTGATGACGCCAAGGTTATTTTTCAGCTATCAAGAATGAATTTTAAGGAGGAACTTAAAAATTATTTCCGAGAATTTATCGAGCGATTCGCCATGGAGGACGGTTCAAGAGTACGGAGTTATTACAGCGGGTTTCGGACAGAGATATTTGAACGCGAGGACTCAGATGCAGAAAAGGCGTCAGAGGAATTGATCCGGTTTGACAGCTGTGTGTCCATATTTGATGAGATATGCGCCGATTGTCCTGCTCAGTATGCTGGTGCGAATGACAAGCCGATTGCCGCGTGGGACGATACCGTCACGGTGCTGAAAGATTTAGACACCTCTCAGGTTCACTATGTCAGGGTTCCGGAGAATCATATTGTGATCGACTTCGATTTAAAGGATGCGGATGGAAACAAATCGTTCGAGAAAAATCGGGTTGCGGCAAGCAAATGGCCTGCGACTTACGCAGAACTCAGCAAATCCGGCGCGGGAATACATTTGCATTATATTTATACCGGCGATACTTCAAAACTAAGCCGCATATACGATGACAATATTGAGGTGAAGGTGTGCACAGGAAAAAGCTCATTGAGAAGGAAACTTACAAAATGTAATGATTTGCCAATCGCTTCCATTGGCTCGGGATTGCCGTTGAAAGGAGATGACAATGTGATCCAGTTTGACAACATTAAAAGCGAGAAGATGCTTAGAACAATGATTAAGCGGAACCTCAACAAAGAGTATCATCCTTCCACTGCGTCAAGCATCAGTTTCATCAATAAACTTCTCGACGACGCTTATGCAAGTGATCTGCATTATGATGTATCCGATTTGCGCAATGCGGTTTTGGCGTTTGCCGCGCACAGCACAAATCAATCGAGCACCTGTGTCAAAACGGTCAACAAGATGAAGTTCAAATCGGAAGAGCCTGCCGTGGCGGTCGATGACGATGCGACGCTTATCTTTTATGATGTAGAAATTTTTCCCAATCTGTTCGTTATATGCTGGAAGATTGCCGGAGAAGAAAAACCCGTCGTTCGTATGATCAACCCGAAGCCTGCGGATATTGAGGAACTAATTCGGTTCCGGCTGGTCGGTTTCAATTGCAGACGCTATGACAACCATATTTTGTATGCAAGACTGATGGGATATACCAACGAACAGCTTTACAACCTGTCACAGAAAATCATCAGCGGAGACCGAAACGCATTTTTCGGCGAGGCGTATAATCTTTCATACACCGATGTATATGATTTTGCCGCGAAGAAACAATCTTTAAAAAAATGGGAAATCGAGCTGGGTATTCATCATCAGGAGCTTGGTTTCCCATGGGATCGTCCCGTCCCGGAAGAGATGTGGGAAAAAGTTTCTTCCTATTGTGGCAATGATGTAATCGCGACAGAAGCGGTATTTAACCATTTGAAGGGCGATTTTACCGCGAGACGTATTTTGGCAGACATTGCCGGCTTGACAGTCAACGACACTACAAATTCTCTGACTACGAGAATCATATTCGGTAAAGAGCGGCATCCTCAGCTGGTTTACACGGATCTTTCCGAGGAATTTCCCGGATACGAATTTGTATATTCCGATGAAGATAAGAAATACCACAACATGTATCGTGATACCGATCTTGGATTCGGCGGTTATGTTTATGCGGAACCGGGAATGTATAGTGATGTGGCTTTGCTCGATGTAGCCAGTCTGCATCCGCATTCCATCATCGCAATGAATTGCTTTGGCGAATACACGAAGCATTTCAAGGATATTCTGGATGCCCGTATGCTGATTAAACACGGAGATTTCGATACAGCCAGAAAAATCATGGGAGGAAAACTCGCGCCTTATCTGGATGATGAATCCACGGCAAAGGATTTGGCACAGGCTTTGAAAATCGCGATTAACAGTGTATACGGACTAACATCGGCAAACTTCGACAATCCGTTCAGAGATATTCGCAACAAGAATAACATTGTGGCACTCCGTGGCGCGTTATTCATGCGGACGCTTCAGGATGAAGTGCAGCAGCGAGGATTCACTGTCGCGCATATCAAAACGGATTCCATCAAGATTCCGGACGCAACGCCAGAAATTATTGACTTCTGTATGAAATTCGCAAATCAGTATGGATATACGTTTGAGCATGAAGCTACATATGACAGAATGTGTCTCGTAAATGATGCAGTTTATATTGCGAAGTATAAAGACGGCAAGCACGCTGGAGAATGGACAGCTACCGGCAAGCAGTTTGCGGTTCCGTATGTTTTTAAGAAGCTGTTCAGCGGTGAGGAAATCGTGTTCAACGATCTTTGTGAAACCTTTGCTGTCCAGAAGGGCGATTTATATTTGGACATGAACGAAAGCCTGCCGGATGTGAGTGAACTTGAAAAAGAACGTGACAGACTCGCCAAAAAAGATCCTCCTATAGCTAAGGACGGTTTGGATGAGGAAATCGCCAAAGGTCATGATTACCGCTTCGTAGGACGAGTCGGTCAGTTCTGTCCGATAAGACCCGGTAAGGGTGGCGGCGTGCTATATCGTGTGAATGACGGCAAATATTACGCAGCGCCCGGGTCAAAGGGCTACCGGTGGTTGGAATCCGAGCTTATTTCCAAAAAAGCAGGCGAAACGACCTCCATTATTGATGCGAAAACCGGCGAGAAGACACATATCGCGAAGTTGGAGATGATATCCGGCAACGATGGAATTATCGACCGATCATATTACGATAAACTGGTCGACGACGCCATTGAAGCCATATCCCAGTTTGGCGATTTCGAGTGGTTTGTTTCGGACGAGGAGTATGGGGTATTGCCGTTTTAGCGTACTGTAGAATCCGCGTAAATTACAAGCGCTGTTATGAAGGGAGTGATATATTTGAAAATTATCGAAAAGCTGAAAGAGCTGGATGAAGAAACTACAATCGTCGATTGTCTGAGATCGATCGGCTGTGTAGTTTGCACACTTGCAGCATTGAAGTATTTGATTGGGAACGAATAATCATGTACCGGATAAGCAAGGACGCCTGAAACATGGCGTCTTTTCTTTTTTACAAAATTATATTTCAAAAAGACTATCTATTAAAGGAGACGAACAACATGAACATCACATTTGCACCAAGAGGAATTCTTCAGATCGATGAGGCTAGAATTATTTATCGCAATTTCACAGGCGTCGCTTCCAAGTATAACCGCAAGGGAGATCGAAATTTTGCCGTCATCATTCCGGACCAGGACATTGCGAATGAACTTGTTAAGGATGGTTGGAATGTAAAAATCAAGGCGCCGCGTGAGGAAGGTGATGATCCGTTCATGTATTTGCCGGTTAAGGTAAAATTTAACGATCGCGGACCGCATTGCCATCTGGTGAGCGGGCGATCCCGTGTCAAGTTGGATGAGGAGTCCATCGATTGTCTGGATCACGTTGATATTATCAGTGTTGATCTGGATGTGCGTCCGTATGATTGGGATGTCGATGGAAAAACCGGCAGAACCGCATATTTGCAGTCGATCCGCGTGATTCAGGATATTCGTGACCGATTTGCGGAAGAAGAGTATCCAGAGGAGTAATTCGCGTAATTTGCAGCTCCTTTTGCGAAAGGAGTTGATAATTATGGGTATGGTAAAACGTTGGTTTGAGGAGCATATCGACGACTACTCCGACGAAGAGTTAATCGTCATTGGCATAGCAACAGCAGACAACGTGGCTGAACTCAGAGAGATATTTAACTATGACGAATAAGTTAAGGCGCCTGAAACATGGCGTCTTTTCTTTTTTGTTTTTGATCGGGGTTCAAATCGTTGAATGAAAGGAGAATGGCTCATGTTATTTTCAAAAAAGAAAGCAAAAAAGCATGTTCTGGCAAAAAGAAAGAGCAATGCGAAAAAGCCCAAGTCTGTGCCTGATCTCAAACCGAAGCCAAAAAAAGCTGTGACGAAGTCAAAGTCAAATATCGAGAAGGCGCCGAAATCGGTCAGCGGGGCGCAAGAGCCTAAGCGGGAATTTTTGCGCGCATTTAAGCGTCTAACCCATAAGCACAATCCGTGGGATATTTGGAAAGATTTTATTGTGATGTACGCCTGCTCTATATCGAACGCATTGGATAAACATCATTATAAAGAACGGGAGGAACGTTATCTTAAGACAATTCAAAAGTATAATGCGCAAGAGCAAAAGATATTTCCCGAGCTTGCTGCACTTGTTGTCATCGCATTAGAAGACAATCCGGAACAGGACTTTCTGGGCAGCATATTCATGGAACTGAATCTCGGAAACAAATCTGGCGGACAATTCTTTACTCCGTATCATGTATGTGCACTTATGGCGGCGACTACTGTTGACGATATTTTGGCACAGGTAAAAGAACACGGATATGCTACTATTAACGATCCTTGCTGCGGCGCTGGAGCAACATTGATTGCGGCTGCTCATGAGGCGAGAAAGCAGCTGGAAAAAGCGAATCTGAACTACCAGAATCATATTCTTCTTGCAGGACAAGACATTGACGAGATTGCCGCGCTTATGTGTTATATTCAGCTTTCGTTACTCGGAGTGGCTGCCTGCGTAAAAGTAGGCAATTCGTTGACCGATCCCATGACCGACAATGATTCGATGGATCATTACTGGTTTACACCTATATATTTTTCTGATGTATGGGTAATGAGAAGAACATTTCATGAGGTTGGCAATTTGGCGGAGGAAGAATCGAAATGATGAATTATATCGAACGATGGATCAAATGGCAAAAGAGATGCATAAACGGACCGTTTTATAAATTTTTAGTGTTGACTGGTTTTATAAAATCACCTTCGATGACACTTATGCTTACGGACAAAGAAGAACAAGAAATCCATTACACTGTTGAAAACATTTTAAAGGAGCGTTAATCATGGCAGACAACAACTATAAAGAAGTAGATTTTGAGAAATACTGCAAGATTTGTAAGCATGAAAAGCTGGACGAATATAAAGATCCGTGCAACGAATGCCTGGAATCGGGGATGAATGAAGGAACGGAAAAACCTGTTTTATGGGAGGAGAAGGAATGATGTGAGTAAGCAGAGAGAAGCGTTCCTTCGAGACTATCAAATGGACGCCGTTAAGCGAATGTTCAATGGATGTATTCTCAATGGCGGCGTTGGAAGCGGTAAAAGCAGGACCGGATTATTCTACTACTTTAAAGAACAGGGAGGTTGGATAGACGAGAACGGGTATATTCCTATGAAAAACCCAAAAGATCTCTATATCATAACCACGGCTCGAAAAAGGGATACTTTGGAATTTGAAGGTGAGCTTACGCATTTCCTGCTGTCTACGGATTCTAAGGAAAACGCATATAACGGCGGCGTAAATATTATTATCGACAGTTGGAATAATATCAAAAAATACACGGACATTAAAGGCGCTTTCTTTCTGTTCGATGAGGACAGAGTAACTGGTTTTGGTGTCTGGGCAAAATCTTTTTTGAAAATCACAAAGTCAAATGACTGGGTTATATTATCGGCAACTGCTGGTGACACATGGCAGGATTATATTCCGGTTTTCATCGCAAACGGTTTTTACAGGAACAAGACCGAATTCGTGAGGGAACATGTTATATATTCTCGGTTTACCAAGTATCCGAAGATTGAGCGATATTTAAACACCGGTCGATTGATACGACTGCGGAACAGCATTCTCATTGATATGGATTTCAAACGACAGACTGTCTCGCATCATGAGGAGGTGTTTGTTAAGTATGACATAGCTAAATATAAGGACGCAATACGGACTCGATGGGATTGCTTTAAGAATGAACCAATCCAACAGGCATCGGGTCTTTGCCGTGTCCTGAGACGGATTGTCAACTCTGATGAATCCAGACAAGTTGCTTTACTTGAGATATTTGAAAGCCATTCCCGGATGATTATATTCTATAACTTCGATTATGAGCTGGATATTTTGAAAGGGCTGTATTATGGAGACGATGTTGAAGTTGCAGAATGGAATGGGCATAAACACGATCCCGTTCCGGATGGAGATTCCTGGGTCTATCTTGTCCAGTACACGGCAGGCGCCGAGGGTTGGAACTGCATACGAACCGACACCATTGTATTTTATAGCCAAAACTATTCTTACAAAATCATGCAACAGGCAGCCGGACGAATTGACAGATTAAATACGCCGTATACCGATTTATATTACTATCATTTGAAAAGCCGGTCTGGAATTGATCTGGCAATCAGCAGAGCTTTGAATCAGAAGAAAAAGTTCAATGAGAAGAGGTGGGTAAAATGGGAGTGAAATAAAAATAACGATTAAAAATCGGGTTTGAAAGTGTGGACTGGCGAAAATATTTGCAAATTGTATGAACAAAAGGAGTTTTCATTTATTATGCATAAATAATACTGACAATAAGGCTACTGCACCGGATAGTTTGTGTTTGAGTTATACGGTTTGTTCTATAGATGCTGGTGGAATCACATCTAATGTTAGGGTCTTAAAGTCAATCTTAACAGCTACACCGTTTGTTGCGCTTGTGTGTAGTGTAGCGCAATAGCATATTCCCAAAACGCAGACGGCAACGATTACGACAGGCTGGTAGCCGTCGTTTTTTTATGGCCTCTAAAACAGTGTTTATTTTCTCATTCATTGATTATCGCTTCCTTTCCATAGGTAGGGGTGTAGTAGCTTTATTATTTATAACACAAAAGCGTGTTCATGGCAAGAGTTATTGAAAGGAGCCATCGAATGATTCTTACAGGTAGACAAATTGCCGAGAGACAGGGTGAAGATATTTTCATCACGCC
The DNA here is from genome assembly GCA_964549435.1 of uncultured Ruminococcus sp. Classification (GTDB taxonomy): domain Bacteria; phylum Bacillota; class Clostridia; order Oscillospirales; family CAG-382; genus Coliplasma. Next base: position 16,760 of record CAZJVB010000041.1, read on the forward strand.
TTTTAACAAATCTCAGCTGAATCCGAACAGCTATAATCTAAGGCTGCATAGCGAGTTGCTGGTGTATGACGAGCCGGTACTTGATATGAAGAAGCCAAACAGGTTCAAGAAAATTATTATTCCGGCAACAGGACTGAAACTTGAACCGGATACTTTATATTTAGGCAGAACCGTAGAGCACACACGGACAGATAATTGCGTGCCCATGCTGGAAGGACGTTCGTCAATCGGTCGATTAGGACTGGCAGTTCATATCAGCGCCGGATTCGGAGATGTAGGATTTAACGGATTTTGGACGTTGGAATTATTCTGCGTACAGCCCGTGATCATATATCCAAATATCGAAATATGCCAGATATATTATCATGACATCAACGGAGACTGCGATACATACGCCGGCGGGAAATACAATAACAATGAAGGCATACAGCCCAGCTTCATGTTTAAAGAATTTAGAAAAACGAGGTAAACATATTATGACGCAACGCGATACTTACGATAAAGAATTTTTGAAAACCTTAAAGCGTATTGCCTATGCTCTCGAAAAAATTGAGACGCTAATGGAGAAAGATCAGTCGAATGACGACATATCTATTTTGAAAGAGGGTGCTTAACGGTGATTGCATTTGAAAACGAGGAAGTAGTAGGGTGGGAAGCTGCGATTCGTGGAATGCGCAACCCGATGAATAGTTGGAGCAGGAGTGATAGTATATTTTTCGACAGAGGCGAGTATCACGATATTTGCTTGAATAGCGGTCCTTCTTACTCAGAAAACGAAGAAGATTTTATAATCGGACATGCGGACCATGATCTGATGATGAGGTTGGCAGCAGGAGGTCCGACCCACGCAAAGTATCGTAGAATGATTGTGGTGTATGTGGATATTACTGCCCCACTGTATTGGTGGAAGGAGTTCGATACATA
>CAZJVB010000042.1:0-5449 GCA_964549435.1 uncultured Ruminococcus sp.
TCCCGCATAGGGAACCTATACGGGATATTTGAAATATATTGAATTATCCTAATATTTGATATATGCGCTATTCGCAACATATAGCGCATATATGAGGTATTTGGTATATGTGAGATATACTACATTATTGTGGGTGTATGATTAACCAAGTGCGATAGCAGTCTGCAACCCATTCTTCTTCGGTCATTTCGCCTAATACATACTTCATGGCTGGGCTGGTGTTCCAATACGTGTACGCCTGTGCATAAGTCCCGCCATTCCATGCGATGCCGAACGTTACATATCTTTGGGATTTTCCGGTCAGAATTGCCCAATGTGGAGCAGAGTACTTCCATTGCTTTAAAAATACTTCTGCCACATATTCCGGCGGGTCAGTCCATACGCAAGCCGCGCCGTTGACTGCAATGACTTCTCCGGAAGCAAGCCCATAATAATCGCTGATATACGGATTCTTTGGAATTATACCGGTTTGTACAAACGGACCGCCGCCTGTTCCTTCCGGTAAAACATGGGAGAAATATTCGGTAATCTGCTGCGCGCGTAAATCGGACGCCGGCTGTGCTTTATCCAGATATTTTACTTCTTCTAAGCCCATTGCCTTGCGGTAGACGTTTAACTGCTCTGCAAAGGCATAACCGGCTTGCAGGGAATACTCGCTCTCAGTCATGTAGTGAATGTGTACTTGAATGTCCCGCTTTGTTCCGTCGTAATTGGATTTTACGGTCAGCGTAACCGTTTCCTCGGCGTTCTGGGCTTTGTCTGAAACGGTAACGATTGTTTGACCGTCTTCGTCTTGCCCAACCTTCAGGAGCGGAGAAGATGAAGTCACTTCAAAATTGCGAATTTTTGCGTTCATATCCGGGAACTGGTTATGTGTCCCAAACGCTTCGTCCCAATACCATTCCGTGTTGCTGTAAGTGCAAATATCATAGCAGATGTTTTCTACCCAAGGGAATATTCCAAGATAGAGATCGTCAGATTCATCTTTATAGCCTTCCAAAATTTTTCCGTTCTCATCAACAATTGCATAAAGATCAATCTCTGTTCCTCCCAAACCGCCTCCGGCTCTGTCATCTCGATTGACACTGATACCAAAAGTCTCTATGGAAGGCGCTAGATCTTTTTTGACCGTAACCTTGCACTGTCTCTTGATGCCGCTTGCAGCGCTGATCGTAATGGTCGCCGTTCCTTCCTTTAAGCCGGTCACTTTTCCATACTTGTTCACCTTAGCGATTTTCGGATTGCTGGATGAGAAAGTAAGCTTTCTATTTGTGGCACATTCGTCAACAGACGCAGCCAGATAAATATAGCTCCCTAAATTACAAACGCGATTCTTGGATTCGATATAAATGTCTTCTGCTTCAACATATCCTTGTCCTGTAACCTTGCAGGTTCTCTTAATGCTTCCGCAGGTTGCGGTAATGGTAGCTGTGCCGCTGTTTTGAATGGTAACCTTTCCCTTGCTGCTGACCGTCGCAACCCTCTTGTTACTGGACTTCCATGTCACCTTCTTATTTCCGACGCCGGAAAGCTTTAAGGTGTAGCTGCTTGGATAGGAAGGATCTGTAGGAATCGTATATTCCGTAAAAATACCATCATCATAATCGAGTCTAAGCCTATCGTCAGGATACCAGTACAGCTTCAAGGACGTCTTATTCAAAGTATACTTGCTTTTTGTCGTTGCAGCTTCCGCAAGCTGCGTCTGCACCGCAGGGAGAACAGGAGTGCCCGTGATCGGCGCGGCAAGCATCAGGGCGGCAGCCAGCCCGCTTATTGTTCGTTTGATCCAACGTTTCATAAAAATACCTCCTTTGAAATAAATACGACATATACCGGATATTTGATGTATGCGCCATTTATACGATGTGGCGCATACATGAGATATATAGGATATATCGTATATAAGCTTACATCTTTATTATAGCAGAACTCTTTTGAAAAGTCAACTGCTTTTTTGCCGTTTTTTTACTTTTTTTGCATTCGCCGGGACAATGGCGCTTGCGCCTGTCCTTTTTCCATAGATTCATGCAGAGAGGAGAAAAATATGAGGGTTATCAGGATTCCGCCGTAGCGAAAAGAGTGATCCGTTTACAATGATTGATTGAAAAAGAAAGGAAAAGAAACATGCTGAATTTCAAGCAAAAGCTGAAGAACAGCCGAATCTGGCGGCGCATTGCGTCGGCAGGACTGGCGCTGCTGACTGCCGGTACTATGATTCCGTCCGGTGCGGTAACAGCGGCAAGCTCGTACATTTCATTCACAAAGTATAAGACGAACAGCTCTTATGCGATCCCGATGCGTGCCGGTAAGAATTATACACTCGAGTATGATTATCACATTCCGGTGTACGCGGAAAACGGAGATACCATGTACTGTGTCGTGCATGGCTATGCTACAGACGAAAATAACGCCAACTACAGTGTGACCTCGGTTGAGGGCAAATCGGCGGCGGATTATATCAAGACCTGCGTCAGCAAATCGTCTGTCAGTGCTTTGGGTACTTGCAACGGTCTGGATACGCTGCAGGACGCGACACTTCTGAGGATCATTCAGATGATGTCGGTCGTTAACTACTGGAACTCCAAGGACGGCAAGGACAGCAGACCGGAGGATTGGAACTACGTCGATTATACGATGGCGGTTCAGTCCTATATCTGGAAAAGCTTAAAATCGAACGGGATGTACCCGACCTCTGAGGCGTCGCCAAAGAGATACCAGCAAGCCGGGTACTACAAAAAGCTTCAGGCGATCCAATTAACGATCACAAAAGCCGTCAAGGAAATGTACGGCAAAAATCAAACGATTGTATTTGGAACGAAAAACGGCAAAAAGCTGAACGATAAATACAAGATAAAAACCTATGACTCGCTGAAAAAAGCGGCGAAGGCGGCGCAGGAACTTGTCTGCGCCGATCCGGAAGCGGGGACGAACGCAAAGAGCGTATACGAAGACGCGACGTATATGTCAAATATCAAATACGCCTGTGTCTATACCAACGGCGTTCCGGGAGAGATTCAGAAATTTACCGTCGGCAAAACCGTGAAATCGGAGGACGGCAATTTCACCATCAAACGCGATTCGAAGGATGGCGTGACCGCAACGATCTTGAAAACCGAAGCGGAGGAAAAGGAAGACGCAATCCAGTATACGGTAGCTTTTCTCACCGTGGATTCCTTGGAAGCGGATGATGTGCATCAGAACGATTACGTTGTTTATGCGGACGCGAAAGTGAAGTCGCAGGATTTTATGACCGCGTATATCGCGCCGGACGCCAAGCCGCAGTATCTGACGTTCTATGCCAAAAAAGGCGGAAAACCGGGCGTAGTCCAGCTTTTCAAGGTTGACGCAACCACCAAGGACGAGGACGAGCCGACCTATCTGCCGGGCGCGGAGATCACAATCTGGAATGAACAGGGAATTCCAGTGTGGGTGAAAACTACGGATGAAAACGGCTATATCGAATATCCAATCACAGACGATAGCCAAATCGGCACATACACTTTCCAAGAAACCGCTGCGCCGGAAGGATATCAGCTTGACCCGAATACCTATACCTTTACCATCAGCAAAGTGGAAGACCAGTATATTGTGGAAGGGGACACCATTTTAGGCGTTTACGATTATCCGGAGGGCGAATGGGTGCAGATTGTGCCTGTTCCAGACGTTCCAACCGTGAATTTCTCGGTTCATAAGGTAAACCAGTACGGTTACTGGGACGATGACGTCTGCACGCCAGCCGGAAACACAAGCCTTGCCGCAGCTTTCGAGTGGAGCTGGGAAGCAAACGGTCAGTCGGACGAAGGCAGCTTTGACCTGGACGATGACGGTCACACGCTGGAAGGAAACGAAGATCCGGATATTTTAGGGCAGGTTCTTTCAAACCGGTTCTGGTATGTAGATACCGACGAGGATTCCACGGACTGGAGCAAAATTACCGACACAAACCTTACATATCAGGAAACCACAGCGCAGTGGGCAGACGTGACGGAAAATCCGTATTATCAAATCTATGCGGAGAAATATGAGACTTATATTGCGAAAGCGACGTGGACAGGCAGCGCAACGCTGACGATTCGCGAAACGGTTGTGCCGGAGGGCAGCTTGCAGATAGGCAGCGATACCATTACGCACAATATCCGCTTTATCGCGACAGCGACCTATGACCCGGTGAAAGAAGCATGGTCTGAAATCAGCTACACCGTTACAGTGGACGGCAAAACCTACGCCAAAACCGAGGAAACCATCTCTGAGACAATTGTAGTAGAAGAAGATAGAGTGCCAAACGGTACGCAGACCGGTTCGGTAGAGGTTGTAAAAACCCAAAACGACGGAGATCCGTTCACGACTTCCGGCTCTGGAACAACGGCTGGCGGCGCAACCGAGTCTACCTTCTCGAAGGATTCCCTTTGGACAGTGCAGCTGCTGTCGGATGGCAGAACAAACGAAGGGGAAACCGAGCCGTACATTCACTACACCGTTAATACCGCTAAGACCGATGAGAAGTGCAACTACTATACCTGCACTACCAGCTCCGGCGGACTGGTTGCGGATGAGAATAATCCGCTTACCGTATCGGATTTCGGTCGTTTCCAGATCGATGGGCTTCCGTTCGGCACATATCTGTTTAAGGAGATCAAGGCGGACAAACCGGAATATGAACTGGAAATGTTTTATGTCACCGTCAACTATCACGGACAGTTCCAGATCATCGACGTGAATAATGCTTTGAAGGAATCCACCATTGAGGTGATCAAAAGGGATTCTGAAACAGGGAAAACCGTTCCTGCCGCCGGTGTGGCGTTCCGCGTCCGCTATTTGGGCAATCCGGATGATGAAGACCCAACCCTGGGCGCAAACTATGGACGTTATTTGCCAAACGGTTCGAATTACAATGACGGCTATCAGTACGTTTTCTACACCAACACTGCCGGAAAAATCACGCTGCCGTATGATTTGGAGTACGGCAATTACCAGTTGGAAGAAATCGTAGCGCCGTATGGATATTACATCGGGCAGTACGATGAAACCGGAACGCAGTCTTCTGTAGATGGTACGCTAAGTTATGCGGAAACCGTCGCTATCTATGACGATGCGGGAAACAAGGTGGATTATACCAAGTCCGACAAGATTTCCTACAATTACTACGCTTTCTCTGTCACCGATCAGGAAGATCATATGGACGGGGAAGGATACAAAACCTATACGGTTGTTGTCAACATGACCAACAACGCTGTTAAGGGAAAAATTCAAATTTTCAAGGATGGGCAGACATTAACCGGATTCAATGAGACGGTTGACACAGACGGAAACACGGTTTATACGCCGGTTTACGAAAGCAAGCCGCTTTCCGGCGCTGTATTTGGCATTTATGCAGCGGAAGACATTCTGCTGGAAGACGGCGCTGAACCGCCGGTTGCGTATAATGCGGCAACGGATGAAGAGGTTAAGC
>CAZJVB010000042.1:5459-15766 GCA_964549435.1 uncultured Ruminococcus sp.
CTGATTACTGAGCTGATTACCAACGCTACGGCAGTAGGGGAAATGGAAGAATCGCAGCACATTACCTTGCCGTCCGGTTCTGAAGTAACCTATACGCTTCAGCGTGAAACCAGTGAATCTAACGTAGGAACGTTGGATTATCTTACACCTACACAGCAGAACGTTTCTTATACGGCTGCTTTCAGCCGCCGCGATGAAGAAGCGGGACTCACCTATGATTATGTGGTGAGCTTTGGATTCGAGTACACTGCGGCAGGAATTTCAGTGACCGACTTAGATGTCACGCGCACCATTACCGCAGACGATTACGTTGCCGCAATCGATGAGACGCTTCCGAAGCTCTCTACCGGGGAAGAAGAAGCTTCCTACGAAACAAAAGGCTACGCAAACAACAATCTTCAGATCTTAGAGCAGCTCGATAACGAGTATGATGACAGCGTAGTTACCGCAGTCGCTGTTGACCCGTCAGCAAATTCGTCTACTGCGGTTGTTCCGATTCTTTCTTTTGAGGAGCAGTATCTGATTAACTTGCCGGAATACGATGAAACGCTGTATGAATTTGTTTCCTGCGATAGCGGAGCAATCGTTATTAAGGAAACGAGTACAAACGAAAATTACGTGGCGGTAAAGGATGCGGCAAATCCGTGGCAGAAGCTTGCGAATGCAAACAGCGAGGATTATTTGATTCCTCAGTTTGTAAAGGAAGCTGTTAGCAACCTTCCGGAGCTTCCAAATGGCGTAACCTATCAATATGCGACACAAGCAGCAATCTATGTGCTGAAAAATGGCGAGGAAAAGATCGTTAAGATCAAGGATGCCGACGGAACAATTGTGTTCCGCGCCGAAGACGGTTCAGACGATGTTGTTTCAGAGCCGGAAGTACCGGACGGATGGGTCGCGCAATTCGACGAGCATCGGTTCATGATTTCCTCTGCTGATGAAACGGGAAATGCGATTTACCAGATTTGGGCGGAAGAACCGGACGGCAAGCAGCGCTTTATCTCCTGCGATGAGAACGGCGTTTTCCATAAAAAGCGTGTTCAAACCATTGTTACCGAGTTAGAGCAGTCTCCTTATTCTGCGGAAGGCTGGCGCTTTGAAATGGATGGCGTTGTTCTTACTAACGAAATTCAGAAAGCGGAAGATCAGGAATACTGCGATGTTTCTATCGTGAATCCGTATACCGCTGGCGCTGTAACCAATGGAATTGGTTGTGAGGTGACAGCGGAAGGCGATACTACAAGCATTCATGTGGTACAACCGGATGCAGACGTTTATTTTGTAACGCCGGATGGCGTGACTGTCCGGACAATCTATTTAGGCGGATATACCAAGACTTCTCTTGTCGTTCCGCTAACCACTTCTCTCCCGGTCATTACTTATCATGGCGGGGAAGTCGATTATACCGATTCTGCAAACGGCGGAATGGGAATTACACGTCCTGAGTGGGATGTCTGGTATTCGGGCAACAACTGGATTCATACGGAATATCACGAATCTACGCCGGAACAGCTTACCCCTTATTATACAATCGAAATCGCTTCCAGCGCTGCTTCTAAGGCAGATGCTTTTGAGATTACCTATCTGAATTGCTGGGAATCGACCGCCACCGTTGTGGACGATCCGGTTTCTGAGGCAAAACGCGGACAGCTTGAATTTACCTCTGTCTATAAAACGATGCGCTTCCCGGTTTCTACCCTAGTGGAAACGGTAACAACCGATGAAAACGGCGTGGCGACATCTTCTCTGCTGCCGCTTGGCAGCTACGTTGTACGCGAACTGCAAGCGCCGGAGGGCTACGTTGCTTCTAAGGATTCCTATACAGTTGACTTGGAGTATGCGGATCAGTATACGCCGCTTATCTGGCAGTCTGTAGACGCGTACAATGGCGCGGTTGATGTTCAGCTAAACATTCAAAAGCTGTTTAGAGAAAACTACACGACACAGGACTATGTTCCGAAAGCGGGAGCGGTGTTTGGAATCTATACCAAGAGCGAAATTTCCGCGAAAGCAGACGCTTCCGGGGAAGTGGATAAGACTTCTATTCCCGCAAACACCTTAGTCGGTACAATCGTTACCGATGAAAACGGTGTGGCAACCACCACAACAAAGCTGCCGTTTGGCGATTATTACGTCAAAGAAATAAAAACCTTAACCGGCTATGAACTAAATACCGATCGGTATTCCTTCCGGCTGGATGAGGAAAATTCATTAGAAAACAGCGTTTCCTTTGAATTTGAACGGGAAGGGATTTCCGGAAAGATCACTTCGCTGGATAAGAATCTGGCAGAAATCCAGATCGATACCTTGTATCAGATTCCGGTATTGTCTATGACCGTGAACGGGATAAGCTACAGCACAGATACTCCTATTGCCGCTCAGACGATTGGCAACGGCGTTCTGCTGGAAAACAAAGTTACTACCGAAAGAAGTACCTTCCTTGTCACTTTGACAGATGGCACACCGGCAGAAATCCGCTTTGAAAATGGGGCAGTCCTGAATGTCACAGTCTCAGATTATGGATATACCGCTGTCTTTACAGACGGGGAAACGTCCGGCGTGACGGTATCAGGAAACAATGGTTCGAATACTGTTGTTACCAAAGAGGGAGCAGCTACCACGGCTGTTTACAATCCTGTCGTTGCTTATACCGGTTACACCACTACGGCTTCCGTTGTGTTCCAGCAGCCGACCACCGCTCTTACAACAGGCGATACTACGGTACGTTACTTCTTTGATCGCGCCGCCGGTATCACCAAGGCTCTGGTTTCGTACTCTGAAAAGTATCAATACTATGAAGAAGTCGAAACGGATGAGGAAACCGGAAAACCGGTTATTCCGGACGATGCAATCCGGTTCTCCAACGATCAGGGCGAGAATTTGATTTTTGTCGGCAGCGTAATCGATCCAGACGCGCATACGATGGAAATCGATCTTTCCAAGCTCACCACCGATCAGACCATTACAATAGGCGAAGATGTTGTAACCTTAAGCAACGCTTCCATTGCCTTAAATGGTAGGGAAGTGAAAGCAATCGACGCCGAAAGCAATGAACAGCTTACGGACGGATTGCAGACGGATCACATTACCATCGAAGGAAACACGATGCACACAAACAGCAGAACAATTGCCGTAACAGCGGCAAATCATTCTGCAAGTGTAAAAGCAGTGCTGAACCCGGATGCTACGATTGCGCAGATTACCGCCGACGGCACGTTGACCCACGCATGGTACAACGGAGCTGAAGCAGCGGTTGCGGATTATGCAAGCGGATTTACACTTGGCGGCGGAAATTATGTTACGCTGCGCTTTACAGACGGTTCAGTCTACAATCTATATTTAGACAATTTGGGCTATCTTGAAATCTCCGTGGACGGGATGATCACCGGTACAATTACAGAATCCAATCGTCCTTCCGTTACGGAAAACGACGCGGAAGAAAACATAAAGGATGCTGCTGGTGCGGTCATGGAACAGGCAATGCCAATGGATGCGCTTTCAGCGGATCTCATTGCGATTCACTCCATCTCAACGCTAACCTACAGACGAGCCAACAGCTTTGTCGATAAAATCAGAGTTGAGGTCAACTCAAACGGCGAACTTTCTACCGACATTCCAAACGAGTTACAACCATACATCAGCAAGCTTTCCGCAACGACCAGCCGTCCGCTTTCCGGAGCAAAAATTGAAATATACGATGCAAACGGAAACGTGATTGTATCCGGCAAAACCGATACAGACGGCAGACTCTACTTTGAACGTCCGGCAGCTGGCACTTATACCTTCAAAGAAATTTCTGCGCCGAGCGGTTATGAGCTGAACGAAACGGTATTTACCTTCACGGTACTGCCGGATGGCAGCATTATCGGCGATGACACCATCACAGATCAGCCTAAGAAATCGGATTATCCAGACTATCCGGATACTCCGTCCGTTCCTTCTACACCGAAGCTGACGCTCTATAAGACCGATGCGACCAATGCAAAAGGCGTATCAGGCGCAAAGATTGAAGTTTATGCCAAAGATGAAGAAGGAAAGGATAAGCTGATTGCAAGCGGATTAACCGACACAGACGGCAAATTCCAGTTTGACAAGCCAACCGCTGGTACTTACACCTTCAAGGAAACAATTGCTCCGGACGGCTATAAGCTGAACGAGACGATCTTTACCTTTACCGTGAACGCGGACGGCAGTGTCACCGGCGACAATACCATTGTCGATGAGCGCACAGATGTAGTTCTTCACAAAACTGACGCCACGACAGCAAAAGGCATACCGGGTGCAACCATCGAAGTAAAGGACAGCAATGGAAAGGTTATTTATACCGGAATCTCCGATTCGAACGGTGAAGTAAGCTTCCCAAGACCGGATGCAGGGACATATACCTTTAAGGAAACAATTGCTCCGGACGGCTACAAGCTGAACGAGACAATCTTTACCTTTACCGTGAACGCGGACGGCAGCGTCACCGGCAACAATACCGTTACCGATGAAAAGGAAGATGCAGAGAAGACTATGGTTATCCATAAGACCGATGCGACAACCGAAGAAGGAGTATCAGGCGCAACTATCCGCGTGTATGATGAAAATGGCAACGTAATCTTTGAAGGAATTTCCGATGAAAACGGCGAAATCGAGTTTGATAAGCCGAAGCCGGGAACTTATACCTTTGAAGAAATCATTGCTCCGGACGGCTACAAGCTGAACGAGACGATCTTTACCTTTACCGTAAACGAGGATGGAAGTATCACCGGCGATGATACCATTGTCGATGAACGTGAGCAGCCTGAAAAACCGGACAAACCAGACGTTCCGGAAGAAACCATAATCATCCATAAGACCGATGCGACTACCGCTGAGGGAGTACCGGGCGCAACCATCCGCGTGTATGATGAAGATGGAAACGTAATCTTTGAAGGAATTTCCGATGAAAACGGCGAAATCGAATTTGATAAGCCGAAACCGGAAACTTATACCTTTGAAGAAATTGCTGCGCCAGATGGATACCTAATTAACGAAACCATATTTACCTTTACCGTAAACGAGGACGGAAGTATCACCGGCGATGATACCATTGTCGATGAGCGTGAGCAGTCTGAAAAGCCGGACAATCCAGATGACACTCCAAAAACTGGCGATATCTGGACAGCGCCAATCAGTTTGCTTCTTGCGGCTATTTCGGCGTTAGGAATCATCTTATTACTGATTGTTAACCGCAAAAAGCGGTTTAGCAATAAATAATCTCATCTCTGCATGATGAGGGAAACGGCGGCAGAAATCTGTCGCCGTTTCTTCCCATCACATATATATGATAATAAACACTGGGTTTTTTAAAACCGAAATCATTATTTAAATCAATATTTAAATTATTTTTAAATCAGTCTGTCAATCAAGGGGAGCGAATGCTCCCCGTTGGATAGACGGACAGACAGAGAAAAATATTTTTTTCAACTTTCAAGGCTGTCCTCCTGATGCAAGCAGATCGTCCAAGCGCCGAACGATGTCCAACAGCTCCTGCTGGACGCTCTCCGGATCTGGGCAATCGCCCCGCTGCACGTAGTTGAACAATGCCATAGACAGCACGGACGCCTCGCGCCCGGTCAAGCAGAGTGCCTTGTCGTCATGCTCAGCAAAATGTGCCCGACCTTCATCAATGTCTTTCTTTACACTTTCGAGATAGCGAATGTTGCTCTCCGAGTAGAACGGATCCGCAGAAAGTTCAAACGGAATACGGTGTTCTCTGCCAACTTTTTTCAGAAACACGGTGATCGCCGCAGACATAGTAAGACCTAAATCGTTCAAAACGCTTTCTGCGCTGCGCTTCACGTCATCATCAATGCGAAAACTAACCTGTGCTGTTTGTGCCATAAAATCATCTCCCTTCCACGTTATTATATCATAGTTGACCCAACTTGTCAAGCAATTGCTTTTCGCTGTCTTTCAAAAATATGAAACAAAAAAATTCCAATATTTCCAAAAGGAGAAAAAACATGGATATTGAAAAATACAAACGCAGAACCTTAACTGTCATTTCCAAAATACAGCCGGACGAATGGAAAGAATTTTTGAAGACCGCTGCCTTTCATTTGGAATTTACTTTCCTTCAGCAGATGCAAATATTCAAGCAGCTCCCATTGGCAAAAAGAGTGTCATCCGTGTCATACGAAAAGCAGGAAAACGTTTCTCCTGCCTTGATTATTGACAAGAACGGCGTTGTTCCTGTATACGACGTTTCCCGCAAGGATTCATCCCGGACGGTTCAGTCTGAAGAACTAGACAGGGTTCTGCAAGCATTCTTTCATCCTGCCGGAAATGACTTTTTTAAGCGCCTTTCTTCGGTTGCAGTTAACGCAGAACGTTCTTTTTGGGGAACCGCTTTGCGTCAGCTCAACGCAGCGCTTTCTCAACCGCTTTCTGTGCCGGAGCAGCGTGCTTGCTTTCAGACTCTAACAAATAGCGTTTGTTGTACTATACTGCATTACTATGGGCAGGAGGAGCAAATTCCACTGCAGTGGGAAGGTTATGCTTTCTTACCAAACAGAAACGCACGAGACAGATCCCTTTACAATCGGGTATTAGGAACGATGCTGAATTACACATTAACTTCTATCATTCAAACAATTGATAAGGAGCTTTTGAAAAACAGATTGGATTACTGCTTTGAAGATTATCTGGAAATAAAAGCAGACAATCCTTTTTCCATTGTTCTGTATCAGATCAACGATCTATATTACTGCTGGGACGAGGATGCAGAACAGATTCACACGTTGCTTGACCTGTCAAAATATGCTATGGGGGAAAAACAGTATGTCAAGGTTTCTATCTCCAGCTCAGACTCGATTGAGAAACTTCGCGCCTTTGGCTATTCTCTTGTTCTTGTTTCCAATCATTCGGATGGACAGCAGCATATCACTTCTTTGCAATCCTTTTCGGAGTTGATTGCACAACAACAACGTTTTACAATCACAGAAAGGGAAAATTCATATACCGTTTGGGACGATCTCTATCAGCGACCTTACCAAGAAAACGGTATTGCAGAAACCTTCTCTGACAAATGGCAGGCAGAAACGTACCTGATCCATCTTTTGAAAACAGAAAAAACCGTTCCCAAAATTGAACTGCCGGAATTTACTTTGGATTATCAAAAATATTCTGATCTGAAAAATCAGTATCCGCATATCGTTGGTATACAAGCAAATGATCAGATCCTTTTTTACCACGAGGATGCCATTACCGCTTCCGAGCTGCTGCAAACGCCTCTCGCTTTAGTGGATATTCCCGGCTGGGGAAGGATTCGTGTCTGCGCCAGCAATCTGCCATTGGAAGGATTTGAAGAAAACTTTTTGCCATTTGGTTATCATATCATGGTTCTGAATACGGATTTTGAAATGCTGATGATGAAGGACACATCGCAATATATTCCTATTGGCATGATGGTTCGAACAGATGAGAATGTTTCTCTGCAAATTGCTTCTACAGATTTCGAAATGGGTGTCGTTACGCTGATTTCCTCAGATGGGAAGGAGGAAAGACAAGCATCTGTACAGCAGGTGAGACAATGGATTGTAGAATCGTTATCTGAAGACTCTCAAAAAGAAACCGAGACGTTCGTAAAAGAAAATTCTTCTAATCAGCTTGACAACAATCCGTCTGTTTCAAAACAAGTCGACGCTTTTTCTATCACAACGGAAGAATCTGTAACCAGTCCCACCGAGGAAGCTCCCGCAGAGTTTGTTACGGAAACCGTAGCGAAATATCCTGCCGTGGAGAACAGGCTGCCCTATGACATTGTTGTAGAAACGATACGCTTTGATGAGCCAAAGCAGACACAGGACAAAGAAACTCCTGCACATTCTGAAGACCGCCGCAATTTCCGCATTACCGATGATGCGTTAGGCATTGGCGGCGCAAAGGAAAAGTTCAAAGCAAATATGGCGGCAATCAGGCTTCTCCGCGATCTTGAGATAGAAAATCGCCTTGCAGCGCCCGAAGAACAGGAAATTTTGTCCCGCTATGTCGGCTGGGGCGGACTGCCACAGGCGTTTGATGGGAACAACGCAGCGTGGGCAAATGAGTACAAAGAGCTGAAAACCGTCCTTTCCGATGAGGAATACCGTGCGGCAATGGAATCAACCCTGACTGCCTTTTATACCCCTCCCGTTGTCATTAAGGCAATGTATGAAGCCCTTGACCGGATGGGACTTTCACAGGGTAATATTTTAGAACCTTCCTGCGGGACAGGAAATTTTATTGGGTTGCTTCCGGAAGGGTTTTCGACAAATCATGTGTATGGCGTCGAGTTAGATTCTATCTCCGGAAGGATTGCAGCACAACTGTATCAAAACGCAGATATTTTCATCGGCGGCTACGAAAACGCCGAGCTGCCGGACAATTCCGTTGATCTTGCAGTCGGAAATGTGCCTTTTGGAGACTATCAGTTATCTGATTCTCGATATGATCAGAATCATTGGCGCATACATGACTATTTTTTTGGAAAAACATTAGACAAGGTACGTCCGGGCGGAATCATTGCATTTATTTCCTCTAAAGGAACGATGGACAAGAAAAACCCGGATGTGAGAAAATATATAGCCAGACGCGCAGATTTACTGGGAGCTGTTAGATTGCCTAATACTGCTTTTCAAGCCAATGCGGGAACAGAAGTTACAAGCGATATTATCTTTCTGCAAAAACGCGATCAAATGATCGATGAACTTCCGGAATGGGTAAATTTGTCCGTAAATACCGACGGTGTTCCAATCAACAGTTATTTTGTCTCGCACCCGGAAATGGTTTTAGGGCATATGACCGCACGTACAGGACGGTATGGCACCGAATATGTGTGTGTCCCGGATACTTCTATCCCTCTCGAACAACAGCTTTCCAAGGCGATACAGACGATCTCATTATCGCCCATTCCCAAGAACGCCATTTCAAAAAAATCTTTTTCTGCTCCGCTCTTAAATCAGGAGGAAGCGGCAGAGATCAAACCATATTCCTATGGCATTCTAAATGGAAAAATTTACTTCAGAGAAGTCTCCGGCTTAATAGAATATTCTAATCAGGATGCAGAAACAGTAGAGCTTTTTTCTCAATTTCTCAAGCTGAAGAATTGTCTGCACAATCTGTTTGAGGCACAGCTCTCCGGATTTTCAGACGAAGCGGCAGCACAGCTTCAAATTCCTTCCGTTACAGCCCTGCAGCAGCAGCTTAATATGTTGTATGATACCTTTACCGCAAAATACGGGCGCATTAATTCCCGCGCAAATCAGAGATATTTTGAAAAAGATGATGCGTACTATTTGCTCTCATCTCTTGAAGTTACAAACGAAGAGGGAGTTTTCGTTCGAAAAGCGCCTGTCTTTTCAGAAAGAACCATTCGTCAACATCAAGTGGTTGAGCATACCGATTCTGTCATAGATGCTCTTTCTATTTCTGTAGCGGAACATGGAAAAATAGATTTTCCATACATGGAGCAGCTTACCGGAAGAAAAACCGATGAGATCATTGCCTCCCTTGGAACACTCATCTATCGAATTCCTCAAACCGATATGTATGTTACTGCTGATGAATATCTGTCGGGAAACATTAGAGAGAAGCTCACAGAAGCCAAACGAGCAGCATCACTTGATAATCTCTACCGGAAAAATGTAGAAGCTTTAGAAAAAGTTATACCTGAACCTCTGCAAGCCGGAGAAATTTCAGTGCGTTTAGGTACAGTTTGGATTCCAACAAAATATTATAAGCAATTTATCGTTGACGTTTTCCGGGTGAAGCCATACGAAAGATATGCGATTAATGTATACTATAATGAATACGATTCTCAATTTACTGTAATAGGAAAAAAAACGGTAGATAATGTTGCCGCCTATTCTACCTACGGCACAGAGCGTATCAGTGGTTTGGAGCTGGTAGAATTGGCACTTAACTTAAAAGATCCTAAAATCACCGATCCTTTTACGGATGAGAACGGAAATCGCCGTTACAAGGAAAATCCTGATGAAACAAGCATTGCAAAAGCAAAGCAAGACCTGCTTAAGAACGAATTTGCAGAATGGATATGGCGTGATCCGGAACGTCGGGACGAGCTGGTTACACTTTATAATGAAAAATTTAACGCGAT
The DNA here is from genome assembly GCA_964549435.1 of uncultured Ruminococcus sp. GTDB lineage: Bacteria > Bacillota > Clostridia > Oscillospirales > CAG-382 > Coliplasma. The sequence continues at coordinate 15,583 of CAZJVB010000042.1, forward strand.
TCGTCCGCGCGAATTTAACGGCAGCCATCTAACCTTTCCCGGCATGAATACCCTCATCAGGCTGAAAGAATACCAAAAGAATGCCATCGCACATACCATCTATGGCGGAAACACCTTGTTGGCTCACGCAGTTGGAGCCGGAAAAACCTATGAAATGATTGCGACAGCTATGGAATCAAAAAGA
>CAZJVB010000043.1:0-15753 GCA_964549435.1 uncultured Ruminococcus sp.
AACAGATTTCTATGGTGGACCAGGATGTATTCCTCTTTGATGATACAATCCGCGAGAATATTCGCCATGCCCGGCCAGATGCCACAGATGCGGAGATTGAAGCTGCCTGCCGGGAGGCAAATTGTGATAGCTTTATCCGCAAAATGGAAAAAGGCTATGATACCCCGATTGGAGAGAACGGCAATCTGCTGTCCGGTGGTGAGCGACAGCGTCTTTCGATTGCCCGTGCCATCCTGAAAAACAGCCCGATCCTGCTGCTTGACGAGGCAACAGCGTCCCTGGACATTGAGAATGAGTTGGCTGTAAAACAGGCGATCGTGAACTTGTTGAAAGACAAAAGGACGGTTGTCATGATTGCCCATACCTTATCCATCGTGAAAAATGCCGATCAGATTCTTGTGGTTGCAGACGGCAGGATTGTGGAATCCGGCACACATGAGGCGCTTTTGGCAAAGAACGGGAAGTACGCTGCCATGTGGAACGCAGAGCAGCAGCTTTCCGCCTAAAAGGAGGAACGGATGAAACTTCATGCGTCGGGGTACTTAGCGCAGCATCCGGGGTGGGTAGGGTATCGGTTTGAATTATAGGAAATATAAGAATATTGGCAAACGGGTTAGAATGTGATAGAATAACGAAAGAGATATTGGTATTTAATGATGAGTTAGATTCAGAATTTTTTAGAATTTGCTGGGTTTAGCCACCTGTTGGCGGATAACAAAAAAGTTAGTCGTGAAAGAGAGTTGGTAATGCTGCGGTATTATGGCTCTCTTTTTCAATTGAAAGGGAAAGATTTACATAAAAGAAAAACCACATATAGGTTTTATGGAAATTATGTGATAAAAATTGTAGAAAATAAATGGAGGTACAGTATGGCTATTCCCAAAATTAAAAAGCAGGACCTCATCGCTGCCTTAAAGTACATCGATGAGAACGGCGTTCCTTTTCATAACCAAAGTACAAAGTACGAAATTGTGACCGAAGATGGAAAGAGGTATCCGCCTAAGTATGTGGTGGCCGTAGCTGCCCATATAGCAAACGGTACGGAAGTTTCAACAGAAGGACTTAATGCTGTGGAAATAAAGAGTTTTCTTGAAAGACATGGATTTATTATCGAAACGAAAAGGCAGGAAAAATTTAAGTTATCTATTACTGCCGAGTGTGTTGAATCCACCGATGAACGATTCATGATGGATAACCTGGGCCTTGGCGATGGCTATAAGCCTCTTGATACATATTTTAAGAAGGCAGGCGGCGACGTGATTAAACGCTCCTATAGCAAGGGTGAAAGAAAAAATTCCAACCAGACCATGCCGCGTATTGCCTGCCAGATATTTGAGAAGCAGATTGCGGGGATGTCCGTTGAAGAGAAAGAAAACTTTCCCATATGCAAATACAATCCGGACGGCGATATGATTCGCGGTATTTATTCCAGCGTGGAAGAGTTTAAGAAACACCGTAACACTATCGAGTATTTGAAATACAGCTACGATAATGGCAGGCAGTTCGTTATTTATTGCTGGAATATCTTCTCGACAGTCATATTCGTTCAGGAATGCTTAAAACGTTTCGGTGAGCCTGGTGATCAATTCATCCTGATCTATCGTGAAAAGGATGAAAAAGAAACCGAAGATGCGGCGCATGAGGAACCGGTGCAGCAATTTAAGGGATATAGGAATCCCTTCTCTTCTATGTTGATAGCATCGAAGAATCTGATTTTCAGAGGCGCGCCTGGTACGGGCAAGTCATACCTTGCAAAGGAAATCGCTGCGGATATTATCAGCAACGGGTATTTTGATGATTATACACTTCTTACGGATGAGCAGAAAAAACAGGTAGAATTTGTGCAATTCCATCCGAGCTATGACTATTCTGATTTTGTCGAAGGTCTGAGACCGAAGGTGAATGATGATGGGACGATGGGTTTTGAACTACGGGATGGCGTCTTTAAGAAGTTTGTTGCCCGCGCAAGAAAGAACTATGAGGATTCCCAGAAATCCGAGGAAACGGTGGAAAAGGAAATTTCCGTACGGGAATCCATGACAGAATTCTTCTCCCGCTTCGAATTCGGCGTGGATACCCTCAAAACGATCAATGGCAATGAGTTTACTATTACCAGCATTGATGACAAGCATATCAATATCTTTATTCCGGGAAACGCCACCGTTAATAAACTTACGCTGAATCTGGATGAAGTCGGGAGAATGTTGGAATCTGGACAGAAGTTCGACAAGATAAAGGATATTACGACATTCTTCGGGAAGTCCTTTGCTACCCAGGCATATTCCTATGACTTCGCGATTTATAAGGCGATCAGAGGAAAGAAAAGTGCGGCCTCAAGGGCGAGGGTAAAACGGGAAGAACTGAAAAAGTACATTTTCATTATCGATGAAATTAACCGTGGTGAAATCTCAAAAATATTTGGAGAGCTGTTCTTTGCAATAGACCCTGGGTATCGCGGCAGAGTCGGAGAAATTTCCACGCAGTATGCGAACATGCATTCAGACCAGGATGAGAAATTTTATGTCCCGGAGAATGTCTACATCATCGGCACGATGAACGACATTGACCGTTCTGTTGACAGCTTTGACTTTGCCATGCGCAGACGTTTTCGTTTCGTGGAGCTTCGCGCGGATGAACGCCTTGAAATGCTGGCGTCTCTGGAAAATGAAGAACTGGAAGCTGAGGCTATCAGAAGGATGGCGGCCCTTAATAAGGAGATCGCAAATGTTGAGGATTTGAATGAGAACTACCAGATTGGTGCATCCTATTTCCTTAAGCTGAAGACGCTTGATTTTGATCAGCTGTGGACGGATTATTTGCGGCCGCTTCTTCAGGAATATATCCATGGAATGTACGATGAGGAAGGGCTTATGAGCAGATTCGCGAAGGCATATGGTTACCAAAAGCCATCTGAAGGTGATGTGAATGAAACTACTCAAGATCAAGGATAATTCACAACATAAAAAAGATACTTTTTCCAATATCGAAACCCTTACGGGCAAAATCGCCGACAAAACCCTGGGGCAGCTTGAACGTGAAGGTGTATTTGTGTTTCCTGAAATTGTGAAGGATGCGGAGGACGTCACGCGGGATCAGATGATAATCCAGAGCGTCAACGACACCTACCGGTCAGGCAATGTGATGGGATTTCTTGGCTGCGGTAACGAGCGGCTTATTATGGAGTCCCGCTTTAGTGGCAAGGAAGAAGATTATTTTTTCCAGTATCTTCTTGACAAGGTATTGGACTTTCCGAATATTGTTGATTTGCAGTCTGATGCGAATCAAGATAACAGACTGTTTAATTTCTTTCTGTTCTTGTTTCCGTATTATCTTAAAGCAGCTATGCGGAAAGGCCTTTTTAAGAAGTATATCCGTCACAGGTACAATGACGGAAATGTGAAAGGCGCCATTGATATCGCACGGCATATTGAGAAAAACACTCCCTTTATCGGAAATGTTGCATATAGCCAGCGGGAGTTCTCCTATGATAACAGCTTGATGGAACTGGTGCGCCATACCATAGAATTTATTAAAAGAAAGTCTTATGGGAACAGTATCCTCGTTAAAGTAAAGGATGAGATAAAACTCGTTATCGGTGCTACTCCTGGATACGAGCCTTATGACAGGCAGAGAATCATAGAGCAGAACAAAAAGAGTACTGTTCGCCATGCGTATTACCGTGAATATCTTGCGCTCCAAAGGTTATGTCTTTTGATTCTCCAACGCCAGAAACATCAGATTGGTTCGGGATCAAGGCAAATATACGGCATACTGTTTGACGGCGCATGGCTGTGGGAGGAGTATGTCAATTCACTTATTGGGGATGTTTTCTATCATCCGATGAATAAGGGCGGCAAAGGTGCACAGCGTCTTTTTGATGGAAACACCGGGTTGATTTACCCGGATTTTATTAGCAGGAATAATGAAAGACGGATAATCGCTGACGCCAAGTACAAACCGATTGACAATATCGGGAATCGAGACTATTTGCAGGTTTTGGCATATATGTTCCGTTTTGATGCCAAGGCAGGTTACTATCTGTATCCGGAAACGGAAGGCTCAGATGACTTGAAATTGTGGTTGAACCGCGGCTCGACTTATGAAGCGAATGTCGTACCGCGTGATGATATCAGCATTACCAAACATGGTTTGAAAATTCCCATAGACGCGGCTGATTATGCTGGGTTTGTCAGAAAAATGATGATTCACGAACAGGAGTTTAAGGCGGCTTTTATTATATGATGGAAAATCAGTCTTTGATATTCCAGAACAATCCAGAACAATTTAACGCGATTATTAAGCCGACCGAGGCGGAGGTTGTAAATAAAATGGGTGAACATATTCTTATAGTAGATGACGAAAAGGAAATAGCAGATTTAATCGAGGTTTATCTAAAAAATGACGGTTTCACAGTATATAAATTTTACAATGGTATGGATGCGTTAAAGTGTATGGAAGAAACAGAACTGGATTTGGCAATATTAGATGTTATGCTGCCAGATATTGATGGATTTCACATTTGTCAAAAAATCAGAGAGAAGTTTTTTTACCCTATCATTATGCTTACTGCAAAGACAGAAGATGGAGATAAAATAATGGGCCTTACCATCGGCGCAGATGACTATATCACAAAGCCATTTAACCCATTGGAAGTTGTCGCCAGAGTAAAGACACAACTACGAAGGTATATGCGATATAATTCGGTTCAAAAACAGGAGGAAAGCCCTCACGAATATGATATTAGAGGTCTCGTCATCAATAAGGATAATCATAAATGTTTTTTGTATGGAAAAGAGTTGTCCTTAACGCCGATTGAGTTCTCAATTCTTTGGTATTTATGTGAGCATCAGGGAATCGTAGTTCCAACCGAGGAACTGTTTGAGGCGGTGTGGGGAGAAAAATATCTGAATAATAACAACACCGTTATGGCTCATATTGGGCGTTTGCGAGAAAAGATGAACGACTCGGCAAAAAAAGCAAAATTTATCGTAAATATATGGGGAGTTGGATATACCATTGAAAAATAAAAATTCTATTCAAAGCAAAGACTATCGGACATTTCGAACGAAGATTTTTTTCCGCACAATCATCATGATTGTTATTGCGATTGCAGTTACTTATTTGCTATACCCTCTTGTATTGCACGGACGGTTTGCTAATTTTATGGTTGCTGTTTTTCAAAATATGTTTCGTATGGAGTATGATACAGCGTATAATTTGTATCAGCAAATCTTTCGTAATCATTTTGATTTGGTAGTAATTTGCGGATTGGCAACGGTATTTTTTATCATATTTCGCATATATCTTAACTGGCTTACGAAGTATTTTGAAGAAATTAACAGTGGTATGGATAGTCTAATAAACGAAAGTACAGAAGATATATCGTTATCGGCTGAATTACTTCCGATGGAGCGAAAACTAAATACAGTGAAGCATACGATTGAAAAGCAAAAAAGCGATATACTTATGGCAGAACAGCGAAAAAACGATTTGATAATGTATCTTGCCCACGATTTAAAGACACCGCTGGCGTCCGTGATTGGTTATCTGAATTTATTGCATGATGAAAAACAAATATCGGATGAATTAAGAGAAAAATATCTATCGGTTTCTCTGGATAAAGCAGAACGCCTTGAAGATTTAATTAACGAGTTTTTTGAAATCTCAAAGTACAGTTTATCTGCCATTACGCTCCAATATAGTAAGATAAATTTGGAACGCCTGCTTGAAATGCTTGTATATGAATTTCAGCCGATGCTTAAAGAGAAGAATCTGACTTGTAATCTTAGTGTACCAGAGAACATTATGATGAAATGTGATGCAAATAAAATTCAGCGTGTATTTGATAATCTGTTAAGAAACGCCGTAATCTATAGTTTTTATGGTACGGATATAAGGATTGCAGTTACCGAACAAGATAAAAATATCGTCATTAAATTTACAAATCATGGCGACACAATTCCAAAAGAAAAATTGGAACGGATATTTGAACAGTTTTATAGACTTGATGCGTCACGAAGTACAAGCAGCGGCGGAGCAGGATTAGGCCTGGCTATCGCAAAGCAGATTGTGGAACTTCACCATGGAACGATTCTGGCAAAAAGCGAAGATGAAATCATCGAATTTGAGGTTACCCTGCCTATTTCGTAGGTAAATCGTAAGCTTTTCTTGAATAAAATATTAGAAATCCTTATGTAAGAATAAATAAAGAACACTCTTGTTATTGGTACAATGATTGTACCGAAGCAAGAGTGTTCTTTGTTTCATAAAAAGAATTCCATTTTGTTATAGCATTATACGGTTTCCTATGAAACAAAAAAGTGCTTTGCAAGTTGAAGAAAGAGGTGCATCAAATGCAGAAGAAGAAAATAGCAGTAATTTTTGGAGGTCATTCAACAGAGTACGAGGTATCATTGCAATCGGCGTTCGCTGTTTTGGAACATATCAATACAAACAGATATGACATAATTCCAATCGGAATTACCAGAAACGGCGAATGGTATCACTACACCGGGGAAAAAGAGAAAATTTTAGATAATACCTGGTTTGAAGATATTAAAAATTTATGCTCTGTCGTCGTTTCTCAAAATCGTTCTGTAAAAGGTTTTTTAGAGCTTACTTCGGACAAATATCGCGTTATTGGAGTTGATTTGGTATTTCCCATATTGCACGGTAAAAATGGAGAAGACGGCACATTACAGGGGCTGTTTGAGTTGGCAGGAATACCTGTCGTTGGCTGCAATACGCTCTCATCGGCTCTTTGTATGGATAAGGACAGGGCGCATAAACTCGTCAAGATTGCAGGCGTATCGGTTCCTAAGTCTGTAACTTTCAAACGCTTTTGTAAAGAAGCAGCTTTGGAAGAAATAGAAGCTCATTTAACCTATCCTCTTTTTGTAAAACCTGTTCGTGCAGGTTCATCTTTCGGCATTACGAAAGTTGCCGGACAATCTGAATTAAATGCCGCCATAGAATTAGCGTTTGAGCATGATGCGGAAGTTATCGTGGAAGAAACGGTAGACGGTTTTGAGGTGGGCTGTGCCGTTCTAGGCATAGATGAGCTGACTGTTGGCAGAGTTGATGAAATTGAACTCTCAGGCGGTTTTTTTGATTATACAGAGAAATATACCTTGAAATCTTCAAAGATATATATGCCTGCAAGGATTGACGCCGAAGCAGAAAAACGGATACAAGAAGCGGCTGTTACCATCTATAAGGCTCTGGGCTGTTCGGGCTTTGCCAGAGTGGATATGTTTTATACACCGTCTGGAGAAGTCATTTTTAATGAAGTAAATACAATCCCCGGCTTTACTTCCCACAGCCGCTATCCCAATATGATGAAAGGGATAGGCCTGTCCTTTGCCGATATGTTGGACAAGCTGATAGGTCTGTATGTGGAATGATGAAAACGATTGAACTTGAAAAGGCGAAAATTTATTGCGGAACTTTGCTGCTTGTCAACGCAGATTACCCGCTTAGAGATAATCATACAAAGAGTTTAGTTCCTGTTGACATACGCTTTCCGGATATTCTTATAAAACGTGAAGCAGCAAATGTTTTGCAGTCTATATTTGAAAAAATCTCGGCAGGTAACGCTATCATTCCTGTCAGTGGTTATCGCTCATTAAAAGAACAGAAAGCCATATATGACGGCTCGCTGAAAGATAACGGAGTGGATTTCACAAGAAAATATGTTGCTTTGCCGGGGTCCAGCGAACATCAAACAGGTCTTGCCATTGATTTGGGATTGAATAAGGAGGATATCGATTTTATCCGTCCTGACTTTCCCTATGACGGTATTTGTGATGAATTCAGGAAAACTGCTCCCGACTATGGCTTTATAGAGCGTTATGCAAAGGATAAAGAGGAAATAACAGGGATTTCTCACGAACCGTGGCATTTTCGGTATGTAGGATACCCTCATTCAAAAATCATGGAAGAAAACGGCTTTTCGCTTGAAGAATATATTGAATGTATCAAAGGCTATCGGAGTGATGATAGATTTGTTTATAGACCGTCTTTGGGAGCAGGAGCAGAAATATATTATGTTCCTGCAGATGATGATAAAACGCTAATTGCTATACCAGAGTATTGTGTGTACCAAATATCCGGAAATAACGTAGATGGGTTTATCGTCACGATATGGAGGAAAACGAATGAACAAAAATTATTCAGGCATTGACTATTTCCGGTTTATTGCCGCGCTATTGATCATTGCTATTCATACTTCGCCGCTTGCTGCTTTTAGCGAAACGGGCGATTTTATAGTAACACGAATCGTAGCTCGTGTGGCTGTTCCGTTCTTTTTTATGACGTCCGGCTTTTTTCTGATTTCGAGATATGCCTACAACAATAGTAAATTATGGGCATTTCTAAAAAAGACTGCTCTTATTTATGGAACAGCCGTGTTGATCTATCTACCTGTCAATATATATAACGGCTATTTCAAAATGGACAACCTTTTGCCAAACGTGATTAAGGATATTGTTTTTGATGGCACCTTGTATCATTTATGGTATCTTCCTGCATCTATGATTGGCGCGGGCTTAGCATGGTATCTGGTAAGGAAATTTGACTATCAGATAGCCTTGGTTGTAACAGCCGTTCTCTATTTGATTGGTTTGTTTGGTGATAGCTACTATGGATTATCAGAGAAAATTGGATTATTAGGCGGATTCTACAGCCTTATTTTTCAAATTTCTGACTATACAAGAAACGGCATTTTTTTCGCCCCTGTCTTTTTTGTGCTTGGAGGAATCATAGCTGATACTCGTCGTAGAATTACATTTAGAAAAAGCGTCTTCGGATTTGGCATTAGTTTTATTTTACTGTTCGTTGAGGCTCTTACCCTGCACTTTTGTAAGCTGCAGCGGCATGACAGTATGTATCTGTTTTTGCTGCCATGTATGTATTTCCTTTTTCATATTATTTTGCAAATTAAGGGTAAACGCATGATGTGGCTTCGGACATCATCTCTGATTATTTATCTTATTCATCCGATGATGATTGTAATCCTACGGTTGTTTGCAAAGCTGCTTCCTTTAGAGAGCGTACTCATTGATAATAGTGTCATACATTATTTTCTGGTTTGTTTATTATCGGCAGCATTTGGCATAGCGGTGACGATACTGTGGGGTAGATACAGACCAACAAAAGAAAAGCACGACAGCCGTAGGGATAGAGCCTATATGGAAATTAACTTGAACAATTTGGAGCATAATGTAAAAACCCTAAGAAAGGCAATGCCGCCGAAATGCAGACTGATGGCTGTTGTAAAGGCACAGGCATACGGACACGGAGCTTATGAAATTTCCACCCATCTTGAGAAAATGGGGGTTAGGGCGTTTGCTGCTGCGACCATAGAGGAAGCCATTAGTTTGAGAAAATATGGCATCCGCAGTGAAATACTCATACTCGGATATACAAGCGTCTGCCGTGCTTTTGAATTAAAAAAATATAATTTAACACAAACCGTAATCAGCCTTGCCTATGCAGAGGAACTGAACAAACAGGGCGTGAAGGTAAACACGCACATCAAAATAGATACGGGTATGCACAGGTTGGGAATCTCCAGTGATGATTTCTCAGCGGTAAAAAAAGTTTTTGCCATGAAAAACATAAATGTATGCGGTATGTTTACGCACTTATGTTGTTCGGATAGTAATCTTTGCGAAGACGTTGCATTTACCAGAGGGCAGATAGATCGTTTTTACGATCTCGTGGAAAGTCTGAAAAAAAGCGGTATAAGTATCCCTAAAGTACATATGCAAAGCAGTTACGGTTTATGGAATTATCCGGACCTTACATGCAGCTATGTCAGAGCAGGCATAGCTTTATACGGAGTGAAAAGTCTGCCGGACGATAACACAAAACTTCAGCTTGATCTGCGCCCTGTTTTATCCTTAAAGAGCCGGGTAGTGCTGATACGAGAGATTGAAATGGGCGACCCGGTTGGATATGGCAGAAGCTTTATCGCAAAACGAAATAGCCGAATTGCAATTCTGCCAATCGGATACGGTGATGGATTTCCGAGGAGCTTATCAAACAGTAACGGCAGCGTACTGATTGGCAAATATATCGTCCCGGTAATTGGACGCATCTGTATGGATCAGCTTGCGGTTGATATCACAGACACAGAAGGAATAGCTGTTGGAGATACTGCGACACTGATAGACATAAAGGGCTATGAAAAACTTTCCGCTGCTGCCGTTGCAGAGAATGCAGGCAGCATCAGTAATGAATTATTGTGTCGAATGGGTGGAAGATTACCAATTATTGAAAACGCCGTTGCGGGAATTTCAGAAAAACTTGAGTACAGAAGAGATACCGATCCGTAGCGTACTTCGTCTACAAGCGCCTGAATATCATCCTCGCTGGAAATGCCCATCGCTTCGGCGGCCCCGGTACGCTTTTCGGATTGCCTGGGAAGAAGCGTTACTTACAACGATTTCCCCGTTCTGTAAACTTGAGGTCACTTATAGTATATTGGTTGTTTCTCTTTTACCGTAGCAGTGGCATGCTGCCTGTGAGTTTGTTGACCTTTTTCTTAGGACCACAGATGGCCAGGCCGAAGTAACGAAGTACGTTTTCCGGTACGTTTCCCATTTTTTCTATGAACTCATCATAGGTCTTGCAGCCTTGGGCAAGATCGGAGAAGTCCACCACAGTCAGGTCCTGGAAGTCCGGCTGGTAGAGTTTCTCACGAATTTTCCTGATGATTTCCGGGGTGCCTTTCAGGATGGGCACAGGAAATGCAATGATGCCGAGGTGTTCATTGCCGCTCTGGTCTGAGACGTTTGCGCCGACTACTTCCGGCATTTCTTTTCCTAATGTGATGCCCATGATAGCCGCTGTGTTTGCAATAATGCCAAGCGGCAGGTTTTCGTCAATGACCATGACACATTTTTCATTTTGTAAATCCATTTTTAAACTTCCTCCTGATCTAATTTTTGATCTGATTTTTGATTTCAATTTCCTTTCCTCTGTATTCTGAAAGGAATAATCCGAGCAGTGCCAGAACAGTTCCGGCGCCAGAGATAACGGTTATCTTTTCATGCAAGACAAGAGCAGATGTGGCTACTGTAATAACCGGAACTAAATAAATGTAAATGCTGGTTTTGACCGCGCCTAAAATCTTGACAGCCATGTTCCAGGTGACGAAGCAGAGTGCGGAAGCCCCTAGCCCCAGGAAGATGATATTTCCCAGGCAGACCGGATTGGCAAACCGCTGGATTCCAAGATGGCAGTCAAACAGGAACAGTGCAGGGACCATAAATACAATGCCGTAAGCAAACACCCGTCTGGTGGTCTGAATGGTGTGGTATCCGAAGCTGCTGATTTTTCTTGTCAGAACAGAATAGCAGGCCCAAAGAAAAGCCGCAGCTATGGCCAGCAGATCGCCGAGAGGATTTAGCTGCAGCCTGGAACCGTTAAAGCTGATCAGGCAGATGCCAGCCATCGCAACGATAAAGCCGATAAAGAAAGCTGCTCGCAGTTTTTCTTCCCCTTTCATGAACAGATGGGTGAGGATGGCCGTGAAAAATGGAGCAATGGAAATGATCACACCTACATTGGAGGCCAGAGTATAAGTCAAAGCAATGTTCTCCAGCAGATAATACAGGCAGACACCGCAGAGTCCGGCAGCGGCAAAGGTGGCTTCCTGCCGCCAGGATGTTCCCTTTATCCGGCGCGGACAGGCGATGAGCAGCGCCAGAAAGCCCATGACAAACCGGAAAAACAGAATTTCTATTGGTTCAAAATCTACTAAAAGCACCTTAGTGGAAATAAAGGTCGTTCCCCATATCAGGATCGTAACCAGTGCCGCAAGATGTCCGGAGGCTTTTCTACTCATCTTGCGGTTCCTCCTTTGCGGTGAAAAATATGTTGCGGTAGAGCCCGGGAGCCAGTCCGATAAAGCGGCTAAAATAATTCGTGAAATGACTCTGGTCAGAAAACCCGGTTCGCATAGCTGCCTCAACGGGTGGTACACCTGCTTCCAGCAGTTTTTTTGCCTCGCCAATGCGTATATTTTCCAGATAGCTGTATGGAGTGACGCCTTTTGATTTGGTAAAGGCCCGAAGCAGCGTGGATTTACTAAGACCGGCATGTCGGCAAATCTGATCTAAGTAAATCCGGTTGGCAAAGTGTTCTTCCATAAAAGCACAGGCTTTTTCAATTTCCTCGCGGCATTCCGGGATACAGCTTTCGAAGGGCTGTCCGTAACGCTGAATGAGTAAGGATATAAGGAGCAGCAGGCTTTCTTCCTTTCTGAACTCACAGGAGCCTTTCATGACCAACTCGTGCAGCGGGTGCAGATAGCGGGCAACTTCCTCGTCAAAAATCACATTCTTTGAAAATCCGGGAAGTTCCCTTTTTCCGGTCACTTCTTCTGTTAAATCTAACATGACTTCTTTGGTAATGTTAAAACCCCGGTAATCTAAGGTGCCGTCATCACTTTGTACACAGGCGTGGTTATCGCCGGGATTGAAAAGGAGAGTGTTTCCCTTTGCTACAGTGTATTCCTGATTTTTACAGGATAAGCAGCGTTCTCCGTCCTCGATAAATCCGATGACATAATATTCATGGAAATGGTTGGGAAACGGCTGTACGATTCCTTCAAAACGGTAAGCCTCAATCTGAAGCGCATCATCGTAAACGACCGTTCGTGTCTCTTTCTTCATGTGTGTTCCCTCCTTACTGTTTTTCATTGTAACATCCCGGATTTCAAAAGGCTTGTAAAATATCTTCATTTTTCTTGGTTTGAAGTTTTTCAGTCCGCCAGAATTGACGCTTTTGGACAGATACTAAAGCAGCTTATTATTCGGAAGCCGCCGGAGATACTGAATTTCCCGATTGCTTCTGTCTTTGAAGTTGGTTGAGAAAATAATAAAGTTACGGTATAACTTTTGGGCTGTTTGGACCGATGATTATGGTGTATAATGAAAGTCAGAAGACTTTAAGAGTGAAACACTAGAATTTTGGATGGAGGCAATTGACGTGAAATTATTGACAACAATTATTGTAACTTTCTTTGCGGGTATGGGCGCCGGACTGGGGACGGGTTTTGCCGGAATGAGCGCGGCTGCCGTTATTAGTCCCATGTTAATTACTTTTCTCGGCATTGAGCCATACATGGCCGTGGGAATTGCTCTTTCGTCGGATGTGCTTGCAAGCGCCATATCGGCTTATACATATGGCAAAAACAAAAACCTCGATATCAAAAACGGTTTTATTATGATGGTAAGTGTACTGATATTTACAGTGGTGGGAAGTTATGTTTCCAGTTTGGTCCCGTCCACGGCAATGGGGAACGTTTCCGTGTTTATGACCTTGCTGCTCGGTATAAAATTTATTCTGAAACCGGTTATGACTACAAAAGAAGCCATGATGAATGTTTCCGCAAGGAAACGGGCCATCCAATCCATCTTCTGCGGCGTTCTGATTGGGTTTATCTGTGGATTTGTCGGAGCAGGCGGTGGTATGATGATGCTTTTAATACTGACGTCCGTCCTTGGATATGAGTTGAAAACTGCCGTTGGAACCAGTGTTTTCATAATGACCTTTACGGCGTTTACGGGTGCGGTCTCTCACTTTGCCATAGGCGGCACGCCCAATCTGTTTGTCTGGATTTCCTGTGTGGTATTTACACTGTTATGGGCGAGGATTGCCGCCGTATTTGCAAATAAGGCGGAACCCAAAACTTTAAACAGAGCGACCGGAGTTATTCTTGTTATATTGGGAGCGGCAGTGCTTCTATTTTCAGAATTCACGGTTCAACATTGAAAAATGCGCTGATTGTTGATAAAATATAAAGGAATCGAGGAGGAGTCTGCACATAAGTGCGGCAATACTAACATACCGGATGAATTCCTGGTTTCGCCTGAACAGACGAGACTTATCTGCTGTGTGCAGGTGGGTAGCGTCTGTTTTATGTCGGGCAGAAAGGAGACCAAATATGGCTGATTCAAATATTACGAAGCAGGCGCTGGCCGCATCCCTGCGGGAACTTATGAAAGAAGTGCCGTTTGAGAAAATCAATGTGGCGCAGATCTGCGAAAGGTGCGGGATGAGCCGGAAGAGCTTTTATTATCATTTCAAAGATAAGTACGATCTTGTAAACTGGATTTTTGATACAAATTTTATTGCGTTTTCCACATCTGATGCGGTGAAGAATACCGAAGATGACCGATGGGCATTTATAGAAATGTTCTGTGAGTATTTCTATGAGGATAGGGATTTTTACAGGAAGGCATTCAGAATACAGGGGCAGAATTCTTTTTCGGAACATTTCAAGGAATATTTTTTTCCGCTTCTGCAAAGCCGCCTGATCCGTCTGATTGGTGATGACGGAGCGGATGATTTTATTGTCAGTTTTTTTACCGATGCTATTTTATGTGCGATAGAACGATGGCTTATGGATAAGGAATGTATGCCGCCGGAGCAGTTTGTAATGAAAATCAAAGGGGTTGTACAGAACGGAGCCGCTGCGATTTACCGGAAATCGATGAAGGAAGATTCCGTATAAGCATAAAATAGAAACCGATGAAAAGCGAAAAAGGCGGTCTGCGGGGTCTGAAAGAAATTTTTCTGAAAGTTTCCTTCTGGAAAATGAAGTGCCGTATCGACCAGATTTCGAATACTCCGTTCCGGATTTTCTTTCATATCTTTTAATGTTCTTCTTACCACTGTCTCAATCAAAATTCTGGATATACTGTTTTCCATTTTTGACTCCATCATCTACAGCTTTTTCGTTTATCATAAGCCAATTGATTACCGGCTCAAGGGACACGGTGGATACTTTGTCCCAAAAGGTAACAGATTGGGCTGATCGTCTAAAAATCAGACTTGTATGTTTTCTTGTCCAATGACTTTTGAAAGCCGTTTTTTTATAATCTACTCAAAACGACCCATAGTAGGGCAGGAAAGGATAAAACGAAATGACAAATTCGATAAAGAACAGAATGCAGAATTTTGCAATTAATCAAGCCCTGAAATATATTGAGGGCAATCCCGAGGAGAATATTCCCAAATTGATGGCTCTGGTAGACCGCTATACCCCCGATGGATGGTATGAGGGACAGCGTACCGCAATACGCACGGTAATTGAAGAAAAAAACAACTGGTATGATCTGATTTTAAGGATATACGAATTAGATCCCGGTGTACGGAAAGTATTTTTTCAGAATTTCCTGTTTAATTCCGCGCTCAGAGGGAGTGCTGTACAAAATGAGGTAAAGGAGAGGGAAGGATGCAATGTTCCGTGGGCGATTCTGCTCGATCCAACTTCGGCCTGCAACCTGCGCTGTACCGGCTGCTGGGCGGCGGAATATGGGAACAAACTGAACCTGAGTCTGGAGACGATTGATTCCATTATCCGGCAGGGCAAAGAACTGGGTACCTATATGTATATCTATACCGGCGGTGAGCCGCTGGTTCGTAAGAAGGATCTGATCAGAATCTGTGAGATGCATCCGGACTGCGAGTTCCTTTCTTTCACAAACGGAACATTGATTGATGAAGATTTTTGTCATGAGATGCTTCGGGTAAAGAACTTTGTGCCGGCCATCAGCCTGGAAGGCTTTGAAACAGCCAATGACGGCCGGCGGGGCGAAGGCGTTTATCAGAAGGTTCAGAATGCTATGGAACTGTTGAAAAAGAACCGGCTGCCTTTTGGAATATCCACCTGCTATACCAGTAAAAATGTGGAAGATGTGAGCAGTGAAGAATATTTTGATCTGATCATTGACCGGGGCG
>CAZJVB010000044.1:0-192 GCA_964549435.1 uncultured Ruminococcus sp.
CACTCTCCTCCGTATAGGAAGAAAGGTCAGCCGGAACAGTCGCCAGCGCCGCATCCACCGCGCTGTAATCTGCTTCTTTGTAGGTCAGTGCTTCAACAGCGCCGACAATCGCCTGCGCCATCGCATCGACCGCCTGCTGCTCGTCGATCTTCTTATCGCGCACAACCGCAGCGACCGCAGTGTTCACCGCCT
>CAZJVB010000044.1:292-15746 GCA_964549435.1 uncultured Ruminococcus sp.
CACTCTCCTCCGTATAGGAAGAAAGGTCAGCCGGAACAGTCGCCAGCGCCGCATCTACTGCGCTGTAATCCGCATCCAAATAAACAAGCGCGTCGATTGTAGCATTCAGGTCGGCAAGAGCATCGGCAATCTCCGAATCCGAAGCGGTATCCGGCAGAGTCTTGGCATTTTTCAAAGAAGTGGCAACTGCTGCGAGGCTTTCCTCTGTGTAGATTGCCTTTCCGCTGCTGACCAGCGCTTCCGCCTCCGCTATCCTTGCATCCAGCTCTGAAAAATCGCCGGGCTGCGCCAGCACCGATCCGACCTCTACGATCGCGTAGTGAACGGCAGCGTCCGTTCTCTGCAGGGCAAGCAGAACCAGATAGCCATCCTCGATATCAACCGAAGCGAGCAATGTTTTTTGCCCGATATTGTCCTCTTCATCGTTGATACGGTAGATCTTGATCTTCGATGTATCGTATCCCTCCGGAACCGGGAACGAATAGGTGGTTTTACCGTTGGGTTCGACATTCACCCCGTTAATGTCCGTGAAATACAGGTCGTAAAGTTCAAATTTTTCACCCACATCTGCAAGATACTCTGCAGCGCGTTCATAGAGCTCTCCCTCTGTATAGGGAACGACAACAAACTTCGTCCCTTCGTCAAATACCCCACTGTCTGCATGGACCTTGACACCGGTCGCTTCATCCACCGCATCCAAAGCCGGAGACTGCACAACAGGAGGCTTGACCTGCACGGTGCCGTCGTCCTCTCTGAGGCAGGTCCAGTCAAGCTGCATCAAAACCGGCTGTGTTCCCAGTTCGTCCGCAATCGCCTCCATAATAGGGACGAATACCTGAAGCGGTACGTATTCTCCGGAGGCCTTTTCCACAAGCTTGATTCTTACCAGCTCGGGATAAGGATCGTCCGCGCTGTTATGCTGGTTCACCACATCGTTCCCGTAGATATCCTTTTGTGTCGTAAGAACCTCGGCATCAATCAACGTACCGTCAATACTGCCGTATGCGCCGAACGTATAACCCGCATCGTAATACTTCAGATCCTTCAGATAGCCAAACTCATTGTATATTGCCAGTCCCATAAACTGGATCGTAAGGTAATACTCTCCGCCGACGACCTCCAGCCAAACATAATGGTTGATCGCGTTATTGGACATCGAATACACCGTTGGATCGGAAGCCTTAAACATATACGCCTTCAGAGTATATTTGCCGTCTTCCAATGCATTCGGATCCGCATCCAGTACGGGCTTCTCCACCAAGGCGTTGATGGCATTTTCCAATCTGCTGATATACATCGTCTGGAAAAACGAGGGCAGCGTACTTACGTCCGTGGTATTTTTCATGCTCTCCCAAACGGTTTGGAAGCTTTCCCAGGACTCTGCGGTCCAATCGCACTCCTCCAAAGCAGCAGCCTTCGCATACAAGTTCTTGTACCTTGTCGCATCGTCCACCGCAACCAGCGCTTCCTTCGCCGCAGTCAGCTTGCTGATCGCCTGCTCGATTTCGTCTTGGTCAGCGGCAGCGTCATGATACACGGAAATAGCGCCCCGCAGAGACTGTGAAAACGTCGTATAGCTGTCCGTGGTATAATCGGTTTCAGCCAACGCGCTGCACGCGTCAATCAGCGCCGCAAGCTCGGTTTTATCCGCCGCGCTGCGCAGACCGGCAATTGCACTGTCTAACTTGGCAACAAGAGCCGCCTGCTCTTCATCGGAAAATTCCTCGAGCTCCAGCTTCGGAGATGCCGAAAATCCGGTTCCGTCCATCTCCAGCTGCTGCGCCGGCCACACATTCGATACCGTCTCCCGTACCTCGGCAATCGCCGCCTGCAGTGCCTGATAGGAATCGTCGGTATAATCGCCCTGCTCTATCTGCATGGCAGACCACAGCCGGTAATTCAGTACGCTATCAGGATCTTCGATCTTTTCAAGAGCAGTCCAGTCTACCTGCATTCTGGCATACTGGTCTCCTGAGGATGCGGAGATCGCAAACATAACCGGAACGAAGACATGCACAAATGCCGCATGCTCAACCGTAAACGCAGATGCTTCGGTAGGATACTCTCCTTCCTCATTCTCCAGCGCAATCGGCGTCACATCAAGTGCAAGCAAATGGGAATACGGCTGATCGACAATATTTACAAGCCGCGCATAGTCATAGCCGTATCCGGCGGGACGGCTGTGCTTTTCAGGATTGGTGCCGTCAAATTTCGTAGAGGAATCCGGATCGTTATAAGCGTCATACACAACCGCTCCCTCTGTCGTTCTATGCTCGGACAAAACGCTTGCAGGCGTGTAGGTCGTATAGGCGGAATCAGGTGATCCGTACTGCGTAAAGGCGGTCGGCGTAACCGCTTCCAGCTCCATCATAAAGCCATAAGTTCCGAGGTATCCCATCGGCATAAACTCCACGATGGCGGTCGCTTTTCCGTCTTTTACCACGACAATGGACCGATATTCCGTATCCTCAGAGTGCTTTGCCAAAAAGCTGGTGCTTCCGCGCAGAGCGGCATTTCCCATCGAATACTGTCCGCTGGAATTTGCATTCATCAGCTCGACCGTCGCATAATATACGCCGTCCTCGACAGGAGCGGAAAGCTGAACCGCACGGATATCGCCCTCCGGAAGGGAATCGTCGTCCACCGCAAGCGCCGTAACACTCACGATTCCCAAGCACATCACAAACGCAAGCAGCAAAGACAGCCCGCGTTCGAACCAATTTTGTCTGATGCTTAACATCGTAACTTGTTTCCTCCTTCTGTTCTTCCCACGTGGGAATATAGAGCTTTGGTTAGCTTTTGCTAACCGATTGTTTTGAAAGAAAGCCGCTGTACCGGCTCTTGATCTGTACTCCTTTCCGTCCTGATCGTGCATAATACAAAGGGAAACTCATCCAGTGCGGTCTCCTCCCTGATATTGCTTTCTACGGACCTTTTCACCGACCGCCGATTAGCCGACGCTAACCGACGGACGCAGTATAACACACTTTTACAGCAGTTGCACGTATCAGTTTCGTGCAAATCTGCACGAAGAAGCGAGGCTTCAGGGAGCGGTGACAAGAAAAAACCGGAAAATACAGGCATTTTCGTTTCGTGCAGAACTGCAACAAAACTTTTCCAGACTTCTGTGCAGCGGTCTCCCTCTCAAATCATCACGGTGAACAGGGCAGTAGACTCCGGCATATGGACGATCCCCACCGAGCATTTCATCTTTAGGCAGAGGCTCCCGTGAAGCACTTGTCCCACACCGCTTCCCATATTTCGGAAACTCAGGCAGGACGCAGGAATTGAGATCACGTCCCCGCGAAATTCCGCTGAAATAAAGCTGCCGCTGTCAAAATATTTGAGCGTTTGCACCTTGCCGCTCATGCTTCTGCCGCTGACCGCAGATTTTGCGGTAACGGTCATCGCCCGGAGCTGCACCGTACCCGTGCCGCTCTTCACAAGCAGATGGCAGGGGTGCTCAAAGCCTTCATTCGCCATGGAAATGTTGCTCCCCCCACGCACATGCTCCCGGTAGATGATAAACGGGAAAGGATAGGCGCCGTCGCTCAGTTTTTTACAGATGACCGCACCGCTGAACTGCGTCTGTCCTCTCAACTCGTATTTCACGCGGTAGAGCTCCTCCATCTCCCGGATCACCCGCATGGTTGCATCGGAATTATACAACGCCCAATGAAATGCATCGTTTTGCGCATCCTCGACGCCGACGCCCTCATAGAGCAGGTGATTTTGCGCAATACGGATCCGTTCTGCATACCGCTGCGCCTCCTGCAGCCCCTTTTCGGTAAGGCGGGGACGTCTCGGCGCTTCCCGACAGACAAGCCCCTCTTCCTCCAGCGCATGCAAAACCCGACTGACAGTATAATGCTCTTCTCCCAAGGTCCGGGCAATATTCATGACCGTGCAGGACTCCCCGTCCTGCAGGAAGGTCAGCAGCACGCGCAGACGCAAAATATCCGGCGAATCCGACATGGTTTCTCCTCCTTCGTTACCGTACGCCTTCCACACAGATCCAGTCAGTTCCCTGCTTCGTGTGCAGCGTGATCCTTGAAAAGCCCGCCTGTTCAAACAGCTCGTAAAATTCCTGCGGAGCGGGATTGAACAGCCCGTATCTCTCGACGTTCTCCAGCGCTTTTCTTCCGAGATCCTCCTTTTGGTAAATATCTGCCGTAAGCAGGAACACCCCGCCCTTTTTCAAAACGCGCAGAACCTCCCTCAAATTGGCAGCCGGATCCGGCCAAAAATAAAAGCTCTCCACTGTGATAATTTTATCAAACCGCTCCTGCTCAAACGGCAGCTTTTCTACAGAAGCCTCCAGAATTTCCATTTTTCCGCTTCGGAGATCAGCCGCATTCCATTCCCGCGACAAGGAAACGGAAACTGCGGAGTAGTCCACACCGGTCAAATGTCCGGTCCGGATATATTTTGACATCCGTGCCAGAGCAGCGCCGCCCCCGCAGCCGATATCCAGCACCTCATCAAATTCCCGAAAATCGAAAAACCGCAGCGCCCATTCCGTCACGGCCGCATGACTGTCATTCATGCGGCGAAGCATTTGCTCGCCATCCGATCCCTGCGGCTTTCGCGGATCTCCCACGCGCGTAATTTCATCCTCTGTTCTTGCATCCATCTTCATATATTCAACTCTCCTTGTCCCTTCCTATCAGAAAATATTGCAGATTGCATGTCCCAACGCAAGCGCGGGAATCCCGACCGTCTGGTCAAACTCCGTTCGGAGAACAGCCAAAAAAATGCCGACGAGAAACGCCGCAAGCACCTGCACAGCACTTCCGCCAAGCGGAAGGTGCACCAACCCGAACAACAGGGAAGAAAGGAGCACCGCCGCATCCTTGGAAGCCGTGGTATCCCAAAGAGTTTGCAGCACAAAGCCCCTCCAAAAAGTCTCTTCGGAAAATCCCACCAAAAGCTGGCTGAACAGTACGTAAGCAAACGACTCCGGAACTGCCGGAACACTGCCGAACAGCAGCAGGAACACGGTCAGCCCGATCCCGATGGCAGCACCGGCGAGCAGCTGCATAGGCAGATTCTGCAGAAACCATCCATATGCCGCCGGCGGTTTTCCGGCGCATCGCATCCAAAGGAACGAAAGCCCGAGAAAAAGCAGATACGCGCCGTTCTGCAGAAGCCGCTTTCCAAATATGCCCGAAGACATCTGTCCGGAAAGCCAAATGACGCCGACCGTCAGCAGCAGATACAGCAGAATGGCAGCTGCCAGCAGAAGCACGCCCCGTTTTTTCTGCCTCCCGCCTGCCTTCATTTCTTTCCGACCAGCAAAGCAGATCCGCTCAGCGCCAGCCATTTCGCTTCCCCGGGAGTCAGAAACATCCCTTTGGTAGTAGACAGCAGCTTGACCTGTTCATATCCCTGCTTTTTCAGCTCCTGCACGAATGCACGCATATCTCCGTACCGTGCAGGAGACATGATATCATGAATGGCAAAGACGCCGCCCTTTTTCAGCACACGCAGTGTTTCCAGCAGGAGCTTCTGCTTATCCGCACCCGCGATATTATGATAGACATAGTTGCTGGTCACGGCATCAAAACTTTCATCCGGAAAGGATAGCTTGACGGCGTTCCCTTTGACAAAGCTGACGTTGCAGATCCCCTCCGCAGCGGCATTCTGCTCGCAGAGAGGCTTATTGAAGGAGGCATACTCCTTCCCCCAGCGATCCAGCCCCATCATTGTTCCCTTGGGGTTTCGCTTGGCGCAGGCGATGGTCAGCGCGCCGCTGCCGCAGCCGACATCCAGCCCACTGCCACCCTCCGGTAGCGTCACATACTCCGCAATTCCCTCCACAATTTTTCTGGAAAGCTGCCGCTTCCCGTTGTAGGAAAATGCACGATACCACATGGTACAAAGCACCGCAAAAGCAGCCAATACTAGAAACGCAAGGCCGAACAGAAGGGCGAGAACCACCCGTAAAGCGCCGCTGACCGCGACGCCCGCAAGGCCGAACAGGACAAACAAAAGACCTGCGGCGACTGCTCCTGCAATCAATCCTGTAACCATGCCCTTGGGCACCCAATTTTTATAATCCGGTTTCATCCCTTACCTCCTAAATAATATGGTTTCTTTTTCACTCCCGATTGTCCTTTAGGCTCTCGATCATATCCACCCGTCTGACCTTGCGTCGCAGCAGCCAAAGCGATCCGAAATAGCAGAGAACCGTCAATCCGACGGCGATCACATAGCTCTTCGGTGAAAGATAAGCGTCAATCAGCATCACCCCATAATCTACCATCATACGGAAGAACAAGCCGCATGCCGCATAGGTAGCGGGTATGGAAAGAAGAATCCCAATCGGCAGCAGAAGATGGTGAGCACGCAGTACGATTCTGTCAATCTGCCTGTCCCGGTAGCCCAGCACCTTCAGCATGGAAATGTTGCTTCTGTTCTCTGTCACCAGCATATTGACCGCGACATATACGGCGGCCACGCAGATGATAACGCCCAATCCGATGATGGTCCACAGCATGAATCCCATCTGTTCGGTCATGGTCTTCACCTGATCGTTGATGGAGGAGGCCTTAATCTCCTGCACGATCTTTGCATCAGGAATTGCAAGCGCTCCATCGCTGATAATGCAGTTAAAACAATCCGGCTCCAGTCCCGCAAGCGCCGCAGCCAGCTCCTTCGAAGTGATGATGCATTTCTGTACATTATTTTGAATCACACCGGAGATGAAAATTTCCTTTTCCTCAAGAGACAGGGGGTTGTAAACGATAACGCGATCTCCCGCCTGCCAATCCAAGGCAAGTGCGGCAAGGCTGGTGATATAATACCCGTCTTCCACAGATACCGCGTTCCCGTTCGGATCCTTCAGATGCAGATAAGGGTTATCGGACGCGGTGCCAATCAAAGAAACAGAACTTCCGTCCGCATTCTCCATGGAGGATACCAACATGGTCTCGCCGCCGTAGGGATTCTCCGCCAGCAGCTCACCGAGGATATACTCATGCTCAAAACTGCCGATAGATTCCGCGGCCGTATTCCCCATATGCTCAATGGAGTCAAAAAACGCCTGTCCCAGCAGTATGATAAAGCAGCCGAGAAATACACCCAACAGCACGACAAAGCTTCGTGCCGGGTTCCCAAGCAGGGAGCGCAGAGCAAATTTCTTACGAAAGGACATCTTCTTTCCGACAAACAGCCGTTTCCTTCTGTTTTTACCGGCATCGGCGCTGCCGTTCAGCAGCAGAACCGTATCCTTTTTCAACAACCTCCGAACGGACAGAAGCGCCGCCAAAACATACATCAGCGTAGGCACCGCAATACCCAGCACGGCATCCAAAGGACGCAGATGACCGACTACCCGCATAGGCTCGTAGTCCGCCAGTCCCATTTCACCAAGCGGCTGAGCGGCAGCAGCAGAAATCACGGCGGTAAGAATGCCTCCTGCAAGACCGGGCAAAGCGGCAAATCCTGCATAATGACGCATCAGCTGCCCTTTCCGATAGCCCATGGCGGAAAGGGTGCCGAGCATACGCTGTTCACTTTTCACCTTGCGGCTGATGATTATGCTGACCAATGCGACCGCTACCAGCGGCAGGATACACAGCAGCACGTAGGACATTACAAGAAACATCCGTGCCTGCTCATCCACCATAGAAATACGCGGATTTTCTACGGCGGCACTGTAAGCGCGCATATAATACTGCGCATGCACCGCTTGACGGAAGCCGGTCACATCCGAACCGTCTCCGTAGCGCACAAGATACTGCACCCCTTCCGCCCGCAACGCCTCAAAGGCGGCATCGGTCATGTAGCAGAGATAAAAGGAAGAAATATTTTTATAGGAGTCCTCCTCGCTTTCCAGCATGTACAAATAATCCGGACGCTGAAAAAAACCGACGACCGTATAGTACGCACCGCCAATCCTTATGCTGTCTCCAACGCTGACGCCGTTCGCAACCGCGTATCCCTCGGATATCACCAGTTCTTCATTATTCATCACATCACTGCCTACGGTGATTTCATAGAGATCCACACGCTGTGTGCGCTCAAAAACCCGCGCGGTCACACCATCCGTCTCAACGTTGATATAATGCTGCGCCTCCAAAGTCAACCCGTATTCAGCCTCCAGCTCCGCAATTGCTTCATCAGAAATGGGCAGATAGGTGGAAAAATGAGCATCCTCCAGCAGATTGCGCGAAAAGAAGTCCTCACCGAACTCCAGAATGGCATTCCCTGCAATGTTGAAAAGAAAATACAGCAACAGGGTTACCACCGTTAACACGGAGGCGGACAGGTAAAAGGAGAGATTTTCGCGGACATTCCGGACGTACCGCCTGTTCAGCTTCATGGCACCGCCTCCCTACAGAATAAGCTCTGCGGCGGGGCACTTCTGCTCGTTGCAGCGGTTTTCTACAATCCGTCCGTCCTTCAGACGTATCACCTGATCCGCCATGCCGGCAATCGCCTCATTGTGTGTAATCATCATCACCGTTGTGCCGAACCGGCTGTTCATCTTTTCCACAAAGCGAAGCACGTTGCGGGAGGATTTGGTATCCAACGCCCCTGTCAGCTCATCACACAGCAGAAGCTTCGGGTTCTTGATCATCGCCCGCGCGATCGCCACCCGCTGCTGCTGCCCGCCGGAAAGCTCTTTCGGAAAGCGACGGCGATAATTTTCGATTTCCAGCGCTTCCAGCACCTCATCCAGATCGAGCGGACGGGCGGAAATATCGGAAACCACCTCAATATTTTCCTCCACCGTCAGGTCAGGAATCAGATTGTAAAACTGGAATACAAACCCCACCTGTTCCTTGCGATATCCCGTGCGCTGTTCCTTCGTAAGACCGGATACTTTTTTTCCGGCAACGGTCAGCTCCCCCTCATCAAGCGTATCAAGACCGCCCATCATATTGAGAAGCGTACTCTTGCCCGATCCGGAAGGACCGAGAATGACGCAGATCTTTCCTTCCTCCAGCGAAAAAGAAGCGTGATCAAGCGCATAGACCGCCGTTTCCCCGTCGCCATATTTTTTGACCGCCTGCTTCAATTCAATCAACATCGATTCCATTTTTCGTTTGCTCCCTCCTCATTCTCCTATGTCAAGCCTTTTTTCAGCAATCAGACAGCACAAAGGCGTCAGCTTGCTGCCCATAACGCTCTGCTCTTTCACGACAAAGCCGAATTGCCCGACAAATCGCACCAGCGCTTCGGCACTCCATTTGGAATAGGTTCTAAAGCCGATGAGGGACATCATCCGCACCCGGAGCCGGAACCCGACTCCCTCTCCATGAAGAAAGGTCGGTGCAAACAGAAGACCGCCGATTTTCAGAACCCGTTCTATTTCCCGCATCGCCCTTTCCGGCTGCGGCATGATATGCAACGCATTGGCAATCACTACGGCATCAAAGCTTCCTGCAGTATAAGGAAGCGCCGTCGCGTCCTGCACGGCAAAATGAAGCAGCGATACGCCGTTTCCCTGCTTCTTCACAGCCTCCGCAATCATGTTTTCGGAGAAATCGGTTGCTTCCCAAAGCGCCGCCTGTTCCGAAAGAAGAAAGGAAAGCTGACCGGTCCCGCAGGCGAGTTCCAAAACCTTCATCTCCTTACCGAGATACGGAAGAACACGGGCTGCAATCCCTTCATAAAGCGGCTGCGAGCTTCTCATAAAGGGCGCATAAACCCTTGATACCCGCTGCCAGAACCGTTTGTTATCGTCCATGTACCCACCCCATCGAAAGTTAGCATTCGCTAACTGACACCTTTCCGGTTAGCGAATGCTAACCGGAAATACAGTATACCTCTTTTCTGCTGACTTGTCAATACATTGTTGATTCAATTTTTCAAATTTTGAACATCACCTCTATCCGCCTAACAGAAGCGCGTTCCGCCCGGACAACAGAATGATACCGCAGAATGCTCTCGCCAAAAAAGCCATGTGTGTGCAGCGAAAGTCAGCGCGACAACGCTCCAGTCCAACGACCCACAAGCCCGCCGCTTTTCGCATTCCCCCGAACCGGCAGACCGTATTTTACCTCTATGATACCCGTAAAGATATTGATTTCCAAAAAGAAGAAATGAAAAAAGAGCCGCCGTATCAGAATATACGGCGGCCCTTATCAATTCCCTTTCCTGCATATTGGTAAAGCGCCAATGGTCTTCCCGACACCGTCTCTGGCGAAATGCCGGATCTGCATCTCGTCAATCATTCCGCCGATCGTCTGCACCCAACCGAAGATCTTTTTCAGTCTGCGATGCAAATTTTTAAAATCCATACACAGTTTCATACAGAACCCTCCTATCTCCCTTCGCAGGAGGACTCTGTAGTACCGCAAATTTCAGTTGACCTGACAAAGAACGACGGGTTGGACCTGCTTTACTTGATCGCCCAGTTCTGGCTGTCCGTCTGCAGGTTGACCATACGGGTATAGATTCCGTTTTTCTGATAAAGCGCTTCAGGCGTCCCCTGCTCGGCAACCGTGCCGTCCGCAAGAACAACGATCTGATCCGCACCGGCGACGGTTCTCATCCGGTGCGCAATGACCATCACCGTTTTGTCCTGAATCAGCCTTGACAGTGCCGACTGAATCAACGTTTCATTTTCTACATCAAGAGAAGCGGTGGCTTCGTCTAACAGGATGATCGGCGCGTCCTTCAGAAAAGCGCGCGCGATGGAGATACGCTGACGTTCCCCGCCGGACAGCTCACACCCGTTCTCTCCAATTCTGCTGTTCCAGCCGTCCGGAAGCTTCTCGGCAAATGCGTCTACATTGGCAAGCCGCGCCGCCGCGAGCACCTCCTCGTCGGTTGCATCCTTCTTGCCGATCCGTATATTTTCGAGAATGGTATTGTCAAACAGCGTGACGTCCTGAAACACAATCGAATACAAGGACATCAGCGTTTCAGGCTCGATCCCGGACACATCCATGCCGCCAACCGTGATCCGCCCCTGATCGATATCCCAGAATCGCGCCGCCAAACGGGAAACGGTCGTCTTGCCGCCGCCGGAGGGACCGACCAGTGCGGTCACCTCGCCCTGCTTCGCGGTGAAGGAAACATCCCGGAGCACCGTCTCCCCGGTATTGTAGGCAAAGCCCACATGGTCAAAGACGATGTCGCAGCCCTTGTTGGTCAGAACATCGTTGCCGGTCTGGACATCGTGGTCCAGGATCTCATTCATGCGGGCAATATTCGTTTTTGCCGAAATAATCGCCGCAAGATTCTGCAACGCCCCCTGAAACGGATCGTACAGACGGGAAACCACCAGCAAATACATGAAAAACAGCAGCACATCCAGTTTTCCCCCGATCAGAAGCGCGGAGCCGACCAGTGCCACGGTGGCGATTCCCAGCTTCAGAATCAGAGAAGCGGAAACGACGAACAGCGCGGTCCCTAATTCCGTAATGATCGCGCGCTTTTCCACGGCTTTGATTTTCCTGTCCAGTCCTTCGAGATAAGCGCCCTCCGCATTATTGGCTTTCAGATCACGCACCGTTTCAATGCATTCCTGAATCCCATCGGCGCACGCCATCTTTGCGTCCATGCTCCGCCTGTTCAATCTGCCCTGTACCTTGGAGGAAAAACCGACAATAGCAAGTGCAACCGGGAGTACCCAGAGAGCGGCAAGCGCCATACGCCAGTCGTAAAAGAGCAGCCCGACCGCGATCAGCGTCGTGGATAGAATTGACCCCACAAGCTCTGGAATGAAGTGGGAAAATGCAGTCTCCAAAAATGCGCAATCCGCCATGACGGTGCTGGTCAGATCGGCAAGGTCCTTTTTCCCGAAAAAGGACAGCGGAATCTTCCGGAGCTTCTCCGCCAATGTGATTCGCCGCACACCGCTCTCTATATAAGTGGCAAAATAGGTCGCATTGTACTGAAACCACGTCGTCAATAAAATTAATCCGACCGCGATCACACAGCCGACGAGGTAGAAAGCGATCCGACCGCTCTGCACGCCTCCGTTCAACAAATCCCGGACGAGAAAGTATAGCAGGCTCACCGGAAGCATAAATGCAAGATTCTGCAGAGCGCACGCGATGCAGCCCTTGATCAGATCCTTTGCGCCCTGCTCGGACAGGGCATATTTTTTTTGCAGTTTTTGTATCATATGTCAACTCCTCGAAACCTTCCATCGAACGGAAGTCTGATAGTCATTCCACATACTGGCAAACAGACCGCCGGCTTCGCAAAGCGTCTCCCGCTTTCCCGCCTCCGCGATCCTGCCGTCCTGCAGCACATAGATGCAATCGGCATTTGCTACGGTAGACAACCGGTGTGCAATCATAATGACCGTTTTGCCCTTGGCAAGTGCATTCATGGCCGCCTGCACCCGCGTCTCATTATCGGGATCGGCGAACGCCGTAGCCTCGTCCAGAATGACGATCGGCGTATCCTTTAGCATAGCGCGCGCAATGGCAATCCGCTGCTGCTCCCCGCCGGAAAGATATACCCCCTTGGTCCCGATCACAGTATCCGCTCCCTTCGGCAGCTTCTCAAGGATATCCATGCACTGCGCTGCTTGCAGTGCCCGCAGGACCTCCTCCTCAGATGCATCCGGTCTTCCCAGCCGCACGTTGTCTAGGATGGAGGCCTTGATAAGGCGGCTGTTTTGGAACACAAAGGAAACCGTATCCATCAACTCCTCCTTTCGGATCTCTTTCACATCCACACCGCCAATCCTTACGCAGCCGCTTTGCGGATCAAAGAAGCGGGATATCAGACCTGCCAGCGTCGACTTTCCTCCGCCTGAAGGGCCGACAAGCGCGATGGTCTGCCCCGGCTCAATCCGAAGGGAAATATCCTTGATAACGTCTGTCTCTCCTCCGTAACGGAAGCATACATGGGAAAGCTCTACCGAAGCATCCTTCGGTGCTTTCGGGCTTACCGGCTCCGCGAGCGGCTTCAGATTCAGCACGCTGTCGATTCGTTCCAGCGCATCTGCAACGATCATGCCGTTTTCACTCATGTACATAATTCTGGTCAGCGTCAGGGAAATGACCGGCGTAATGATGATATAGAACAGCAGATTCAGAAGAAAATCTCCCGTCACACCGTTTCGGGTAAAAAACAGCGCGCCGGCAATCAGAAAGACAAATACGCCGTTGATCGCAGCAGTATACCACATCATCGGTGCCCGGAGCTGCTTCGTATAGGCAATTACCCACTTGCCGTAGGTATCGATGGACGCTTTAAATTTTTTGAAGGAAAAGACCGTCTGCCCAAAGGTCTTCACCACGGGAACGCCGCGCACATATTCTACTGCCTCATTGGACATGGAATCCAGTGCGTTCTGGTATTCCTTCATCTTCTCCTGCATCCCTGCGCCAGTCATCGTCATCATGATAGCAAAGCCCAGTACCACCGGAATCAGACTCAGCAGCCCTAGGCGCCAGTCGAACGCAAACAGCAGAACCAGCAGCCCGACGGGCGTCGCAATCGCTCCCGCCTTATCCGGAAGCTGATGTGCCAGATACGTCTCGGTCGCCGCACTGGATTCGTTGACGATCTTGCGCAGCTTTCCGCTGCCAAAGGTCTCGGCAAATCCGAGCGGCAGCTTTGCAATATGATGCATCATCGTGCTGCGCAGGTTGGAAGCAACCCGGAACGCCGAAAGATGTGAGCACATCAATGCCCCTATATAGAGCAGCATCGACAGGACGGCAAACAGCACTGCCATCCAGCCGTTATAGGTTAAGCTCTCCGCCTTCGAAAAATCGGGCGCCTTCTCAATCACCTCTTTTAAAATCTTCCAGATATACCAGAAGGGAACCAGCGCAATCAGCGCACTGATTGCGGACAGCACCCACGAGGCATAGGTCAAGATCCGGTGGCTTCCGGCATACCCCATCAGCCTAGACAGATTGGATTGTTTTTTCAAAACATCCGACCTCCTTATAATAATGAAAATATATGATATAAGGGACGCTGCAGCCGTCTCCGAATATCCGCTCAATCAAAAGTTAGCATATGCTAACCAAAAGGGGAAAAACAGGGAACTCCGTCAAACAGCCGGAGTGTTACTCCTGTCCCATAATCTTCATCCAGCCCGCCTTGTAAAAGGAATGCAACTCCTCCAAATAGGTCTGTGCCTGTTTCAGCGGCATTTCATGGATGACCAGCTCGAAAAATGCATTGAACATTCCGGTGATCAGAATATGTTCCAACCGCGAATCGATTCTCGGAGATGGGGATCCGAGTTGATTCAGGACCTCCTGATAATCATGCGTCCCCTTGATCTCGATCTCCACCATTTCATCGATCATCCCTGCAAAACGCGTCCCCTCCGAACAGCAAAGGATCAGCTTGAATTCGTCGAGGTTTTCATAAGCATACTGCAGCATCTCGTGCATACAGTCACTGCTGATTTCTCCCATACAATCCGGCTGCCGCTCCTTCGGCAGCTTGGTAAAATCCTCCTGCGCCTTGCGGTAGCAGCCCATCATCGTATCATACTGCTGCCCGACCAGCGCCTCGAACAAGGCTTCCTTGCTGTCATAATAACCATAAAAAGCACCGGTGGTAACGCCCGCCGTCCTGACAATGTTGCGAAGAGAAGCAGATTGGAACCCCTTTTTCAAGAATTCTGCTTTCGCAGCACAGTGGATGCTCTCCAATGTTGTCAATTCCGCTTCACTCATGCTTTCTCCTTTCCATAAGGCGCTCGGTTTCAGTTATAACGATGTTATATATCACTGTTATATTATACGGCTCTTCCTACCGTTTGTCAAGAGGCAAATGAAAAAATTTCTTCAGAATGTTTCCTTATTTTGCACATGGAAAAATACACGGATGAATCTCTGCCGGATGCGGAACACTATGTTTTGAAGAAACAAGAGCCCCTTATTTTAAGGAAAGGAACCGCCAAAAACATGAAATATGAGAATCTGCACGAATTGATTCGACACAGCAGCAGTACAAGGAAATACTTTTTATCCCTGCCGGTGGAAATGCAGTTGACGATGCACGAGCAAAACGAATATATTCACACGGCAGAGGAGCTGAGAGATCACGTGATCGCCGCAAGGGATTATGCGCGTCATGTAGAGCTCGGCAACCGATTCTGGTTTTGACAGGCAAACAGCCAATCAAAATGGCGGGTATTGCTACCCGCCGCACTGCGCATAACAGGGCACTGTCCTCTCAGCCCCTCTAACCGATGTCCTTATAAAAATGAATGTCAGCCTTTCCTTCCTGCTTTGTTCCGAGACAAACGTCCCATTCTGTTGCCGAATAACTCCAGCACCCATTCTGATAGCTTGGCAGCATACGCCCGAACAGCCTGAACGGCTCGTTTTTATTCTTCTTTTATGTGCAACTGTGGATCATAGCCATATGCTATGATAAATATGATCAGCGATTTTGCTTAGAATTTCAGGATGTCCGGCAAAACTTCCTGTCATTCTTCCAAAAATTTTCATGAATGTCAACATGAAATTCTTCATATTGATCAATGTTTCGTGCTTGCATTTCAGGCATT
>CAZJVB010000045.1:0-15685 GCA_964549435.1 uncultured Ruminococcus sp.
TTCTTTACAAAATCCATAAAGGTTACTGCGATGAGCTTTGATTTGAACACCTTTATCACGTGTGCGCGTTCAAGAATTATCCGTTAAAAAGTATATAGAACATTTTAGCGCCAACCGCTGTACGCTTGCGGCTGGCGCTTTCTCTTTACTCTGCTGCTTCCTGATTGGCCGGACAGTAATAGCTGTAGCCGGTTTTCTCGTCGTCAAAGGTAAATTCGCATATCTCGTTATACATGGAGCCGTCCCAATTTAGGATGAAGGTCTGTGTGTCATACGCAAAGGATTTACAGATTTCAGACTTGCAAGGCGCGTCGGCTCCTCTTTCCGTCCAGTCATAGCGGCAAAGCTCGGTTTCCTCATATTCTTCAAACTCGTCCGTGTAATAGTATCTGATGAATCCCTTTTCTGTTTGATAGCTTGCAAGTTTGCGGCGGAGCTTTGTAACTGTCCAATACTCGGCTGAGTGTCATTTCTTTTCTCCGTCGATTACAGAATAATTGTAACTGCTCTCCGATAAAGGCTTCTCAAAAGTTTCCCGATCTATTTCCACATAGATGCCTTTCTTCTCGCATTGCTGGCGGACATACCAAAGGAACTGCGCGAGGGTTACATTGTTACGTTCGATTTCAATACTATAATTAGCCATGGTGTGGGTCTCCTAAAAATTATGTTTTAAGCCCGAAGTCTTTTGCAAAACTTCGGGCGGTGAATCGCAAAAACGGCAGACAAGTTTTTGATGACTTGTCTGCCGTTTGACGCAGTTATTTGATGGTACGGGAGTTCAAATCTATCCGCAAAGCAAAAATAACCGTTTTACATCTACGAATATGCAACTTGAAATCCCGGCGTTTGGACAGCAAAAAGCCCCGATAAAGTCGGGGTTTTCGCGGAACATATCTTTTTTATGTTCCTATTATGGTGGAGCATAGGGGACTTGAACCCCTGACCCCGACACTGCCAGTGTCGTGCGCTCCCAGCTGCGCTAATGCCCCGCATGCGACAGAATGCGTGCGTTTTGTGCCTGTAGATATATTATACGCACATCCCGTCATTTGTCAAGGCTTTTCTGGAACATTTTTTTATTTGTTTCCGGCTGCTATGCCGGTGACCTCCGCGACTACCGCTGCGATCTGCTTAGACAGGAGCGGCGCAAACGGCACGTCTGCCGGGAAGGAAACATGCTCGACGGGTTTTCCTGTAAGGGTGCAGAACCAAGTTGCTGCGGCGGCAAATCTCCCATAGTCCAACGACAGATGGAACCCGTCTCGGCAGAGAGAGCTTCCGCCCTCTTGATATTGAAATGCCGGCACGGATGCACGCAGTGTTTGGATCACGGTACCGACCGGGATCAGCTCTGCGTCGATCAGTTTGGCAGCCATTTCGCATGCATCCTTCAGCCGACGGTACATTTCACCTTGATCACGGTGGTATGTTTCAAAGCCTTTATGGGTAGAATCCGTCTCATATGCCCATGTTTGATGAAAGAAAAGGCGCGTCTTTGTCTGTTTCTCTCTGACCAATGCGGCGAGCTCAGGCAGGTACGGGAGATAGGTCTGGGGCATGCCGCTGAAATGGCTTGCCTGCTGGAGGGTCACAATGTCCCACTTCTGCAACTCCAATGCGTCGTTGACGGAGATTTTTCTTCCGGTGGATTCTCCGTTGCGTTCCAGATCGTAATCTGCCTTGTGTTCGACCGCGTTCTGCCAGTGCCGTTCCAGACTGCAGCCGCCGATATAGAGATTCACTGTCTCCAGTTCTTCGCCGTTGACGGAGGCGAGTTTGTGCAGCCATTTATGTGCATCCTGAGAAAAGCTGTTTCCGATGGATAAGATGTTCATGTGAATCCTCCTGCTTGGATCGGATTTTGGTGTGAATGTATATTCTATTATATCCCGCAGGGGCGAAAAAGTCAATCATTTGTTTACACGGATTGCGGGGAGATCTTTTGTTGATTGAAGAATTGTGAACGATATGGATAAAAGAACGGATAAAAACGAAGAATATAAGAAAAAATTGGATATTTTGTCAGTTGCTTGCGGCTAACTATTATGCTATAATTATGACCGTTGTACGCAGTGAGATGAACACGTAAGTCCGGCTTCATTCTCGCTGCGTCATTTTTCTTTTTCGCGTTAGCCCTTGCTAACCGACAGGAGGTCAACCGCTATGAAAAAGTACGGTTTTACCGTCATTCTTGCAGTCGCGCTTGTACTTTTGTCCATTGCATCGCTTTTTGTCGGCGTTTTGGACGTCAGCCCGGTCAGTCTTCTTGGCGGCGATGCGGAACAGTGGGAAATCTTTCTGATTTCCAGACTGCCGCGCCTGCTTGCCATTCTCTGCACCGGCGTCGGTATGAGCGTGGCGGGGCTGATTATGCAGCAGCTGTGCATGAACAAATTCGTGTCGCCGACCACGGGAGCTACCATATCCTCTGCGCAGTTCGGCATTCTGCTTGCTCTGCTGTTCATGCCCAACTCGACGCTGTGGGGGCGGGCGCTGTTTGCGTTTGCCTTTGCCATTGCCGGCACGTGGATTTTTGTCTGGTTTATTCAGCACATCAAGTTCAAGGATGCGGTGATGGTACCGCTGGTCGGCATCATGTTCGGCAACGTTATCACCGGCGTCACCAACTATTTTGCGTATAAATACGAGATGAGTCAGGCGCTGTCCACTTGGCTGGTGGGACATTTCTCTATGGTCCTGCGGGGACGGTATGAGCTGGTGTATCTGGTGGTGCCGCTGGTCGTTCTCGCTTTCGTGTTTGCTAATCACTTCAACATCGTGGGGATGGGCAAGGATTTTTCCAAAAATCTCGGCGTACATTACAATTTTGTGCTGTTCATGGGGCTGAGCATTGCCGCTATGATTACCGCATCGGTGGTAGTCGTTGTCGGTTCTATCTCCTATATCGGTCTGATTGTTCCCAATCTGGTCGCCATGTTTAAGGGGGACAGGATCCGCGGCACACTGGTGGATACGGCGCTATTCGGCTCGATCTTTGTGCTGGTGTGCGATATTATCGGGCGTACCGTGATTAAGCCTTACGAGCTTCCGATCGAGCTGATCATCGGGATCGTTGGCAGTATGATCTTTATCGCCATGCTTCTCTATCGGCTGAAGCACGGCAGAAAGGCGGTTCGTTTGGGAGCTGCCGGTATGTCTACTGTGAAGGGAGGAGAAAAGCAATGAACCAAGCGGCAGTCCGCGCTAACCGGCGGAAATTGGTCATTCTGGCGGCGATTGTGCTGCTGTGTGCCGCAGGCTATATGCTGTATGCGGTGCATTTCAACAATCCGAAGCTGTTTCAGTTCGCGATGAAGCTGCGCGCACCCAAGCTGATCGTCATGCTGATTACCGCTTTTGCTATCGGCGGCGCGACCCTTGTATTCCAGACGATCATCAACAACGTGATCGTGACGCCCTGCCTTTTGGGAATGAACGCTCTGTATTCACTAATCCATACGGCAGTGGTATTTGTCGCCGGATCCGCCAGCATACTGGCGACCAACAGCAATCTGGCGTTCGCTGTGGATCTGGTGCTGATGGCGATCGTCGCAACTGTTGTTTACGGCTACCTGTTCAAAGCCACGCATCACAACATCCTGTACATTCTGCTGATCGGAACCGTGCTGACCTCGTTCTTCTCCAGTATCCAGACGACCATGACGCGTATCATGGATCCCAACGAGTATGACAGTCTGCTGGAAACGCTGGTCGCCAGCTTTGAAAACGTCAATTCCGAGGTAATTGTCGCCTCTTTGGTGGTTTTGGCGGGCGTCATCTTCTTCCTGCGGAAGGAATTGGCGCTGCTGGATGTGATCTCGCTGGGCAAGGAGCAGGCGATCAATTTAGGCGTGGATTATGACAAGTGTATCCGCAGGTTGCTGATGGGTGTGACACTCTGTATTGCCGTGGCAACCGCTATGGTAGGTCCCATCTCCTTTTTAGGGCTGATTATGGCAAATCTGTCTCGGCAGCTGCTCAAAACTTACCGGCATACGCATCTCGTTCTGGGTTCCACCTTGTTCGGTATGGCAGTTTTGATCGGCGGCGAGCTGATCGTCGAGCGTGTTTACCACTACGCGGTCCCCATCAGCGTGTTTATTGGGGTATTCGGCGGCGTTTACTTTCTTTATCTGCTGCTGATCAATAAAAAGCCGGGTTAAGGCTTCATCGTCAAGTGAGGGTTTGCTATGTTTATCAAGGATTTGACAAAAAAATACGACGGAAAAACGGTTGTTGATTCTGTAAGCTTTGAGATTCCCAAGACAAGGTTACCTCGCTCATCGGTCCCAACGGTGCGGGGAAATCCACGGTCATGGGCATCATTTCCCGGCTGATCGCGCGGGACAGCGGAATGGTCAGGTTTGAGGAGCAGGATATTTCCAAGTGGAAGAGCAAGGAGCTGGCGAAGCGACTGGCGATCCTGACGCAGACCAACAACATCCAGATGAAGCTGACCGTTCGGGAGCTGGTGACCTTTGGCAGATTTCCCTACTCCGGCGGACGTAACACGGCGGAGGATGAGCGGATCATCGATCAGTCTCTCTCTTATATGGAGTTGGAGGATATTCAAAATCAGTTCATCGATGAGCTTTCCGGCGGGCAGCGCCAGCGCGCCTACATCGCCATGGTCATCGCACAGGACACAGAGTATGTCCTGCTGGACGAACCAACCAACAATTTGGATATTTACCATGCATCCAATATGATGAAGATCGTTCGCCGCCTGTGCGACGAGCTGGGCAAAACCGTGGTTCTGGTTCTGCACGAGATCAACTATGTGGCATTCTATTCCGATTATATCTGTGCTTTCAAGGACGGGAGGATCTGCAAGTTCGGAACCGTCGAGGAGGTTATGACCAAGGAAAACCTTGCCGAGATTTACCATGTGGATTTTGAGATCATGAAGATTGAGGGACGGCCGCTTTCAATCTACTATTGATCCCATCCAAATATTTTCGGTACTTTTATTGAACGTGCCGCGCCGGGAACAGGCGGGGCATAGGAAAAGGAGTGTACACAATCATGAAAAAAGTAGTTTCTCTGATGCTTGCGGCTTTGATGCTTTTGGTCTTTGCCGCGTGCAGCAACACCACCGCCGGCAATACGGAGTCCGGCAGCTCGTCCGGACAGACCGATTTGCAGGGCGACAGCGGCTCCGGCGAGCCCACTACGGTTACCGTGACTGGTATGGATGCGCAGGAGAACCCTATTGAAGTCACCGTTCCGTATAAGCCGTCGCGCGTTGTCGTTTTGGATCTGGCGAATCTGGATATTTTGGATAACCTCGGATTAGGTGATCGCATTGTCGGCGTTCCTACCATCACACTGTCCTATCTCCAATCCTACGGTGACAATTTGCCCATCGTAGGCACTGTCAAAACCCCCGATTTGGAGGCGGTCATGAATTGTGAGCCTGACCTGATTCTGATGGGCGGTCGTATGTCGGAATACATGGATACCCTTAGCGAAATCGCTCCGGTACTCCGTCTGACGACCGTGTCTGACGACGGTCTGGTGGAAGCCATCCGCGTCAACGCCAAGACCATCGGCACCATCTTCGGTGAGACCGAGCAGGTGGATGCTCTGCTGGAGCAGTATGACGCACGCATCGCAGCGTTGGCTTCCTTTGCTGAGGGGAAAACCTGCGTGTTGGGAATGAGCACCAGCGGCAGCTTCAATCTGCTGGGCAACGACGGTCGCTGCTCTCTGATCGTCAACGAGATCGGCTTTGACAACATCGGTGCATCTGCGGCAACCACCGGCGGCGACAGTGGCAGTGGGAGCGGTCGCGGCGGCCATGGCAGCAGTGAAAGCACGGATATTGAAAGCGCTGAGTCCGGAAACACCGGCAGCACGCCTACGCACGGCAATGAGGTCTCCTTTGAAACGATCGTCGCTTTGAATCCTGCGTACATCTTTGTCATGGACCGCGATTCCGCGATCAACGCTACCGGCGCCATGATGGCACAGGAAATCATGGAGAACGAGCTGATTATGAAGACAGATGCCTACAAGAACGGCAATTTGGTCATTCTGGAGAATCCGGGGATTTGATATCTTGCGGAGGGCGGCATCACGTCCTTGGGCATCATGCTGAGCGACCTCGAATCCGCTCTGGATGTTACGGCTGAGTAATCGGTCGGACTGGTAACCGCATTTGCGCGGAGACAAGAGAGCTTGCCTCCGCGCTTTTGTAAAAACGGCGGCGCTTTCCAAACGATGGAACGCCGCCGTTTTTCTTTTTAAGCGGTTCCCTTGATCAATAAAATTGCCGGACTGAACATGCAGCTTATATGGAAAGGGGCGGGTAATATGCTGGAGCGCCACAGAAGCAATGACAGGCAAGCGGCAAAGGCACAGCGTTATTCTGCTGCAGAAAAGTTTGAAAAGAACGTAACCGTGCGTTCTGTTTATTGCAAATTCCTTTCAAAAGTGATAAAATAAAAAATAAAAGATAGGGATAAGAAACAGGAGCTGCTATGAAAAAAACAGTTGTCATTACAGGCGGAGCACGGGGAATGGGCCGCGCCGCTGCGCGAACATTGGCAGACGCCGGATATTTTGTTTACAGTCTGGACATTCAGCCGGGCAGGGAGGACCCTGACGATATTCGGAATAGATATATACGGGAACTGCAAGTAGATGTGTGCTGTCAGGAGAGCATTGACAAAGCGTATCGGCAGATTTCGGCTGAAGTGGATCGGTTGGACGGGATTTTACATTTTGCCGGTATGATTCTGATGGATTCCCTTGTGGAAATTCCTGAAGAGCAATTTTTGAAGATCTTTCAGGTCAATCTATTTGGCGCATACCGAATCAATAAGACATTTCTCCCTCTCATTTTAGCAAGCGGGCCAAAGGGGAGGATTTTACTGACGACCAGCGAGCTGGCCCCTAATAAGATCATTCCGTTCAATTCGATCTATTCCATCTCAAAAAAAGCGCTGGACGCCTATGCAGAGGGGCTGCGAATGGAGCTTGGACTGCTTGGGGTACAGGTGATCACCTTGCGTCCGGGGGCGGTTGCAACTGATTTGATCGGTCATTCCAACCGTGCGCTGGAAACACTCAAAAGCAATACAAAGCTCTACCGCGACAACACGAAAAAATTTCAGAAAATAATGGACGCTGAGCAGGGAACCGCTATTCCGGCAGAACGGATCGGTGAACTGGTACTCAATATTTTAACAGAAAAACATCCGAGGTATATTTACACAACGAACGCAAGTAAGAAGTTAAAGCTCTTGAATATCGTTCCAACAGGGATACAGGTCAAATTGTATCGAAAATTATTAAAATAAGAAGAATATCAAGGTAATATCGCATGAACAATGAAATATAGATAAAAAGGAATAAGGTGTTGAGTAAAATGTTTAAAGGTGTGATTTTCTTCCTGAGGCTATTTGCTAAAAATGCAAAAATTTATTTGGTTTTGAAACCTGCCGGAAAATTAATCGCGATAATATTGTCTACTGTTAATATTCTTTTGCCGGGTATGATTATAGATCAGCTGATGAAGCATGAAGATATAAAAATGATTATTGTAACAACGTCAGCCTTAATCCTATCAAATGTTGTCGGAGGTATACTTATACATGTATTTGATGCTAAATGTAGTCTCTGTCAAATACAAGTGTACCAGATTTTTCAGGTACAATTGGCTGAAAAGATTTCGCATGCGGATTTGGAACAACTTGAATCGAACGAGTATATGGACATGAAGGAGCGCGCGTTTAAATTCTTGTATGCAAACGGAAGAGGATTTGCCTCCATTTTAAATGATGCATTTGATATTGTGGCAAAAATTATTTCGTTTATCGTGATAATAGCTATTATTGCTACTTTTGATATTGCCATTATTTTTATGTTGATTTTAATGGTGGCAATCACCTCACTTGTAGATACAAAAGCGAAGCGCGATTCTTATAAAATGGATATGGAAAAAGCCCCGTTTGAGAGGAGGGGGCAATACTATATCGATATTCTAAGCAACTATGAGTATGGCAAAGAAGTAAGAACATATAATTTGTTTGACTGGATAACGCAGAAATACAAACAGCAACTTGACAATACGTTTGTATTTTATAAAATATCAGGGAGAAAGTCTTGCGCTTCAAAAATTATAAATGAAATTTGTAATTTTATTCAAACGGCAATAGTATACGGATATTTGATTTTTCAGGTATGGTTCGATATAATCACGCTTGGAAATTTTACTGTTTACTTAAACGCAATAAACCAGTTTTCTGGGGCCATGAAGGGTATAATGGATAGCATTACGAATATATATGCTTTTAAACCCTACTATGACGCAGTGGAGGGCTTTTTTAATATAC
Organism: uncultured Ruminococcus sp.; assembly: GCA_964549435.1. GTDB lineage: Bacteria > Bacillota > Clostridia > Oscillospirales > CAG-382 > Coliplasma. The sequence goes on from CAZJVB010000045.1 coordinate 8,343, forward strand.
GCACATATACGGAAAGCGGAAGCCAAATGCTTGGCAAAAATGAGAACAGCTATACAATTGAGTTTCACCATGTATCTTTCCAATATGCAGGAACACAAAATTACGCGCTGAAGGACATTAATCTTAAAATAAATTCCGGAGAAAAATATTCAATTGTCGGTGAGAACGGCGCAGGAAAGACAACTTTTATTAAACTGCTGACAAGAATGTACCGTCCCACTGAAGGGAAAATATTATTAAATGGGATCAATATAGAGGACTATGACTATAATGAATATATGTCGATTTTTGCTTCTGTATTTCAGGATTTTAAGCTGTTTTCATTCACGGTAAAAGAGAATATCGTGCTGACGGATCAGAAAGAGGGTTCTGACGAAACAATTTACGCTATCATTGAGAAAATGGGATTGAAAACCAGAATCAATACGTTGGAAAAAGGTATTGATACAAATGTTTACAAAACCTTCACCAAAGATTATTGCTTTGAACCATCCGGCGGCGAAGCACAAAAAATTGCTATGGCAAGGGCAGTATATAAAAATGCTCCCATAATGATTTTGGACGAACCCACCTCCGCATTGGACCCAAGAGCGGAAAACGACTTATATGAAAAATTTTCAGATCTTACAAAAGATAAAACAACATTTTTTATTTCCCACCGTTTATCTAGTTCCAGATTTTGCGATAGAATACTTGTATTTTCTAAAGGCAAAATTGTCGAGGATGGAACTCACACAGAACTGATTAAGCAAAACGGATTGTATGCAGAACTTTACAATATGCAGGCAAAATATTATGTTGAAAATAAATAGTATTAAGGATGTGTTTTTGGCATGAAAGACAATTTGGTGAAAATTATTATTTTGGATTCGGGCATTGATTCTTCACATCCAATATTCAAGGATATTTCTATTACTCAATATAAATCAGTGGTTAAATGTGCAGAACCTTATTCCCATCCACGGCTACCGCAAGCAGTGAAAAGAAAATTCCTGAAATTAACACATTATCTCTGATATATTGTTTGCTCTGTTGCCAAAGCAAAAAAATCATTAAAAATGCGCTGCCCATAGAAAATAAGTATACTTCAAATTCCCCTATGGCATTAAAAATCAGATAGAATATTACATCTGCAAGCCATTCATGGGCTGTCCAGGGGATCCCCTTCTCCATGCCAATCCAAGAAAAAACATCATTAGTCGGCACTACTTTATTTTCAAGAACATATTCCCCGACTTTGATATGCCACCAAAACAAGAGATGTAGTCAAAGGCACTATAAAGCAGATCGACAAGGCTGCCGTTGCCGGAGAACGAATGCGGCAGGCATATATCTCAACCAAGGAAAGAGCAGAAAACAGCACCTATGCTGCTGAGAACTCTGCTGATGAATATGCTTCCGATAAGTTTGAGCGTGGTGTTGATACTACCGTTCACGAAGGCATCCACCAAATGGACAAAGCAGGTCGGAAAGGATTAGAAACCACGAAGGACAATATTCACAAAGCAAAAGACGGTATTCAGAATTTCAAAACCAAGCGAGTTGAAAAGGCTTTGCAGAAGCAAAGTCAAAGTGTCGGAAACAAAACAATCAAAACGGTGGAGAAATCAGCGGAGAAAACGGTAAAACAGTCTGCCCGTTCTGCCGGACAAAAAACAATAAAGACAGTTGGTAAAGGCTCGGCACAAGCAGCAGGAAAAACAGTTAAGACCGCAGAGCGAACCGCAAAGACGGCTATTAAGACTTCTCAGCAAGCCGCAAAAGCGGCGCAAAAAACCGCCCAAGCAAGTGCAAAGGCGGCAAAAGCGGCGGCACAGGCGGCTAAAGCAACAGCAAAAGCAGTTGTAGTCGGAGTAAAAGTGGCAGTCAAGGCAACCATAGCGGCAGTTAAAGCGATTATTGCCGGAATTAAAGCGCTCGTCGCCGCAATCGCTGCCGGAGGTTGGGTTGCAGTTGTTGTGATTATCGTAATTTGCTTGATCGCCGCAATTATCGGCTCGGTATTTGGTATCTTCTTTTCGGGTGAGGACTCAGGCACGGGACAGTCTATGCAGACCGCCGTTCAGGAAATCAACACCGAATACGATAACAAGCTGATAGAAATCCGAAACGGCAATACCTATGATGTTCTTGAAATGTCGGGCAACCGTGCTGTTTGGAAAGAGGTGCTTTCGGTGTATTCCGTTAAGGTCAACACCGATCCTGATAATCCGCAGGAGGTCGCCACTATGGACGATGGCAAAAAGCAGCTTCTCAAAGATATATTTTGGGAGATGAACAGCATATCGTCACGGACGGAAAGCAAGTCTGAAACGGTCATAACCGAAACCGATGACGGAAACGGCAATATCGTACAGACAGAAAGCACCGTTATGAGAACATACTTATATATAACGGTGTCGCACAAGACAGTAGACGAAATGGCAACGCAGTACGGCTTTAATCAGGAGCAAAAAGATTATCTGACAGAGCTCCTGCAAGACAAAAACAATCCTTTGTGGTCATCTGTGCTTTACGGCATTACCGCAAGCGACGACCAAATCGTAACCGTTGCTTTGTCGCAGATCGGCAATGTGGGTGGCGAGCCTTATTGGTCTTGGTACGGCTTCGGCTCCCGTGTGGAGTGGTGCGCCTGCTTTGTATCGTGGTGTGCCAATGAGTGCGGATATATTGAGACCGGAGTTATCCCCAAGTTCGCAGGCTGCATGAACGGTGTGCAGTGGTTCAAGGACAGAGGTCAATGGCTAGATAGCTCGGCCGAGCCGGTTTCCGGTATGATTATATTTTACGATTGGGATAACGATGATGATGCCGACCATGTTGGTATTGTTGAGAAAGTTGAAAACGGAAATGTTTATACTATTGAAGGTAATTCCGGTGATGTTTGCAAACGACTTGAATATAGCTACGGTGATTCCCGAATTTTAGGTTACGGAGTTCCAGCATATTAAAAATTTTGAAGCCCCATGCCTCATTTTTTTGCAAGGCGTGGGGCTTTTTTCTTTATGGTGATTAACACAATCGTCACCTGATCCATATTTTTGCTGATTTTCGTCGAAATCCCTTGTATATTATAAGAACTTATTGTATAATTTATTTTGTATATTTATATCTTGTTTTGTCGAAGCGTGTTATAGCTTATAAAATAATTCTTTTTATTGGAGAAACGATTATGGAGGAGAAAAATAACACTTCTGTATTTGAAGAAAATGCGGTTGAGATAGTTCGTAAAAAGCCACTTAAAATCTTTAAAACAGAAGCAGATATTATGGGTAGGGAAATAACCCAAATGAGTGATTTCTTTGACGGTTATATCCAACAAATATCCCTTGCATTGAGGGAACAATCAAGTCTTGAACTCCTTTCTAACGTTCCCTTAGCGGATTTAAGTATCGTGAACGAGGTTGTTCAAAAGGCTAAGACCCTTATGAGAGGCAAATTCACTTTGATTCCCGATTTCGACAGTTTACCCGTAGATATAAAAAACAAACTGAAAAAAGGTATGTACTCTATTGGCGATTCTCGTCAAGTAGATGGAAATATGCGAGCAGTTATTTTGGACGAAAACGGCACAAGAGTAAAAGATATAACCTTGAAAAAGGTTGTGAATAATGCCGGCAACCTTGAAGCTGTTAGAAATATCGAAAACCAACTGCAAATGCGACAAATATATGCCAAACTTACTTCTATTGAAGAATTTCAAACCTATCAAGTTAAAAGAGATAGGGATCAACAAATTATCGTTCCATTCCTAGATGCAAGATCTTTGGTACTAAGAGCCGCCAATGCTGAAGATGAACAAGATAGCAAAAGACTTCTTGAACAGGCAAACGATAAAATCACAAGTGCCATTCATTCTATCTATACAGATATTGATACAACTTCAAAAATGCTTGCAAAAAAGGCAGATAGTTTTTTAATTGACTTTGGCGGTCGAATGAATGACTATATGAATTTCATCACAATGGATTTACAGATTGCTACAAAATATGTTGGCGTAAGTATGCAAATACTTGAGTATATGGGAGATACCAAATCAGCCCAAAATGTTCTGATGGAATATCAGCAAACAATTTATGATTTTCTGACAAAACCAATAACAAAGAAAGGGCTCGTTGCTGCTTCGGTAATGCACGATTATTTCCCGTATAACGAGGATAATATAAACTGTTGGCACACTTTTAAAATCGAAATGGCACCCATCTTGCAAGAAAGTATCAAATCAATGCAGTTAGGTTTGATGCCTGCAGAAGATAAAGTTTGCACATACCGAGCGTTATCCCAATCTATTTGATGCAAAGACTATTCCACACTTAATTTCTTTAGGTGCGATGGTTCAAGTGAATTTATACAGTCTTGATGAAGAACACGATGTAAGATTAAAGAATCGTGCGAGATGGCTAATTGAAAATCAGTATGCTCATTTTCTTGGCTCAGATGCGCATCGTTCCAACCACAGACCTCCAAGCTACGAAAAAGGAATTCAATACTTGTATAAATACTGTCCTCAAGAATATTTTGATAATCTGTGCTACAAAACAAGCGAAAGAGTTTTACTAAAAATGAGCAAGGAAGAAATAAAAAAAGATTAACAGGCAGAGTCGCAGAATTTCTAATGTTTTTGGAAGATTAAATGAGGTGATAAAATGAAATTTGGATTAAGAACTCCAAGTCTAAAAAGGTCTTTTAAAGCAAGAACTACAGGCAGAGCTAAACGTGCCGTTAAAAAAGCACTTATACCCGGTTATGGCAAGAAAGGTATGGGATGGATTAAGAATCCCAAAAAGGCGGCGTATAACAAGGTCTATAATAAAACTTCCTTTAGTATTTGGGATATATTCAAATAAACGCAATTATAATAGGTGACGCTTACAAGCGACACCTATTTTTTGTTTTCAAGAAGCCTCTTGAAAACAAACATATGTTCTGCTATAATTAGGCTATCGAGAACGAACCGTTCCATATAGAAGGCGAGGGACCTATATGAGAAGTAAAAATCCGGAACTAATGAAAGAAATAAGTGCTTATGTTGATGCCTTTTATCGTGCTAATCACTTTTCTCCTTCCCTTAGTGAAATAGCTAATGGTGTTAACGTCGCGAAAACCACTGTCTATCGCTACCTAGTCGAGATGAATGAGCGAGGCCTTATCTCTTACGACGGACGCACAATCGAGTCCACCAAGATTGATAAGTGTTCCACCGGATATTTCTCTGCACCTATAATAGGTAGTATTCGATGCGGCGACCCCGAAGCCGAGGAAGAACACGTAGAGGAGTATGTTAGCTTACCCGAATCTATTTACGGCAAAGGTGAATTCTATATCCTCCGCGCTACCGGTGATTCTATGATAGATGCAGGAATTAACGACGGCTACCTCATTGTAATTCGTAAACAAGAAACGGCTTGCGTTGGAGATATTGTCGTAGCTCTAGATGAGAACAATGAAAATACCCTAAAAATGTTTGCAGGTATTGATGAAAAATCTCATTGTGCGATACTGAAATATCAAAACAAAAAGAAATATCGCAACAAAGAGATTTTAGTTAAGGAGCTTGTTGTCCAAGGTGTTGCAAAGAATGTCATTAAATCTTTGTAATACCACACATTGAGATTCAGATAAGGAGAACTGTAGTGATTATGGTGAAGCACGATGAGTGGGTACCATTCTCATGGCATTGTTCTAACTGCGGAACCATCGTAACAGGCTATAAAAACGCCCAAGGCGATATTAAGGTGGAATGTACAAGATGTCATGTTGTTATGGTCAGAAAAATGAAAGGACGTCGTCACGATACGATAGACTTGTATGCCCCAAAAGGGCAAGAAAGACTTGCTTACTAGCAGGTTGCTTAATTTAAAAATTAAAGGTATAACGACGAAATGGTTGAGATGAAATAGGCTGCGTAAATCCATCTTCAGGTCATATATCTCAAATACGACGGTTGGTTATACCAAACATATTACATGAGAGGCCACCGGTCAAGATTTGAAACTTTAACGTTTCTTATCTTGCCGGTGGCTTTTTGTTTTCGGTAAGAATACGCTAAAAACAGTTTGCTCCCGGCAGAAAAAACTGAAGGGAGCAATTTTCTTTGAAAAAAGGGACTATTTTTGAATTTTCAGACGGTTTCACCCGTAAGGGAGGAATGACCGTGTGGGAATGTTATTTGGCCAAATACCCGTAATCTCCGATTTTTGATAATTACACACTTTCAAAAATCTATTTTTAAGGAGATTACAACAATGGGATTTAATTATGGAATTGAAAAAAAGAAATTCAATGAAGAATGGAAAAAACTCCAAAAGGAATATGAAGAAGCAGGTATGAGTGAAAAGAGTATTCAGGAAATATATGAGTTCGATTTGAATGTATTCAGGAAGAACAGAACTGAGATCAATCATACACAACCATTTACGGATAATGGATGTGCAGAAGGAAATGTTCAAGGAGAATCAATGTCCACACTTCTTCAAAAGTTTCAATCGGAGTTATCTGTTAATGATACACACAACTTTCAGACAAATCCACGCTTTTCGTGGATAGATGAAATTGAGAATGATGTACTCTATATGAAGGTACTCGCTTTGCCAGAAAAAGACAAAGAACTACTTACAATGATTGCTTTTGAGGGATTCACACAACGGGAAGTTGCAAAAATTCGGATGGTCGCCCCAGCAGCTATTTGCAAAAAATTTAAGAAGCTTAAAAAAATTCTATTTGAAGGTTAATTTTTGTCCGTTTTCGTTGCCTACCAAGTGAAGGGTATTAATTCAGAAGCAAAGGAGACGCAGAAATGAACCATCAAATAAACATGAAAACTATCTCAAGCGATGCGATGTATATGTGCCTTTGCCCTGTATGCCTCGGCCAGTTTTATGACACCGATGATTATATGATCATACGGTACAGGCGTGGTCAAAGCAAGGATCGTTGTGATTTTTGCAATCATCGATATGGATATGACTACATCATTCGGTCAAAAGGGGCAGGACAAAAACAAATGAGAGAAGCGAGTGAACAATAATGAAGAAATCCGAATTGAGAGAGCTGTATCAGGTGATGTTTCCGGAATATCCAGATATCGTGAATATCGCCCAGCTTCAATCTATGCTTGGAATCAGTCGGCATCTTGCGTACGACTTAATAAATGGTGGTTATATAAAAGGACTGAAAATAGGAAATTCCTTTAGGATTCCCAAGGTCAATGTAATCGAATATGTCATGGATCAGGGCACGACTGAGATTTGAACTATTTCTGCATAATCGCATAATTGAGTATCTCCCACCGACAGAGTAAAATAGACTCATCGGTGGGAGATGCCTGTGTACAAATCTATTAT
>CAZJVB010000046.1:0-15662 GCA_964549435.1 uncultured Ruminococcus sp.
TAAAAACGAGCCGTTCAGGCTGTTCGGGCGTATGCTGCCAAGCTATCAGAATGGGGGCTGGAGTTATTCGACAACAGAAAGCGGGCGGAGCGAATGGGATTGTTTCCCGGACGAACCGTATGACTTCGATCAAATGGTGGGAGAATATGCATTTATCGGGGCATATGACGGCACTGTCTGTATCGGTCTTGCGATTTTGCAGAAGCAATGGCATAAATATCTCTATTTACATGATTTGAAGGTGAATGCCGCTTATCGCAGGCAGCATATCGCGACAGCGTTGATAGAAGCGTCCTGCACATACGCCGGCGCGCAGGGGTATCGCGGCATTTGGACCATCGGACAGGATAACAATCTGGCGGCATGCTTGTTCTATGTACGCTCCGGATTCCGGATCGGCGGGTTGGATACGGACGTCTATCTCGGAACAAAGCAGGAAGGAAAGGCTGACATTCATTTTTATAAGGACATCGGTTAGAGGGGCTGAGAGGACAGTGCCCTGTTATGCGCAGTGCGGCGGGTAGCAATACCCGCCATTTTGATTGGCTGTTTGCCTGTCAAAACCAGAATCGGTTGCCGAGCTCTACATGACGCGCATAATCCCTTGCGGCGATCACGTGATCTCTCAGCTCCTCTGCCGTGTGAATATATTCGTTTTGCTCGTGCATCGTCAACTGCATTTCCACCGGCAGGGATAAAAAGTATTTCCTTGTACTGCTGCTGTGTCGAATCAATTCGTGCAGATTCTCATATTTCATGTTTTTGGCGGTTCCTTTCCTTAAAATAAGGGGCTCTTGTTTCTTCAAAACATAGTGTTCCGCATCCGGCAGAGATTCATCCGTGTATTTTTCCATGTGCAAAATAAGGAAACATTCTGAAGAAATTTTTTCATTTGCCTCTTGACAAACGGTAGGAAGAGCCGTATAATATAACAGTGATATATAACATCGTTATAACTGAAACCGAGCGCCTTATGGAAAGGAGAAAGCATGAGTGAAGCGGAATTGACAACATTGGAGAGCATCCACTGTGCTGCGAAAGCAGAATTCTTGAAAAAGGGGTTCCAATCTGCTTCTCTTCGCAACATTGTCAGGACGGCGGGCGTTACCACCGGTGCTTTTTATGGTTATTATGACAGCAAGGAAGCCTTGTTCGAGGCGCTGGTCGGGCAGCAGTATGATACGATGATGGGCTGCTACCGCAAGGCGCAGGAGGATTTTACCAAGCTGCCGAAGGAGCGGCAGCCGGATTGTATGGGAGAAATCAGCAGTGACTGTATGCACGAGATGCTGCAGTATGCTTATGAAAACCTCGACGAATTCAAGCTGATCCTTTGCTGTTCGGAGGGGACGCGTTTTGCAGGGATGATCGATGAAATGGTGGAGATCGAGATCAAGGGGACGCATGATTATCAGGAGGTCCTGAATCAACTCGGATCCCCATCTCCGAGAATCGATTCGCGGTTGGAACATATTCTGATCACCGGAATGTTCAATGCATTTTTCGAGCTGGTCATCCATGAAATGCCGCTGAAACAGGCACAGACCTATTTGGAGGAGTTGCATTCCTTTTACAAGGCGGGCTGGATGAAGATTATGGGACAGGAGTAACACTCCGGCTGTTTGACGGAGTTCCCTGTTTTTCCCCTTTTGGTTAGCATATGCTAACTTTTGATTGAGCGGATATTCGGAGACGGCTGCAGCGTCCCTTATATCATATATTTTCATTATTATAAGGAGGTCGGATGTTTTGAAAAAACAATCCAATCTGTCTAGGCTGATGGGGTATGCCGGAAGCCACCGGATCTTGACCTATGCCTCGTGGGTGCTGTCCGCAATCAGTGCGCTGATTGCGCTGGTTCCCTTCTGGTATATCTGGAAGATTTTAAAAGAGGTGATTGAGAAGGCGCCCGATTTTTCGAAGGCGGAGAGCTTAACCTATAACGGCTGGATGGCAGTGCTGTTTGCCGTCCTGTCGATGCTGCTCTATATAGGGGCATTGATGTGCTCACATCTTTCGGCGTTCCGGGTTGCTTCCAACCTGCGCAGCACGATGATGCATCATATTGCAAAGCTGCCGCTCGGATTTGCCGAGACCTTTGGCAGCGGAAAGCTGCGCAAGATCGTCAACGAATCCAGTGCGGCGACCGAGACGTATCTGGCACATCAGCTTCCGGATAAGGCGGGAGCGATTGCGACGCCCGTCGGGCTGCTGGTTCTGCTGTTTGCGTTCGACTGGCGCCTAGGGCTGCTGAGTCTGATTCCGGTGGTACTGGGCTTTGCTATCATGATGACGATGACTGGCGCAGGGATGCAGGAGAAGATGAAGGAATACCAGAACGCACTGGATTCCATGTCCAATGAGGCAGTAGAATATGTGCGCGGCGTTCCCGTGGTGAAGACCTTTGGGCAGACGGTCTTTTCCTTCAAAAAATTTAAAGCGTCCATCGATACCTACGGCAAGTGGGTAATTGCCTATACGAAGCAGCTCCGGGCACCGATGATGTGGTATACTGCTGCGATCAACGGCGTATTTGTCTTTCTGATTGCCGGCGCGCTGTTTTTTACCCGAAACGGTGTGACGGGAGATTTTCTTCTGAATCTGCTGTTCTATATCATCATTACGCCGGTCATTTCCCTGACGCTGACCAGAATTATGTACATGAGTGAAAACGGCATGATCGTTGCAGATGCGCTGGAACGAATCGACAGCGTGCTGAATCTGAAGCCGCTCGCGGAGCCGGTAAGCCCGAAAGCACCGAAGGATGCTTCGGTAGAGCTTTCCCATGTATGCTTCCGTTACGGAGGAGAGACAGACGTTATCAAGGATATTTCCCTTCGGATTGAGCCGGGGCAGACCATCGCGCTTGTCGGCCCTTCAGGCGGAGGAAAGTCGACGCTGGCAGGTCTGATATCCCGCTTCTTTGATCCGCAAAGCGGCTGCGTAAGGATTGGCGGTGTGGATGTGAAAGAGATCCGAAAGGAGGAGTTGATGGATACGGTTTCCTTTGTGTTCCAAAACAGCCGCCTTATCAAGGCCTCCATCCTAGACAACGTGCGGCTGGGAAGACCGGATGCATCTGAGGAGGAGGTCCTGCGGGCACTGCAAGCAGCGCAGTGCATGGATATCCTTGAGAAGCTGCCGAAGGGAGCGGATACTGTGATCGGGACCAAGGGGGTATATCTTTCCGGCGGGGAGCAGCAGCGGATTGCCATTGCGCGCGCTATGCTAAAGGATACGCCGATCGTCATTCTGGACGAGGCTACGGCGTTCGCCGATCCCGATAATGAGACGCGGGTGCAGGCGGCCATGAATGCACTTGCCAAGGGCAAAACGGTCATTATGATTGCACACCGGTTGTCTACCGTAGCAAATGCCGATTGCATCTATGTGCTGCAGGACGGCAGGATCGCGGAGGCGGGAAAGCGGGAGACGCTTTGCGAAGCCGGCGGTCTGTTTGCCAGTATGTGGAATGACTATCAGACTTCCGTTCGATGGAAGGTTTCGAGGAGTTGACATATGATACAAAAACTGCAAAAAAAATATGCCCTGTCCGAGCAGGGCGCAAAGGATCTGATCAAGGGCTGCATCGCGTGCGCTCTGCAGAATCTTGCATTTATGCTTCCGGTGAGCCTGCTATACTTTCTCGTCCGGGATTTGTTGAACGGAGGCGTGCAGAGCGGTCGGATCGCTTTCTACCTCGTCGGCTGTGTGATCGCGGTCGGATTAATTTTATTGACGACGTGGTTTCAGTACAATGCGACCTATTTTGCCACTTATATAGAGAGCGGTGTGCGGCGAATCACATTGGCGGAGAAGCTCCGGAAGATTCCGCTGTCCTTTTTCGGGAAAAAGGACCTTGCCGATCTGACCAGCACCGTCATGGCGGATTGCGCATTTTTGGAGACTGCATTTTCCCACTTCATTCCAGAGCTTGTGGGGTCAATTCTATCCACGACGCTGATCGCGGTCGGGCTGCTCTTTTACGACTGGCGTATGGCGCTTGCCGCTCTCTGGGTACTCCCGGTTGCACTTGCTATTGTCGGTTTTTCCTCCAAGGTACAGGGCAGATTGAACAGGCGGAGCATGGACGCAAAGATGGCGTGCGCCGATGGGATTCAGGAATGCATTGAAACGGTGCGTGATCTGAAAGCCAATAATGCGGAGGGCGCTTATCTCGAAGGACTGGACAGGAAAATCAAAGCCGTGGAAAAGCGCGCGATCATTACGGAATTAGGGACCGCGCTGTTCGTCGTTTCCGCTTCTCTGATTCTGAAGCTGGGAATCGCCACCGTGGCACTGGTCGGCTCCGCGCTTCTGATCGGGGGAAAACTGGATGTGCTGCTGTTTTTCATGTATTTGCTGGTGGTTTCCCGTCTGTACGATCCGTTTCAGGGGGCGTTGCAGAATCTTGCGGCGATTATTTCGGCAAAAACGAATATTGCCCGCATGAATGAGATCCTGGACCACGATGTCCAGACCGGCAACGATGTTCTGACCAACAAGGGCTGCGACATCGTCTTTGACCATGTGGGCTTTGCCTACAATACCGGGGAGACGGTGCTCCGGGATGTTTCCTTCACCGCGAAGCAGGGCGAGGTGACCGCACTGGTCGGTCCCTCCGGCGGCGGCAAGACGACCGTTTCCCGTTTGGCGGCGCGATTCTGGGATATCGATCAGGGGCGGATCACGGTTGGCGGCATGGATGTGTCCGGGATCGAGCCTGAAACGCTGATGTCCTTGTATTCGATTGTGTTTCAGGACGTCACGCTGTTTGACAATACCATTCTCGAAAATATACGGATCGGCAAGAAGGATGCAACCGACGAGGAGGTGCTCGCGGCGGCGCGGCTTGCCAATGTAGACGCATTTGCCGAGAAGCTTCCGGACGGCTGGAACAGCAGAATTGGAGAGAACGGGTGTGAGCTGTCCGGCGGGGAACGTCAGCGTATCTCCATCGCGCGCGCTTTTCTGAAGGACGCGCCGATCATCCTGTTAGACGAAGCCACCGCTTCTCTTGATGTAGAAAATGAAACGTTGATTCAGTCGGCACTGTCAAGGCTGATTCAGGACAAAACGGTGATGGTCATTGCGCACCGGATGAGAACCGTCGCCGGTGCGGATCAGATCGTTGTTCTTGCGGACGGCACGGTTGCCGAGCAGGGGACGCCTGAAGCGCTTTATCAGAAAAACGGAATCTATACCCGTATGGTCAACCTGCAGACGGACAGCCAGAACTGGGCGATCAAGTAAAGCAGGTCCAACCCGTCGTTCTTTGTCAGGTCAACTGAAATTTGCGGTACTACAGAGTCCTCCTGCGAAGGGAGATAGGAGGGTTCTGTATGAAACTGTGTATGGATTTTAAAAATTTGCATCGCAGACTGAAAAAGATCTTCGGTTGGGTGCAGACGATCGGCGGAATGATTGACGAGATGCAGATCCGGCATTTCGCCAGAGACGGTGTCGGGAAGACCATTGGCGCTTTACCAATATGCAGGAAAGGGAATTGATAAGGGCCGCCGTATATTCTGATACGGCGGCTCTTTTTTCATTTCTTCTTTTTGGAAATCAATATCTTTACGGGTATCATAGAGGTAAAATACGGTCTGCCGGTTCGGGGGAATGCGAAAAGCGGCGGGCTTGTGGGTCGTTGGACTGGAGCGTTGTCGCGCTGACTTTCGCTGCACACACATGGCTTTTTTGGCGAGAGCATTCTGCGGTATCATTCTGTTGTCCGGGCGGAACGCGCTTCTGTTAGGCGGATAGAGGTGATGTTCAAAATTTGAAAAATTGAATCAACAATGTATTGACAAGTCAGCAGAAAAGAGGTATACTGTATTTCCGGTTAGCATTCGCTAACCGGAAAGGTGTCAGTTAGCGAATGCTAACTTTCGATGGGGTGGGTACATGGACGATAACAAACGGTTCTGGCAGCGGGTATCAAGGGTTTATGCGCCCTTTATGAGAAGCTCGCAGCCGCTTTATGAAGGGATTGCAGCCCGTGTTCTTCCGTATCTCGGTAAGGAGATGAAGGTTTTGGAACTCGCCTGCGGGACCGGTCAGCTTTCCTTTCTTCTTTCGGAACAGGCGGCGCTTTGGGAAGCAACCGATTTCTCCGAAAACATGATTGCGGAGGCTGTGAAGAAGCAGGGAAACGGCGTATCGCTGCTTCATTTTGCCGTGCAGGACGCGACGGCGCTTCCTTATACTGCAGGAAGCTTTGATGCCGTAGTGATTGCCAATGCGTTGCATATCATGCCGCAGCCGGAAAGGGCGATGCGGGAAATAGAACGGGTTCTGAAAATCGGCGGTCTTCTGTTTGCACCGACCTTTCTTCATGGAGAGGGAGTCGGGTTCCGGCTCCGGGTGCGGATGATGTCCCTCATCGGCTTTAGAACCTATTCCAAATGGAGTGCCGAAGCGCTGGTGCGATTTGTCGGGCAATTCGGCTTTGTCGTGAAAGAGCAGAGCGTTATGGGCAGCAAGCTGACGCCTTTGTGCTGTCTGATTGCTGAAAAAAGGCTTGACATAGGAGAATGAGGAGGGAGCAAACGAAAAATGGAATCGATGTTGATTGAATTGAAGCAGGCGGTCAAAAAATATGGCGACGGGGAAACGGCGGTCTATGCGCTTGATCACGCTTCTTTTTCGCTGGAGGAAGGAAAGATCTGCGTCATTCTCGGTCCTTCCGGATCGGGCAAGAGTACGCTTCTCAATATGATGGGCGGTCTTGATACGCTTGATGAGGGGGAGCTGACCGTTGCCGGAAAAAAAGTATCCGGTCTTACGAAGGAACAGCGCACGGGATATCGCAAGGAACAGGTGGGGTTTGTATTCCAGTTTTACAATCTGATTCCTGACCTGACGGTGGAGGAAAATATTGAGGTGGTTTCCGATATTTCCGCCCGTCCGCTCGATCTGGATGAGGTGCTGGAAGCGCTGGAAATCGAAAATTATCGCCGTCGCTTTCCGAAAGAGCTTTCCGGCGGGCAGCAGCAGCGGGTGGCGATCGCGCGGGCGATGATCAAGAACCCGAAGCTTCTGCTGTGTGATGAGCTGACAGGGGCGTTGGATACCAAATCCTCCCGCAACGTGCTTCGCTTTGTGGAAAAGATGAACAGCCGGTTCGGCACAACGGTGATGATGATTACACACAATGAGGCGATTGCCGGCATGGCGGATCAGGTGATACGTCTGAAGGACGGACGGATTGTAGAAAACCGCTGCAACGAGCAGAAGTGCCCCGCCGCAGAGCTTATTCTGTAGGGAGGCGGTGCCATGAAGCTGAACAGGCGGTACGTCCGGAATGTCCGCGAAAATCTCTCCTTTTACCTGTCCGCCTCCGTGTTAACGGTGGTAACCCTGTTGCTGTATTTTCTTTTCAACATTGCAGGGAATGCCATTCTGGAGTTCGGTGAGGACTTCTTTTCGCGCAATCTGCTGGAGGATGCTCATTTTTCCACCTATCTGCCCATTTCTGATGAAGCAATTGCGGAGCTGGAGGCTGAATACGGGTTGACTTTGGAGGCGCAGCATTATATCAACGTTGAGACGGATGGTGTGACCGCGCGGGTTTTTGAGCGCACACAGCGTGTGGATCTCTATGAAATCACCGTAGGCAGTGATGTGATGAATAATGAAGAACTGGTGATATCCGAGGGATACGCGGTTGCGAACGGCGTCAGCGTTGGAGACAGCATAAGGATTGGCGGTGCGTACTATACGGTCGTCGGTTTTTTTCAGCGTCCGGATTATTTGTACATGCTGGAAAGCGAGGAGGACTCCTATAAAAATATTTCTTCCTTTTATCTCTGCTACATGACCGATGCCGCCTTTGAGGCGTTGCGGGCGGAAGGGGTGCAGTATCTTGTGCGCTACGGAGACGGTTCGGATGTGACCGGCTTCCGTCAAGCGGTGCATGCGCAGTATTATATGCGCGCTTACAGTGCCGCCGTAGAAAATCCGCGTATTTCTATGGTGGATGAGCAGGCACGGATGTTTCTTGTAATGTCCTACGTGCTGCTGTGTATCCTGCCGCTGGTAGCGGTCGCATTGGTCAGCATAATCATCAGCCGCAAGGTGAAAAGTGAACAGCGTATGCTCGGCACCCTTTCCGCCATGGGCTATCGGAAAGGGCAGCTGATGCGTCATTATGCAGGATTTGCCGCTTTGCCCGGTCTTGCAGGAGGCATTCTTACCGCCGTGATTTCTGCTGCTGCCGCTCAGCCGCTTGGTGAAATGGGACTGGCGGACTACGAGCCTATGCGGGTAGTCGGTCATCTGCGTCCTTTGGATGCCGTGCTGGGTATTGCGGTGCCTACGCTGATGTATGTTTTGGCGGCGCTTCTGTCCGTTCGGAGGTTGTTGAAAAAGGATACGGTTCTGCTGCTGAACGGCAGCGCCGATGCCGGTAAAAACAGAAGGAAACGGCTGTTTGTCGGAAAGAAGATGTCCTTTCGTAAGAAATTTGCTCTGCGCTCCCTGCTTGGGAACCCGGCACGAAGCTTTGTCGTGCTGTTGGGTGTATTTCTCGGCTGCTTTATCATACTGCTGGGACAGGCGTTTTTTGACTCCATTGAGCATATGGGGAATACGGCCGCGGAATCTATCGGCAGTTTTGAGCATGAGTATATCCTCGGTGAGCTGCTGGCGGAGAATCCCTACGGCGGCGAGACCATGTTGGTATCCTCCATGGAGAATGCGGACGGAAGTTCTGTTTCTTTGATTGGCACCGCGTCCGATAACCCTTATCTGCATCTGAAGGATCCGAACGGGAACGCGGTATCTGTGGAAGACGGGTATTATATCACCAGCCTTGCCGCACTTGCCTTGGATTGGCAGGCGGGAGATCGCGTTATCGTTTACAACCCCCTGTCTCTTGAGGAAAAGGAAATTTTCATCTCCGGTGTGATTCAAAATAATGTACAGAAATGCATCATCACTTCGAAGGAGCTGGCTGCGGCGCTTGCGGGACTGGAGCCGGATTGTTTTAACTGCATTATCAGCGATGGAGCGCTTGCAATTCCTGATGCAAAGATCGTGCAGGAGATTAAGGCCTCCTCCATCAACGATCAGGTGAAGACCATGACCGAACAGATGGGATTCATGCTGTGGACCATCATCGGATTGGGCGTTATCATCTGCGTGGCCGCCGTATATGTCGCGGTCAATATGCTGGTGACAGAGAACAGAAGCAACATTTCCATGCTGAAGGTGCTGGGCTACCGGGACAGGCAGATTGACAGAATCGTACTGCGTGCTCACCATCTTCTGCTGCCGATTGGGATTCTTCTTTCCATACCCGCTACCTATGCGGCATGCGGCTTGTTCTTCCGTATGATGGTAGATTATGGGGTGATGCTGATTGACGCTTATCTTTCACCGAAGAGCTATGTGATCGCCGTCGGATTGACGGTTCTCTGCTATTTCGGATCGCTTTGGCTGCTGCGACGCAAGGTCAGACGGGTGGATATGATCGAGAGCCTAAAGGACAATCGGGAGTGAAAAAGAAACCATATTATTTAGGAGGTAAGGGATGAAACCGGATTATAAAAATTGGGTGCCCAAGGGCATGGTTACAGGATTGATTGCAGGAGCAGTCGCCGCAGGTCTTTTGTTTGTCCTGTTCGGCCTTGCGGGCGTCGCGGTCAGCGGCGCTTTACGGGTGGTTCTCGCCCTTCTGTTCGGCCTTGCGTTTCTAGTATTGGCTGCTTTTGCGGTGCTTTGTACCATGTGGTATCGTGCATTTTCCTACAACGGGAAGCGGCAGCTTTCCAGAAAAATTGTGGAGGGAATTGCGGAGTATGTGACGCTACCGGAGGGTGGCAGTGGGCTGGATGTCGGCTGCGGCAGCGGCGCGCTGACCATCGCCTGCGCCAAGCGAAACCCCAAGGGAACAATGATGGGGCTGGATCGCTGGGGGAAGGAGTATGCCTCCTTCAATAAGCCTCTCTGCGAGCAGAATGCCGCTGCGGAGGGGATCTGCAACGTCAGCTTTGTCAAAGGGAACGCCGTCAAGCTATCCTTTCCGGATGAAAGTTTTGATGCCGTGACCAGCAACTATGTCTATCATAATATCGCGGGTGCGGATAAGCAGAAGCTCCTGCTGGAAACACTGCGTGTGCTGAAAAAGGGCGGCGTCTTTGCCATTCATGATATCATGTCTCCTGCACGGTACGGAGATATGCGTGCATTCGTGCAGGAGCTGAAAAAGCAGGGATATGAACAGGTCAAGCTGCTGTCTACTACCAAAGGGATGTTTCTGACTCCCGGGGAAGCGAAATGGCTGGCGCTGAGCGGATCTGCTTTGCTGGTCGGAAAGAAATGAAGGCAGGCGGGAGGCAGAAAAAACGGGGCGTGCTTCTGCTGGCAGCTGCCATTCTGCTGTATCTGCTGCTGACGGTCGGCGTCATTTGGCTTTCCGGACAGATGTCTTCGGGCATATTTGGAAAGCGGCTTCTGCAGAACGGCGCGTATCTGCTTTTTCTCGGGCTTTCGTTCCTTTGGATGCGATGCGCCGGAAAACCGCCGGCGGCATATGGATGGTTTCTGCAGAATCTGCCTATGCAGCTGCTCGCCGGTGCTGCCATCGGGATCGGGCTGACCGTGTTCCTGCTGCTGTTCGGCAGTGTTCCGGCAGTTCCGGAGTCGTTTGCTTACGTACTGTTCAGCCAGCTTTTGGTGGGATTTTCCGAAGAGACTTTTTGGAGGGGCTTTGTGCTGCAAACTCTTTGGGATACCACGGCTTCCAAGGATGCGGCGGTGCTCCTTTCTTCCCTGTTGTTCGGGTTGGTGCACCTTCCGCTTGGCGGAAGTGCTGTGCAGGTGCTTGCGGCGTTTCTCGTCGGCATTTTTTTGGCTGTTCTCCGAACGGAGTTTGACCAGACGGTCGGGATTCCCGCGCTTGCGTTGGGACATGCAATCTGCAATATTTTCTGATAGGAAGGGACAAGGAGAGTTGAATATATGAAGATGGATGCAAGAACAGAGGATGAAATTACGCGCGTGGGAGATCCGCGAAAGCCGCAGGGATCGGATGGCGAGCAAATGCTTCGCCGCATGAATGACAGTCATGCGGCCGTGACGGAATGGGCGCTGCGGTTTTTCGATTTTCGGGAATTTGATGAGGTGCTGGATATCGGCTGCGGGGGCGGCGCTGCTCTGGCACGGATGTCAAAATATATCCGGACCGGACATTTGACCGGTGTGGACTACTCCGCAGTTTCCGTTTCCTTGTCGCGGGAATGGAATGCGGCTGATCTCCGAAGCGGAAAAATGGAAATTCTGGAGGCTTCTGTAGAAAAGCTGCCGTTTGAGCAGGAGCGGTTTGATAAAATTATCACAGTGGAGAGCTTTTATTTTTGGCCGGATCCGGCTGCCAATTTGAGGGAGGTTCTGCGCGTTTTGAAAAAGGGCGGGGTGTTCCTGCTTACGGCAGATATTTACCAAAAGGAGGATCTCGGAAGAAAAGCGCTGGAGAACGTCGAGAGATACGGGCTGTTCAATCCCGCTCCGCAGGAATTTTACGAGCTGTTTGAACAGGCGGGCTTTTCAAGGATCACGCTGCACACGAAGCAGGGAACTGACTGGATCTGTGTGGAAGGCGTACGGTAACGAAGGAGGAGAAACCATGTCGGATTCGCCGGATATTTTGCGTCTGCGCGTGCTGCTGACCTTCCTGCAGGACGGGGAGTCCTGCACGGTCATGAATATTGCCCGGACCTTGGGAGAAGAGCATTATACTGTCAGTCGGGTTTTGCATGCGCTGGAGGAAGAGGGGCTTGTCTGTCGGGAAGCGCCGAGACGTCCCCGCCTTACCGAAAAGGGGCTGCAGGAGGCGCAGCGGTATGCAGAACGGATCCGTATTGCGCAAAATCACCTGCTCTATGAGGGCGTCGGCGTCGAGGATGCGCAAAACGATGCATTTCATTGGGCGTTGTATAATTCCGATGCAACCATGCGGGTGATCCGGGAGATGGAGGAGCTCTACCGCGTGAAATACGAGTTGAGAGGACAGACGCAGTTCAGCGGTGCGGTCATCTGTAAAAAACTGAGCGACGGCGCCTATCCTTTCCCGTTTATCATCTACCGGGAGCATGTGCGTGGGGGGAGCAACATTTCCATGGCGAATGAAGGCTTTGAGCACCCCTGCCATCTGCTTGTGAAGAGCGGCACGGGTACGGTGCAGCTCCGGGCGATGACCGTTACCGCAAAATCTGCGGTCAGCGGCAGAAGCATGAGCGGCAAGGTGCAAACGCTCAAATATTTTGACAGCGGCAGCTTTATTTCAGCGGAATTTCGCGGGGACGTGATCTCAATTCCTGCGTCCTGCCTGAGTTTCCGAAATATGGGAAGCGGTGTGGGACAAGTGCTTCACGGGAGCCTCTGCCTAAAGATGAAATGCTCGGTGGGGATCGTCCATATGCCGGAGTCTACTGCCCTGTTCACCGTGATGATTTGAGAGGGAGACCGCTGCACAGAAGTCTGGAAAAGTTTTGTTGCAGTTCTGCACGAAACGAAAATGCCTGTATTTTCCGGTTTTTTCTTGTCACCGCTCCCTGAAGCCTCGCTTCTTCGTGCAGATTTGCACGAAACTGATACGTGCAACTGCTGTAAAAGTGTGTTATACTGCGTCCGTCGGTTAGCGTCGGCTAATCGGCGGTCGGTGAAAAGGTCCGTAGAAAGCAATATCAGGGAGGAGACCGCACTGGATGAGTTTCCCTTTGTATTATGCACGATCAGGACGGAAAGGAGTACAGATCAAGAGCCGGTACAGCGGCTTTCTTTCAAAACAATCGGTTAGCAAAAGCTAACCAAAGCTCTATATTCCCACGTGGGAAGAACAGAAGGAGGAAACAAGTTACGATGTTAAGCATCAGACAAAATTGGTTCGAACGCGGGCTGTCTTTGCTGCTTGCGTTTGTGATGTGCTTGGGAATCGTGAGTGTTACGGCGCTTGCGGTGGACGACGATTCCCTTCCGGAGGGCGATATCCGTGCGGTTCAGCTTTCCGCTCCTGTCGAGGACGGCGTATATTATGCGACGGTCGAGCTGATGAATGCAAATTCCAGCGGACAGTATTCGATGGGAAATGCCGCTCTGCGCGGAAGCACCAGCTTTTTGGCAAAGCACTCTGAGGATACGGAATATCGGTCCATTGTCGTGGTAAAAGACGGAAAAGCGACCGCCATCGTGGAGTTTATGCCGATGGGATACCTCGGAACTTATGGCTTTATGATGGAGCTGGAAGCGGTTACGCCGACCGCCTTTACGCAGTACGGATCACCTGATTCCGCCTATACGACCTACACGCCTGCAAGCGTTTTGTCCGAGCATAGAACGACAGAGGGAGCGGTTGTGTATGACGCTTATAACGATCCGGATTCCTCTACGAAATTTGACGGCACCAATCCTGAAAAGCACAGCCGTCCCGCCGGATACGGCTATGACTATGCGCGGCTTGTAAATATTGTCGATCAGCCGTATTCCCATTTGCTTGCACTTGATGTGACGCCGATTGCGCTGGAGAATGAGGAAGGAGAGTATCCTACCGAAGCATCTGCGTTTACGGTTGAGCATGCGGCATTTGTGCATGTCTTCGTTCCGGTTATGTTTGCGATCTCCGCATCCTCAGGAGACCAGTATGCCAGAATGCAGGTAGACTGGACTGCTCTTGAAAAGATCGAAGATCCTGATAGCGTACTGAATTACCGGCTGTGGTCTGCCATGCAGATAGAGCAGGGCGATTATACCGACGATTCCTATCAGGCACTGCAGGCGGCGATTGCCGAGGTACGGGAGACGGTATCGAATGTGTGGCCGGCGCAGCAGCTGGAGATGGACGGAACCGGATTTTCGGCATCTCCGAAGCTGGAGCTCGAGGAATTTTCCGATGAAGAGCAGGCGGCTCTTGTTGCCAAGTTAGACAGTGCAATTGCCGGTCTGCGCAGCGCGGCGGATAAAACCGAGCTTGCGGCGCTGATTGACGCGTGCAGCGCGTTGGCTGAAACCGATTATACCACGGACAGCTATACGACGTTTTCACAGTCTCTGCGGGGCGCTATTTCCGTGTATCATGACGCTGCCGCTGACCAAGACGAAATCGAGCAGGCGATCAGCAAGCTGACTGCGGCGAAGGAAGCGCTGGTTGCGGTGGACGATGCGACAAGGTACAAGAACTTGTATGCGAAGGCTGCTGCTTTGGAGGAGTGCGATTGGACCGCAGAGTCCTGGGAAAGCTTCCAAACCGTTTGGGAGAGCATGAAAAATACCACGGACGTAAGTACGCTGCCCTCGTTTTTCCAGACGATGTATATCAGCAGATTGGAAAATGCCATCAACGCCTTGGTGGAGAAGCCCGTACTGGATGCGGATCCGAATGCATTGGAAGACGGCAAATATACTCTGAAGGCGTATATGTTTAAGGCTTCCGATCCAACGGTGTATTCGATGTCCAATAACGCGATCAACCATTATGTTTGGCTGGAGGTCGTCGGCGGAGAGTATTACCTTACGATCCAGTTTATGGGACTGGCAATATACAATGAGTTTGGCTATCTGAAGGATCTGAAGTATTACGATGCGGGTTATACGTTCGGCGCATACGGCAGTATTGACGGTACGTTGATTGATGCCGAGGTTCTTACGACACAAAAGGATATCTACGGGAACGATGTGGTGAACCAGCATAACAGCGCGGACGATCCTTATCCCGAGCTGGTAAGAATCAAGCTTGTGGAAAAGGCCTCCGGAGAATACGTACCGCTTCAGGTATTCGTCCCTATTATGGAGGCGATTGCGGACGAACTGGGAACACAGCCGGTTTTGATGCAGCTTGACTGGACCTGCCTCAGAGAGGACGACGGCACCGTGCAGGTCAAGCCTCCTGTTGTGCAGTCTCCGGCTTTGGATGCGGTGGATGAAGCGACCGGTGTCAAGGTCCATGCAGACAGTGGGGTATTTGACGAAGGGACGAAGTTTGTTGTCGTTCCCTATACAGAGGGAGAGCTCTATGAACGCGCTGCAGAGTATCTTGCAGATGTGGGTGAAAAATTTGAACTTTACGACCTGTATTTCACGGACATTAACGGGGTGAATGTCGAACCCAACGGTAAAACCACCTATTCGTTCCCGGTTCCGGAGGGATACGATACATCGAAGATCAAGATCTACCGTATCAACGATGAAGAGGACAATATCGGGCAAAAAACATTGCTCGCTTCGGTTGATATCGAGGATGGCTATCTGGTTCTGCTTGCCCTGCAGAGAACGGACGCTGCCGTTCACTACGCGATCGTAGAGGTCGGATCGGTGCTGGCGCAGCCCGGCGATTTTTCAGAGCTGGATGCAAGGATAGCGGAGGCGGAAGCGCTGGTCAGCAGCGGAAAGGCAATCTACACAGAGGAAAGCCTCGCAGCAGTTGCCACTTCTTTGAAAAATGCCAAGACTCTGCCGGATACCGCTTCGGATTCGGAGATTGCCGATGCTCTTGCCGACCTGAATGCTACAATCGACGCGCTTGTTTATTTGGATGCGGATTACAGCGCAGTAGATGCGGCGCTGGCGACTGTTCCGGCTGACCTTTCTTCCTATACGGAGGAGAGTGTGCAGGCGGTGAACACTGCGGTCGCTGCGGTTGTGCGCGATAAGAAGATCGACGAGCA
>CAZJVB010000047.1:0-14131 GCA_964549435.1 uncultured Ruminococcus sp.
TGAAGGAAAAGGACAGAGATGTCCGAGCAGCAGAAGAAACAGAGATTATCGATGTCCTGAAAGCGTGTACCAATATTCGTGACCAGCTCCTGCTTCTCCTGATCGCAGAAACAGGCTTTCGGATCGGAGAAATCCTCGGCTTGGATTACACCAAGGATATTGACTATACACAGCATACCCTCAAGGTGTATTTCAGAGATGATAACGACAACGATGCCCGTGCCAAAAACGCAGAGTACCGCAAAGCAAAAATCAGCAACGATACCTTTGATTTCCTGATGCATTATCTGGCGGAATACAGAAAGCTCCTGCAGCATCAGAATCTTCTGTTCATCAACATAAAGGGGAAAACAGCGGGTAAGCCAATGCGGGTAGAGAGCGTCTACGATATGCTGGAACGGACAGAGAAGAAAACAGGAATTAAGCTGACGCCGCATATGCTCCGCCGGTATTATGCCGTCTCCAGGCGGAATTCCGGCTGGACGCTGGAACTGATCCAGCTGGCCCTTGGGCATAAGCACCTCGACACGACTGTCAAATACCTTGGGGTGCTGGATGACCAGCTGATGGAAGCCAGCCGGGAATTTTATGAGAAACACTCGGATTTATACGGCATCAAGGATTTGCTGTAAGGGAGGTGGAAGGTAATGCCAGCGCTTGCACAGAAACAGATTAAAGAACAGCAAAACAGTTCTCTTCTGCTGGAATTGCTGAAAAAGGAAACCGCAGAGATTCCGGCTGCCAATAAAGCAAAGGTCATCCGGTTTATGGTCAGCGAGGGAATCGAAAGGATTGCCGACCTTGACTATCCCGCCAGAGTGCGGTTTGAGGAATGGCTTCGGAAGAATGGGCCGGTATTGAATAGCTATCGGGATTGCATACTTGCCTTCGATAAGATTAAGCAGTATTCGCTCAGCCAGCAAATACGAATCACGCAGAGCGGGAAGACTGTCCGCCCGAGATATGAAAACACTATCCTGTTCCTTCCCTACCATCCCAACCCGGATATCCGGGCGATGTTCAGGAAATCCCCCGACAAAAACCGGCTGGCATGGGATTTTACAAGGGATGCTCCGGAACGGATGAAACGGCAGGTATTTGATATCCTCCACTACGCGCTTGAGGCGGACGCCAGCTATGAAAGCAGGAGGATGCATCTGTTAGGGCTGCGGGAACTGTACGATTTCTGCATAGCCGAAGGTATCGGGGATATTGAACTGCTGGAAGAAGCACAAATACAGAAATTCATGGCATTAAAAAGTGAGCAGCTTCCACTGGGGAAACGGACTGGGATTATAGACTTTTGCCGGAAAGCATTATTCATGCAGGCGGATGAAATCCACTGGAATGCCCATGTGTGGTATATGGAACGGTTCCGGATACAGATAGAAAGGCTGGATACGGCAAACCCGGTTGCCAGGATCTCTTTCGTAGAGGTGAGCCATAAAAGGAACCGGGAACTGCTAAAAAAATACATCCGCTATGGCTTGGGCGTCACGAACCTCTCGGTGAGTGTTATACGGGCGGAACACACATACTTACGGAATTTCCTGAGAGAAATAAGCCAGGAAGAAAAAGAAGACATCTGTTCAGCCACCCCGGCACAGATGGATGACTATTTCCGAAAGCAGCGGCAGCGGCCTGTCCAGGCAGAAACCTACAACAAGATTGTCATGAGCATACAGCATTTCTTCCGCTTCCTCGTGGTACACCAGTATATGGAAAGGATCCCCTTCGATGCAGAATGCTGTATGAAGAAAACAATCCCACGGCATCTGGACAGGAGCGTAGCACAGGGAGTAACCGGGGAAATCTTCGAAAAACTGCACAGCTTCCCAGAAACGATACGCCTCATGTATCTGCATCTGTGGGGCATCGGGTTGCGGATCAGCGAGGTATGCACCTTAAAAGGCGACGCCTATTACATACAGGGTGAGGATGCATGGATTCAGGTGTATCAGATCAAGCTGAGAACCTATAAACGAATCCCTATCCCTGCTGCCCTGTACAAGCTGATGAAGGTTTACCTGAAACGGCATGACATTCAGGCGGAAGACTATGTGTTCCAAAACACCAAAGGCGGCGCATACCGCAGCGGCACCTTCCGCTATCAAATGCGGAAGTATTGTGCATTGAACCATATCCAAAACGGTGAGTATGTGTTTCAATCCCATGACTATCGGCATACCATAGCAACCTGTTTTTATAACACAGGCGTACCGCTGCAGAGCATCCGTGATTACCTCGGACATGACTATGAAGAAATGACAGAGCAGTATATCGACTATATGCCGCAGAAAATTGAAAAAGCAAGTGAGGAATATTTCAGCCAACACAGTCTGGCGGCCTACATGAAAAGAGATGAACAGAAAGATGGAAAGTAAATTATACCTGTTCGATTTATACGGCGAGGCGGAACGGGAAATGTTCTTAAAAATGCAGATCAACAGGAACCCCTATTATGATTTAGAGCTGATATCGTCACCGAAGATGCGGGAGGAAATCAAGGCTTTCGTAAAATGGCGAAGTACACAGGTATGCATAGCAAGGGTATACAGCGATTTACAGCAGTTCAAAAAGGTACGCCGGTTTTTGCAGGAATGCAGCAAGCCGGATGTCAGCCTGCTGGATAGGCCCGCTGATGTGTGGATACGTCAGTTTAAAATATGGATGTTTAAAGAACAGATACCCCTGTATGAAAAGCAGAAATCCCTAAACGGAAGTATCCTCATAGTAAAGGTACGGGAGATTTCCTATCTTGAACGTCTGCTCAAATTCCTGCAGACGGACAATCGCAGAGAAGAAGAAAAGGACATCTGGGAGCTGGACAGGATGGATGTGGAATTCAGGGGTAATCCGATCAAAAGAGTGAGGACGCTTAACTTCACAAAGATTGCGCAGGACACCATCCGGCAGGAAGTGAAGAAAGGGATTTACCTTAATCTGCAAAGCGAAGCCATCGCCTGCGTGTGCAAGGAGCTGACCGCTGTACGCAGGCTGTCGCGGTATCTGAGTGAACGGCATCCCCAGGTGGTGTCCTGCAAAGACATCAACCGGAAGATAATTGAGGAATACCTGACCTACCTGAAGACGGAGGCAACGGAAACCAGGCACTTCCACGCAGACCTGAACCGCCTGCGCTGTCTTCTGGAAAGCGTCGGACAGATGTGTGAATACCCGAATTTAATCGGCCTGTTCCTGGCACGGGATATCCCGCCGACGCCGAAAGCAGCCTTTAAAACCTATTCGGATGCGGAACTCAAGCGTCTCAACAGGGAGATTGTCAAGCTGGACGAGCAGACGGCAAGGCTAATGATGATCCATCAGATGCTCGGCACAAGAATCTCCGATACGCTGACGCTGGCGCCGGACTGCCTGTCGGAACAAAACGGTGAAACCATTATCCGTATCCGTCAGATGAAAACCAAGCCCTACGAAAAACCAATCAGCACAGAGCTTGCTGCTTTAATTCAAAAAGCCATTGCCTATACCAAAGAGCGTTACGGCGATACCCCTTATATCTTTGTAGACGAGAAAAATCCAACGCAGGCGATGCCATACAGCACCGTACAGGTTCGAGTCACAAGTATGATCCACAAAAAGGATTTAAGGGATGATAATGGCAACCTCTTCGGCTTTGGAACCCATATCTACCGGCATTACTATGGAGTAAAGCTGACAGAAATGCATCTGGACGATTGGACAATTGCCAAGCTGCTGGGACACAGCAGTGTCCGAAATGTAAAATACTACCGGAAGATGAGCAATCAGCTGCTTGCCGATGAAACCCGTAAAGCAAGAAGGATGCTCTCAGAGGTAATATTAAATCACTTAGACGGATGGGAGGAAGAATATGAGCAAATACGAAAAGATGGTAGCCTGCAATAGAAAAAGCAGCTTGGAGAAGATCGACCTTGCCAAGAAAGCAATTTTTGAAATGCTGGATGACGGCGAGAAAATCACGGTACCGAAGCTGATGGCAAAAACAGGCTTATCGCGGGGATTTTTTTACAAGAACACTGTCGTGCGAGATGTGCTGAACAAAGCTCTGGAACAACAGGTAGGAATGACTGATCCCCGAAAGAACATACTTGATATGGCAATGGGAAACGAAATTGAAGCCCTGCACGAAAGAATACGCTCTCTGCAGGAAGAAAACAGGCGGTTGATAAAAGAGAATGAAAAGCTACAGAAAGCTCTCAACAAGAAAAACGCCAGCCTGCTTCGTAGCCTATAAGCATCGCAAATATCATACATAGCTCTCTAATAACTCCATGAGGGCAAAAGAAAAAGCGCATGGTCAATATTGACGGTGCGCCTTTTTCAGTCAGATAAGCCAGAAAGGTAAACACAAAACACATTTGTGTATGCCGTAAAAGCAAGGTGTAGCAAGGGTTTCTGCGGGTATACCCAAGTTTATAGACGAACCGACTACCGGTCTTGACCCCCAGACACGCAGACTTCTTTGGGATGTCATCGCAAAGCTTCGTGCGGAAGAACATATGACCGTCTTTCTCACTACCCACTATATGGAAGAAGCCGCCGATGCAGACAATGTTGTCATTCTTGACAGCGGAAAGCTTGTTGCAGAGGGCAGCCCGCTTTCTTTAAAAAACGCATATACCTGCGACTCTGTGACGTTCTACCACGTGACAGAAGAACAGGTACAGAAACTCGGCAGACCTTACGAACCGCTTCAGGATGCCTGGCGTGTCTCCGTGCCGAATACTGCTTCCGTTACAGCGATGATCCTTGCACATCCGG
Organism: uncultured Ruminococcus sp.; assembly: GCA_964549435.1. Lineage (GTDB taxonomy): Bacteria > Bacillota > Clostridia > Oscillospirales > CAG-382 > Coliplasma. The sequence continues at coordinate 4,765 of CAZJVB010000047.1, forward strand.
ATATCTTTTCGGATTATGAGGTCACCAAAGGAAAAATGGACGACGTGTTCCTTGCTGCGACAGGAAAATCCCTTCATAAAACAGAAGCGGGAGAACAGAACCCAAAAGGAGGAAAACGGGTTTGAAAATCTTATTAGCATTGATAAGAAGAAATAACAAGATGTTTTTTAAAGATAAGGGGCTGTTCTTCACCTCTTTGATTACGCCCATCATCCTGCTTGTGCTGTATGCTACTTTTCTGGGAAAAGTATATCATGATAGCTTCCTTTCCGTTATGCCGGAAACAATCAGCATTTCCGAAAAACTGATCAATGGGTTTACCGGAGGACAATTAATATCCTCACTGCTTGCTGTCAGTTGCGTGACGGTTGCCTTTTGCTCTAATATGCTAATGGTGCAGGATAAAATTAGCGGAGCACGTATGGACTTCACCGTTACACCGGTTAATCGCTCCTTTCTTGCACTCGGCTATTATATTTCCTCTGTTTTTTCCACGCTGCTGATCTGTCTGTTCACTATCCTGATCGGCTTTCTGTATCTTGTTGCAATCGGCTGGTATCTTTCAATTGCCGATCTTTTTCTGCTTTTGCTTGTTGTATTTCTAACCATTTTGTTCGGCACCGCATTATCCTCTATCATCAATTATTTCCTGTCTTCTCAGGGACAGGTTTCCGCAGTAGGCACAATTGTTAGTTCCGGATACGGATTTCTCTGTGGCGCTTATATGCCGCTTTCCCAATTTGGAGGGACTTTGCAAAAGATTCTTTCATTCCTCCCCGGCACTTATGCAACATCTTTGATTCGTAATCATACCCTACGCGGCGTTTTTATCGCAATGGAGCAGGAGGGACTTCCAAAGGAAGCGGTCGATGAAATCCGGAAAGCATTCGACTGCGAACTGTTTTTTTTCAACAGAAACGTAACTGTTAGCCACATGTACCTGATTCTTGGAAGTACCGTATTGATCTTGATTGGTCTCTGCATTTTCATGAATCTGAAAAAAAAGAAACATACCTAAAAAGAAATCGGGTAGGGATCCGTTTGTTATAAACCAATCCCCACCCTCTTTTTTACTCCGCAGGAACTTCGTCAGGCGCTGCTTCTTTAATTGCCTCCACCTCTTTTTTCTTACCTAAAAATTCCGGTAAGGAGAGCCCTGCCATATTGAATAACTCATCCAAAGGCGGAACGGCTTTCATCAATCCGGAAAGAAATCCTGCCGTAGACGTTTTACCGTTTTCTCCATTGGAGCCGCTGTCCCAAACAGTTACCTTATCGATCTTAATATTCTTGATCGCTTCCACTTGCACCTTCATGAGTTCTTCAAGCTTATCGGCAATCATCAAGCGCAGCGCAGCGTCCGGATCACCACCAGCGGCCTTAACTACCTCTGCAAAGCCGGCAGCCTGCTTCATCAGGATTTCCTGCATGCCTTTTGCTTCTGCATCCATACGGGCATAAATTGCATCCGCTTCCCCTTTTGCTTTACGGCGAATTTGTTCCGCTTCTGCTTCTGCTTCCAATTCCAGCTGTCTCTTTTTGATTTCAGTCTGCACAATAATGTCGGCTTCCAATGTTGCTTTTTCGCGTTCGGAGCGTGCAAGTTCTGCCGCTTTTTCTGCAGAATACGATTCCTCTAACGCCTTTGCAGCCTGAATTTTTTCAGCAGTGACAGCAATTTTTTGCGCTTCCGCCTCCCGTTCACGCAGAGCGGCATTGGACATTGCGATTTCTGCTTTAGCGGCATTTTCCCCTTGAATAGCGACGGAATCTGCCTCGGAAACCTGAATACGCTGTACCTTTTGTGCGTTTGCCTGTCCGATCGAACCGTCACGTTCCTTTTCAGCAACGCTCTTCTTTGCATCATTGATGGCTTTGGCAGCGGCTTCTTTTCCGAGCGCCACGATATACCCGCTTTCATCACTGATGTCGGTCACATTTACATTAATTAACCGCAGACCGATTTTTTTCAGTTCTACTTCTACATTGCGGCTGACCGCCTCTAAGAATTTATCACGATCAGTATTGATTTCTTCAATATCCATGGTCGCAATAATCAACCGCAGTTGGCCGAAAATAATATCCTTTGCCAATTCTTGAATTTCCGAAAGCTTCAAGCCAAGCAGACGTTCTGCTGCATTTTGCATGATCCCGCACTCCGTCGAAATGCCAACGGTAAATCGGGAGGGCACATCGATACGGATATTCTGTCTGGATAGCGCGTTTTTCAAGTCCACCGAAATAGAAATAGGAGTCAGGTCAAGAAATTCATAGGATTGCATGACCGGCACAATAAATTTGGCGCCGCCGTGAATACAAATAGCACTTTTATTGGTACCGTCTTTATTTTTTCCAACCTTACCATAGATGACCATGATCTTGTCGGAAGGACACTTCTTATATCTAGAGAAAGCCCAGATCAAAATTGAAAAAACAAGAACTCCGAGGACAATCAGTAAAATGATAGTTTCTGGCATAGCGAATTCCTCCAAGTCTCTGCCTATGCAGTTTTATTTTTGTAATTTTCTTTTGACAATCAGTTCGGAACCACCGGAAATACCGATTACTATAACCTGTTCGCCATAGTTGATCATCTCTGTTTCATCTGTCACCGCTTCTTTTTCAACCAACTTTCCATCCAGCAGAAAATTGATTTTTCCGCATCCGTCTCGCTTTGGCGGAATCCGGAGGTAGACAGTGCCGGATGCGCCAAGCGCATTACGAATATTTTCTGTTCCGTCCGCCTGCAACGAATAAATTAGACGAAACAACAGTGCAATCATCACCATTGCCGCCAATCCGGACAAAGCCGACAGCAGGACTGCCAATGGCGTTGGCAGGTTCAGCCGTACACACAGCACACCAACCCACCCCAAAACGGTTAAAAAAGCGATAATTCCCCGGAAGGAAAGGAGACGAAGCCCTATGTCTTCTCCGACTTCGGTATCCTGAGCAACATCATGGTCTCCAAATATGCCATCATGTACATCTCCGCCGAAATCTGCATCAGAATCAAGATCGGCAGAATCTGCGCCCAATTCGTGGCCGCCGACTCCGATCAAAAGAAGCAGCGTCTGTAAAAACAGGATTACGGTTGCTGGGATTGCAACACCGGCAAAAACCTTTCCGATTGATCCGAGTGTTTCCCACCATGCAATCATTTTAAAGCACCTTCCTCGTATGAAAATAAAGTTAAGGGATCCGTCACCTTTCGCTGCGTTTCCCCTTGAACAGCACAAAGATGAAAAGAGTATTCATCAATCAAGACTGTGTAAAAGAAATTCTGCCTGTTTTCGCATTTGTGCAGAATAGTGCGTATAGAGCATGATTTCCAGAACGAGAGAAAGACGGCGCTTTCCGCCGGGGTGCGGCTCCTGAAAATCATTCGTGATATATCGGATATGTGTCCGGATCTCATCCTCATCCGGCATATGTCCTCCCATCATAGCCAGTAGGTTTACATAATAATTATATAACTCGGAATCATCAACCGTATCATCGCTTGTATCGTCTAATTGACCGTTGATAAAGGAAAGAAGCTTGGTGATAGTTTCAATCTGCATACTTTCCCGCAGCATGTTGATCGTTGCAATGCGGCAAAATTGATTCCGGTTATACATCTTATGCTCCGGCGGCGGCAAAAAACCCCGTTTAACCCAATTCTGTACTTCATAAGGCGCCAAACCTGTCATTTTTGTCACCTGTGAAAGCACTAAACCGCCCGAAAGAAAAATATTATCCAATAATTCACGGGCAATATTCGGCGTTGCTGCCTTCAGCTCAATTGTTGTTCCCGGCAATACTTCGTTCATCCGACTCCTCCTCTCTGATTGCTAATACGATTATAGCACATGGTCAAAAGATTGTCAATAGCTTCCCGATGATTTTTTTCTTTTTCGTAAGAAAAAACGATTTTCCGACTCAATACGAATCTGAAAAATCGTTTCAAGCGCTACTCCGTTAAAAAATGTTTTCTGGCAATATCGTTTCTTACATAAAGATGATGCGCCGTATAAATATAGCCGCTTTTCCAAAGATGATATTCCGAAACTGTCAACACATCCGTATAAAAAAGAGCATAGACATCCGGATACTCCGGGAAGACAGATTTCAGTTGACAGCGATCCAGTGTAAGGCAAGGAAGCCCGGCTTCTCGCCACTCCCGGATCGTCTCTTCAACCTCCTTTTCTGTCGGAATCTTGTGCGTAACATACGGTTTATCGAGATCTCCCCCATTCATATTAACGACAATGTTATCCTCATAATAGGCATTGATCGCAACACCATTGACCGTTTGGTTGGTGTTGATAATGACAATCTTCCCCGATTCGTCAGTTTCCTGCTGCCAGCGCACCATAATGCCATAAGAGGAAAGACCTTGATTATCTAAGTAGTTGGCAAGCTCCTTTGCAAAGCCATACGAATACCGTATCTCATTACGACAAACTGCGATTGTCCAGAAAATGGAAATCGCAAGACAGGACCCAACACAAACGACAAGGATCGGTTTTCCCAGTCGGGAAAGACGGGGGTATTTGACCGTATGCATAGGTCCATTGCAAAGAAATTCCTTCCGGCAAACCCAGCACCAAAAAAGTAGGAACTGAAACAGAACGTCGATATGCTGCAGATAAAAATAGACAATCCCACTGAAAACGGCAAACAATGTGAACGGCAGAAAAAAAAGCAAGCGTTTTCGACAGCTTCTGCCGTAAAAATAGATCAGTATAAGCAGAAACGCACCGATTAGGCAGCCGACCGATAGTTTAGAAGTTGAGAAAGCAGCATAACGAAGTTCATCATATTCCTCAAAGGAAGAGAAGCAGGTGGCATCTGCAACGGAAGCAAAAAACATGTACAAAAGTCGGAACCAGACCGGATTATCTCCGCTTAATCCATAGCTTGCTGCAAAGGTATCGTGTCTCGGTAAAATAGAGAAGATATTCAGCAGCGCAAATAATAACAGCAACAGCATGGCGGCAAAGCGGCGCCCATGAAACAAGGAGCGAAAATAGTCTCTCCACGTCGCAGAACGACGCAGTTCAAGCAGCCATACGATTGAGATTCCTCCGGCAAAAATAATCCCGTATGCGCTGGATGCACACATCAACATCAGCGAAAGGGAAAATCGGAAAGGCTTTTCCTCTTTGACTTGCCAGAAGGTCGCTGCAAGCAGAAAACCGAGAAGAAGCAGCGAATATGGACGGCATATTACTCCATGCTGATAAAACAGGAAGTATGTAAATGGCAGCAATAACCGGATATATCGCGGAAAAGGCGAACGGAAGAGCAAAAGGATCATGGCTGCGGCATTGAACGTCAATGTCAGAACCTTCACCGTCAAATCAAAGTTTGCCCCAGACTTGGCAAAAGCAGCGAGCAGTAAAAACCAAAGAGGGGGATGCCCCTCATAATGTGGAATCGTAAAAAGAATCTCCCGTAAGGAAGCGTCCCGGGCAATCAGCCAAGCCTGTGCCTCATCATACCAAGGTTCATGAAAATACATAAAAACCGAAAGCAATAAAATGTAGATACAAAGGACACTATATTCCGGAATGCGGCAGGAAGAATTTTCCGTTTTTCGATAGAAATTGGCTATCTTTTGTTGCACTTGAGACAAAATGCCACCTCCGAACTCAAAAGCATATGCTTACGATTGTAACTGAAAATAGCGATCGATGCGATTTTCTCCGCCTTTGATACCATTATATTGCAGAACAGCGTAATCAGAAAGAAATTCCTGTGCTTCCTTTGACAAATCAGAAGGATTTAAACTGCAGGTTCCGGCAGCATCACGATAAAAGTTACGGGTAATAATAGGTAAAATTTGCATTGCATCTGAAAGGAATTGCTGGTATCCGGTTTTCGGATAGTCGAGAGCATCCATTAAAACAGTAGAAAGGTAATTCAGAGAAAACGCTTCATATTGCTTTTCCTCAATATCATAGTTTGCCCAAATCACATATGGAATCTGATACAAACACATCGCTTCTTCCGGAGAAAGGGTATCCTTCGACTGCCCAAACACCTCGGTATAAAAACGGTCGGCAAGGCCGGGTTGATGATCCCCAAACATCACAATCACCGTCGGCTCAGAAACATTTTGAAAGTATCCGACCAATTGTTCAAAAGCAGAATCGCTCTCCCTTGCAAGGGAAAGATACATATCTACACTTTCATACTTTCCTTCCAAATCTCCGGTAAGCCATACTGTTTTCTCTAATCCAGACCAATTGACAGTATAGCCGCCATGATTCTGCATGGTAACGTTAAAAAGAAACAACGGCGCGTCTGAAGAACTGTCCGCATAATATGCTTCAAAAGTTGCAATTATATTTTGAAAGTCAGAAAGATCACTGCAGTAATCCCGGATATTAACAATATTCTCAAAATCATCGATAAAGTGCATTTCATCAAAACCGTAATGCTGATAAACGCTAACTCTGTTCCACCCGGAGGACGCATACGGATGCATGGCAATCGAATAGTAACCAAGCGCTTTCAGTTGGCCGACTAAGGAATAGTCCCCCTGATGTGTAAACATCTGATAGGCAACAGTCCCCACGGGTAAAAATGAAATGCTGTTTCCGGTTAAAAACTCATATTCAGAATTAGCAGTATGACCGCTGAATACTGACACATATGTATAACCTTTAACGGTATTTTCAACTAACGAATCTAAAAATGGAGTACATGGCTCGTTTGTCTCGATTCCAATAACTGAGAGATCACAGAAGGACTCATTCATGATGACGATGATATTTGGTTTAACGGTTTCTTCCGGTAAAGCAGTCGTATCGCTTTCCCGCTCCTGCGTCAGTTGCTGTATACGCTCATCATAATCATCCGGTTTTTCGACAAAGCCGAATTTTAGGTTGACAGTGAAATTTAGGACTACCCCATTTTCCCTTGTACTCCACAGAGAAGTCCAGAGTTTATCCTCAAATCCAGTCCATGTGAGGAATGGGGAAAAGAAAAACAAAAGCGTATATCCTGTACATAATACAGCAGCTGGAACCGTCACAAACCATCTCGGCATTTTTCTTCCGCGAAATCCCGGCATAAATGCGATATAAACAATATAGGCAGCCACAGTCAATGTTCCTAAAATCTGCGCTGCCGATGGGAGGAAAGAATATTCTCCGATAACATTAAACGCGGTCCGGACAGCAAACAGATCAGACGGAAAAATAACTCGGCCGCGAAAAGCGTAGAAGTAGCTGTCTGCAAGCCCCCAGATCAAAAAAAAGGAGACTGATATGATTGCCGACATCTTCCTTCTTCCGCAGATAAGATAAACGATTCCGGCTATCATATAATACCAAATTAAATTTAACAGAATTTCTTTCGGATCGGAAAGCTCGCAAAAGAACGGAAAATAACCGATATTACCGATCATATATTCTACGACCAAAAAAGAAAGAAGCGGTCCAACTGCCCACAGTAATCGCGGAAGGGCTTCTTGGCTTTTGTTCAGCGTTAAAAAGACCATGATACCGATTAAAACAGACCAAAATAACGCATAAGGAATCGGATATGCACCTATCATAAAAATAATCATGCAAACAACCGATGAGAGTGCCGATGAAAGAAGAAACATACGTTTACGATAAGAAGAAAAGCGGGAAAGCATGAAATCAAAAAGGATTTTCATTCGTGCGGAAAGAGCCTTCCTAAGTTTGCTGAAAAACTGTTTCATGGGGTCTCCTTAAAAAATACAAACCTACAATAGGAAGCAATAGGCCAGATAGCAAACGTCAATAAGCGCAGCGGCTTAAAGTAAAGTTATTATACCACAGAGAGCGAAATATGTCAAGGTTGGTCACCTTTTTGCATTTAGGACGAAAGAGAAAAGAAGGAAAGCGGATGCATTGGCATGCCTTTAATTTTATATATTTTACCAAGCATGTTTGAACTGCAATCAAAGAAACAGAAAAAACCGTGTAAACAAGAGAAAACGGCTTAGTTTACACGGGTTTGTTTTTGTAAAAAGAAACGAAGTAAAAAAACTATAATTCTAATTGCTCAAAAATCAAGACTACCGGTAAGCTGGTAGCTTGCGCAGCCCCTGAAAGTGGCAAGAAAGTTTGATATCGCATTACCATCACAGGCAGCCGCTCACGTACGGCTGTCTTTTTTTGCCCACTTATTCTTACCACCTGTATACGGATCGGTATATAGCATAATACATAACGAAAATCGAGATATTTGAAAATTGAAAATCTGCTATCTTATAAACTGCTCAAATTCTTCCATAAAACAAAATAGCCCGAACGTTCTTTTTACGATAAAGAAGTTTAAGCTATTAAGACTTGTGCTTAACGAATAAATCCGCAAAAATATTATATCACAACCGCATAGCTTTGTAAACCTTAAAATATGTATGAGGCAAGCGCTCTATATTGATCGCTTACCTCATTAGAAAGGACGCTGCATGACAGCCAACATCTTATGTTTCGTTCAATGATTCGGTAACTTTTCAGGAAAACCGTTATGGTTTCATCACCATTCACGCGTACAGTATCTACCAGGCGTCTGACGACTACTCATCAAAGATTATCTCATTTTCTTCTAATCACTTGATCGCTCGCAAAACTTCATCATTTGTTCTGATACTGTCTACCATACTCTGCTGCGCCTTTTTAATCGCTGGCGAAGCACCATAATCTCAGAGTACATTCTGGAAATTTCGGCTTCATATTTTTCCGCATTAGCGTCCCATCGCCCCCTACTGACCAAGAGACGCTATCATATCCCGTATAAGGTGTGCGAAGCCACCAACTACATGGTTCGCCATTCCTGTAAGCTACTCTACTTTGATCATCAGTAAAAAAGGAAATTTTGGATCCCTCTTTTGGAGCCATCGAATGGTCAGAGTAATTCATCTCGTAGTAAGATAGAAGAAACACTTTTCTTATAATTGTGTGAGTTTCAGTTCCCGCCTTGTAAAGTGATGTTTTTGATGCAACTTCTATTTCCGCTTCAACAATGAAATCGTTCACGTTGTCTGTCAGTACTCCTAAATATTCGGTAGACAGATAAGAGTCCATGTCACTGTTCTCATATTCAGCTGAATAATCACTAATCCGTAAAAAATTCTCCATCACTTCCTTGCGAAGGAGTAGTACGTTCCCTTCCTTGCTGTCAAGAGCAAGGAAGGGCGTATAAGAACCATTCTCCAACAAATAAACAATATTATCCTTACTTTGTGCTAAATCCGCAAGCGTGCTCGCATTTTGATTTTTACACCCGGCAAATAACAAACAAAACAATGCAAGCAAAAAGATAAGGATTTTCCTTTTCATTAAAGAAACAACCTCGTATAATATAAAGCGTAGTAGTTTTTAGAGTTCCTCTCCAAGAACTT
>CAZJVB010000048.1:0-13806 GCA_964549435.1 uncultured Ruminococcus sp.
TCCTGTTATCCGCAACCGCGATTGCCATGTTTTGCGGCATCCTGATCGGCAACAGCCACATTCCCAACGGGGATAAATACTCGCTGCTTTTTCTGCTTCTGCTCAGTGGCGTTCTCCTGTTTCTGCTTTATCGGCGGGATCAACGAGATGCAAAGTCCACAGTGGAAAAGAACGAACAAAAAGAGGAACAGCAACCGATTCGGAATGTTCAGCAGGAAGAAGCATTTGCAACAACGCAGGAAACTCCTCTGCCAACCGAACAGCAAAATGAATCAGAATCCTTGCGCAGGAAATGTGATGCGCTCGAATCATTCCGTAACAGCTTTCCTTATCAAATCAGCGAGGGATATGTGCTCTTCGCTGTCTTGCGCACGGAATTGCGTCCGGCAGCCTTTAGCCGTTGGCAGATCGTAGGCGAATACAACGGAGAATTATGGGAATACAGTCTGTTTCGTTCCGATTCGCAGTCATATAAGGAATTGCTTTGTCTTGCTACGGCAACGACTGCACCGGAAGAACTCAGCGCATTGAATCAAGGTGCTTCGCTGCTATGGGAATGAGGGAATAAGAATGGATGCAGTCACCTCTATGAAGATCACCGGACTGACCTTTACCGATTTTCGCAATCATACGAAAGCGGAGCATTACGATTTCGACGATCTCTCCTATATCACCGGGCACAACGGAACGGGCAAAACAACGATGGCACACGGGATTGCCTACGCATTATACGGCGTTTCCTACTACGGCGAACAAAAGATCGAACGCTTGATGAACGAAAACGCCGGCGGCACAGAAGTACAGCTCGACTTTACCGATCAGACCGGAAGTACGCATACGCTGATCCGTCGCCGTCAAAACGACAAGACTTCCCTGTTTCTAAATTCCTATCCCATCCGCCAAGCTGATATCGACTGCATGATTTGTGATAAAGATACGTTCTTGTCTATGTTCAACCCCACCTATCTGACCGAGCGGCTGGGAGAAAAAGGGCGGGAACTGATCTTAAAATATCTGAAACCGATTCCGGCGGAAACCGTCATATCTGAAATCGGCGCAAAAGGCGAATATTTGCGCATGCTGGATCTTACCCGCCAATCCCCGGAAAACCTCATGAAAGGATTTCGGGAAACGATCCGAGAAACCGAACGACAGATCAACATTCTGGAGGGGCAGATCCAATCTATGCAAGACATGACGGAGAACTCGGAGCAAAAGTTGACCGAACTCTACAAGCAAAAGCAGCAAACCGAGGAACGGATTCACCTTCTAACGGAGAAACAGTATGCGGGAATCGATCTTGACGATTTGGCAATTCAACGGGATGTTCTGTACGGGAAACTGAACGGCAAAACAGAAATAGAAAGTGCTGAGGCTGTCGAGCTTCGCGCCAAACTGGAACAGGTGAAACAGGAAGTTCGCATTTCCCAATATGCGCCCATGTTGACAGAAACGCAAGCAGAGATCAAATTGCTGTCTAATCGATACAGAGCTTTGAAAAAGAATTGTCAGGAACTACAGCCCGGATCTCAATGTCCGACCTGCTTAACGCGCGTGACCGAGGAGAATCTTCCCGACATGAAAAACGTGATACAAAACAGGTTGAAGGAAATGTCCGAAAAAGGCAATACCCTCGTCGGGCAAGAAAAGGAAATCGAGCTGGCGGATAAACGAAGTCAAGAGGCATTCGACAAGCAACAAGCTGAGAAGATCGAAAAGCTAACCGCTCAGCTCCGACAACTTGAGCAACAAGAATCGGCTGAACAAGGCAAAGCGGAGATTCAGCAGCAAATCGATCGATTGGACGAGCTTCAAAGGTTCGGTAATCTGAACGAACAGGAACGGCTGGATATTGTCACGCTACACACGGAACTGACCGGTATCAACGCGCAGATCAAGGTAATCGAAGATAGGAGCGACAAGCAACGGTTACAATCCGCACAGACCCAAAAGGAAGCGTTTACCGAACAACAGAGCAAAAACAGGAATTTACTGTCTGCGCTGTCCGATTACATCTGCAAACGAACCGAGCTGGCAACGCGCGAATTGCAAATGCCGAATGTGTCGATACGGCTATACGATGTCGTTCGTACCACAGGTGAAGTCGTAAGCGCTTTTCGGTTCACCTATAAAGGACGTGACTATACAACCCTTTCCCTCTCCGAAAAAACGCTCGCAGGCGTAGAAATCGCCGCCATGGTACGCAGGATCACCGGTATTGACTGTCCGATCTGTATCGACAACACCGAAAGCATTGCGGCGTTCAATGCCGTGGATATGCCCTCTCAAACGCTGCTTCTGCGTTTTGTGAAAGGACAGCCCCTCTCGGTACAGAGCAAACATTTTGCAAGAATGCAGCCCACTGAGCAACTTGCAAAGGCAAGCTGACCTATGGCAGATAACAATTACCTTTACATTGACGTCGTGGATACGGCGATCCTCTGCGGTCTGGACATCAAGCAAAGTACGCTCGGCAACACGGAAGTACAAGCACGTTGTCCCTATTGCGGGGATTACAAGTACCGTATGTATCTGAGCCGAAAGGCTGACAACGCTGCCTTCTGGTGCCACAACTGTGGCACCGGAGGGAATGCGGTTACGCTGTACGCAAATTTTAATCCATCCGGCAGAAGACTCAGTACCAAGGAAGCATTCAAAGAACTGATCCGTCATCCCAAAGTACGAAGCAACAAGCTATCCGATATTTCATACGAGCCGACAGCCGATCCGATTCGACCGCTGCATGAGCGCAGTCAGATCTATCTGGAGCTGCTCTCCCTTTTGCATCTGGAGGAGCACCATCGGCAGAATCTATTACGCCGCGGACTTTCCGACGAGATCATACAAGGAAATATGTACCGAAGCATTCCCGTTAAATGGACAGAGCGGCAACGAATCATAAAAGTGCTCTCCGACAGATTCGATCTGTCAGGCATCCCCGGATTCTACACGAAAAATATGCAATGGCAAATGGCATGCTGCCGTTACGGCGGAATTCTCATTCCTGTCTGTGACAAGGACAACCGAATACAGGGTTTGCAGATCCGTCTTGACGAGCCACCGCCAAAAATCGTGGACAATCCGGACGGAAGCAAAAGCGAAAAGAAAGGCGACCGTTTTCGCTGGTTCTCCACCGGCGGAAACTATTACGAAAACGGAACGGGGATCACCGGCTATATCCACGTCGTCGGAGATCTGAACAGCAACACACTGCATATCACCGAAGGTGCTATGAAAGCGGATATTGCCAGCTTCCTTTCAGACGGCGAATTGTTCATCGGTTTGACCGGTGTGCAGAACACGCGGTATTTGGAACAGATTGTAAAGGAACTACGCCCCAAGAGGATCTTAGAGTGCATCGACATGGACGTGCAAAGCAATCCACATGTACAAAAGGCGCAAGCAAAGATCCGCTCCATCTGCATGCCGCTTTGCGAAGAGTACCGACCGTTCACCTGGCCGCAGGAACAGAAAGGCATCGACGACTGGCTGCTGTTTGAAAAACTGAAACGGGAGCATCTCAGAGATGTAGCGTAAATACAGCACAATGGAGACGCCTTGAAATGAAAAGCATATATCGAAACGAAAGGACAAACGAAACAATGGCACAAACAATGGAAAGCCTTATGGCAGTCAACGAAAAATCAGAAGGGATCATCGGCAAATTCTTCTATTATTCCACATCCAATCTTCTGATCTACAAGGAGAAATTTCAAGAAATCGGTATGGCATTCGGGCTTCCGAAATACCGACCGGCGAGAGAATCAAAAGCCGGCGTTTACCGAACTGCCACCACAGCCCTCAAAGATCGAGTCACAGTAAAAGACGGCAGTGGAACCAATACCTACCGTATCTACTGTCGAGATAACAAAAAAAGAGGATGCAACGCATATCTATCGAGAACTTGTCAAAGAAACTTTGGATGCCAAAACGAATTCGTATCGGAAGTTAGCTAATATTATCTTTGATAAAGAGACCGAAACGGTTTTTTGTGAAAACGAAGTCTATGATCCCGATGTGGATGTCGGCGAGTATTGCCGAAGAGCGACCGAGCTTTATGAGCGGCTTTGCATCTGTTACTCTACCGATCAAGTAGAGTCCGTAATCAAAGATCAGCTGGAACGAATGCAGGCAAACAAGATCAGCATTCACGGCAATCTATATTTCGTTCCGAAGCCATATCTGCCGTTGCTCAATATTCTCGAGGACTTTATTGACGCAATCAGCAAGCAGAATCTGAACGACGGATTGGTCATGAGCAACAGCATGTTTGTAGTAGACGATGAGCGTCAGCGTCAGAAAATGACTGACGAATTCTACGCAAACTACAAACAGGACATCGCATTCTATCAGCAACGCATTCAACACTTCATCGACTCCGGTTGTGAATCGAAAGCGGTGATTGACCGCTGGATGCAGAAGATTGCTGCCTTACAGCAAAAAAAGAGAACCTACGAAGAGGTTCTGAAACGTCAACTTGACGATCTGAACAGCGATTATGCAATGCTTCGAATGCAGTCTGAAGAACTCCGTGTGAGGAATATACAAGGACAAGCGCAGTTGCAAGCTACGTAAATTAAAAGAGCAGGTCCATTAAAAGGACAAAGACAACTCCTGAACAAGACCGTAAAAAACGGACAATAGACAAAAGCCCCCTCCTATGGTAGAATAGAAATAAAACTATCTATCATAGGAGGGAAAATTTATGTCCAGAGAATACAGACACATCAAGATGTATGAAAAAGAAATATTTGAACTCAGAGAACAAGGAGTCAGCCAGCGACAAATTGCAGAAAAGTTAGGGTTTCCGTATGAAAGGATGCATAACTTTTTCAAACGACATAACCGGAATCAACGAAAAATTTATTCCGGCGCAGGGTCGAAACGACCGGGACGTCCGCGAAAAGATGGAGAAGAATTGCCGCCGTCCGTTCAGCAATTAAGCAAATTGTCACAATTGCAATACAAGCTATCAAGCCAAGATACAGTAAGTATTACAAGAAAAATTATTTTGCACACATAACGAAAGGCATCGCAAGCTCGCAGCAGGGCCTTTTTCTATTGTCCGTTTTTACTGGTCTCGTACAAGTAAAATTGAGCGATCACGCTTTGAAAGGCGTCAAACAAACTGCCTCCGCTTATTATAAAGTTAAATAAGTATGTTTTTAAAATAGGCAATAATACGGTCCTCGTCATACATTACATCAGATCGCTCAAATAGTATTTTGCTTGGGCATTCCATAACTCATAATATTTGTTTCTCTCATCCATGAGTAGCGAATCATGATCACCGCGCTGTACGATCCGACCGCCATCCAGAACAAGAATGTCGTCGCAAAAGCGGCAGGATGACAGACGATGACTTATGTAGATGGCAATCTTATCCTGAACAAGCTCGTCAAACTTACTGTAAATTTCATATTCCGATATAGGATCCAAAGCACTGGTCGGTTCATCAAGAATCACAATCGGAGCATCTTTATACAATGCACGGGCAATTGCAACTTTTTGTGCTTCGCCTCCGGATATCTCTACGCCCTCCTCATCAAAATCTTTATACAGGCACGTATCCAGTCCGTTTGGCATGTCCGAAAAACGATCGTCAAGACCTGCTTTTTGGATGCAACTCATTACTTTTTGCTCATCATACGCATTTTTTAACGCCACATTTTGCCCGAGAGAAAACGAAAATAGCTTGAAGTCTTGGAATACCGCAGCAATCAGAGAGCTATATTCTTCATACCGAATGTCCCAAATATTTCGTCCGTTGATCCGAATCTCCCCCTCAACGGGTTTATACAACCGACAAATGAGCTTGATCATCGTCGTTTTCCCGGAGCCGTTCATGCCGACGATTGCCACTTTGGAGCTGCCGCAAATACGAAACGACAGATTTCGGAAAATATACCGATCACTTTCGGGATAGTGAAACGAAACATTTATGAATTCAACAGAGGAAATCGAAGTGTCGTTTCCTAAGGGCTCTCCCTTGTCTTTCTCGGTCGGCTCATATGCAAAAAGCTTCAAATAATCGGCGACGTATTTCGTATTTTCTTTCATAGCGGCTCTTCTTGTCACGAGCTTGGTTACGGAAGACGAAAACATCTCAACGAAACCGACGTATTTGATCAATCCGCCGATTTCGATACGTCCATCGATAATATAGTAAATGATAAACATGTAAATGCTAAATTTCAGCAAATAGGCAATGCCGGAAAGCGGGATCGAATAGCGAAATACCTTTCGAAACATCCATTGAAAATGCTTGATATGATCTGTGATGAGGTATTTCTCCTTCATGGCAAGGATCTTTCGATCCTGACGATAGATCCGCGCATCTTTTCCCATATGATAGCTATCGATCGCGTCGTCATATCGATTTTCATCGGTCAGCAAGATCGCGCCCTTATCAGCCATATGGATTTCCTTCTTTTGACGCCAATTGGAAATCCAAATATTCGCCACGGCAAAGATCGCAATCCATAGCAAGAAGAACACGCATCGAACATCGAAGCCATTTGCAAAGATACGAACCAGCATATCCGTAAACAAATATACCGCAACTATCAGATTCAAAATATTATATTCGATGGAATCGACCACATTCAATAAGGCATACTTTCCGTTCCCGTTCATGCCAGCGTTTTCATCCACGCGTCTTCTGAGCTGACGGTAGGTCGTTCCTTCTACAGTACGGTAATCGATGTTCATATGCTTGGCACCTAATACTCTGGCTTCGTTTTTTTCCCGTTCGTAGACGGCCTGTGAAAGAAGCTTTTCATTCGTCCGCGTCAAAAAAGATAGTAAGAAGTTCCCGATGAGCAAAAAGCAGATCCATGTGATGATGGCAGTTTGATCTCTGGTGTCGCTGATCTCGTTCAACAGCACGGAGGACAGGATCAGATTAAAATACGGAGCAAACACCTCCAAAACATTTTGGGCGGTCATCAGCGGGAACCATCGTTTACAAAAGGAATGATTGAGCTTCAACGCCTTCAGATTAATATGTTCACGCTTCTGTTTCATTCTGCTGCCTCCCTATCGACTGTCTTGTGATAATATCGGCTCTGCACGTCATACATGTCGGCATACTTCCCGCCCAACATCATCAGCTCGCTATGTGAACCGCTTTCGACCACTTGACCGTCTTCCAAAAAGAAAATGCGATCGCAAAATCTGGTGGAGGAAAGACGGTGCGAAATATAGATCGCTGTTTTCCCGGCAGTCAGTTCGTGAAATTTTTCATAAAGCTGACTTTCTGCAACGGGATCAAGCGCCGCCGTCGGCTCGTCCAAGATCACGATCGGCGCGTCTTTGTAAAGCGCCCGCGCGATCATCAGCTTTTGCTTTTCGCCGCCCGACAGATCCACAGCGTCATCGTATGTCCCCTTCATCAACCGCGTATCAAGTCCATTTGGATAGGAGCCTACCAGCTCTCCCAAACCGATTTTACGCAAAGCCCACCATACCTTTTCCTCATCCACGTCGCCATCCTCTGCCGTCGTCATGAATTCCCGTATCGTGACCGGAAGGAGATACAGATCTTGAAAAACAGTAGAAAACAAGGTATAATACGCATCGATGTTGTATTCCTTCGACGAAACGCCGTTGATGCAAACATCCCCCTGCTCTGGAAGATACATGCCGCACAGCAGCTTGACAAGGGTACTTTTACCGGCTCCGTTTGACCCGACGATCGCCACCTTTTCCCCGGGCTTGATAAAAAGATTCAGGTCACGGAATATGTATTGCTCGGACGCGGGATATTTGAAATACACATGGCGAAAATCGATCGACAGTGGATAGTCCTCCGGGTTCGGAAGCACATGCCCCACTCCATGGTTCATGCATTCCTCGATCTCAAAATACTCACGGTAATGCTCGATCATAATTGACTGAGCGGCAATGGAGTTCCACGTGCTGATAATGCTGGTAAACCAAGCTGCAAACCCTGTGATAATAGAAAGCATAAACACAAAAGAAGCGACGCTCAAGTTGCCTGTCAACAATTGCCTGAGCAATAAGTAATACGCGATGGCATTTTGAATCAAAATCAGAGCAGCGGAAACCAAGCCGCCGATATAGTTGACGTTTTGACTTTTATTGTGTTCGGAGATGCTACCAGCCATTTGCTTCGTGTACAGGCCGTCCAGCCATCCTGCCATATTAAATATACGAATATCTTTCGCATATTCGACATTCCGTTCCACGCCGATCAGATAGCCCATTTTTCTTTCGTAGGTATTCCAGATAGTTCGATGCGCTTCTGTATATTTTATTTTATATCTTCCATACAAATACGTGATCACCGCAGAAGCAACAATAGTGATCAACATAACGGGTGAAAAAGAGAAGATGATCGTGCCATAGGTCAAGACACCTGCGCAGTTTACAAAAAAATTCAAAATGGTAGGGACGATCGCGTCCCCCGCACATTCGCCAATCGAATCGTACCACGCATTGGCGTATTTTTGCAAGATGCGAGGATCTTCTGTATTCATATAATCGGTCTGCAGATGCTTTTTATTCAACAGGAGCTGATAGATATTCCGAATCAGATACCGGTGCTGCTCGACCTTGCTGTATCGGTAGTTTTCCAGTAACTCCAGCGCCAACCACAAAGCGAAGTAGATTGCCAAAACTTTCAAAACAGTAAGAAATGAAGAACCGCATTCCAATTCCGAAATGATCAGCGACGGAAAATAAGCCGCTGTTAGGGAGAGCGCAACGGTGAGCGGTATTTTCAAAGCCAAGAAAATAACCCGCGTTTTTGTCCAGTTCCATTGATTGTTCAGCGCGTACCGAATGTTAGACAGAATCATGCCGTGCCGTTTTCTTTCTTTCACGATGTCTCCTCCAAAAATTATGATAAATAGTCGATAATGTGTGACAACAGAGCCTTCATATCTTCCCGAACTCCCAATTGAAAAACCGGCAAACCGGTTCCTATATTTAGTTCTTTTTCAACACGCGAGTATTCTAAGTCTTGAATTCTGACCTTAGCTCCAAAAATATTGCGCCAATCCGCGGTCTGCTTCATAGGGTACACAACTAAACCAATCACCTTGCTATTTATCGTTCCTTCTATGTATTTGATTGTATTACATATATACTCTATCTCATCATCCGAATTCACGCACAAGATAACAATATCTGGATTCGTTCCAAGTAAAAAACCATGTTGTCGTATCGGATATTGGGATAGATTTGCCATATTCATGGGAATCGTATTGGCTTGCGAACCAGTTATAATAACATCCCGATCACATAACCGAAATAGCATCTTATTTAATATTGTAACAGACTGCCAGGTATCAACATATACAACTGACGCGTATCCAATTGGATACACATAATCTATTCCGAAAAGCAAAGAATGTGGTTCGCTTCCTATAGCACCAACACTGTAACCAGCTTTTGAAAAAAGCAACCGCAATATAAGTTGAAGAGTGAACTTTCCCTGTGAAGAAGAAGTGCCCCAAATGCCAATGACCGGTTTGGTAATTTCATACAGTTTATCAAACGTATTATGTGGTACATCTCGTTCACATATATGCGGAGAAAAGAACTTGGCGGTTCCATTTTGCGTATCTAATTCATCTTTCATTTTATTTGTATAATCAAATGAATAGATGTTCAATCCATACTTTCCTGCTTTTTTGATCAAATCTTCACGGATATCATAGCCTAACATTCTACTCACTTCACTCAGATGCCCAAGTATCAAAGTATCACATTCTGAAAAATCGATGTCGTTTATATCCATAATAATATGATCGATACCAAAATCCATTTGTGAGGGAATTATTATTTGATCGGTATGCATTCCCACTCGACCAGAATAGCGGATATCATAAATATTTGAGATTTCAAATGGCAGCATATTCGAAAACCTAACACTCGTGTTTAGGTATTAAGTAAGATTTTACATCTCCGACAAACTGATTGCCGCATCTGGCGAGCTCTCCGAGCACACGATCAATGCCTTGTTCGGTTTTGTACCAATTATCCTTAGTTATATTGTAACAGTGCACAGGGCATACTCTTATGTCCACATTAGGAAAAGCCATTTGGTATAACATAAGACAACGCCGAGCGTGAAATGCCTTACAGACAATCAAAGCAGTCTTTATCTTTAAACCATTTTCATCAACAACCATCTGAGATAAGAAAGCGTTGTCACGAGTATGTCCTGACTTATCCTCTCCAATGATCGCATTCGCAGGCACACCATTTTTAACAAATACATCTGTAAAGAACTCACAGTCAGATTGATAGTCGCCATTGTATATATCTGCCTTTGAGCGAACACCAGGCCATTTATCTCGTTTAACACTAACTCCACCTGACGGAATAATCCACCTTGCATATCCCTTGCGATAAAGCTCAGCAGCATATTCAGGTTGCTTAGGGTGTGAGCCTCCGGGTAGAAAGATGGCATCAGACTCCGCAGGCTCGTCGGAAACAAATATGTAGTTAGAAATGTCAGTTATGATTCGGTTTGTCATAGCATTATTTCCTCAATTCTATCGATTACATTGCTGTACCACTGAGGCAGGGTTTGCTTTGCCTGTTCGCAAACAAGCCAGCAATGATCAGATATTTCACTGTCATCAATATTTAATTTACCCGAATATTCGGCAAGGAACAGTACAACTGTTTTGTGCTTACCGCCCAAAATGTCATACTGTATTTCCGCTTTGAAATTCGGTACAAATTGGGCGGCTATGCCTATTCTTCAAGAATTTCTCGCTTTGCCGTTTGTTGCTCGGTTTCAAAAATCTCCATATGCCCTTTCGGAACACTGTATGTGCCTTATCTTTTTTGTAAAAGGCAAAGTTTTATGCTTTTCCGTTCTGTTTGAAGATGACCGCACCACAAGACTTTTGATATATCGCCTCGATATGTGTTTTGTAATACTGTTCTTGGAAATGAATTTTTTCAGCTATATCGGTTTGATTAAAGATCTCTCCTTCGGATGCGGCAATCAGCTTGTCCTCAACATCATTTTCACGGTGAACGATACTATAATCTTTGCAGTATATTCTTGTACAGGTGTATTCACACCGAGCAGGTACACATCAAGTTCCTCGCCATCACCAAGTACATTGGGAATAAATCCATAGTTGATTGGATAGACGATATCTTGATGTTTCGGGTGAACACTTCCAATTGGTATATCAATCGAAATACTTACTGTTTTCCCGAGATACGATTTGACCAGCGCCTTTCGCAGAGTATAAACGATAAAGTCATGCTTACCTTTTAGGTATTTCTCTCTGCCGCCGTCAACAGGAGCTTGCGGGGAAAGGGATACCTTTAAATCTTCATAAGCTTTTGCAACTGACGGCGTGCTGTTGAGATAATCTCTGAAGTTTATGTAATTGATCCAATCCATACTGCCAGTCAAAACAACATAAATAAGATGTGTCTGTAAATCTCCTGAACCGTCGTAATAGTTTCCGCAGGCAAACAGTAGTTGATTTCGGAGAGACTCCTGGGCGCCTGGACGGTAGTAAAACTCGGCGTCTTTCAGTTCTTGTTCGTAGGCTAAGATATCATCAAAATTATCAACTGCAAGCGCAATATCGATGATCGGCTTTACTTTAATAGATGGGATAGATGTACTGCCCACGTGCTGAATATCGGTAAATAACATCTCCGAGTATCGTTTCAGACGAGAAATCGTATTCTGCGCCTCGATCTCCCATTCTATTTCGTGTTCACACAGCTGAACTGTACCACGTTTTAGTCCGATCATCTGTTATGTCTCCTTTGCGGTTGCCAGTTCCTTCTCCAGAACGTCTGCAAAGCGTTGTATGGGCTCTGCAAGTGTTTCTGCGTATTCGAGCATCTGATTTTCAGCCTTATATATCAAAGGATTTCTGCGAACCTTCACTGCGATTTTAAGGGCTTCAGGCACCGGGCATAGATTGTTTTCTAAAGCCCAATCGGCCGCAGCGGTCTTCGCAATGATTTTTCCGGTGCGGAGAGTATATAAGCATCGCGCAATATCCAATAGCCAACCGAATGAATATAAGCTGCGTCCTGTTTTCTGCACATATTTTCTTATGGTTTCGTAATGGCGTTTCACATCGGCATACAAATCTCTAAAACTCGGCATCTTAAACTGGCTGCGAACATCGTAGCCGTACAGTAAAGTGCTGCTTTCAATCAGTTCCGCCATACCGAAGCTGTCAAATGTATACATATCGGTAATTCTTTCGCCGTTGGTACCCCAGTAGACCACTCTATCTAAAGATTTCGATATGAAAGCATCCAGTGTAAGGATGCCGCCCTCAAACAAACGGTAGTATAGATTGCCGGATTCTTTCTCAAGCATCGTTTGGCGAAGCTTTACGAGTTTTTGTGTCTGTTCTTCGGACATTTGCTTATCTGTCAATACAAGAATGTCAATGTCACTCCAACCAAAACAGAAATCTCCAAGAGGAAGTGAGCCATAAAGATAAATAGACGGAGAACAGTCGGAAAGAATGTTGCTGATTTGCAGAGTCATTTCCCCAATTGAACTCTCTCGAGTACTATATCTTTTGAGTGCTTGATGGCAATCCCCATGGAAATGATAACTATTTCCGTTTTGGTTTTCACCAATGATCTGCAATCCCAAATGCTTTAATATGCCTTGCGATTTTTGATTTTGCTTATGTGTATATGCTTCCACATAAAGCGCTTCCTGCGGGATAATTTCAAACAAGTAAGCGTATAAACGCTTAAACAATCCTGTCCCATGGTACTCTTTATTAAATTGAATTTCTTCCATCATAAAAGTCGTTGAATTAACATAGTACTGAAAATACCCGATTATTTCAGTATCATCATAGATCAAAATTATCTGTCGTGCATCCTTTTCAAGCGCCGGAGCAACAGCGCTGTACCAGAGGCAATAGTCTTCTTCATAGCTATTCCCAGTAGGCGCAATCGCACTCATGTTGGTATGCAATATTCTGAAAAGGGATGGTAAGATATTGTTCGTCTCTTTTTTAGGAAAGATACTAAAGGAAATCATATAACCTATTCCTCCGCCTGATCGCTGTTGACCCACTCGTCAATCTCGGAAACCTTAAACTTCCACTTCTTTCCGACCTTGTGCGCCGGCATATTTTTTGTGGCAATCCAACGCAGAGCAGTATCTCTGCTGATACCGAGATATTTTATAATTTCCGGCATAGAGTAATAACGATCTTCTATTTCAGCCATAAAAGCATCTCAAATTTGTATTTTTTACAGTATACCATAAAACAAACGATTTGTAAAGTTGTATGATTTTGTTTAAGAGGCGGAAAGAGCACCTCAAAGACTTTGACAAAAGCTTTAATCTCCGGTATAATAACGATCTAACCTAATAAAACATTCATGAGTTTTATTGCAGAATACAGCTGAGATCAATCAGCTTGATAGCATAGGGCTTATTTTATTCTCTGCCTGTATGTACCTTGACAAACGCATAAAGAAAAATCTAATCCCTGCGCGGATACTGTCAAGGCATCCCCATACAGTTTTCACGCAGGGATTTTTACATATCAGTTGAAAGGAGCTGACGAAAAATGTGATTGCGTCAATATTCTATCCCGTAGGGATAGGCAAGCATATTGTCTGTATAGACGCCGGCCAAGCGACCGCCGCACAAACAGCTTGTCGGGGTGAACCCCGAACCCCAAAGGAAACGCACAGGGAAAATAAAATACAGCGGATGAGTACCGCTGGTGCGAGTTGTCAGCGGTGATAAACCATCCGCAGAAAGAGAGGACAAAACTAAAACCGACAACAAAACAAAAATGATCGCCA
>CAZJVB010000049.1:0-13608 GCA_964549435.1 uncultured Ruminococcus sp.
CGTTTGAGGGGCGTGTGGTTTATCCGTATGGGTTCAAGTCCCATCAGCCGCACCATCAAAAGAGGACGAAAAAGATGTCCTCACGAAAAACCCCGATTTTATCGGGGTTTTTCGCTGTCTATACAGGCATTTTTCAAGATGCAGAATCGTAGATGTAAAAAGGGATTTTTTCCTTTGCGGAGAGTTTTAAACTCAAACCCAACTTAATATTTTCACTGCAGGCGCATGGAACAGAAAAATCCATGCGCCTTTTTCTATACCCAAAAATCAATCAGGAGGTACCTATGACAATCTATCAACAGGAGCTTTTACGGAAGCTTCTCCACTTCGGATGTACCGGGCAATACAGTGAAAGCGATGAAGCGCTCGCCTTTTTCTATGACGGTTTCAAAATCGGATGGCAGGACAAGGCCGGATATATTTACGGAGCAATTGACAAAGAGCTAACCGATGAAATGCGCGACGCTTTTTACGCCGTACAGGATCAGGCAAAGACGATTCGTGAATACACCGATCTGTATGAGACATCCCCACGCATGGGTATTCGGGATGTGGACGAATACCGCAGATTTGTCGAATACGGCGACACCGTCCTTGCCGGAATGTACAGCGAAAAGCACGGATTCATGTTCACCACATGGAAACAAAGTGCAGAACGCAGAAGCGTTTCCCACGGGGACTATTCACCCGATTTTGAATATGCAAAGGAGTCCTTTGCCACCCGTTCAGGGCTGATCGATGCACAGCGCCTTTTTACCAAGGATGAAGCCGCCAACCTTTATCGCTGCCTTGACTTTGCCAAAGGCAACTGCGAAACGCTGACCTACGAACAGGAAAAACAGCTTGATGAACTTATGACTAAACTGCGATACGGATATCCGCAGTTAGAAGAAGCGCCGCCCTCTTTCGAGCAGGACGACGCCCCACAAATCAATATGTAACAAACATTCCTCAAGCCTCCGATTTTTGACTTTCCCATGAAAACAAAAATCGGGGCTTTTTGCATTTCAAGAAAGGAAATCAAAATGTACTTTATGCAAAACGGCCGCCTGCGTGAGATGGAGAAACTTATGCAGCGCGTCCCCAATTTCCGTCCGAGAGGACGCGGCGTGATTGCCATAAGAATCACGGAAATCCCTCCGTCCACCTTTGCGGGAGTGATGATGGAAACGGCGTCCGCCATACGGTACCGCCCGTTCCGACTTCGTCTCCAACAATATCTGAAAGAAAGTAAGGATTCACCTATGATCTACAAAAACGATAAGCACAGGGCGGCATTTGAAGCCGCCGTCAGAAAAGAAAACAAAAAGAATTATGCGCTGCTGTCCGCTCTCTACCTGCTTACAGCGGACGGCAGACTGTGGAGGGACACAAAAAGATTTGTGGTTACCGGCTGCATCTGCTTTGAGCAGGTGCAATTGCCGAACTGCACAGAAACCGCATACGCGCTATTCTGCGCTGCAAAAGACCTGTATCTCGGAACAAAGCATCTGACAGTCAGTGATCTTGCCGATCAGAGCCTTATACCGCCGAAGGTGTTCGGACTGATCTGCAATGCAATGGCAATCCGCCGATTCGGACTCGGCGCAATCGCATCTATGAATCGAGGTGATGAAGCATGGCTCTAATCAACGCAGTCATTATGAACGAAGAAAACACGCTCATAACGGAGTTTCCGAAGAATTATCTGGATATTTATGAGGGACTCTGCTCCATAGGAATCCGCAAGGCGCTTGAAAGGATTCCGCTTACGGATAATGAGGACGATCCCATCCGGGTAAAGCTCTATGCCGACAGCGATATCGGCAATCATCTGCTTTTCCTGTTGACGGAAAGCAGCACTTTGGCCGACGCCAATACCGCATCCTTTGCAGTGCAGAATGCAGACGAAGATATCCAACAGGAATTAGAGCAGAATCTGTTAAATGACCAATACACCGGCATTGCGGAACTGCTCCGTGACATTAAGGATATGACTTATCAGACCGGACAGGTGAAAATATCCTTCTTCTGCCCTCTGGATGGAAATATCGAGGATTCTGAGAACGGCGGCACAACGCCTGTCGGCAACCTTTATCTAAAGGGCTATGAATGGGCTATCCGTGAACTGCTGGAAATGGAACAGTCATCGCCGGAAGACGAAATGGCGCAATTTTTTAATGATGACG
Organism: uncultured Ruminococcus sp.; assembly: GCA_964549435.1. Classification (GTDB taxonomy): domain Bacteria; phylum Bacillota; class Clostridia; order Oscillospirales; family CAG-382; genus Coliplasma. The sequence continues at coordinate 2,169 of CAZJVB010000049.1, forward strand.
ATGGAATCAAGGAAAAACTCGCCTCTGCCGTATGGACTGTGGATGAATATAAAGGCAAGCTGTACGGCAGAATTGACTGCCGATTCAAGGAAGAACTGACAGCGGACGAAACGGAAATCTTTAAAGACTGGCTGATCGGACAGTGTGCAGACGGATTTGGCGAGCATGTAGAACAGCAGCCCATTCATACCGAGGACGGTGATCTGTTCGTCTCTTTCTGGCATTCCGGCGACGGTTATTTTCTCTGCACAGAAGATGAACTCGATGACTGTATCGAGGAAGTACAGGGGCAGCAGTTAGGAGGAATGTAAAATATGGCTTTACTCTTTTCTAAGGTAACTGTAACGGCCGGTCGTGATGCAACGAGTTTTCTTGTCGGAGGTATTCCAAGAGAGTATGATGACTTGGAAGATTGGGATGAATTCGATGACTTTTTGAAATATATCAACGAAGAAACGGAAATCTTGGTACATGCTGAGGCTTATCTCTATGGAGACGGCGAAACGAGCGCAGCTTTCTATTCAGATATTCTGTGGTTTTCCTCCCGCCTTAAATCCGACAGAAGTTTCCTTACAGATTACTGTGATAATATCGAAGATGTGAATTTTCGCTTTACTTGGTCACCCGAAGAATTATTTGGAATGGAGATGGAATGAAATGAATGAATATGAACGCCTGCACCGCTTGGCGCAGCGACACAGAGAAATCTACCCGCCCGGAACAAGAGTGGAACTCATCGACATGAGCGATCCCTATACACCGGTGCCTTCCGGTACGAGAGGCACGGTAAAATTCATTGACGATATGGCGCAAATCCATATGAAATGGGATAACGGCAGGACGCGAGTGTCCCGAAGTGCCAAGCCACATACATGCGCATATGCTCAGACACACCAGAGCGATGCACCTGTACCACCAAGGTATGCCAATGATGTTATTATCTGAATATTTTGGTCATGCAAGCGAAGAAACCACAAAGATATATGCTTACGCAGATACCGAGATGAAACGTGCTGCCATTGATAAGGCTGATGCTGTGCGTGGTTACACGCCTACTGTTGCGCCAATCTGGCTGAATGATGACGAAATGATCCTAAAACTATCTGGACTTACCTGACCAAAAGCCTATTTGTTATCCCGAAGTTTTTAACTACAGTTCCTTTATTTATATGGGTTTTAGCTGAAACTTCGGGATAACTATTTCCTCGGCATAAGGCTGATTATCCCGATATCGGGATAATCAGAGCTTCTCGGTCGCTGGAAAGCGGCTCGGATTTGCAGATACAAGAGGAACTCTCTTCTTTGAGGTTGCCCGAATCGCTGATGAGAAACGGCCTGCATTTCTTTTACTGGAAAATGTGCCGGGGCTGCTATCGCATGACGGCGGCCGGACATTTGAAACCATCCTCTCCACGCTTGTTGAAATGGGGTATCATCCTGAATGGTGTGTGCTTAACAGCAAATATTTCGGAGTCCCCCAGCAGCGAAGGCGCCTGTACATTGTCGGACATCGTGATGGACGAGGCGCCGGAGAAATATTTCCTCTCGAAGGCGGCAATGCAGCGGATCTCCGGCAACTTATCGGCGGGCCCCAAGGGCAGCGCGTTTATGATCTCAATGGAGTAGCCTGTACGCAGTGTGCAGGTAGTATCATGGGTACCCAAAAAAGTTGCCAAACTTTTTTGGGAGAGGAGGAGCAGTGGAATGAGCGAGCTTTTTGCCATAAGGCAAAAACGAGGGATATGGAACTTGTGACGACGAGGGGCGGCATGACAGGGCTGTATTTTATTGACCTGAATCCCGAATCCGCCATCACCGATGAAGCAAGATGCCTGATTGCCCGGTACGATTCCGGCGTGGGAAATCACAAAGGCAGAAACTCCGGCATACTCGTAGAGGATGCGCCGAGAGCAATCCTAACGCCTGACCGTGAAACTGTCCGTCAAAACGGCAGAAGGATGAAAGAGCCTGACGAGCCGATGTTCACCATCACTGCACAGGACAGGCACGGCATCATCCACAAAGGGAGAATCCGAAAACTGATGCCCATTGAGTGCTGGCGGCTGCAGGGCTTTACCGACGAGCAGTTCTATAAGGCGCAGGCTACCGGGCTTTCGGACGGGCATCTGTACAAGATGGCGGGAAACGCAGTGAGCGTTCCCGTCATTTCCGCTATCGGCGGGAAAATCAGAGAAATCAATGAGAAATACCACATTACAGAAAGGATGTGAAAGCAGTGGATATCAAACAGAGAATTGTTAAATTCAATCAGAAGAATCCTCCCTTCTATATCTTCGATCATGGGGACGGCGAATACAGTTTGTGTCTGCCGTTGGATATGCTAAGCGATAAATACTACCCTTACTGTCAGGACGCATTCGACGCTTATGCGGCGGAGATTGGTGAACCCGTATACAGCCAAAACGGACTGAAAACCCACGGCAGCGGCTATGAATGGGAGGCTGCGTTCCGTGAGGCATTCAAAGACAATCCCAATATCGGTAGGATTCTCTTTGACTGTGAGATGGGTGGCTTCTATTGCTATGCAAACGACCTGACGCTGCTCGAAGACCTCGGCAGCAGATTCAAGGATATCTGTGAGGATACGGAACGCTTTATTCCAATCGTTTCAGAGGGCATCAAAAATGCGGAAGCATGGGAAGCGGAACAGAAACGACTTATGAAAACCGTCAGAGGGCAGCTTATGAAAAATCCTTCTACTGTTTTCGATATTATGACGCCGGACGTCAATATCCGCCTCACGCCAAAGGACAGCAAGGCGCTGCTCTCCGGCGAAATGCAGTTCATAAAAATTAGCGGTATCACCTTTTCAGCCTATGAATTGCTCAATCAGGAGATTACGGATATGCAGACAGATCTGTTTGACCAAAATCTCGTCCGGATGAAAACGGAAGAACCCGAAGAAACCATGAACATGTCCATGTAGGAGGATCAGATGAGTTATAAAAGAAAAATGATGAGTCTTGACCTCTCGGCAGAAAAACCGGATGCAAGAGGATATTATTACACGGAGCTTCTGCTCCCCGCGGAAGATTATGAAATCCGGGACGCCATCCAGCAGCTCCGTGCCATAGACAGAGAAGAGAGCGTGTTGATCAGCGTTTTTGAATGCTGTGAGCTGCTTCCTGCGCTTGTGGGGGTACGCTTGGATTCCCCAACTCTGGATGAGCTGAATTTCTTTGCCAAACGTCTGGACTCCTTATCTTTTGAAGAACGGCTTGCGTTCCGAGCAGTGAGCCACCGAATCCTTCCTGAAAATCCGGAGGGTGAAATCGTCAGCATGAAGGAGCTGATTAACAGCACCTATGGACTCGATACCGTCATGGTCGCCGCTAATGTGGGGAACGATGAGGAACTCGGTCAGTTTGTCATCGAAGAAGATCTGAATGAAGATGTGGCAAGCGTTCCTGATAACGCTCTGTATCTGCTGGATCGAAAGCAGATTGGAAAGATGCAAAGAGAAATGGAAGGTGGCGTATTCTTGGACGGCTTTTATGTGATTACCGGTGATTATGAAATGCCGGAGGTGTACGATGGCAGAAATCTGCCTGAGAGTGAAAAAGCAGAGGCGTTCGTCTTTCGCATGAAAATCGGAGAATACCTCACAGGCGGTACGCTCGAAACCGAAGATGACGCAGAATGGATGAACCTGCCCACAAGTGATGAGCTGGCAGAGCGTATAGCGGCAAAACACCATGAACCATATATCCAGTCCTGTGCCTGTTATGCGTTTGAATCTGCCATACCGCAGATCACATCCGAAATGTTTGGCGATATGGCTGATTTTGATAAGCTGAACAAGCTCGCATGGCAATTTCAACTTTTATCGCCTGCGGATCAGGTGAAATGCAAGGCGGTGCTTGAAGCAGAACAGCCGGATAATATTGAAGAAGCATTGGATATCGCAAAAAATCTTTGGAAATACGAATTTTACAGCAATCCTGAAACAAGCGAGCAGTTTTTCAAGATATATTTGAATTACCATTTGGGTTCACGCTTCGACAGCGAATGGCTGAATTCAATATCCGTATATCATGAAGGCGACGAACTGCTTAAAAGGCTTGGAGCATCGCTTACTAATTACGGTGTGATATCCGCAAGAGAGCACTCACTTTATGAGCTCGTTTCCTATAACGAGCCGGAGGTAAAGGAGCTGTCCGCACAGGGCATGACCGATGAAAAGCTGGACGTCATCGAGGTGCTCGACCGTAGGGCGCTGTTTGCAAACGGAAGGCTTCTGCCGGAGGAAATTCCCGAAGGGCTGTATGCATACGATCTCCGGGAAAGCGATACCGGCGACCGCTTCATCTCCATAGAGCCGAAGGTGGGTGTGAACCACGGCGGCACGGTACTCATGAAAGAAATGCTCGACTTTGGGGAAAGCGGATATATCCCGCTTGACGAGGACAGCGATCCGAACTTTCTCGGATACACCATGACGCCGCAGGAGTTTGCGGGCGAGGAACAGGCAGAAGAAGAAAATCAGGAATTCGGAGGGATGCAGCTATGAGTATCAAAAAGATTACTGCGAATGATCTTAGGCAGATGAAGGACAGCGAAGCGCTCATTTTACAGGGCTGCGGCGGTGAGCTACAGGAATGGCTGGACGGCATCAACGATATGTTCACCGAGGAAAAACTGCTGCTGAATGGGACAAAATTTGAGGATATCTATGCTTTTGAGCATGACGGACTGACCTGCCTTATGTTCCCCTTTTCGGAAGATGTCAAGCTGGATGTTGGCAGGCTCGCCATGTGGCGACTGCAAACACACCAGGACTTTGGCGGAACATGGCTTTCCGATTATGTTCCCAATCGCCTCAGTGGTTTCACGGAGGAACAGCAGAAAGAAGAAAGCCTCAAGCCCGACTGTCCTCTCATCGGGCAGGACGGAAATATCTTCAATCTCATGGGGATTGCATCGAGGACGCTGCGGCAAAGCGGGATGCCCGAACAGGCAACCGAGATGTGCAGCCGGATTACAGAAACGGCGGGCAGCTATTCCGAAGCGCTCGGCATTATCGGGGAGTATGTGAATATCACCTCTGTGGATGACGGTCAGGATTATGATGAAGATATGGAGATGGGATTATGACGCCGGATATTTTTCAGAAAAAGCTCGAAGCAATCACAAAGGATGCCGATAATATCCATACCTCGCCGGATTTCCAGTGCGATCAGACAGGCGGTTTTCCCACCTCTCTGTGTGTATGCTGGGAAAAAGGAAAGGCGTGGCTTGCTCCAAATGACTTTATGATCACAGATCTGCCGGACGGTCAGGTAAAAGATATCCTTGACACTTGTGCAGAGTACGGTATCCGAAACTGTGAGGATGCGGAGGACTTTAATAATCTTCTCCGCGGACTTGGCGAGGACGCCTTTCAGACAGCATACCTGCCAAGTGAAGATGAGGTCGAAGGGATGGTGATGTAGAATGAGCGAGCTTGCATGGCTGTTTACGGGAATCCAGATCGGCGGATGTATTTCAACGGTTATTCTCTGCTGCTTGCAGATTAACCGGCACAACGAATATGAGAGAGAACTCCGAAAGCTTAAGGAAAAACTGAATCAAAATTAACAGGTACAGCGGTATCAATCGTTTCAGAGCAAATGATTGGTACCGCTTTTTTTATTGCTTTGAGACGATTGTCCGCCCTATGAAAGAGGGTGATGACCATAAAAACGCCTGTATCAAGGGTGGGCAATAAGTCGCCTATCCTTCCGATTCTCTACGCACTGTTTCCGCTGAAATACGGTCGGTTTATCGACGTGTTCGGCGGCTCCGGCAGCGTACTGCTGGGAAATCCCTACCCCTGTGCCTTTGAGGTGTACAACGACTTTGACCGCAATCTCGCCAATCTGTTCCGATGCATGAAGGAACGAACGATGGCGGTGATCCGTGAGCTTGGTTTTTGCAGCCTCAATTCCCGCGAAGACTTCATCGCCATACGCAAATTCTTTGAAACCGAGCAGTTTGATGACAGATATCTCTCAGAGGAACTAAAGCTGACGGAAATCCTGTTTTCCCCTCCTGAAGCAAAGGAACTCAAGGAGCTGCGGCTGCGGATTACCGAGGATTACGATGTCCGCCGAGCCGCTATGTTTTTGAAGCTGCTGCGAAACAGCTATTCCAGCAGTGGAAAATCCTACGCCTCACAGCCCTTTGATATCCGCAAGCTGTTTGGACTGATCGGACAGTTGCAGAACAGGCTGGCAAATGTAGTGATTGAAAATCAGGATTTCGAAACGCTGATCCGGCACTATGACCGTCCCGACGCCTTCTTCTATGCCGATCCGCCGTATTTTTCCACTGAGGATATGTATGAGGTAGTCTTCGAATGGGAGGATCATGTACGGCTGCGGGATACGCTGAAGACGATCAGCGGTAGATTCCTTCTCTCTTACAACGACTGTACCGAAATCCGGGAACTATATGACGGCTTTTCCATCTTCGATTTCTCCCGTAACCACTCAATGGTGCAGCGGTATGAAGCTGGATCGGAGTTCAAAGAGCTACTCATCGGGAATTACGAGCTGTACGAACGAGAACGCGAAAAGCCAAAGCAGCTTACGCTGTTTGATGATTACAGCATTGATGGAAGTCATGATTACGAAAAAATCTTAAAGGAGTGTATTATATCATGCAAAATAAAGAGATAAGCGGCTTTGTGCTGTTGCCTGTCCCGCTGGACGATCTGATTGCCTCTGGTATTGACCTTGACGGAGTGATTCAGACAAGCGCCGGAGATGGCAGGATCATCATTGAGAATGCAGAGGATACGGCAGATTTTATCTGTGACGGCGACTGCGAGAGCTGCCCTGTGAGCGAAATCGACTGCGATGGGGACTGCGAGAACTGCCCTTGCTCCACAGACTGTGATGATGCGGAGGTGGAAGCTTATGAATAAGATGTTTCGCATTCTCGGAAAACGCGGAAGGATTACAATTCCCTATGAAATCCGGCATCACGTCGGTTTTTCATATAATGATGTGCTGTCCTTCACGGAATCGGGCGACGGCAGGACGGTCATCGTCAGGCGGGAGAAAATCTGTGATAACTGTAAAGGAACACAGCCCTCAACTCAAAACGACGAGGTGACGCTCTTGGATTTTCTAAACGGGCTTTCCGAGCAACAGCAGAGAGCTGCGCTCGTTCACCTGTCCGTAAAATTAACGGAAATGAAAGGAGGCGCACAGAATGTCTGAGCATAAACCGCTGTATCAGTGGTCGCTGGATTACGCCGTCCGATGCAATGAGCGCGATCTGTGGCGGGAAAGCTACAGGGAAAACTGCAACTGCGCGAGGGCGATTGAACGATCAATTTCCAACCACTATCACGATAACTGCCTCGAAGATTGCACGCAGGAGATTATCGAGCGATACGGTTTTGACCGTGTAAACTGGGTACTGGCTAACACCATTCAGGAGAATAAGGATGACGGCCGGTTCAGTCAGGAAAATAAGGCCTGGGCAAATGGTTTCCATATTCCCCGTGATGACATCCGCTGGCACTTCTGCGTGGAATCCCATCCGGGACTGACGAATATCTTTACAAATCAGGCTCGCCGGGCGTGGCAGGCGCTCGGCTTGTTTGACGCTTCCCGCTGCGAACCGGAAAAGGACGCACAGCTTGACTATGAAGGCAAGGTGCTGGTACTGAAAGGCGACGTCCTCAAGGATCAGTACAAAACGCCGGAGGATCAGCTGTTCCTTGCAGAGGGCGGATTCGGCTGCAGACCAAACAGCAGAGGCCGCAAGGTGTTCGGCAAGTTTCTGAAAGACGGCGAGGATACCCACTTTTATCGTGAAGACTTTGCCGGAATCCTGAAGGACGAATATCTGCCCGATTGGGCGAGAGAAAAGCTGAACGAACTGCAGCCGGAGGAATCGGAAAGTCCCGGCATGACAATGTAAAAACGGAGGTAATTTAAAATGGCAGATAAGAAACCCGCTGCCCCGAAAACAGCACAGAAAAAATCCGTCCCATCTATACAGGTGCGGATTGACAGGCTGAATGATTATGAGGGCAGCAATATCAAGGCTTTTGCCAGCGTCAATATCGGCGGCGCCTTCGCCATTCACGGCATCCGTGTGGTGGATTCGCAGAAAGGGATGTTTGTCGCTATGCCGCAAAGCAGTCATAAGGACGGAAACGGCAATACGAAATACAGCGATCTTTTCCATGCCGTGACCGTTGAGGCAAGAAATGAGCTGAATAAAAAGGTTATGGACGCCTATGAACAGGCGATTGCCGAACAGCAGGACGAGGCGGCAGAAGAATCCGAGATCGAGAAACAAAGCCCAGCGTCGACTATGTGACTTTTTCTTTAAAAGTTCAGAAAAACGCTGGACTTTTGAAATTTTGTCGGTATGCTTGTGGTGAAGGATGGTGATCTCCTATGGAAAAACAACTGATAGCCGCAATTCTATGCGGACTCCTCATATCTGGATTTGCCGGATGCGGAAATCAATCAAAGCCATCAGCAGAATCCACTCCCGACAGTACGGTCACGGCAGATGATACATCGGGCATTGATACAAGCGATATCATTCCTGCCGAACTGACTGTACCGGAAGAATCGGAATCCCCCACAGAATCCTCTGCATCCGAAGCACAGCAGCCGGCAGAAGAAAAAGAAAAATCGGAGGCGGAAGCTGCTCCAGAGCAGACCGAGCCACCTGTACAGACGGAACCGCAGAAGCCTGCGGAACCCACCGAACCACAACAGCCGCAGGAACCGCCTGCTGTACAAACGCAGCCGTCAGTATCACCCGAACCGGAGCCTGCCCCGGCTGAGTCAAGTAAGCCAACGGAACCTGCGGTGACCGACCAGTCCAAAGAGTCAGAAGATACGGCACCGCCTACTATCACAGAGCCTCCAAAAACATTCACGCAGGCAGATCATGAGCGCATTATAAAGGAGGTAACCGCTTATGCGGCAAGCTACAAAGCAAAGGGCTTTACCTTCGAGTGGAAGGAATCAATGGAATTTGGCTGGGATGTGGGGTACTTTGGTACACCGCGGATTGACCGCGACGGTATTGACGGTACAATCCAAACTTTGAAATATCACATTGACAAGATTGTATCAACATCCACCGATCCGGCAAACGGGATTACCACCGAGTACATGACCTACAAGGTGGTGCAAATCACCGTTGACGGTGACATCGCCTATTCCGTCATCTATGGCGGCTGACAGAACCAATACAGCAAAACAGGACGTCGTGAAAATCACGGCGTCTTTTTTGTTTCCAAAACGAATGGAGGAATATAAAATTATGATCACAAAATTTGAACGTATCGGGACGGCGCTGCTTGCCGTTTTGATGCTTTTTACCGCCCTTGTTCCAATTTCTGCATCGGCAGTGGAGGTTACGATGGATCTATCCAAGGCAGAGGTGTCATGGGATTATACCCTAATCGATGAGGACGGAAATGCCTTCTCCGCCGCTTATGGATTAAATACGGCAGATAATGTCTTCGGTCACACTATAAGTCCGGTACTCAAGAAAATGCACGACTATACGGCGAAGCGGTCCGGTCTCGACAGCAATAAATCCGAGTGGGTATACGGAAAGGATTTTGTCTATTGCTTTTGCATCGAACCCGGTGTTCCGCTTCCAAATTCAGAAGACTACAGTGGCTCATCCGATCCAACACACGGAGATAAATATAAAAGAATGTCGGAAGCCCAAAAGGATCTGCTCTCTCTTGCGCTTGCCTACGGATATCCCAACCGTACTGATCTTGAAACCAGTACGGACGCCAATGCCTGCTATGCAGCTACACAGCTGATTGTGTGGCAGATAGCTCTCGGTTTCCGAACCTCGCCTACGGAACTTAACGACAAGACTTATCCGGCAAGCGGTTACAGCGGCACTATGACTGAGCAGTATTGCCGCAATAAATACCTTAAGTATTACTATGATCTGATTCTTTCAGATATGGCATCACACAGTGTCCGCCCATCTTTTACAAGCAATGTTTCCGGTTCCGCCAAAACCTATGAGATGGAATACAAAAACGGCAGATACTCTATTTCACTCACCGATACTAATCACGTACTGAATAAATACTATGTTTCGGTCAGTGGCGGCATGTCGGTCTCAGTCAGCGGAGATATTCTGACGATATCCTCTGATACACCCATTAACGATGCCGTTACAATAAAGCTGAATCGCAGAATGCCTTCCACCAACAATACCACCGGATTTTTGATCTGGTCGGTGCTTGGCAAAGAAAGCTCCAATCAGGATATGGTCTCCGGCGTACCTGCCGACAACGATCCTGTACCGTCTTATTTAAAAGTGAAGACGACCTATGGTTCTGCCAAAATTGTGAAGACCTCTGAGGACGGCAAGGTGGACGGGATCAATTTTCGTGTGCAGGGTAATGGCATTGATGAAACCGTTCAGACGAAAAATGGTGGTCAGATTCAAATCGATAATCTCATGCCCGGCGTTTATACCGTAACCGAAATCACTGAGGACAGATACGAGCCACAGGAAACCCGCCGTATTACAGTCGTTTCAGGACAGACGGCTACCGTCACCTTTAACAATGTTCTGAAGCGCGGCAATCTCACCGTAACCAAAACCAGTGAGGACGGTCTGAACGAAGGGGTGAAATTCCACCTTTCCGGTACCTCTTACAGCGGGCTTACGGTAGACGAATACGCCGTGACCGACAGCACAGGCAAGGCATATTTCCGGGATGTCCTCATCGGCTCCGGCTATGTGCTGGAAGAAGTGGATACCGCCATTCGCTATGTGGTGCCGGACAAGCAGACGGCAGCCATCGAGTGGAACAAGGTAACGGAGAAATCCTTTGATAACATCTTGAAGAAATGGCAGCTCACCGTCACCAAGAGCGATTCCGAAACAGGAACTGCACAGGGCGATGCAAGCCTCGCCGGTGCGCAATACGGTATTTTTAAGGGCGAGCAGCTCATCGACACCTATACCACCGACGCCAATGGGCAGTTTACCACAAAATATTATGTGTGTGGCGACGATTGGAGCCTGCGGGAACTGAATCCGTCCGAGGGCTATCTGCTGAACGGCGATACCCAGCATATCGGCGCGGAAGCAAAACTATACACCGTGGAATACAACAGCACGGCGCTGGACGCCTTGGAAACCGTGCAGAAAGGGAAAATTGCGGTCATCAAGCACTGCGATGACGGCGAGACGCAGATCGAAACGCCGGAAGTTGGCGCGGAGTTTGAGGTGTACCTGAAATCCTCCGGCAGCTATGAAAACGCAAAGGAATCCGAACGCGACTATCTCGTGTGCGATGAGAACGGCTTTGCGGAAACCAAGCTCCTGCCCTATGGTATTTATACCGTCAGACAGACAAAAGGCTGGGACGGCAACGAGCTTATGAAGCCTTTTGATGTGTTCATCCGCACAGACG
>CAZJVB010000050.1:0-13116 GCA_964549435.1 uncultured Ruminococcus sp.
CAAAGATATTTGGTGGCAGATGATTCAGCTTCTCCCCTCTTCCTACAACCAGAGACGGACAGTCATGCTGAATTATGAGGTGCTGGCTAGTATCTATCCGATGCGAAAGAATCACAAACTGGACGAGTGGCGGCAATTCTGCAAATGGATTGAATTTCTGCCGTATTCGGAGATTATCACAGGAGAGGTATGATATTCATGATGGACAAAAATCTTAAAGTAGTGATTATTAACGGAGCAGGAGGAGTGGGAAAGGATACCTTTATTCAATTCTGTAAGGATTTTGTCGAGGTTCACTCTGTGTCAAGCGTTGATGTTATTAAAAAAGCAGCACGTGTTCTCGGATGGAGCGGCGGTAAACAGCTGCAAGACCGTAAGTTTTTATCCGAACTAAAGGATTTATCGTCATGGTATAACGATTTGCCGTTCGTATATCTTAAAAAGTCGTATGCGAATATGATAAAACGCGGAGAAAAAGGAATCTTGTTCTTTCATATTCGTGAGCCCAGGGAAATCGAGAGAGCAAAGGAAACCTTTAGCGCAACCACAGTGCTTATCAAACGAAAAAATTTGCGCACTGAATACGGAAACCATGCGGACGATAATGTTGAGAAGTACAAATATGACTACGTTATCTCCAATAACGGCACATTGGATGATTTCAGCTTAAAGGCGGAGAAATTTGTGTTTGATATCATGTGGGCGAAAGACACAAATGATGTTTAACAACCCCGATTTTACTATACAGGACAGGATAGAATTACTGGAACGGAGTATACTGGTTCATTCTTATATTTATTACGAGCTAAACGAAAACGTACTCGCGGATTATAAGTACGACCGGAATACCCGTCAGCTTCTTTCCTTGAAGAAAGCGCATCCTGACGTTTTTGAGAAAAGCAGGTATTATAAATACTTCACGGATTTTGAAAGCGGGACAGGCTTTGATCTCATGTCGAAAGTAAGAAAAGATGCAAAATTATATTTTAAAATTGCCAGAGACGCTGCTTTGGCAGTTGAACAACACAGAAAAGAGGTAATTTCATGAGCGCAGATCATTTTGACCGGAGTTTCAAGGAAGGCGACATTGTACGCCATTTTAAAGGCAACTTCTATCGCATTGTGGGCACCGCAATTCATTCCGAAACAGGCGAGATACTTATTGTATATTCGCAGCTTTATGCTCCATATAGCCTGTTTGCGCGTCCCAGAGAGCTGTTTAAGAGCGAGGTAAACCTTGACGAATATCCAAACGCAGACCAACCATATTGCTTTATGAAAGTGCAGTTTCCTAATAACGGTACACGGTGGGCATATGTAAGAACGCTTTGAAACGGAGATATATTTTAAATGTATGTTAAGAAATCAGCGGGCAATATTTTTGGAGCGGAATTGACGGCAGCGGAAAGAAAGGCGATGGATATTGAACTTCGTAAGGAGCTTGCCAGATATACTGAAGCTAACGCACGCGAGCTTGATGCAATCATTCTTTGGGTGCTGCATCAGGAACTCGGTTTCGGGAAAAAGAGGCTGCGGCAATTTTACGACCAATTCGTACCGGCTGTAAAAGCGCTGGTCGACCGTTATGAGATGGAAGATTCCGACAATGTTTGGCTGGCTACTTATAAATTAAAGGAGCTGGGCATCAATCTTGAGCAATGGAAAAAAGGAGAGGAGTGATGGCTCGATGGCGGAGAGCAATTTGAAGAGAAACGCTTCCGGGTGTCTTGATCTGACCGCTTACGAGGCGATCAAAAAAGCAGAAAGCGAAGATGAACGCTTTCACAAGCTGCTGTATACAATCTTTTATATTTGTAAGCTTGCCGGGTTTGAGATCGAAGGTCGGATTGCTTTGATTGATAAACGGACAGGAAGAATTTGGAGGTAATTACATGGGATGGTTAGTAACTGCGGCGTTGGCTTTTGTTGCACTGAAGACTGGAAACGTAAACTTTTGGATTCCGGCGGGCTTGTTTGCAATTGCCGGAGCGATAAGTCTTCGTGAATGAAGGTCATACGTTGGTAATGCAAAGAGAAATAACGAGGGTTGGTATACATTGCTGACCCTCTTATTTTTGGACTGGTTACGGAGGTTGTTAATGCCTTGAATTATTGTGCCACAAAAAAAATAAATTCTTGCCCATTTTTGTTTTAAAAAGTGGGCAGAAAAGTGGGCAGCGCCCGATTTTGGTCAAAAATTATCCGGAATTATTGTGCCACAATAATTAAAAATCGGGCATTTTCTGGCCATTTGCCCGGTTTCTGCCCGGTTTTAGGGTGCAAAAGTGGGCAGAAAAAATACCCTGTTTTGTGCTAAAATCAGGCATTTTTAGGGTATTTTTGGCATTTTTGAGGCGTTTTTACTCAAATATTGCGGATTTTCCCAATTCTTTGCCCAAAAACCCACTTTTTTTCTTTAATTGATATAAAAAATAAAAAAAATAATAAATATATATAAATGGCCAAACAAAGTGGGTTTTTGGGCATTTTTTGTGGCATAAAAAATAAACAACCAAAATTTTGCTGTTTTCGTCGAGAATCGGAGGAATATATGTCAGATCAGGAATGGAGCATGAACTTCGCGCAAAAGTTGCGTAAGCTGCTGTATCAGCGCGGGATGAGCCAAAAAGATTTATCGAAGATTACGGGTATTTCGGAGCACACCATCAGCAAATACCATTGCATGGCTTCACAGCCAACGGTTGGCAATATCATAAAGATAGCAAATGCGTTGGGCTGTTCGCTTGACGAAATTATTATGCTTTAACAGTCAAAAATGGCTATTTTATTGTAATTGAACACCTGTTCAATTTTTCGCGAAATTTACACGCCCTTTTATGAGGAGAAGATAGAATATGCATTTTTATGCACGTTCTATTATGTTTTGAAACGTACACAGGTGCCGCTTACGGTTCTGTGACTTTTTATTAGAAGGAGTATGTTGTGACAGATTCAAAACCGGAGCGTGATTTTCAGGCCAAGCTCATCAAGGACATTAAGAACATGTTTGTCGGGTGTTTGGTTATGAAACTGGATTCGGGATACATTCAGGGAATTCCGGATCTTTTGATTTTATATGAGGACAAATGGGCAGCACTGGAAGTCAAAAAAAATGCAAGAGCAAAACGACAGCCCAACCAAGAATATTATGTTGAAAAGATGAACGACATGTCTTTTTCGAGATTTATATTTCCGGAAAACAAGGAGGATGTACTAAATGATCTTTACGAAGCATTCCAATCTTGAAGGGCTGCACGCACCCTTTAGCCCGAGCCAGTCCAGTTGGCTGCGGTATGACGACGAGAAAGCAGTTGAAGTATATTCCAACCGTAAAGCAGCAGAGCAGGGTACAAAGCTCCATGCATGGGCAAAGCAGACAATCGATTTGGGAATCAAGCAACCTCGATCCAAGAAGACCCTTTATGCATACGTCAACGATGCAATTGGATTCAAGATGGATACCGAGGTTATTTTATTATATTCCGAACGGTTTTTTGGTACAGCGGACGCAATTTCCTTCCGAAACAACACGCTTCGGATTCATGACTTAAAAACCGGAAAAACGCCGGTGCACATGGAGCAGCTTGAGGTTTACGCCGCTCTTTTCTGCTTGGAATATAAAGTGAAACCGGGAGATATCGAGATGGAGTTGCGAATCTATCAAAATGATGAAGTGATTTATCATAAGCCGACAGCCGAGGATATTGTGCCGATTATGGACAAAATTGTGCATCTCGATAAATTGCTGATGAGAATGGAAGAGGAGAGTTGAGTCGTGAATCAGATATTGGAAGAAATGCGGGCGATACTCAACGGTACTGCCCGTTCTGACGAATTATATCATTATGGCACACCAAGGCATTCCGGAAGATATCCGTGGGGCAGCGGAGACAATCCGTATCAGCACAGCGGAGATTTTCTAGCTCGTGTAGACGAACTGCGCGCGGAAAAAGGGTTTACTTATGTGGATGATAACGGCAAATCATGGACCGGTGACACCGCAATTGCGAAGTCGATGGGACTCACCACATCTCAGTTCCGAACCGAAGTTGCCCTTGCCAGAAATGAAAGGCGGGCAATCGATGTAGAAAGAGCCAAATCCCTGAAAAGCGATGGATTAAGCACAACAGAAATTGGTCGTAAAATGGGTGTAAATGAATCCACTGTCCGTTCGTGGCTTACGTCGGATTCCGAATCGCGCATGATGCAGGCAAAACAGACCGCCGACTTTATCCGGGAAAAAATCGACAAAAAAGGCATGATTGATGTCGGCACAGGCGTGGAACGCGAACTTAATATTCCAAAAGAGAAATTGGATCAAGCGCTTCATATTCTCGAAATGGAAGGATATCCGATATACAAAGGCGGTATTCCGCAGGCAACGAATCCGGGCAAGCAAACCAACCAAAAAGTTATCTGTCCTCCTGGAACGGAGCATAAAGAAATTTATAATTTCGACAAAGTACACTCCTTGAATGATTATATTTCCCGTGACGGCGGAGAGACATTCGAGAAAAAGTTCCACTATCCGGAGAGTATGGATTCTAAACGGCTTATGATTCGTTACAACGAAGACGGCGGCATCGAGAAAGACGGCGTTGTTGAACTTCGTCGCAATGTTCCGGATTTATCATTGGGCGAGTCTCGATATTCCCAGGTTCGTATTTTGGTCGATGGCACGCATTATATCAAAGGTATGGCTGTATATTCCGACAACATGCCGGATGGCGTAGATGTGATATTTAATACCAATAAATCAAAAGGCACACCGATGACCAAAGTGCTTAAGGAAATCAAGCAAGACCCGGATAATCCGTTCGGTTCTGCCATCAAGGACGCGGATAAAGGCGGTCAGTATTGGTATACCGACCCGAAGACCGGAAAGAAAAAACTGGGTCTTATTAACAAGCGAGCCGATGAAGGCGACTGGACAGAATGGAAGGATGCGCTTCCTTCTCAGTTTTTATCGAAACAGCCTATATCAATGGCGAAGAAACAGCTCAGTATCGCAAAAGCAGACAAATACGCTGAGTTTGAAGAAATATGCTCTCTCAACAACCCTACGATTAAGAAGCATCTTCTGGAAAAATTTGCGGATTCATGCGATTCGGCAGCCGTTCATTTGCAGGCAGCGGCATTGCCGGGGCAAAAGTATCACGTCATTCTGCCGTTTCCTACGATGAAAGAAACGGAGGTATACGCGCCGAATTATAAGGACGGAACAAAGCTTGCGCTGATCCGTTATCCGCATGGAGGAACATTTGAGATACCGATACTTACTGTGAATAACAAGTATTCCTTAGCAAAGAAGCTGCTCGGTACAGATGTCGTCGATGCCGTCGGAATCAACAGTAAAGTGGCAGAACGGCTGTCCGGCGCGGACTTTGACGGCGATACGGTTATGTGTATACCGACACACGATAGAAGTGGCAAAGTAAAAATCGCTTCTACTCCCCCACTCAAAGGGTTAGAAGGATTCGATCCGAAGGTGTCTTATGGAGCCGACTCTGTGACAAAAGATGCCGATGGCACAGAGCATTATTATCGAGGCGGTAGAGAATTTCGTCCCATGCGCAACACGCAGACAGAGATGGGTAAGATTTCAAATCTTATCACGGATATGACGCTTTCAGGTGCGAACGACGAGGAGAAAGCGAAAGCTGTACGGCACAGTATGGTTGTTATCGACGCTGAGAAGCACCATCTGGACTACAAGCAATCGGAACGCGACAACGATATCGCCTATCTGAAGAACAAGTACCAGAATGGCGGAGGCGCTTCCACGATCGTATCCCGGGCAAAGAGCGAGACCAGTGTGCTCAAGAGGCAGGGCAGCCCGATCATCGATCCCGAGACCGGTAAGAAGAGTTATAAACTTGCCGACAACCTGGAGTATCAGATACCGAGAGTAAATAAGCGAACCGGCGAAGTTACGCTGGTGACAAAGCAGAGAACGCAGCAGAGCACGATGATGGAAGAGACCGAAGATGCATACTCCCTTGTGTCCAAAGCCAGACATCCGATGGAGCTGATCTATGCAGAGTACGCCAACAGTATGAAATCCCTCGGCAATCAGGCCCGTAAAGAGATGATGGCCACAGGAAAGATCGCATATGACGCAAAAGCCAGGGCTACATATCAAACGGAATACGACTCCCTCATGTCAAAGCTCAACACTGCCCTCCTCAATGCGCCAAAAGAGAGACAGGCGCAGCGAATTGCCAACGCTGTTGTTGAAGCAAAGATCAAAGCAAACCCGGACATGTCGAAGAGCGACATAAAAAAAGCGAATCAGCAGGCTCTGTCCTCTGCAAGATCAACCGTTGCGTCTGTGGCAAGAAGAAGTCGTAACATCGATATAACAGATCGCGAATGGGAAGCGATACAGGCGGGCGCTATTAGCGAGACAAAACTAAAGCAGATTCTGAATAACACAGACATAGACAAGCTGCGAGAAAGGGCTATGCCAAAGGCAACAAAGCAGCTTTCGCAGGCTAAAATCAACAGAATCAAAGCTATGGCTGCGTCGTACACAATTAAAGAAATTGCTGATAAGTTTGGAATCTCTCCGTCAACCGTTTCCAAATACTTGAAGGAGTGAATTAGAAATGCGTCAATATGCATTAACAACATTTGACAATCCTTTTGACCCGTTTGAACAATTTACTCCATGGTTTTTGTTCGATGCCGAAAAAGGATACAATACTTGCGGATACTTAGCGCGAATTGCGCAAACGTCTGAAACATATTCGGAAGCCGAAAATAATGCTATTGTTGAACATGCAATCGATGATATCATCCAGCATGACTTCATGAATATATACAAAAAAGTTGTGCGTCAGATAAACAATCTGCAATAACCTACCGGGTGCAGCCAATGTATGGGAGGGGGATCTGAAATATTTCACCCCCTCCCTGCATCGCGGCGGTCTTAGAAAATTCTCCGGCGGATATTTTCTGGAAACATTTTAGTGGTCTTTATACGAGCTTGTAAAGTTAGGAGCATATTTCACAGCATAATGCCAGTGTTCTCTTCCATCCATCATCTCCTTTCAACAGATACTCAGCTCGGCTTTACAGGCTCGTATAAGGATTACTTAAAAGAGAAAATACCTCTGCCGAACCATCAGTATTCAATCATAAAACATATCATTTTATACCTAAAAGGAGGCAAGATGTATGGCTAAAGCCAATCCCGGCAGCACGGGCAAAAGCTATTGTAAACGGCGCCCTGCGTTGTCTACAGAAGCCAGAGAAAATCAGATGATCGCTTTGGCGGTAGACCTTGCCGAGAAGCAGCTGATTGAGGGCTCCGCTTCATCTCAGGTCATCACACATTTTCTGAAGCTTGCAACAACCAAGGAGCGCCTGGAAAGGGAAAAACTCGAAGAAGAGAACAAACTGCTCCGAGCAAAAACAGAGGCAATGCAGTCGGCAAAGCATGTCGAGGAATTGTATTCAGATGCGATCGCTGCGATGCGCAGATATAGCGGGCATGACGATGACGACGATGATGAAGACGAATATTAAAACATACTCTGAACTTATCCGGTTGCCGACGTTTCAGGAGCGTTACAAATACCTGAAACTTGACGGAATTGTAGGAAAAGAGACATTTGGCTTCGACCGATATCTGAATCAGATTTTTTACCGGTCGCAACTGTGGAAACAGGTCAGAGATCAGGTCATCATACGAGACAACGGATGCGATCTGGCGGTTCAGGGGCACGATATTTATGACCGGATTTTAATCCATCATATGAATCCGATTACAGCGGACGACATTAAGAACAAAAGCACATTGCTGTTAAATCCGGAGTATCTGATTACTGTGACGCATCAGACGCATAATGCAATTCACTATGGTGATGAAGGGATGCTTCTGACACTTCCAAAGGAACGAAGCAAAAATGATACATGCCCATGGAAAAGGCAGAAAGAAGGTTAATAGAAATGGCAATTAAAGTTATAGGCAAACACTGGGTTCCCGGCACAATTGACGATATGATTGTTGATTATGTTGTGGATACAGACGCCGATTTTGCGGATTTACCGACATGCGTCTCAGGAAGCAAAGCGGTTTCCGCAGAAACGGGCAATGTGAAAATTGTCAACGCAAGCGGTCAATGGATATCGTTCCTGGAATAAAGCATTGAGGTGAAATTTCATGGATTTATTCGATTTGGCGGTTTTAAGGAAGGCAAAAGGAAACCATGACAGCACAAGTTCTGGCGAATCAACGTTTGAACTTGCTGTAGAAGCAGGATATGACGGAACAGAAGAAGAGTTTTACAAAGAGTTAGTCACTGTTCTGGCTTCCGGATTTCAAAATGAAACCGGCTTATCCGTTGTTGACGGCAGCCTTTGTGTCACTTATGAAAGCGGTATTACAGTATAAAAGGAGAATATAAGATAATGGGCACTACAATCACAAAACCCATCCTGTTGGACAGTACGGGGCAGGAAATTTACAACGCGATAGAGAAACAGAACTCAATACTGTCATCGCTCATGCTCAACTCATCCGCCGCAGTATCCGACTATCAAGATATTGCAAGAATTGTCAGAAATGGTTACGCACAGGATGTGTTCAACATCGGCGATCAGATTTTTGTAGAATGGACGGACATCGTAAGCAGCACAACCTATACTGTGCCGACGGATATTGTTCGTTTCGGGGACGTTACGCTTGAGTCAGGCGATGTGAAGCCCGGCATGTACTTGCAGTGGCATTACGCAACGCCATTTGGCGTACAGTTCGACAATTATGAAGCGTTTTATGTTGCGGAAACGGAAGCGCTTCCCGCTGGTACATACAATATTACAATGGGGTCCAGTTGGGGCTCCAATGTAACGTCCGGAAAAACATATCAGTTTACACTGACGCAGGATCTTCCGATCGGAGGCCAGCTAAGCGGATTGGAAAACATGCCAAATGCTGCGCCCGATACATGGAAGGTAAAGAGCTTTGCCACCGCGTCCGCAACCACAGCAACAGAAACAGTTGATGTCACAGAAGGAAACGAGGGAACAAATCTCGGAACCTTGACGCCGAAAGCGGAGGACGGCGTATTAAACAGTATGCATTGCGTTGGATATGGCTATAACCGATGGTCGAAAAGCGCGATTCGGCAGTATCTCAATTCCGCTTTGGCGAAGAACGCATGGTGGACATCGCAGCATAAATTCGACAGACCTCCAACAGAATTGACCACAAAAGCCGGATTTATGTCGGGCTTTACGGACGATTTTCTCAGTGTACTAAAACCGGTAAAGGTCGTAACCGCTAAAAATACGGTAAATGATGACGGGGCGCTTGAAGAAACGTATGATACGTTCTTTCTGCCATCTCTCGAAGAAGAATATATTGTTCCGGAGATTTCAGGTGAAGGTGACATATTTGAATATTGGCGGATTGCGTCAAACAGAACGTCACCGATTCCGCGGAATACGGCAGGGGCCGCTCCAATCGCCTACGCGATAAACGCGAAAACTTCACCGCAGAATGTGCGGTTGCGTAGTGCGAACCGAGGCAATGGTGATAGCACGTGGTACGTGAACGCCTCCGGCAGCGTGAACGGCAGCGGCGCGGTCGGCGGCGGTCGCTTTGCTCCGGCTTGTGTCATCTGTTAATCATCACATCTTCGGCACCCACGGATGCCGAATTGGAAAGGATATATAAATGTCGGTAACAGCCAACAGACGAAAGTCTGGAAAACTCGAAGTTCTGACAAAAGCAAACGAATTATGCACGTATACGATAAAAATATGCGTAAACCCTAATATATTTTTACCGGAATTTCAAAATGCATTAACTGACGATATCATTAAAACTTCTAAGAATATTTTTCTGTATGCATGGAAAGCGAACAATGTTGTGGTCGGAAGAAATTATGAAAACAAGATAAGTCGATTGAATTATCAGGAGATTGCGATCGATTCCTGCAACGACTTACTTGCCCTTATGCAGATCGCGCAAAAGTTGTTTCATTTGAAATCAAAGCGAATTGCATATTGGGGTGATCTTACAATAGAAGTCCGCGCCATGCTGCGCGCATGGAAAAATTCTGACGAAAGACGTTATATAAATATTGGGATGTAGGCTAAACGCAGAATGTGCGGTTGCGTAGTGCGAACCGAGGCAATGGTAATAACACGTGGTACGTGAACGCCTCCGGCAACGTGAACAACAACAACGCGATCAACAGCAATCGCTTTGCTCCGGATTGTGCGCTGTTTATAGCATACGGCTTGTCCACAGGATGAGCGCTTTTGAACAAATGGCACAAGGAGCCGAATTCCCTGCCTCTATAGGCGAACAATACTGAGATGATGCGAGACACAGCGGAAATTGTGGGCAGCTATTACATCTCGGAAATAAAGGAGTATTCATATGGCAGTTATCAATAACGAAACCGAGATAACAGGCTTTGAACGGTTATATGATTCGATGCATAAGTGCAGAAAAAACGTCGGTTGGAAGGATTCGACCGCGCATTTTTGTTTGAACGGAATCGAAGAAGTCCTTAAGTTGTCAAACCAGCTAAAGACCGATACGTATACTCCTCGGAATCCTAAGAAAATCATCATTACCTATCCGAAACGGAGAGAGGCGTTGAGTATCGCGTTTCGAGATCGGGTATATCAAAGAAGCCTGAACGACAACGTGCTTTATCCGGTCATGACGGCATCGTTCATTTATGACAATATGGCTTGTCAAACGGGCAAGGGACCAGATTTGGCTTCCGACAGGCTGGATCGTTTTATCAGGCGGCACTATATCAATTACGGCATAGAGGGCGCGGTACTTCAATGCGATATTGCCAAATATTACCCCAGTATGGATCACGAAATAGTCGAGGACATGTTCCGTCAAAAGCTGCCGCCAGAAATTTTTGACATGGTGCAAACTATTTTACGCACACAATATAGTGGTTTTAAGGGGTACAGTCCCGGCAGCCAGATGATTCAGATTGCCGGCATATCCCTGCTCGATCCGTTGGACCATTTTATAAAGGAAAAGCTGCATATTCGGAACTACATTCGCTATATGGATGATTTTATATTGATCCATCCGGATAAAAGATATCTGGGGTATTGTAAAAGCGAAATTGAAAGATTCCTTGCAGGATATAAGCTGGAATTGAATACGCGAAAGAGCAGGATATTTAAGCTGAAAGACGGAATCGAGTTTCTCGGATTTACGCATCGGTTGACGTCCACCGGCAAAGTAATTAGAACGATTCAACCTGAGAAAGTAAAACATGAACGTAAGAAATTGCGGCGAATGGTACATAAGGCGAAAAAAGGGCTGCTGACGAAAGGAAAAGTCGACCAGTGTTACGATTCATGGAGAGAGCACGCCAGTCACGGAAATTCGTATGAGTTATTGCAAAGAATGGATCAATACTATAAAGCATTATGGAGGGAAGATTATGATTTATAGACCGCTTGTTATCGGAATCGAAGATGCCCGAAACAATGAAGCAACACAGGCGATTGCCGAAAAAACAGAAGCGCTGTTGGCTTACGTCGCGGCGATGGCTGGCGTTGAACTTCCGGAAGAAAGCGAGGTAGAAGGCAATGAGTAAGACCGCGGAACGGTATAAACTGTTTTATGAAAAAGGGTTCTGGACAAAGAAAATGCTGCGAAACGTAGTGGACAAGTCCATCGGCGGTATCACGGCAGAGGAATACGAGCAAATCACAGGCGAAGCGTATTCCGTATAAAGCACAAAGGAGTGTTATGGTATGGAAAGCATCATGCAATCCGTTAAAAAACTGCTGGGCGTTATGCCGGAGTATACCGTATTTGACACCGACATACTGATACACATTAACACGGTGTTTTCGATTCTCACGCAGCTTGGCGTCGGTCCTTCAGAGGGATTTTCCATTACCGGCGAGGAAACAATCTGGAAAGACTTTCTTCCGAATGAAGATCCAAGGCTCGAAGCGGTCAAATCCTATATGTATCTCAAGGTGCGCCTTCTTTTCGACCCGCCACTCAGCTCCGCTGTCAAGGAGTCTATCGATAGACAGATCAGCGAGCTGGAATGGAGGTTGAATGTGGCGGCGGAGGATTAAGCGGAGATGGAGATATAAACATTCCCCTCACGGGTTACATAATATTTGTTGCCTTGGAACGGATCATCCCACATAGTATGGATCGCCTTGCAAATCTGAGATTCTTCGCCGTTTGCAAAAGTAGTGACCACTTCCTGAAGCCTGTCTTTCAATGGTGTGGCATCCGCTTTTTTCAATGGGTTCACCTTGAAAACTTTATCGCAGCGACCCACAAGCGTATTAAAGGATGTTAAAATTTGAATTTCGCATTTCCTGACATAGCAAAGTGCATTGTCTTTTTGCGACTGTAAATATTCGGAATCGGTGTTTTCGGCATAATATGTTTCCATGAAGCAGCTCATCACATACAGCTGTAGCGATACTTCCAATGTGTCTCGGACGCTGCGAGCATGATTGACACTTTCTTCCAAATCGGCATATGACTTTGCATCAATAGATGTGCGCTTGTCCAAATCGCTTAAGTAAAAATCGATGTCTTTCATGGCAACTTTTCTTGCTTCCTGTAAACCGACAATTGTTGCGATTCGCTGTTCGTTGTGCTGCATGATAGACGCAAAATTTTTATACGCATATTGAACAAAGTTGACTTCTGAGATCAATTCCGCTTTTTTCTCTCCGTACAGAAAATCCATGATCTGATCTATCTTCTGATTAAGTTGAGTGAAGTTCTTGTTGATCTCAGTAAGAAAATATTGACCGGTAGCGATAGACATGGCAGAAAACGCGTTGAGGAGAACCGTTTCTGAAGTTACTTTATAAAAACCGCCATGTGCGGCAATCTTTCCGTCAGTACCTATAATCGCGGAGCCGACACCGCCATTGCGATACTGCATCATTGTTCCGGTTACACCATCCGGAAACCGAAACAGATAAGCGTCTTCGAGCATATTGGATGCCGTTAGAGTTGGCAGTTCCGACAGCAATTGATCGATATTGGTCTTTTGGCTGTGGTTCAGATTCAGTTTCTTGTAGCGTTTGTCGCTTGAAGAAAAACCTGTGCAGGGACGTACTTCAAATGGGAAGATGTTG
>CAZJVB010000051.1:0-12549 GCA_964549435.1 uncultured Ruminococcus sp.
CCGTTTTCATCGTATTTCTCATTATTTCCAATTCCCGTTTTGTGTATACATGCGGGATATGCCCCGACTTTGACGGCAGCAGAAAAAGAGGTGGTCACGGAACGCTCCGTCTTGATGAATATATCCATGGCAATTCATAAAATTCCGACATTTTCTTGATATTTTTGACATTTTTCGAATAAATGGTACTTTGAGTACATAGTAATTCCCGAATGATTAATGTAGTATAATATTACATACATATATTGATAATTCGAGGAATGTAATATGCCAAGACCGAAATCAAAAGCCATACCGCCCAGTCATGCATGGTATGAGAAAAGCGTATTTGGTGAAAAGCTGCATACGGAATTGATCCGGCGGCAGTATTCGCAGGAGGGGTTTGCGGATGCAATCGGATATTCGCGGGAAATGGTGACGAAAATCCTTGCGGGGGAACGGTCACCCAGTATGGAATGTTATGTGAAGATTATCTCGGTGCTCGGTTTTGTTGACAGCGAATTGCTGGGAGATTTTCTGGAAGAAAGGAAAGAAGAGCCGAAACCGTAAATATGATAGCGTTTAATAGAAATCCCTGTCGAAAGCATGTCAAATAAACATAAAACGGGAAATCCCTGTCGAAATGGAACGAAGCGGTTGATTTCTCAGTGATGGGACAAAAAAATGACTGTTTTTTGTCGATACAGCCGCTATATGGGAAACGGCTGCAAAAAAAGGATTTGAACGCTCATTTCGTCATGTCACCTTGTTGACAACGAATTGCTGGGAGATTTTCTGGAAGAAAGGGAAGAAAAGCCGAAACCGTAAATAATATGACGATCAAGGGAAATCTCTGTCGAAAGCATATAAAGTAAGCATAAAACGGGAAAGCCCTGTCGAAATGGAACGAAGCGGTTGATTTCCCAGTGATGGGGCAAAAAAATGACTGTTTTTTGTCGATACAGCCGCTATATGGGAAACGGCTGCAAAAAAAGGATTTGAACGCTCATTTCGTCATGTCACCTTGTTGACAACGAATTGCTGGGAGATTTTCTGGAAGAAAGGGAAGAAAAGCCGAAACCGTAAATAATATGACGATCAAGGGAAATCTCTGTCGAAAGCATATAAAGTAAGCATAAAACGGGAAATCCCTGTCGAAATGGAACAAAGCAGTTGATTTCCCAGTGATGGGGCAAAAAAATGACTGTTTTTTGTCGATACAGCCACTATATGCAAAACAGCCACAAAAATACCGATTTTAAAAAAGCGAGCAAGAAAAACCATCGAATTCGGGGAAAAGCATGGAAAGGGGAGATGAATTTGCCGAACAAGCCGGAATCTTGTCGAAAAGCTGCTGATTGATAGGGGATATCCGTAAAGCTGCCGATTTTCTGAAAATAGACAGGAAAAAGGTCGATCCTCAGGAAGAACCATCAAATGAAGCAGAATTTTGCGAAGCGAGGTTGTGCGGTAAAAAAAGGCGAGGTGGCATGTTGAACGAACAAGAGAAGAACGATTTGCTTGGCAAACTGTTCGATTCGTATCATGGAATCATTCTGAATACGATTTTGAAAGTTCTTGGGGATGAAAATGCATATATGGCAGAAGATTGCCTGGGTCAAACATTCATGATTGCGTGTAAGAAAAAGGATAAGATGCTTTCCCGTGAAAGACCGGTGGTTTGGCTGATGGCTGTCGGTAAGAATTGTGCGCGCCGTTACAGGCGGGACGCGGAGAAAGAGCGCAGCCGGTTTGTCTTTGATGAAGAGATTGTGAGTAACATAGAGGACAAGAAAGGGGAATTT
The DNA here is from genome assembly GCA_964549435.1 of uncultured Ruminococcus sp. Classification (GTDB taxonomy): domain Bacteria; phylum Bacillota; class Clostridia; order Oscillospirales; family CAG-382; genus Coliplasma. The sequence continues at coordinate 1,785 of CAZJVB010000051.1, forward strand.
TTAATTGACGACATTGTGTATAGGGATTGGATGAAGAACGGGGTTCTGCAAAAATTGATCGATGAATTGCATCCGAGAACCAGACAGGCGTTTATCGCCAAGTACATAGACGGAAAGACCAATGCCGAAATTGCGGCGGAAATGAAGGTGACAGAAAGTACCGTAAGAACGTTTCTTTCGGATGCCAGAAAACATATTGAGAAGAGAGTCCGATCGGGAAAAATTTGATTTTTTTGAAAAAATTTGGAATTTCCGGTAGACAAATGGCAAGTTTCTGGCATTCTATAAGTAAGGAGGTAATTCATGCACCAAGACCGAAAGGGTTTAACGATTCCTGAAGTAAGGGAGATGATTATAGACAAAAAGATAGAAATCCGCTCTTTGGAGATCGAAACCCTTCACGAGCTTCATGATTATGAAATTGAGTGGGTGGATTTTGATAAGAGCGATGAACCGACCATCATAGAAGATATTCTGGACGCATTGGCGGCGGCAGGAGAACCGGACAGGTCCTTCGAAGTCGTTTCCGAGGAGCGTTGCATGGAGATCGCGCGGGAAGCGATCGCGCGGACGACACAGGCGAAACCGGTCGGACGTGCGCACGTGTTCAAAAAAATTGCGATCATCGCGGCAGCTGCCCTTTTTCTCGGAATGCTTGGCGTTACGGTATACGCATCCTATTTCGGACCGTTTGATTCCTTCGTAGAAAATGTAATGGATCTATTTGGTATGCGAGCCGGCGTAGAAATAGAAAAAGATGAAGGGTTATTGCTCGTCGATCGTACGGATGCATTTTATGATGATTTTGAGACCTTGCTTGCCGAAACCTCTCTTTCGCTTCCATATCCAAGAGGCTTACAAACCGCAGGGGAAAGTTCGGTGAGCTTGTTCTGGAAAAATGGTTCGCAGCGCATAACAGCAAGCTATGAAAGGGCTTCGATCAATATCTATTTGAGCAATTTGCCGTATACCGAAAGCGAATTTTTGGAGCGAGTTCCTGATGCACAGCCCTGTGTTATCAACGGGTATCTGTGTTACGATATCTCCAATGAGGAGATCAACCAGTATATTCTGTTTTATGGGGAGTATCTTTATATCATCGATGCGGATACCCGTGAGGAGCTGGAACGAATCGCGCAGTGTTTTCAATAGGAAGATCATAAAATTTAGAAAGGTGGAAAAACAAATGAAAAAAATCTGTTTCGTCTTATCCATGGTCCTGATGCTTACGGCGGGGATGCTGCTGATCACCTCTGCCGATGCGGAAGTGTACGTCTATCAGACCGAAAACTTTGAGGTCACAGCAGAGCGCGGCAGCTTTACCGATGAGCAGCTGGAGGCGATTGCACTGACATTATTGGAGAACGCGCCCGGTGCGGACGTGCAGCCCTACGGACTTCTCTGCTCGGTGGTCGGGCATGACTTTGAAAATTTGACTGTTGTAAAAACTACGCATAAGAAGTATGCCACGTCGCCGAGATGCTTGGAGGAGGTTTACCGGGTATCAAGGTGCACCCGTTGTGATTACATTGAAACCGTTTTACTTTCTTCGACACGAATTATTTGCTGCCCCGTGGATTAAGCCCATTTGATTTCAAAAAGCTGCTGTACATCGCTAATAGAAGCATGTGCGGCAGTTTTTTGCCGTAAAGCAGGGAAACCTGTCGAATGAAAAGAACTCAAAGGGATCCTTTTGAAATAGGAAGGCTTTTCATCGAATCAGCTTCTATTTTGTCAAATAAGAGAAATATTTGCAAAAAATATAATTTTTTGGGATAAATCTATATTTATAGTCGGCAAAATGTCATTTTTTGGAATGTTATATATAGAGGAGGCATAAAATATCTTCATTTTCTGTCATGAAAGCACCGGTCACATGGGATTGCAGTACGAATCATTCGTGCGCACACCGTGTTTGTCGAATTTGCCTCTTTTTTGAAATATTCGGTCAGCTTCTGGCAGGGTATATTCTTATAATATATGAAAAAAGGAGGCTTTGCCGCTTGGGAACTTATGAGAGAAGAACAAAGATCTGGGAAATATTACGTCAAAGAAAAAGTGATACGGTTGAAAATCTCGCGGAAGAGTTCGGCGTTTCCGAACGTACGATCCGACGGGATATCAGTACCATGCTGTCAACGCATCCGATTACCACGATATGCGGTCGCTATGGAGGCGTTATGGTTTTGGATACCGCATTGCCCGGATATTTCAATAAGAAACAGGAAGAAGCCGTGAGGAAACTCATTTCCGTCATTCGCGAAACGGCTCCGGATGCTTTGGATGAGGCGGAGCTGATGGAATTGGAAAACCTCCTGAAGTATTACATAAAGCCTCAGTCGAAACAGGACGCTTTATCAAGAAAATAGAAACGGACGGAGCAAATAAAAAATAAAGGAGAAAAGGACATGACAATTTGGCAGACAATCCGTAAGCATATGATGCAGTATCCTTCCCAAGTCGTTGAAGATGCCTCCGGTTCCATGCGGTATAGTGAATTGGTCGCTTTTGTCGATGCGTTTTCTGAAAAACTGTCTGGGGAGACCTGCTGTGCGATTTACTGCAAAGCCGAACGGACGACCGCAGAGCTTTTGCTGTGCTGCCTTGCAGCGGGCGTCCCGATGATTCCGCTGTCCTTGCAGCATGACCTTGACCGTTGCGCAGCCATACTGGAGAAGTACCGTCCCTCCTGCATGGTTACGGATCTGTACGGAACTTTAGGTGTATATCATGTGTTTGACTGCATGGGAGAACATCCGTTCTCGGTGACCTTATTTGAGCGGGAGGATGGACGGATATGCGATATTCCCGTCACCGAAGCCGCTCTGCAGGAGTTCCTGAGGCGGGCGGAAAACGTAATGCCGCCGCGGGAAGTTACGGTTATCGAAACGCCGCTTTGTGAAAAAGCGGTCTTTTTCGGTCAGTTTCTTGATTCGCTGCTGCGGGGCAGCCGGATTTTTTTTCGGTTACAGGGAGCCCGAACCACCGCGCGCGTCGCGGCTCCGGAGGACGAGCCGCAGTACCGCTGCAGCGAGGGAGGCTACACGGCGGCCTTTTACGGGGGCGCGGGCTGCGGCAAAGTGCTTTCGCTGAAAAAATCAAGGGTGACGATCATCTGCTTTGTGGAGGGAAAGGTTCCCGTTCCTCAGGTTCAGAAGCTGAAGCAGCGGGAGGATGTTTTGCATGAGTACATCCTCTTTCGGGATGTGTTTCCGGATGCGGATTTATGGTATTGTGCCGATTCCGGGGGACTTCGTCAGGGAATCAATATCAAAAAGCAGGCGGCGTCGGACGCTTATCACTATACCTTTATGATCGCATATACCAACGCCATTTGGGTATACCTTGCCAAGGAACGGGAGCTTGTCTTTTTTGATTCGCTGACATGCGGCGTCGTATGCAGCCTCAAGCTTCCGGGCATGCGGGACAGCTGCGGCTCCGAGTCGAACGGAGTCGATTGTGAGGTGCAGACGGTTTCCGACCGCATGCTGCAGCTGGTTGTGACGGCCGACGCCGCTTGGATCAATTCTCCGAACCGCGTCTTTCCGATTCACATTTCGTGATGCAGGGCAAGAAGCCGCCGATTTTTTCTTTTCCGGCAAAAAACAAGACACGTACTTTTTTCTGCGTGTCTTGTTTTTTTCCGTGTTCGCTTGCCGTGCATGCTTCGATTGAGGAGACGCTATGCAGGTATCACGGACGTATGTACACATGTGTCACGGCTCCGACGAGCTTGCCGTTCTGCAAAATCGGACTGCCGGACATGCCCTGCACGATGCCGCCTGTTATGCCAAGCAGCTTTTCATCCGTGACGCGGATCAGAAAATTTTTTGTATTGCCGGAATCCTTATAGATCTCCTCGATTTCGATCCCGTATTCCTTCACCGTGCCGTCTACGCAAGTGCGCACGATTGCCGCTCCGGTCTGCAGCTCCGATGCGGAAGCTACAGGGACGGGATCGGAAAGCGTTTCCGGAAGCTGCGTGTAGCTTCCGAAGATCCCGACCTCGGTATTCGCGGAGAGGGAACCGATATCGGTGCTGTTGAATTCACCTTTCAGTTCGCCCGGAACGCTTTTTCGTCCTTTTACGACACCGGTGATCTTCACATCTACGATGCTGCCTTTGCCGAATGGCATCAGCATGCCGGTTGTCGAATCATTGATGCCGTGTCCGAGTCCGCCGAAGCGGTTGGTTTGGGCGTCAATAAAGGTGATCGTCCCGATGCCTGCCGTGCTGTCCCGCACCCAGACACCGATACGGTATTCGTTGGTAGACCGGTCGATCGCCGGCGTCACATATACGCTTTGTGTTTGGTTTTCTCTTGTATATTCGATCTCGATTTTTTGCCCGCCGCATCCTTTGACCAGTTCCAAAAGCTCATCCATATTCTGAATCTCGCTGCCGCCGGCTCCTGTGATGATATCTCCCGCTGCCAGTCCGGCATCCCGCGCAGGGGATGCCAGCCCTGACGCGGTTTCCACGTCACAGATTCCGATCACAATCGCACCTTTGGAATAGTATTTCACGCCGAACGCCATCCCGCCGGGGATCAATTCCCGCGGTGCGGTGTCCGCTGCTGCGGACGTGGCAAATACGCCGGCGAATGCGCAAAGAAGAATGCATGCGCACAAAAAACCGAGGATCGGTCTGAAAATGGGGTTCTTCATGTTTGACCGTTCCTTTCTTTTCAACAGGAGATTCTTTCCCTGTTGGTAGCTGTTCCTGCCTGTGATTTTTTGCTGCGTGTTTATTTTTCGCAATGTCAAACAAAATATGATTGGAACATTTTTATTTCGAAAAATAAAATCAATCCGTTTTATTGTACAGATAAAAGGGTACGCTGTAAACAGACAGAATACCGTATAAAAAAGGAAGGTAAACAGAATGGAAATCAGAGTAACAAAGCAAACTGTGCGGGAGTGGATTTGCGGGATGGTAAAGGGATTTTTCTATACGACAGGCTTCCTGGCAATCCTGACGATGCTTGCTCGTTTTCTTATTTGAGGGCAAAAATCGTTTGTCAATCTATGAAAAAAATGGGTGAATTTTTTGTGAATTCTATTGACTTTCCTGAGCATCTCTTTATAATTTAAAAGAAGATAACCGTTTTTTAAATTGTGAACGGTTCTTATTTTTCAGATGAGAAAGAGAGGATCTTAGAGATGCAGGAAGAATTTGATCGGGAGAATGTCCGGCAGGCGACAATCCTGCTGTTAGCAGTCTTCCGCTACCGCCAGCGTGTTTTTGAGAAGTTGATCAAGGATATGGGGATGAGCAATTCTCAACACCGGCTTCTGATGCATTTATATCGTACAGATTGTGCTCCTTCGCAGACGGAGCTGGCCCATACTTTCGAAGTGAGTACTGCCGCTATGGCGGTCGCATTGAAACGGTTGGAAAAAGGGGGATATATTCGGCGCTGTGCCGCGATTGACAATACCCGGTACAATGAGATTGCATTGACAGATAAAGGGTTGGATATCGTGCAGAAGACTCACCATATGTTTACGGCAGTGGATATGACAGCACTCAATTCGTTTTCCGATGCAGAGCTGGAAGGGATTCTTTCCTGTCTGAGCACCATGAAAACGACTTTGGAGGCGTTAGAGAGTGAAAAGCAGGAGCTTCCCGGTATTAAAGGCATTCATGTCCGGGAAATCATGTCGGGCGTCGATAAAGCAACAGGAGTTATCTCTTGAATAGATACGGCTTCGGTATAAAAAGCATAGTGGGACAGCGGACGAATGGATTTCCCGTATGTCCAGAAAGGAGTGACTGGAGATGAAGGAAACTTCTTCGAAACAGAAGGGAAAATGGTTTCGCTATGTGAAGCCGTATCTTCCGTATTTTATCATCGGACCGCTCTGTATGATCGTAGAGGTCATCGGTGAGGTTTTGATGCCGAAATGTCTGTCCATGGTGATTAACGGGGCAGCGGAGCATGGATGGGGTTACTCGTTGGGAGTGGCCGGCGCCATGGTCTTGATCGCCCTTTTCATGATGGCAGGTGGCATCGGCGGCTCCTATTTCGGTTCGAAAGCGTCTGTGAATTTTGCGGCGGATTTGCGTTCGGATGTATACGCACGGGTGCAGCAGTTTTCCTTTTCGAATATTGACCGTTTTTCCGCCGGTTCGCTGGTAACCCGGCTGACCAATGACGTTACACAGATTCAGAACATGATCAATATGCTGCTGCGCATGGCGCTCCGGGCGCCGGGGATGTTGATCGGTGCGTTGATCATGGCAATTCTGCTGCGTCCGTCACTGGCGCTGGTGCTTGCGGTGACGATTCCCTTGATGCTGCTGTGCATCATCGGGCTGATTCTCCGCGGTTATCCGATGTTTGCCAAGCTGCAGGGAAAAATCGACCGTCTGAACTCTACGGTGCAGGAGAATGTAACCAATGTCCGTGTGGTCAAATCTTTTGTACGTGAGGATTATGAAAAGAAAAAGTTCTTTGATGCGAACCGTGAGCTGAAAAGTACCGGGATGACCGCGATGAAGATCATGATTTTCATGTCACCGGTGATGACGTTGTTCATGAACGCAACGACGATTGCTGTTCTCTGGTTCGGCAGCCGTCTGGTGTACGGTGAGGTCATGCCGATTGGTGACCTTTCTGCGTTTATTACATATGTTACGCAGATTCTTTCCTCTTTGATGATGGTGACCATGATGCTGATGATGCTTTCTCGCGCGATGGCTTCTGCCAAGAGGATTTCCGAAGTACTGGATGAGCAGATCGGTCTGACCGATGAGCATGCTGCACAGCCGGCGCTGACGGTGCAGGAGGGAAAGGTTGAATTCCGCAATGTTTCTTTCCGGTATTACAAGAACAGTGAGGACACGGTTCTCGATCATATCAATCTGACAATTCCGCCACGCTCGCTGGTTGGTGTTATCGGATCTACCGGTTGCGGCAAGAGCACGTTGGTTTCTATGATCCCGCGTCTGTATGACGTGGATGAGGGTCAGGTGCTGGTAGATGGCGTAGATGTTCGGGATTACAGCCTGTATCATCTGCGTGAGGGTGTAGGCATGGTGTTGCAGAAAAACGTGCTGTTTTCCGGTTCTATTGCGGATAACCTTCGATGGGGAGATGAAGAAGCATCGGATGAGGAATTGCGCGCTGCTGCAGAAAGTGCACAGGCCAACCAGTTTGTGGAAGCTTTTCGGGGCGGCTATGAGTACGATCTCGGACAGGGCGGAAAGAACGTTTCCGGCGGGCAGAAGCAGCGTCTTTGTATTGCGAGAGCACTGCTTAAGAGACCGAAGATTCTGATTTTGGATGACTCTACTTCCGCGGTGGATACAGCGACGGAAGCAAGAATCCGGGAAGCGTTCCGAAAGGAGCTTGCGGATTCCACCAAGATTGTGATCGCTCAACGAATTACCTCTGTGATGGACGCTGATCTGATCATCGTTATGAATGACGGAAAGATCACAGGCATCGGCACACATGCGGAACTGCTGCGGAGCAATGTGGAATATCAGGAAATCTATGATTCGCAGATGGAACGCAGAACGGATGCGGAAGGAGAGGTGTGAGCGGTATGTCGAAGAGAACATTGGAGTCCCTCCGGAAGCAGTATGCACGTGAGGTTTCTGTCAAGAACATCGGACCGGGCGGCCCCGGTCCCGGTCCTGGCAAACGCGGTCCGACGCCTACCGGAAAACCGAAAAATACCAAACACACCGTGCGGCGGTTGCTTTCCTATGTCGCGAAGTATAAGGGCAGACTGATTTTGGTTTTTGTCTGTATGTTGATCAGTACTCTGACCTCTCTGCTCGGCGCCTATATGCTTGCACCCATCATCAACCGCATTCAGATCAGCATTGCCGGGGAAGGCTCTGTTAAGTGGACAGCGATCGGTGAAGTAGCGGATCATGTGGTGCAGAAGGTGACGGAATTGCCGTTTGTAGCCGGAATGCTGCCGGACAGCGGGTTTCGGGAAATTGCAACTTATGTTTTGGCTGCGGTCTTTCTTCTTGCTTTGATCTATCTGGTCGGCGTTTGCAGTAACTATCTGCAGGCGCGGCTGATGCTTTCCGTGTCGCAGAATGCGACTGAGGCGATTCGAAACGATCTGTTTGATAAATTGCAAGGGCTTCCGGTACGGTATTTTGATGCCAACACCACCGGTGAGATTATGTCCCGATTTACCAACGATGTAGATAATATCGATACCATGCTCAACAACTCTCTGACTTCGATGGTGTCCGGTACGATTTCTCTGGTCGGTACATTTATCTTTATGGTTTCTACTAATATTTGGCTTTCTTTGGTAACCATCGCCTTTTTACCGATCTTTATCAAGGGCGGTCAGGCGTTGGCGAAAGCGTCCGGACGTTACTATTCCGGACAACAGGAGGCTCTCGGTGCAGTTAACGGATATATTGAGGAAACTGTGACTGGCTCAAAGGTGGTTAAGGTGTTCAACCATGAGAAAACCTGTGTTGAAGAATTTGATTTGTTAAATGACGACTTGCGCGATAAGCAGTTTAAGGCGCAGTTTTACGGCGGCATTATGGGACCGATTATGGGAAACACCAGCCAAGTCGCTTATGCTATCACTGTGGGACTGGGCGGTGTGCTGATTTTTACCAGAGGCTTTGGTGCGGGAGATCTGACTGTTTTTGCTAACTATTCCCGCCAGTTTTCCATGCCGATTCAAATGGTTTCGCAGCAGATGAGTACCATTTTTGCGGCGCTTGCCGGTGCAGAGCGTGTGTTCGGCGTAATGGATATGCAGCCGGAGGAGGCGGATGCGCCGGATGCGGATGCGATGCCCATGATGAAGGGATATGTTGAACTGAAGGATGTTTCTTTCGGCTATGTGCCGGAAAAAACGATTCTGAAACATATTTCGCTGTATGCTAAGCCCGGGCAGAAGGTCGCTTTTGTCGGCTCTACCGGCGCAGGGAAAACGACGGTAACCAATTTGCTCAATCGGTTCTATGATATCGATTCCGGAGAAATTACTATCGACGGCGTTCCGATTAAAAAAATCCAGCGAGAGGTCTTGCGGAAAAATATTGCCATGGTTCTTCAGGATACCCATTTGTTTACCGGCACGGTGATGGAAAATATACGTTATGGTAGAATGGACGCGACGGATGAGGAGGTTATCGAGGCGGCAAAGACTGCTTCCGCTCACAGCTTTATCACCCGTCTTGCTGACGGTTATCAAACGATGATTGAGGGTGACGGAGCAAATCTTTCGCAGGGACAGCGTCAGCTATTGAATATTGCCCGCGCGGCATTATCCAAAGCACCGATCTTGGTGCTGGATGAGGCGACCAGCTCCGTTGATACCCGTACGGAACGTCATATCGAGGAGGGCATGGACCGTTTGATGGCAAATCGCACGACGTTTGTCATTGCGCACCGTCTCTCCACTGTTCGCAATGCAAATGCAATCATGGTACTGGAACAGGGCGAAATTATGGAACGCGGCAGCCATGAGGACTTACTGGCTCTCGGCGGACGATATTACGAACTGTATACCGGAAAAAAAGAGTTGGATTGAAAAGAGGCACGGCTATTGAACCGCCCTAATTTGTGCGGACAGCATAAAAAAGGCATCTATGGTAGAAAATATTAAATTTTAAGCAACATACTGACTTCGTTTTTCAAGCGGAGTCAGTTTTGTTTTTAGTTGGATGCGCTGATAATTGTAAAAATGTATGTATTCACCTATGAGGAGGCTCGCCTCCTCATAGGTCTGAAGTTTTGTGCGATAGATACACTCAGTTTTAAGAATGGAAAAGAAATTTTCCGCTAAAACATTGTCATACGGATTACCACGTCTTGACATGGACGGCGTAATGCCGTATGATTGTGTAAGGCGATAATATGCTTGCGATGTATATTGAAAGCCTTGGTCACTGTGGAGCTGCAGCCCTGCAGTGACTTTTTTTTTCGTTTTGCCGCCCTAATGGTACTTAAAACAAGATTGACATTTTGCTCGGTTCCTGTTTTGTATGCAACGATACTGTTGTCATACAAATCTCTGATAACTGACAAATAAAGAACGCCTTGATTTGTGTGTATATATGAAATATCTGTAACCCATTTTTGATTTGGTCTTTCGGCAGAAAAATCTCTGTTTAGCAAATTGGGGTATTTATGTAGATATTCTCCGTAGTTGCGATATTTTTTCCTTCTAACAACTGACAACAAGCCGTACTTTTGTATTACACGAAGAATTGTTTTTGGATTACGATAAATACCGTTTCTTTCAAGCCATATATGCACCCTACGGTAACCATAAGTTTTTCCGCATTTTTCTTGACATTCCTGTATCTTTTCTGCCAAAGGCAGATCCCGTGCCGGTATATCCATTCGTGATACAAAACCATAATATCCGCTTCCAGACACTTTGAAGAACCGACACATCTCACTAATTAAATACTTATCTTTTATGTCGGTAGATTACCATATATTTTATGCTTGTTCTCACTTCCTTTCTGTGAGCGAGAGAAAATCCCGCATTAGTTCATTTTCCATTTCTGACGACTTGATTTTTGCTTCTTCGCGAGCAAGGATATATTTCAGTTCTGAAACTTTATCTTGTTCACGAACTACATAATCCTTTGGTGGTCTACCTTTGCGTTTAAGAGATATTCCTGCTTGAATTTTTCTTTCCGCAACATTGCTCCGGTAGTAGTAATTACGCATTTGTTTGTGGCTAAAGCCCAATTTATTCCCTATCTCTCGGCTTGTATATCCTTCCTCTCTTAACCTTTCTATTTCAAGCTCAT
>CAZJVB010000052.1:0-12495 GCA_964549435.1 uncultured Ruminococcus sp.
GAGGAGGAAAGCCTGCCGGAAGCCGAAGGGGAATCAACGGCGGAAAGCGAACCGGAGGCTTCGGTTGGCGAAACCGGAAGCTCCGATACGGACGCGGACACGGAAATTGGCGAAACCGGAAGCTCCGATACGGACGCGGACACGGAAGAGGAACGCGAGGTCATTACAATCGTCAGTGAATACGGTGATTGCAGAGAATATTTTAACCTTGATTTTAATCCTTTTTATTATGGAGGTCATACGTGGGACGGTGTTCTGGACGAAGCGATTGCCAGCCATCAAGGGGAGGACGTCCTGTACCGCGTTGTGCTGGGTTTTGGTTTTTTCAACGGTACGCCGGAGAATCCGTCTACGATAGAGGAACGCCTGCAATACGCGGAGTCGATCGGAATCGATGTCAAGTGTTATGTAGGAGAGTTCTCTCGTAGTCATTGCTTTGCCGATCTGTCCGTCGAGGACATGAAGGCGCTGGGCGAATTCGGCGGCTTTTATTTCAGATTCGAGCGTGCGATTTATGTGGATGAGGATGCCGTTGTTCTTGACTATGTGGATGATACGGAGTTGTTGCAGCATCCCTTTGAGTTTGGTGATGGAACAATTGTTCTAAGCAAAACTCTAAGAGAAACGATAAGTGAAACAGAGTTGGAGTGGCTGGAGAGTATGCTTGGTTGAACTCTCACGTAATTAGGGAAAACAAACCTTTCCGTGCGTTGTTTTGGTGTGGCAGTAGAAAAAATTTCTTAAAAACGAGCGGTAGCACATCGCAGCCGTTCGTTTTTTTGCATGGAAAAAGGCAAAAAGCGGGCGCTACCTCCTGACAAAGAGATTTTCGGCAGCTTTGGGGTTATTTTACGGATGTCAAGCGTTATCCGGAAACCGTTGCGTACTTCGTATTTTGCCTTGGGTGGTAAAGAGACGATTGGGTTTTCCGTATCGGTTGCGTTTGCAGCAGGGGAAAATCCGTCCGGAAAAACGGTTTCGATGAAAAAATCCGGGAATTGGGATTGATTTTTTTTTTCGGTTGTTATATAATGAAAAAATCAAATGAACGGAATGGTCATGGGAATGCAGGAAAGCGGATTTGCAGCGGAATTTAATCAGAAGAAGCGTGCGCTTTTTTCACAATATTATCAGTTTCTGAATCCGCCGCAGCAGGAAGCAGTTGCTACGGTGAAAGGTCCTTTGTTGGTGCTGGCAGGTGCTGGTTCGGGAAAGACGACCGTACTGGTTAACCGGATTGGGAACATGGTTCTGTTCGGAGACGCCTGGCAGAGTGAGGAACTGCCGCCGGATGCGGAGGAGCGATATCCGGACCTTTTGGCAGCGGACGGTGGTTCGCGTGCGGAGATCCGTAAAGTGTTGGAGACCGTGGCGATCCGCCCGGTTCGCCCTTACCGTGTGCTCTGTATTACTTTTACCAATAAGGCGGCGAACGAATTCAAGGAACGTCTTTCTACTTTGTTGGGCGAACGGGCGAAGGATATTTGGGCGGGAACGTTCCATTCTATTTGTGTACGCATCCTGCGCCGGCAGATTGACCGGCTCGGCTATACGAGCGGCTTTACGATTTACGATACCGACGATACAAAGAAGATCATTTCCGCGATCATGAAGCGCCGGCATGTCGATGAGAAGCTGCTGTCTGTCAAGGCAGTGATCGGTCTGATTTCCCGCAATAAGGAGAAAGAATTGACGCCGGAGGAGATGCTGGAATATGCCGGACGGGATTCCCGTATATCCGAGACGGCGGCGATCTATGCGGAGTATCAGCGCGAACTGCGGCAGTCCAATGCGTTGGATTTCGACGATATCATTCTGCTGACGAACCGTCTGTTCCGGGAATTTCCGGAGGTGCTGGAGGAGTACCGGCGGCAGTTTGACTATATTCTGGTAGATGAGTTTCAGGATACCAACCCTTCCCAGAACCGGCTTGTTACGCTGCTTGGCGGCGGGAAAGAGAATGTTTGCGTCGTCGGAGACGACGATCAGTCTATTTATAGCTTTCGCGGTGCAACCGTAGAAAATATTTTACAATTTGACCGGGTTTTTCCCCGTGCGAAGGTCATTCGGCTGGAGCAAAATTACCGGTCAACCGGGCATATTCTTGCTGCTGCCAATGCGGTGATTTGTCACAATGAGGGACGCAAGGGCAAGAAGCTTTGGACGTGTGCGGGCGATGGAGAGCCGATCCGGGTGGAGCACCCGCTTACGCAGTCAGAGGAATCCGCTCTGATCGCTTCCGAAATCAAGCGACAGGTTGCGGCAGGTGCGCGGAGATACGGCGATTACGCCGTGCTTTACCGTGTCGGGGCGTTGTCCAATACCATCGAGCAGGCGCTGGTTAAGAACCGCGTTCCGTATCGAATCTGCGGCGGTCTGCGTTTTAACGAGCGCCGGGAGATCAAGGACGTGCTTTCCTATCTGTCGGTGGTGTGCAATCCTTCGGACAATGTGCGATTGCGCCGGATACTGAATGTTCCAAAACGGTCGATCGGAGAAACGACGGTATCCCGGTTGGAGGCCATCGCTTCAGATCGGGAAAAGAGCCTGTTTGAGGTTGCCAGATACGCGGGCGATTATCCGGAGCTGGGGAAAGCAGCCGGAAAGCTGACGGAATTTGCCCATCTGATTGACTCTATGCGGGAATTTTCCGCAGAGCACGGGCTGACTGAAACGGTGGAATACATCTTGCATACCAGCGGCTATCTGCGCTTTCTTGCTGAGGAGGCGGAGGCGGACGGTGACGAAACGCATGAGCGCGAGCAGAATGTCCGCGAGTTTCTTTCTACCGTGCGCCAGTTTGAGGAATCGTCAGAAACGGCAGGTATGTCCGCGTTTCTGGAGGAGATGGCACTGGTTTCCGATGTGGATTCGCTGGAGGAGGGACAGGACGCGGTGACGCTGATGACCGTTCATTCTGCGAAGGGATTGGAATTCCCTGCCGTGTTCCTGATTGGCTTTGAGGACGGGCTTTTTCCCAGTACGCAGGCATTGCTGGAGGGCGGTTTGGAGGAAGAACGGAGGCTTGCTTATGTAGCGATTACCCGCGCCAAGCAGTCGCTTTGCCTTTCCTATTGTGAATCCCGAATGCTTTACGGCAGGACGGAAGCGAGGGTTGCCTCCCGTTTTCTGTCGGAAATTCCGGAGCAGGACCGTCAGGCGGTAGAGCGTAAGCGGGAAAACCCATTTGGCAACGGAAATGCCGGCAGCCGTCGGGAAAGCTACCATACGCGCCGACAGGAGCTGGCAAACGCATTTACGGAGGAGACCTCCCGGGCGCTGCACCGCGAGTTTGCCGCTGGACAGACGGTATTTGCCGCCGGTGATCGCATTTCACATGCGTTTTTCGGACCGGGCGAGGTGCTTGCGGCGCAGCAGATGGGCGGCGACATGCTCTATGAGATTCGCTTTGAGAGCGGCTCGATCAAGCGTATCATGGGCAGCTTTGCGAAGCTGAAGAAGATCTGACCGAAGATACCGAAAGGAGCTTTTATGGCTGAAATCAAACCGATCCGTGCGCTTCGGTACACGGACAAGGCGGGGACTCTGGCAAGCTGCGTCTGCCCGCCATACGATATTGTGAGCGAAGAGGAGTATGCTGCTCTTTGCGCGGCGAACCCGTACAACCTGATCCGGCTGGAGTTGCCGGTCGGTGGCGAGAATCGGTATGAAAATGCGGGGAAGCTGCTTGCGGCGTGGCTGCGGGACGGCATTTTGGCGCGGGACGAGACGCCGGGCATCTATCTGTACCGTGAGGCGTTTTCCGTTGCGGGGAAGCAGTATGCGTTCGACGGGTTGGTTTGTCTGGTCGGACTGCGGCCCTTTTCCGACCGCGTGGTGCTCCCGCATGAGGAAACGTTGTCTAAAGCCAAAGCGGACCGGTTCAACCTGATGAAAGCGACCGGCTGCAACTTTTCCTCCGTCTATTCACTTTACCGCGACGAAAGCGGGGAGATTCGGCAGAAGCTCCGCGAGGCGCAGGCGCTGCCGTTGCTTGCGGAATTCGCTGACAGTGAGGGCGTAACGCACACCCTACGAAAGATCGAGGATCCGGCGGAGATCGGATTTCTGGTTCAGGCGTTTGCGGATAAGCAGCTGTTCATCGCGGACGGGCATCACCGCTATGAAACGGCGCTGCGCTTTCGTGAGGAGCTGGCTGCGAACGGTAATCCAAACGGCTGGGAAGCGGACCATATCCTGATGACGCTGGTGGATTTGGAGGATGACGGGCTGGTGGTTCTGCCGACGCACCGTTTGATCACCGGCATGCCGGTGGACAGGGACATGTTCCTTGCGCGCGCGGCGGAGCAATTCACCGCGACGGCATATCCGGACGTCACGAAAGCCGAAGCGGTTTTGGCACAGCACGCCGACCGCCACGCCTTTGCACTATATACCGGCGGCAGCGGTTTTACGCTGCTGGTCGGGAAGGAATCTGCCGACCGGTTGCAGGTGGATGGCAGAAGTGATGCTTACGCAAGGCTGGACGTCACTGTGCTTCATACGTTGCTGCTGGAGCGGGTGCTGGGCATCGACCGGGAAAATATGGCGAAGCAGATCAACCTGCGCTACACCCGTTCGGCGGCGGCAGCGGTTGCTTCCGTACAGCGTGGGGAGAGCGGCGCGGCGTTCCTTCTGAACCCGACGCGCATTGCGGAAATCCGTGCGGTCGCAGAGGCGGGAGACAAGATGCCGCAGAAGAGCACCTATTTCTACCCGAAGCTCAAGACCGGGCTGCTGATGAATCCGTTCTGGCAGACGGAACGGCAGCAGACTACTTTATCTGAAAAGGAATGAGCATCATGCCGAAAGAATTGGAAAAAACTTACAATCCTGCGGAATTTGAGGATCGATTATATACCGAATGGAATGAAAAAGGCTACTTCCGCCCGCGTAAGCCGGGGGCAAAGCCGTTTTCGATCGTTATGCCGCCGCCCAATATCACGGGGCAGCTGCATATGGGGCATGCGCTGGATAATACGCTGCAGGACATTTTGGTTCGTTATAAACGGATGTGCGGCTTCCATACTCTTTGGGTACCGGGCACAGATCATGCGTCCATCGCCACGGAAGCCAAGATTGTGGAGAAGATGCGTGAGGAGGGGGTGACCAAAGAGGAGATCGGACGCGAGGCGTTTTTAGAGCGCGCGTGGGAATGGAACCGCGTGTACGGCGGGCGTATTTCTGAACAGCTTAAAAAGATCGGTTCCTCCTGTGACTGGACACGTCAGCGTTTTACGCTGGACGAGGGCTGTTCTGCGGCGGTCAAGGACGTGTTCGTCAGCCTGTATGAAAAGGGATTGATTTATCGCGGGAACCGCATCATCAACTGGTGCCCGCATTGCCTGACCTCTATTTCCGATGCGGAGGTAGAGTATGAGGATCAGGCGGGGCATTTCTGGCACCTGCGCTATCCGGTCAAAGACAGCGATGCGTATATTTATCTTGCGACAACCCGCCCGGAAACGCTGCTGGGCGATACGGCGGTCGCGGTCAATCCGAAGGACGAACGCTACCGCGATCTGGTGGGGAAAACGCTGATCCTGCCGCTGGTCGGGCGCGAAATTCCGGTCATTGCTGACGAGTACGTCGAGATGGAATTCGGAACCGGCGCCGTCAAGATCACACCGGCTCACGATCCGAACGACTTTGAGGTCGGCATGCGGCATCAGCTGGAGGTGATCAATGTCCTGACGCCGGACGCGAAGATTACCGACGATTATCCCGCGTATGCCGGCATGGACCGTTATGAGGCCCGCAAGGCGATCGTCCGTGATCTCGAAGCATGCGGCTGTCTGGTCAAGGTGGAGGATTACTCCCACAACGTCGGTACCTGCTATCGTTGCGGAACCACAATTGAGCCGCGCGTCTCGCTGCAATGGTTCGTAAAGATGGCGCCGCTTGCCGGTCCCGCGATCGACGCGGTCAAGAACGGGGAGATACGATTTATTCCGGAGCGATTTTCCAAAAATTATCTGCACTGGATGGAGAATATCCGTGACTGGTGTATCTCCCGCCAGCTTTGGTGGGGGCACCGCATACCGGCGTTCTATTGCGACGGATGCGAAGAACTGATCGTGACCAAGGAGGAGCAGGCGGTCTGCCCGAAGTGCGGAAAGCCGATGCGTCAGGATCCGGATACGCTGGATACTTGGTTTTCCTCTGCACTGTGGCCGTTCTCCACGCTCGGCTGGCCGGAGCAGACTGAGGATCTGAAAACATTCTACCCGACAACAACGCTGGTCACCGGTTATGATATCATCACATTCTGGGTGTCGCGCATGATTTTTTCCGGTCTGGAGCATACTGAAAAAAAGCCGTTCTCCGATGTGCTGGTACACGGATTGCTGCGCGATGCACAGGGACGCAAAATGTCCAAATCTCTCGGCAACGGGATTGACCCGCTGGAGATGATCAAGAAATACGGTTGCGACGCGCTGCGCTTCACCTTAGTTAACGGAAACAGTCCCGGCAACGATATGCGTGTTTCGGAGGAGCGCTTTGAAGCCTCCCGTAATTTTGCCAATAAAATCTGGAATGCGGCGCGCTTCGTGCTGATGAATCTGGACACCGCCTGCAGCGTTGAGGAGCCGGTGCTCGCCGGTCTGCCGGATGAGGACAAGTGGATCCTGTCCCGGTACAATCTTCTTGTGCGCGAGGTGCGGGAGAACCTGGACCGGTATGAGCTGGGCATCGCCGTCGGCAAGCTGTACGATTTCATATGGGATGTGTTCTGTGACTGGTATATCGAACTGGTCAAGGCGCGTCTGAACGAAAAGGGCACGCAGACCAATCTGGATGCGCAGCGCGTGCTGATCTATGTGCTATCCGGCGTTATGAAGCTGCTGCACCCGTTTATGCCGTTCATCACAGAGGAAATCTGGCGTACGCTGCCGCATACCGGTGATTCGATTATGATTGCGGAGTATCCGGTCTACCGCGAGGAGCTGAACTTCCCGAAGGAGGAGGCGGCAATGCGTAAGGTGATCGATGCCATTCGTGCAGTGCGCAATCTGCGCAGTGAAATGAACGTCGCGCGCGCCCGCAAAGCGCATCTTCGCATCGTGACTGCGGAGCCATCGACCTTTGCCGGCAAGGAGCGCTTCTTCCTGCGTCTGGCATTTGCTTCCGGCGTGGAGATTTCAACGGAGACCGGAGACGTGGGGGGAGCCGTTCGTGCCATTACGGATGCCTGCGAGATTTTGATTCCGCTGGCAGATATGATTGACCGTGACGAGGAATTGACGCGGCTGGGCAAGGAGTTAGCAAACGCAGAAAATGAGATCGCCCGTGCGGATGCCAAGCTGGCAAACGCCGATTTCGTCGCGAAAGCGCCGGAGAAGCTGGTGCAGTCGGAACGCGAAAAGGCGGAGGTCTTTCGCTCCAAGGCCGAAAAGCTGCGCGCGGCGATGGAGCATCTGAAAACGCTGTAAGCGGACGGGAATAGCTGTTATGCTTGCAAGCTGTTGCGCCAGCATCGGCACACGCTGTATGGCAAGGCGACCTCTATAGAAATCAAGCTTGACGGACCATCAGGGAAAGGTTGAGGAAATACGATGTCAGACTGTACACATGATTGCTCCTCCTGCGGGGAGGAATGCGCTTCCCGGCAGCAGCCGGAAAGTCTGCTGGAAAAACCCAATGCGCTATCCGAAATCAAAAAAGTTATCGGTGTGGTCAGCGGAAAGGGCGGGGTAGGTAAATCGACGGTGACGTCCATGCTGGCAGTTCTTGCCCGCCGCGCCGGGCTGCAGACCGCGATTCTGGATGCGGATATCACCGGTCCGTCGATTCCCAAGGCGTTCGGGCTGCACGGACAGGCGATCGCTTCTGAGGAGGGGATTTATCCGTTGCAGACCAAAACCGGTATTCAGGTCATGTCTGTCAATCTGCTGCTGGAGCATGAGACGGATCCCGTTGTTTGGCGCGGACCTGTCATTGCCGGCTGCGTCAAGCAGTTTTGGACGGACGTGATCTGGGGGAAGACGGACGTGATGTTCATCGATATGCCGCCGGGAACCGGGGATGTCCCGCTGACTGTATTTCAATCCATTCCGCTGGATGGGATCATCATTGTCACCTCGCCGCAGGAGCTGGTTTCTATGATCGTGGAAAAGGCGTTCAACATGGCAAAGCTGATGAACCTTCCGGTGCTGGGGCTGGCAGAGAATTTCTCTTATTTTGAATGTCCGGATTGCCATAAGCGCCACGAGATTTACGGTGCAAGCCACGCCGAGGACACGGCAGGAAAGCTGGGCATTCCGGCAGTCGCAAAGTTGCCGATCGACCGTAAGCTCGCCGCTGCCTGCGACGGCGGCCTGATTGAGCTGTTCGAGGGGGATTGGCTGGATGACCTGTTCCGGGCGGTTGTTTGCTGAGAGCGGAAGAAAAGGGCTGGTACACGAAAACAGCCCTTTTTTTCGTATAAACCGCTTTTTACGGCACGAAGAAACTTGCATTTTGCAGAATGGGGTGGTATACTGATCATACCGTATCGGGAATTTTCCGTAGCGTAGATTGCGCCCGGTCGGCGGAAATACCGTGAAAGGTACTGAATTCGTTTGAAAAAAGTCAAATCACTCAGCTATATTTTCGTGCAGCTTGCCGGTGATCTGCTGTTGGTCAACGGCTCGCTTTATCTCGCGTTTCTGCTTCGTCTGACACTGTCCGGCGGAGGCGAGGATGCGGTGATTTCGTTTTCGCCGGCATTTTTTCTGGCGATTCCGGTGATCTCCGTGGCGTATGCGCTGCTGTTTTTCGTTACCGGTCTTCATCGCGTGTACTGGCCGTTCTCCACCGCGTGGGATGTACTCCGTGTTGTGGCGAGCGCATTTTTGTCAACTGTCGCCGTGTTTGCGGTTGGGCTGCTAACGGACAATCGAATGCCGCGGCTGGTTTATGTGCTTGCCGGTCTGCTGATGGCTTGGCTTCTGCTTGCTTTCCGTTTGTTTTTGCGTAAGCGCGGCAAGCAGCGTTCGCCGCGCGAGGTTTCTGCTGATACCGAGGGACGGATTCTGATTGTCGGCGCCGGTGAAACCGGTAACTATTTGCTGCATGAGTTTCGGAGCAATCCCGCGTATACGGGGGCGAAGGTGATTTGTTTGGTGGACGACGATCCGTTCAAGCGCGGTAAGCTGGTCTATTCCGTTCCGGTGGAAGGCGGCACGGAGGAAATTCCTGCGCTGGTCAAAAAGCACGAGATCGAATTGATCATCTTTGCGATTTCCCGCTGTCCGGTAGAGCGCCGTGCTGAAATTCTTTCGGTTTGTATGAAGACCGGCTGCCGTGTCCGTTCTGTCCCGTCCTTTTCCAAGCTGATCGACGGGAAAGTCAGTGTGAGCAGTGTGCAGAATGTCCGTATTGAGGATCTTCTGGGACGGGAGCCGATTCGTATCAATCCGGTACAGATGTCGGCATCTGTACGGGGCAAGGTGGTGCTGGTTACCGGCGGAGGCGGCTCGATCGGTAGTGAGCTGTGCCGGCAGATCGCCTCGTTTATTCCGAAAAAGCTGATTATTCTGGATATTTACGAAAATAATGCTTACGATATACAAAATGAATTGAAGCATCTTTACCCGTACCTGCAGTTGGAGGTGCGCATCGCTTCCGTGCGGGATGCTGTAAAGCTGGACAGACTGTTTGCAGAGCTTCGCCCGCAGGTGATTTATCATGCCGCGGCACATAAGCATGTCCCGCTGATGGAGGGCAGTCCGGATGAAGCGGTTAAGAACAACATTTTTGGAACGCTCAACACGGTGCAGATGGCGGATCGATACGGCGCGGAGCGGTTTGTTATGATCTCTACGGACAAGGCTGTCAACCCGACCAATGTCATGGGAGCGACAAAGCGTGTCTGTGAGATGATTGTGCAGTCCTATAATACTTATTCCGACACCGAATTTGTCACGGTGCGGTTCGGCAATGTGCTCGGCTCCAACGGTAGCGTCATCCCGCTGTTTCGAAAGCAGATTGAATCGGGCGGTCCGGTCACTGTCACGCATCCGGACATTATTCGTTATTTCATGACGATCCCGGAGGCGGTGTCTCTGGTTCTGCAGGCGGGTGCGTCTGCGAAGGGCGGAGAAATCTTTGTGTTGGACATGGGAAAGCCGGTGCGCATTCTCGATCTTGCCGAAAATCTGATCCGTCTGTCCGGACATGTGCCGAACGTGGATATTCCGATTCACTTTACCGGTTTGCGTCCCGGCGAAAAGCTATACGAGGAACTGCTGATGGACGAGGAGGGGCTGCGGCAGACGGACAATAAATTGATTTATATTGGCAGTCAGATTCCGGTTGACGAAGCGCGTTTTTATACCGATTTGGAGGTCTTGAAACGAACCGCAGAAGCCGGCGGCGATGTTCTTCCTTTGTTGGAGGAGCTGGTGCCTACTTTCCGGAAGCCGGAGGAGGTCAATGAGGAAGCGGCTCGGCGTGTTTCTGTCGTGTAGTAGCTATCCGGAATAGAAACGAAGCAGGAAAAAGCAGAGGAAATTTCAATTTCCTCTGCTTTTTTTACGTCTATTAGTTGACAAAAGCCACTAAATGTGCTATCATACAGATAGTGGACTTCGTCCAATATCGAGGTGAGGATGGAAACTATGAAGGAAAAAACCGTAAACAGGATTCGTGAATTTAACCGGTTTTATTTACCGGCGTTTGGGTTGTTAGGCAGCAGCTATCTTGGTTCGGAGTATTCCGCCGCTGAAGCGAGGGTGTTGTTTGAGGTTTTCACAAAGGAGGGATGTACGGCTACAGATATTGCCAAAGCGATGAATATCGATAAAAGCTATTTGAGCCGCATCATCAGAAAGCACGAAGGCAAGGGCGATCTTCGGCGAACGGTGTCTGAGACGGACTCCAGAGCCTATGAGTTGCATTTGACGGAAAAGGGATTTGCGCGGACACAGGATTTTATAGAAAGATCCAATCAACAAATCGATGAGAAGCTCAGAACTCTGACAGAACGGGATTGCGAGCGTCTTATCATGGCTTTTGATACAATTACTGCTATTTTGAAAGGATAGTCATATGAGAATCGTATCTTACGACAAAAAATATAAGAATGATTTTATTGAAATGAATCGACTTTGGATTTCGGAAATGTTTGCTTTGGAAAAGGAAGATCTGGAAATTTTGGATCATGTTGACGAACTGGTGGAACAGGGTGCTGAAATTTTTTTCGCCATCGATGAGGAAGGCGTCGTGCTTGCCTGCTGCATGATAGCGCCGCTGTCCGACGGGGAGTGGGAGATTGAGAAGTTTTGTGCCAAGGGAATGTACACAGGAACCGGTGCCGGCAGCGCTTGCCTGAAGGCCTGTCTTACATTTGCAAAGGAGAGGGGAATCCGGAAAATCGTTATTGTATCCAACCGAAAATGCGAAAGAGCGATCCGGCTTTACAGAAAATTTGGGTTCGTTGAGATTCCGGTGGATCGAAAAAAGTTCCCCTACGACAGAGCGGATATTGCCTTTGAACTGTATTTGTAGCGGAAGGCGTATTTGCGCGCGGTCGGTCATGGTACGATTACCCCGGCAAACAGCGGTGCTTTTGACAGAAATATCCTTCGTAAGCCATAAGGAAACATTTAGGAGATGAGGACTTTGGGCATAGGAACGGAAATATACAAATTCGTCTTTTCAGCGTTCCGAAAGAATATGAAGCCGTCACTGCGGGTAGCTATTTTTTTGGGGACATGTCGACAACAGGCGGTTTGGCATTTTCACGATAACGTGAAATCCTCTAAATACGCAATCTTACGGACAACCTGCATTGTCCAAGAATTTAAGATTTCTATTTTTTGATCAGATTCATAAAATTTTCTTATCCGCTTGACTTTTGAACAAAAGCGTGTTATTATATAAATGAACAGTTCATTCAGGATAAGGAGACGGTTTATTTGAACCAGCGAATGAAGGATATAGCCGATGCGGCTACACGGTTATTTCTCCAACAAGGCTATGCAAAAACGCAGATCAGCCATATCGCAAAGGCAGTCGGTGTTTCTGTCGGTACAATCTATCTCGACTTTACAGGGAAACAGGAAATCATGCACTTTATCCTGAAACGTACGATAGACCCCGCATTTGTCGAGCATGAGTTTGAACGGCCCATCACAGATGATCTATTCGCCGGATTGGAGAATGAAATCATCGCTACTTTTGAGAAATCGGGGCATGATTTTGCTTCCCATCTTCAAGGAAATCTGGCAGATTATGCTTTTGAAACCCTTATTAGTGATGCGTTTGATATTCTGGCCCGGTATGCGGTCGGATGTCTGTTCCTTGAAAAAAACCAATTTGAGTTTCGGCATTTGGCACAGCACTACATAGTATACCGCAAACAATTTCTTGATACCATGATGCGCTACATCGAGGCATTTATTGAGCAGGGGATGGTTCGCCCGATGGAACATCTTGAATTGTCCACGACATTGATCATCGAAATCTTGTCGTGGTGGGCGATGGATATTCGCTACACCTCCTTTGAAACAA
>CAZJVB010000053.1:0-2183 GCA_964549435.1 uncultured Ruminococcus sp.
CAGCTATTTTTATGTGTTTACTGTGTTACTCTTAAAAGCCTCATTTCTGATTGCTAATCAGTTCGCCCAGTGTTGTTTCGCCCCAACTGTAATTCGTCAAATAACTACCTTTGAAAAGCTGTATATATTCTTCTTTACCCGAAAGATAATGATACAGGTCACACTCAACTTTATCCATCACAATTCGGCGTTTTCCATCAAGCGCTTCGACAATACTGGAAATTCCGTATTCCTCTAATGTATTTTTCAAGCGGAGAGCGACCTTTCTGTATCTCGAAAGCGTCAATGTATTTACAGGCTCATCCTCCCACAAAAAGCTAATAGCTTCTTCAGATGTAACATAACCGCCTCTGCGATCCACAAGTATTGCCAAAAGTTCTTTGGATTTCTTATTGCGGAATGCAACGGGATTATCACCGACGAACACATCAAAATATCCGAACGTGCGAATAGATACGGTTCGATTTTCGGGAAGATGTATCTTTTCGCTCGAATCAGTATCCTCGACCGAATAGAGCATAACATATCTCGGGGAAGTGCTGTTAGGCTCTTTCTGAGAGCATATTGCTTTGATCTGTCGTTCGGTTTCGCTCTTATAGTCAAAATAGGTAAATTCAGCTTCGCCGTTTCTGAGAAGTTCTGCAAAGTCCTCATAGGATGCTTCACTATAAGCAACAAAAGATTCGATCGAGGTATATTTTTCGGTTAGAGGAAACCATTCTTCTTTTGTGTATCCAAAAAACTCGCACACATTTTCGCTGGCGTAAAGAGGCTTTACCATACCCTCGGATGTAACTTCAAACGCTGCGATGCCATCGGAAAACTGCATAACAAGATCTTTCATTTTTTGCTTCAACTGATCATTCTCGGTTCGTAAAACGTCCGCCTCAGTTTCCTCCTGAATATGCCTGCAGCAATAAAAGCTGACAGAATCATCAACTTTGATAAAAATTCCGTTATATTGTCTGAGCTCGCCCGCAGATGAACGTGCGCTGTAAGTAATCTGCGGCGGCTTTGCACCCGGTTCATACAACTTCTTTTGGGAAAAATCTCTAAAGAAATCACGAACCCTGTCACAATCCGCTAAATCAACGGCATTTATGATCCATTTTTCCAAAGCGTCATCAATCTGCATTGCAATATCTTCAAATCTTTTGAAGGAAGATCCGTCCTCACAATGCAGACATTTCACGGTATTGGCATCAAGATTAAATTCAAATATTTTGTCATAAACATCGGTCAATGCTTTCATATAGCGTTGTGTTTCGGCAGCTTTTCTGACCTGATGTCTTGCTGTAATGTCCATACAGACACTTTGAAATTCTTCTACACCCTGTTCGTTGACACACTTTGTTACCCATCCAAACACATACGCTCTTGTTCCGTCACAACGCAGCAATGTCATTTCACCGGCAATCGGTGCTTCTGCGGAGTAGACTCGATTCAGATATTTGGAAAACCGGCGGCGATCCTCCATGGGAATCATTAAAAAGATATTGCCTTTATACATTTCAAGATAATCAAGTTCGCCGTCTTTCGCCATCGGAAAGCGAAGCATATCAATCATCTTTTGATTGATATAGGTTATTTTAGGCTGTTTTTCGCAGGTGTATTTCAAAAAACCGCAAGGAACGGTTTCGTTCAGGAATTGTAGATTCGTATTCTCGCCTTTAATATCTGTTATATCCGTAATAACCGAGTAACCGACAAGAGTTCCATCCTCCAGCCTCTTGGACGACATCGTATCTCTTACGTAAAATACAGTATTGTTCTTTTTTACAAGACGATAATCGCAGGTCAGGGTATGCTCTTTTTTTGCAAGATCCGTTATAAAATCAAGGTACCTTTTCCGATCCGAGGGATGTACCAACAATGTATACAGATCCTTGCTGTCGTGAAGCAGTTCATTCTCGCTGTAACCTGTCAATTCACAAAGATTGCGGCTTACATAACCCAAATGAATCGGCTCACTCAGCACATATTGATGAAAGCCGCAGATCCGATAACTCAGTATATCCTCTATATTGTTTAGTATGTTGTTCATAGTTACTCCTTTTGCAGAGTCTCTGCCTCTGCCAGTGGGATTGTATATAAATACATATTATAGCACCAAATTGTGACGATTTTTTGATTTTCTGAAAAATGGCAAAAATGATTCAATCACAATAAACGCGAACGCTCGG
>CAZJVB010000053.1:2283-11996 GCA_964549435.1 uncultured Ruminococcus sp.
CTCGGATCTCGTCTTAGCCCTGTTGTAAAATGTTATTTGCGGTACTTCTTCGTTGTGCCCGGCGTCTGCAATGATTCGCATGACCCGCCTATTTCTGACTGCGAAGAACAGTCTTTTGAATTTTACCGCTGATCGTCTTGGGCATTTCGGTTACGAACTCAATGAAACGAATCCATTTGTATTCTGCTGTTTTTTGATTGCAGAAAGTTTTGATCTCCAACTCAAGCTCCTGCGAAGGAGTATATCCCGCACCAAGAACAATCACAGCTTTGATTGCCTGACCTCGGAGAGAATCCGGCACACCGATCACGCTGCATTCCACAACGGCAGGGTGCCCCATCAGCACATTTTCCACCTCATAAGGACCTACTCGGAAACCGCCTGTTTTGATAATATCATCAAAGCGACCATGGAACCAATATCGACCGTTTTCATCAACGTATGCCGCATCGCCCGTATGGTATACACCGTCACGCCAAACGTATCGATACTGTTCTTCGTTATCAAGATATGCTGTAAACACACCGGGTTGTTTGCCTGCTTCTTCGGGAACGATAACAACTTCGCCTACTTCACCAACATCAACGGGTTGTCCGTTCTTTCCACGAAGCTCGATGTTGTAAAAAGGCGAAGGTGTCCCCATAGAGCCTTCTACTGCATCGTAACCTTTGAAATTCGCCATCAAAAGTGTTGTCTCGGTTTGTCCGTATCCCTCGCATAGTTTAATCCCGGTACGCTCTGTAAACTTGCGAAATACTTCGGGTGCCAGCATTTCTCCCGCGGTTGTTGCGTGCTTGAGCGTCGGCATATCGGGAATCCCTTTACGCACAAGATAACGATAAACCGTAGGAGGAGCGCAGAAAGAAGTAACTCCATAGCGATTGATCACAGCAGTTAATTGCTTTGGCTCAAAGTTGTCGAAGTCGTATACCATAACCGCACTGCCAATCAGCCATTGTCCGTATATTTTTCCCCATGATGCTTTTGCCCAACCTGTCTCCGCAACCGTAAAGTGCAAACCGTTATCCTCTGCCTGATGCCAATATTTTGCCGTGACGATATGAGCAAGAGGATAGCTGTGCGCGTGAATCACGCCTTTGGGATAACCGGTGGTGCCGGAAGTAAAATACAGCATCATCGGATCAGTTGCCAAAGTCTGCACACGTTCCAGTTCATCTGAGGCAAATTTCATTGTAGTGGTCAGATTTTCAAAGCCGTCTGCATCCTGTGCCACACACCAGAGCTTCGCTGTCATCTGAGCTTCTTTCAGCGCCGCTGTGACTTTTTCGGGCACTTCGTTTTGTGTAGTACATACAATCGCCTTTGCTTGGGAGGATTTTATACGATACACAAAATCGCTGACCGTCAGCATATGAGTTGCCGGTATCATCACGGCTCCCAACTTATGCAAAGCAACTGCTGCAAACCAATACTCGTAGTGACGTTTCAGAATCAGCATCACACGGTCGCCGTAACTGATTCCTGCGCTGCGAAACACATTTGCTATCTGGTTGCTGTATTTTTTTATATCAGCAAATGAAAAAATATGTTCTTCGCCTTCGACATTGCACCAAACAAGCGCACGCTTCTCCGGCGTTTCATTTGCAATTTTATCAACAACATCATAACCGAAGTTAAAGTTGTCGGGATATTCAAGTGTTATTTTTTTCAATCTGCCGTTTTCATCGACAATTTCTTTACAATACTGTTTGTATACGCTCATACTTACTCCTTAATGACCGCACTGACGCCAAGATTACGGAATCTGTCATAACGATTCTGTATCAGGTCCATATCGCTCGACAGTTCTTTGAGTTCTTCCGTCAAAAGGGTACGAATGCGATCATAAAACTTTTTTTGGCCGATGTCGTTTTCGGAAAGGATACGTTCGATTACGCCAAGACTTTTTGCATCTTCGGCCGTTAATTTCAAACTTGCCGCATCAGTTTCCGCTCTGGCTGCATCTTTCCAAAGAATACTCGCACAGCCTTCGGGGGAAATGACGGAATACACGGCATTTTGCAGCATCCATACTCTATCGGCAACCGCAAGCGCAAGGGCGCCGCCGCTGCCGCCTTCGCCGATCAAAATAGAGATAATAGGAACACAAAGAGTCGACATTTCAAGTAGATTTTCTGCAATTGCCTGTCCTTGTCCTCGTTCTTCAGCACCGATTCCGCAGTATGCGCCAGACGTATCCACAAAGCAAATAACCGGTCTGCCGAATTTTTCTGCCTGCTTCATCAGGCGCAAGGCTTTGCGGTATCCTTCCGGTTGCAGCATACCAAAATTACGATAAGTACGTTCTTTTGCGGTATGACCTTTTTCGATGGCGATTACGGTTACAGGGCAGCCGTTCAGCTTTGCGATACCGCCAACAACGGCAGGATCGTCTGCGTAACGACGATCACCGTGAAATTCGATAAAGCCTTTGAAAATGTTTTTGATATAATCAAGCCCGGTCGGTCTTTTGCTGTCACGAGCAAGCTTCACACGTTCGTAAGCAGATCCGCTCATATCATCGCCCTCCCATTGTGCATTTTTAACAGCTCGGTCAAATATTTCTTCTGATTGGAACGGGGGATAATGCTGTCGATAAATCCGTGTGCCAGTACAAATTCCGACTTTTGGAATCCTTCGGGCAGAGCTTTCTTTGTTGTCTGCTCAATCACTCTTGCACCTGCAAAACCAACAGTTGCGCCGGGTTCCGCAAGAATAATATCCGCTTCCATAGCGAAGCTTGCCGTTACACCTCCGGTTGTGGGATCAGTAAGAACAGCAATATATAATAATCCGGCATCACTATGCCGTTTTACCGCAGCGCTTGTTTTCGCCATCTGCATCAAAGACAATAAACCTTCCTGCATACGAGCGCCGCCGGATACAGTAAAGCCGATAACCGGCAAGCGGTGTTGCACAGCATATTCAAATAATGTAGTTATTTTTTCGCCAACGGCACTACCCATACTGCCCATCATGAAATATGGCTCCATAACAAACAGGCAGCATTTTTGCCTGCCGATCATTGCCGTGCCGCAAACAACGGCCTCCAGTTCGCCGCTCGCAGCACGCACTGTTTCAATTTTACTCTTATATCCGGGAAAGTTTAATGGATTATCCGATTTCATATTTGAATACAATTCGTGAAAGCTCCCTTTGTCGGTAATCATCTGTATGCGCTGGCGTGCTTTCATACGAAAATGGTAACCGCAAGGGCAGACAAGATCATTCGCCCAAAGGCGGCTTAATGGAATATCCTTGTGGCAATTCGGGCATTTTTTCTCAGGCTCACCGGCATCACGCTGAACGGGAGCGGAGGTGCGCCCGCCTTCTTCCAACTGATTTTTCGGTTTCAAAAAATTCAACAACGCCATTTTCTCACCTGTTTCCCATAAAAGTTAAATCGTAATTTCCGGATGTAAAGCGTTCATCTTCCACAATCCGCAGCTGCTCCTCTATGTTTGTCAGTATACCGTCAATTACCAATTCGCAAAGTGCCGCCCGCATTTTACGAAGGGTTTCCTCTCTTGTCTTGGCATATACGATCAGCTTGCCGAGCAGCGAATCGTAGTATGGCGAGACGACCGTACCGGCAACCAGGCAAGTATCAAATCGCACAGACGGACCGCCCGGAACATGGAGCATTTTCAAAGTCCCGCCGCTTCCTGCATTGATACGGCATTCGATTGCAGAACCCTTCATCCTGACATCCTTTTGCGTGAAGTTCAGAGGAATGCCGGCAGCTATACGAATCTGCCATTTCACAAGATCAAAGCCTGTCAGCATTTCCGTAACGCAATGTTCTACCTGTAAGCGCACATTCATTTCCATAAACCAGAAGTTGCCTTCACGGTCGAGCAGAAATTCAAGCGTGCCCGCACCGACATAGCCGATTTTCTTAACAGCATCTACCGCAAGCTCCATAATCTTTTGGCGCTGCTCATCGCTAACGGCGGGTGAAGGCGTTTCTTCCAACAGCTTTTGATTTCGTCTTTGAAGAGAACAGTCACGATCTCCGAGGCACACCGCATTCCCATGTTCATCGGCAAGTATCTGCAATTCAACGTGTCTTGCGGGGAATATATATTTTTCAAGATATACGCTGCCGTCACCAAAGGCGCTGATAGCCTCACCTGTTGCCTGCAAATAAGCATCGTCGAGTTCATCGGCCGAGCGAATCAAACGGATGCCACGACCGCCGCCGCCTGCACATGCTTTTAGCATTACGGGATAGCCAATACGTTCGGCAGCTCTTTTGGCTTCTTCCGCAGATGCCACCGCTTTCGTTCCGGGAATGACTGACAGACCGGTGCCTCGGATCAGCTCTTTCAATTTTGCTTTATCGCTAAGACGCTCCATGCTTTCGGGATCGGGACCGATAAATACCAATCCGTTCTTTCTGCAGGCACGGGCAAAGTGTGCGTTTTCAGAAAGAAATCCATAACCGGGATGAATCGCCTGCGCACCCGATAAAATTGCGGTGCTGATAATTTGATTTTCATTCAGATAGCTTTCCGAGGCTTCGGGACCTCCGATACAATAGCTTTGATCGGCAAGCGCCACGTGAAGAGCGTTTTTATCCGCCTCGGAGTATACAGCAACCGTAGCTACGCCCATTTCCTTGCAAGCCCGAATGATGCGGACAGCGATCTCGCCACGGTTGGCGATCAGTATTTTAGAAAACATAGTTTTTACGCTCCTGTAATCGCAATGGAAAATTCAGCTGAAACACAAAGCCTTCCATCCACAGTTACCCTGCCTTCCGCAAAATAAAAGGGGTGTTTTGCTCTCTTGATGTGACACTGTGTTTCAACCGTATCACCCGGTTTTACGGGAGAACGGAATCTTACGTTATTCAGCCCTGCATAAACAGGTAATTCTCCTTCACTCATAGCATCCTGCATCAGTACGCAAGCGGACTGAGCCAGTATCTCACAGAGAATGACGCCCGGAACAATGGGATTGTCGGGAAAATGACCTTTTAGAAAAAACTCATCACCACGAACAGTATAGTGCCCGACGGCGGTGCCATCCTTATTCTCCACATCATCAAGCAAAAGCATATTATCTCTGTGAGGCAGTATATTCATTATTTCTTCTCTGTTCATATTCTTACCTCCTGATACGGAACAGCTCCGTGCCATACTCCACAACCTGACCGTCGGTAACGCAGACCTCGGAAATAACGCCGTCTTCCTCGGCGGCGATTTCATTTATCAGCTTCATGGCTTCCACAATGCAAAGGGTCTGACCCTTCTTTACACTGTCACCCACAACTACATAGGGAGCGGCATTTTCGGTAGGAGCTGCGTAAAATATGCCAACGATGGGAGATTTCACGCTGATATAATCTTTAGGTTCAGATGTTGTTTGCATATCACCGACAGATTCCGGAACAGAATATACGGTTTCTTTTGCCAGTGCTGAACCGGAACGCTCCAAACGGACTTTGCTGTTTTCCTCTGTGATTTCAAGTCCGGTCAGTCCAAGCTCCTTCATCAGTTCGGCATATTTGCGAATATCTGTTTCTTTCATCGGATTACACCTTCCTGAAAGCGAGACAAGCATTATGACCGCCAAACCCAAGAGAGTTGGAAAGTGCCAACGTAATATCTGCTTTCACAGCAACATTCGGAACGCAGTTCAGATCACAATTTTCATCTTGCTCGTTCAAATTGATTGTCGGAGGGATAACGCCTTCATTCAGTGCGAAAAGGCAAGCCAATGCTTCGATGGCGCCTGCAGCGCCGAGCATGTGTCCGGTCATGGACTTTGTGGAGCTTACATATGCCTTCTTCGCGCTATCTTCTCCAAGCGCTTTCTTAATGGCAGCCGTTTCGATCACATCGTTCATCGGAGTACCCGTGCCGTGTGCATTGATATAAACGGTATCGTTATCCGTATAGCCGGCTTCTTTCATAGCGTCCATCATCGCCTGTGCTCCGCCACGTGCATCGGGATGAGGCGCGGTAATGTGATAGGCATCACAGGTAGAACCATAACCGCACACCTCGCCGTAAATTTTTGCTCCACGAGCCTTTGCGTGACCGTATTCTTCCAGAACCAACGAAACAGCGCCTTCACCGATTACAAAGCCGCCTCTGCGCTTATCGAAGGGCAGGGATGCTTCGTCGGGGTTTTCGGAAGTGGAGAGTGCCCGCATATTGACAAATCCCGCAATGGCGGAAGGAACAATAGCAGCTTCAGCGCCGCCGGTAATCACAGCATCAGCATAGCCGTGGCGAATAAGACGCATCGCTTCACCGATAGCGTTGGAACCGGAAGCACAAGCTGTGACAGCGGGCATGGCGGAACCACGGCAATCGTGACGAATAGCAATCATACCGGCTGCCATATTGCTGATCATCATAGGTATGAGCAGCGGAGAAATCCGGCGCGGACCTTTCTCCATCAGTTTGGTGTGTTCGGTTTCAAAGGTTTCTATACCACCAATTCCAGTACCGAAGATAACGGCGAAGCGTTCGGGTTTCACAGTACCTTCGACACCGCTTTCATCAACTGCCTGCTGTGCGGCTGCAACAGCAAACTGAGCATAGCGGTCGGTACGAAGCACATCGTTTACTTCCAAATATTCCTTGGGATCGAAGCCTTTGACTTCCGCACCCAGTTTTGCTTTGAATTTTTCTGTATCAAAACGTGTAATGGGAGCAATGCCGTTTGTGCCGTTTTTCATACCGTTCCAGGTGTCAGCGACATTGTTTCCCAAAGGGGTAATTGCACCGATACCGGTGACAACAACTCGTCTGTTTTCACTCATACTTTTCTCCTTACATGGCGATGCCACCGTCAACACGGAGCACTTCGCCGGTTACATATTGCGCAGTTGCAAGATATGCTACTGCGTCTGCCACATCCTCTGTTTTACCCATCCTGCCGAGGGGAATCCTGTTCAGAAGCGGATTGTCCGTCTGATTTCCCGTCATATCCGTTGCGATAAATCCAGGAGCAACCGCATTACAGCGGATGCCTTTGGGCGCAAGCTCCTTTGCCACGGATTTCGTAAGTCCGATAAGACCGGCTTTTGATGCGGAATAGTTGCATTGTCCTGCGTTGCCCATCATACCGGCAACCGAGCTAATGTTAATAACGCAACCTTCCCGTGCTCGAATGAACAGTCCTGTCATATGCCTGATCATATTGAAAGCGCCTTTGAGGTTGGTATCCAGAACCGCATCAAAATCTTCTTCTTTCATCATAGCAAGCAGACCGTCACGGGTAATACCTGCGTTATTGACAAGAATCTGAGCTGTACCAAAGTCGGATTTCATTTTCGCAACGGTTTCCTTTGCCGCAGAAAAATCGGCGACATTACATTGATAAGCCTTTGCATCAACACCGTATTCCTGCTTGCATTTTTTACAAACATTCTCTGCGGCAGCTGCATTTCCCGCATAAATAACGGCTACATTGGCGCCCATTGAAGCTAATTTATATGCAATCGCTTCGCCAATTCCACGAGAGCCACCTGTGACAACAGCTGTTTTTCCGTTTAACATCCTTCTACCTCCGCCAAAAACTCGAATACAGTCACTGCTTTTACTTCGGCGTTGATCTTATGAATCATATTGGTGAGGGTTTTACCGGGACCGATTTCAATAAAGACATCTACGCCGTCTGCGATCATATTGCGAATGATTTTCTCCCATTGTACGGGATTACAAATCTGAGAGGATAGCAAACTTACCACATCATCCCCATAAGGTTTAGCTGTCATATTGGAGTAAAGAGGAATCGTCCGCTCTTTCACATCCGTTGTTGCCAATTCCTCCCGAAAAGCCTTTGCCGCATCATTCATAAACGGAGAATGGAACGCTCCTTTTACTTTCAGCGGAATAACTCTGCCGCCGACTGCCTTTACATCAGTAAAGAAATCCGTCATCTGCGAGGAAAGACCGGATACCGCGATCTGTCCGGGGCAATTGTAGTTTACAGGATAAACATCGGAATATTTATCGCAAACATTCTGCACCTGTTCCGGTGTCAATTTTATAACAGCAGCCATCGAAGTATCATATTTTTCAGCCTCACGTTGCATCAGCTCTCCACGTTTGCAGACAAGACGGAAGCCTGTCTCGTGATCAAATGCTCCGCTAATCGTTGCTGCAACGACCTCACCGAGAGAAAATCCGGCAACTGCGCTGGGAACAGTACCTTTTTCCATCAGAACACTTGCTGCTGACAGTTCCATGGCGAAAAGGCAAGGCTGTGTATTCTTGGTTTCCTTTAATTCGTCCTCCGTGCCGTCAAAGCATTGAGAAGATGTTCCCGGACGGATTCCGTCACATAGATCGTATACCTTTTGGGCAACCGGATACTTTTCATACAGCTCTTTTCCCATGCCGGGATACTGATCGCCCTGACCAGAAAAAACAAATGCTATTTTACCCATTGTGATGCCCTCAGAAGAATAGACTCAGCTTCCTCCATAACTTCCTTAACGATTTCTGCTGCCGGCTGTTCTTTCTTAACCATAGCAGCGATCTGACCGGAGAGGAAACAACCTTTTTCGTTGTCACCCTCTTGCACGGCAAGCCTGAATGCTCCTGTCGCTAATGCTTCCAATTCCTCATCCGGCATTCCGCCGTATTCAGCCTTAGAATACTCTCTGGCAAACTGCGTTCTGAGGCTCCGAACCGGATGTCCTAAGCGCTTTCCCGTTACCATTGTGCAAAGATCCGTTGCCTTTAAAATCTTTTCCTTATATGCAGGATGAATCGTACATTCTTCTGCACTTAAAAAGCGAGTGCCCATCTGAACACCGCAAGCACCGAGCATAAACGCCGCAGCAACACCCCTACCATCTGCGATGCCGCCCGCAGCAATAACGGGCAAATCCGTTGCGTCACAGATTTGAGGCACAAGAACCATTGTGGTCAGTTCGCCCACATGACCGCCGCTTTCCCCACCTTCGGCAATCAAAGCAGAAGCACCGAGACGTGTCATCAGTTTTGCCATGGCAACGGAAGCGACCACGGGAATTACCTTGATACCAGCAGCAAGCCAATCCTTCATATACTTGGAAGGATTGCCTGCGCCTGTTGTTACAACTTCAACCTTTTCTTCTATAACTACTTTAGCCACTTCGTCTGCAAAGGGACTAAGCAGCATAATATTTACGCCAATCGGTTTCTCGGTGATACTTTTCGCTGCCTTAATCTGCTGTCTGACATAATCGCCATGGGCGTTTCCCGCCGCTATGATGCCAAGACCGCCGCCGTTGGAAACGGCAGCGGCCAATTTACCGTCAGCGATCCAAGCCATTCCACCTTGAAACACAGGATATTCAATATCCAGCATTTCACAAATTGCTGACTTAACCATAAGCATTAACCTTTCTTACTCTGGATGAACTTATCCAGATCATCAATGGTTTCAACCTTCTGATCCAATTCAATTTCGATACCGATTTCATCTTCAAGGTTCATAAGAAGCTCTACCGTGTCAAGAGAGTCGATGCCAAGCTCGGAGAACTTGCTTTCCGGCTTTACGGCAGAAACATCACAGCCTGTGCGTTCCGAAACGATTTTTGCGATAGTGTCAAAGTACATAAAAATGCCTCCAAAATAATTTTTCAAGCAGTTTTTCTGCTGCTTGTTGCCATCTATTATATCGATCTGCCGTTCCACCAAAGAAACCGTGGCGTTCCCAAAGCGTTCCTATTTTGTAAATAATTTATGAAATTGACTGTTTTT
>CAZJVB010000054.1:0-11631 GCA_964549435.1 uncultured Ruminococcus sp.
TCATTATCAATTATTAAAATGATTCCTCTCAAGAATCTCCTTTTTCCCGCACATTTTGCTCTTTCAAAACGCAGATAATCGAATCAAGTACATCCTCGAAAGTCATATTGTATGCCGATTTTCAATTTTTCATTTTCGTCTCATTCTACCACATTTTCCAATATTTGTCAACACATTACATTTTTTCGCCAATGTTCTTTTGTCACCAAATATTGACTGCACTATTTATATTTGATATAATATATTTTAGTATAGGAGTTCATTATGGGACAAATGTATTCTTTAAGTGAAATTGAAGAAATGCTCACATCGGTATTTCGAAAGAAATTTCTCGTCGAAATATATCACTATGCAGAGCAGTTGGATACGAACGGCGAAACCGTTAATTATGAAAATCTCACAAAACATTTTGGTAGCCCTAAAGGTATTTCCGATGGTTTTATGAGCAGAGAGGACTACACGGAGTTGCTGAGGCAAGCAAAGCGAAAGACGTTCTTGTGGAGATGTGTAGCGGTTGTTGACGTCGTACTATTGATTGCTGCAGTCATTCTGTTGATTTTTGTCGTTCGCGATACGGGTGGAAAAGTAACAGTTACGACCACTACAAGTTTTTAGAAAAAATATTTTCAAACTATATCAATCTCAAGGAGTCGTTTATGAAAAAAATTATTTTATCAATCGTTCTCATTATTTCACTGTTTTCAACTATAGTAATACCGACCATAGCTGAAACTGCTTTGCCGACAATTCCCGAGACCGGCAATGACACCACAGTCATTTTTTTCGAAGACGGAAGCAAACTCACCGTGTCTCTTACAATTGACGAACAGTCATACAGTAGAGCCGCTTCAGCAAAGAGCAGTGTTATATACGGCAAAAAGGAAGCAACGTTTGAAAATTCAGATGGCGAAGTCGAATGGATTTATACCTCATCCGCTACCTTTTCTTATACTTCGGGAGTTTCATCTACCTGCACTGATGCTTCCTATACCCAAACAATTTACAAAGGAAATTGGACGTTTTCCAACGGTGCTGCAACAAAATCCGGCAATACAGCAAGAGGTGTTGGAAACTATATAAAAAAGGTTTTGTTTATTACAGTCAAGGACATTGATATTGATCTCACATTGACCTGTGATAAGTATGGTAATATAACTTGAGAGCATTCTTGATAGGTTAACAATCAGTTACATGTCTGTTTTTGCAGACACGCACATTTTCCTTACCAAACATAAAAGAAGCCGAGCATACTAAAAGCTCGGCTTCTTTTCGTTTTAACGTCAGAACCACTCATCGACTGCTTCAAACTTTTGCTAGTTGTTTCACAATAAGATACGCTATGTCAATTTCCTCATTAAGTTCAGAAATATAATGGCTTGATTGATTATTATGAAGAAAGAAATAGTTTTGCGTTCGAACATCCGACTTTACCACTTCGCTACGATTTTACCGTACACCTGCTTTTTTGAATAGTTGAATTTTGTAACAACCACGATGACCTGATCGTCGATATGAAATTCCTCATCGGAATGGTTCGGTGAGTATACACAAAGGCAATCCAAATGATCATCCAAGCGGCAGAACACGCCGCCTTTGTATTTCCCGGTGTTCACGGAAGCCCTGCGACTGCCGATGGGGTGGCGCATGTCGGCACCGTCAAACGGATGCGGTTCTGATTCCTTGATCGAAATGGTCAGTTGCTCCAATTCGGCGTCGCATTGTTTGATCACAGCAGGATACGTATCGCCCGGATGATATCGCTCCCGCAGATCGGGCAGCATTGCGTAAGAAAGATCCCGCTGAGAAAGCGTCAGATCAAACCCATTCACCGTGGCTAAAAGATGTGTGCGTCCCACAGCAAGGACAGTCGTCCGTGTTTTCGCACCCTCTTTCGGCAATGACCGTAAAAATGAACGTCGGCGGATCATCAATGCCATGCGCCGCGAAGCAGTGCAGCATTCCCCTTCCCGATCAATATTTGTAATGACATAATCGATCGTCGCGCCTGCCATGGAACGCAGTACATGGGTAGGGCGTTTTGTTTGCTCGCTGTACCAGATCTCCTGTTCCGGAATCAGGATCTTAACGCGGTAGCCGATCACCACAAGGCAGTTAATTTCCCGCCGCTCCGGCAAGCGGCTTTCCGTTTTCATCCACTTTCTTGATTGCGATCGCGCCGAATTGGTCGCTTTTATCGCTGTTGGTAAATGTAGTGCCGCCGGAATGTGTTTCCGCGACAGTCAGTAGCTTGCCGCCGGAGTAAGTGACCTTGACCGTATACAAAATCTCGTGGGAATCGTATGCGATCAAATGGCTATACCCGTAAACTTCCCGCACACGGTAGGTATACGTTTTTCCAATATCCGCCGTATCATACTTTACAGCCGCAAACGGAATGCTGCCGTCGGCTCGGTTCGTAACCGTTTGCAATTGTTCTACTACGGTATACGTTCCGTATATATTTTTTTCTACGCGTTGAAGCTCAAACGAGAACTGCCCGTTTTTCAGCGTTCCGCCCTGGAATACTTTCTTTACATTCGGTGTCCATGAGCCGGTCGGCTTATAGTTGACAAACTTTCCGTTTGAAGCGTTGGAGATCGTCGTTGTTCTACCGGCGACTACGTTTGCCCGATATGCAGTTGTATCGATTGCATATCCGCTGTTCGGGTTGCTCGTTTCTTTGACGTAGTACGTCCCCGGTGTCAGATCGGCGAACGTTACCACGCCGTCCGTGCCGGATTATTTTCTTCCGACCATTCTTGTGCAGTCGGAATCACTATACAAGCCGAAGAATACCCGCGAAAGAGGGCTGCCGCTTTCCGTGACCTTAGAAATAACGATTGACCCCGTCTCATTATACGGAGTCGCAGGAAGATAAGCGAAAACATCTTGATAATCGGCTTGCCCCGATCCACGTGCGGGTCCGGCAATACAGTACAATTCGCATGGCTCACCATTTGAGAGCGTGTAATACAGGTAAGTCGCACCATCCAATGTTCCCGATTGAATATGCCCGGATACACCGTTCGCGTCTTGCATTGCAGCGACAAGGATCTGATCAGCAGCTGTAACGATTGCCTGATGCAATGCATTGCCATCTGTAACACCACCAAAATGCGTCGTGTTCTTCGTCCAATTGTTGACATCTCTGACCGTCCACGTTTTAGACGAATTGTTCCAAGTTCCCGTGTTTCCGTATTGGATGAGACGGGTGTCCCATTCATAACGATAGGCAATTGCAATTGCTTCCTGCAAAGAACAATTGTCCGGCGTGATTGCAACGGGCAGTTTCTTTTCTTCATAAAGGCGATTGGCATAAAAAAAGCATCTAAAAATGAAGTCCATGCCGATTTTCCTGCCATGTCCCCACGAGGAATCATTCTTCGGAGAATTGACAACGTAATGCGAACCGTGTGACCCGTTTCCCGTGTTATTCAGTCCGTCAATGTATGTTCCGTTTGGACTTAGAGAGATCAGATCACCCATTGACATATTTGCACTTGGCTCTTTCGCTCCGCTATAGGCACAGACACCCCATAATGCACCATTGACTATAAATCCCGCATTCAGGTCGAATGTTTGGGTTTGCCCGATTGATCCCGTTTTGTAGTTTTTTCCAATATACCCGATCGAGCCTAATCCGGCGGATACGCTGCTTTGCGTGACGTTGAATGTTGTTCTCGCTGATGCCGTCAGCGGAATGCTTCCCAAGACGGGCAGTAACAGCGTGACCGTCAGCAGTAGGCAAAAGAGTTTTTTTAAATTTGGTTTCATAAGATAGTCCTTTCTTTTTGCTTCTTTATTTTTTCTTTTTTTGTTTCTTGAAATTTGCATAGCAAAAGAGGACTTGAAACTGCTCAATTTTTCAAATCCTCTTTTGGATATTAAATTGTAGGGTGGTTTAGCAGTTAAACGTTACTCATAATCGAGAGCATAATCATCACATACTACGATGCAGATATAGCTTCGATATACACCTATGCCTATCCATTTGTTGATTGTTTCGTCATATGCCGCATCCCCGACGTATGCCCAGTGGCTGGATGATCTTCGGAATAAATCAACAAAACCTTTTGCGTAGCTTTCCACATCCGAGGAAAGCATAGCCTTATTTCCGACTGCTTCGCTTACTCCATAAGGATAGTAATAGCCTTGACCGATGAAATCTTCTAACTTTTGCCACGAGACAATTTGTGCGTTTTCAGAGACATCAATTTGAATGCCATACTTAATCGAAGTTGCAGCTTCAAGTTTGCTATTTACATCATGCGAAAGATTTCCATTAAGTTGCGGCGCGCGACGCTGTGCATATTCTCGCATTCTCGGCAACATCGTCAACGTCCCCTTGCCCTCTTCGACACGGTACACGTTGATCCAATACAGCGTCCGCTCTTCAACGGCTCTGCACCACGCATCCGTCCCGTATTCCGGCTCTGATTCTTCCGGCGCGCTCGATTCCTCCGGCTGGCTCGGCTTTCTCGTTTCGCTCGGCTTAGAAGTCTCTGCCGGTTTGGATGTTTCCGTCGGTTTGCTCGTCTCTTCTGACTTGGAAGTCTCGGACGGAACGGATTCTTCCTTCGACTTGCTTTCCGATGAAGAAAGATCTTCCTCAATTCCACTGAGCGAACTTTCTTCGTTTGACACGTTCAAAGAACTGTCCGAAAACAAAGTATCGCTTAAGTCTCCGCTTTTATCTCTACTGGCATTGATCTCTGTCATGGACATATCCAAATCATACTGCGACGTTGCATTACTTTCTTCCTGCTCAGCGTCTTGTCCACATTTTCGGGATCGTAATTGCTGAGTCTTTTACATCCACGCTTATCCTACTTGCAAATTTTTCATGCGAAGTTCTTGAAGAAACTCCAGAAAAAGCTGTTCGATGCTATCGGGATCGATTAGGATATCAGAATACTCTCTTAAAGTCTTCTCTGAAATCGTAAACGTCCGTAAATGACTTACTTTAGGAGAATGAAAAACATTTCGCAAATTTTCATCACTGAGCGCATGATACGATTCCAGTTTTCGTAATTCTCGAATCTGCTTCACATCGGAACAAAGTATCTTTTTAAGAAGCGTGTTCTGCGTTTCTTCTGTTAAATAGGACAACTCAACACCGACTTTAAACCCGATTCTGCCGTCATCCACCCTTGCTAATAGCTCCGGCTGCAAATACGTCAGCCGAATCAAATATGCAACCGTCCGTCGGCTATCGTTCTGCTGCTTTCCAACCTCTTGCAAGGAATCGACTCTCTCTGCGTTCACATCCAAATCCGTCCGCTTGCCTTGTTGCTTTTGCAATTCCATTCTCATGCGGTAAGCATATGCTTTTTCACTGTAAGACAAATGGTGTCGCTGCTCTAAATTAGTATCAAGCATCATCATCGCAGCTTTAGCATCATCCATGTCTGTGCGAACGATTCCGGGTATTTCGGTCATTCCGCAAAGTTTTGACGCTCTTGCTCGGTTACGGCCAGAAACGATTTGATATATGCCGTTCCCGATCGGTCTGACTGTGATGGGATTGATCACCCCATGCTCGGATATGCTTTGCGCAAGAGATTGTAATTCCTCTGACGAATAACAATGGAATGGCTGGGGTCTTCCTGCTATCTTCTCAAAACTTTCATCTTGGTACTCGACTAATCGATCTAACGGTAGCATGACAACCTTGTACTTAGCGGAGTTCTGATTTCCCACATCATCAAGCAATCCGTCGAAACTATGTTCCTCGTCTTCGCGCCTGTATTGCACAGAACGTATCTGTTCACCAAGATTTCGATTAGGCACTCTGCATTACCTCCATCGCAATATTGGCGTAGGCACGTGCTGTCTCGCTTTTCGGTGCATACTCATGCAAAGAGATTCCGAAGGTCGGCGCCTCCGCTACTTTGATGGCATAATTAATGTGATCGGGAAATATCCGTATATGCTTGCCAAAATCCCTTTCAATCAACTCATCGACTTGTCGGCAATAGTTTGTTCGCCCTTGAAACTTCGTGACAATGATCCCTTCGATTTTTAGATCGGGATTGATATGCCGTTGAACGGTACGAATCATTTTCTCCACCTGATCAAGACCGTCGGTGCTGAGTATGTGTGCCTCGACAGGAAGAAGAACCGAAGCCGACGCACTCAAAGCGTTAATAGCCAGCAGATCTCCCTCCCGGATGACAATCCAGAAAAATGTAATCATATTCGTTCCGAAGATGAGAAAGTATCCCTTTCAACAGCAATTCACGACAGGTTGCAGTCGGTAAAATTTTATCCATAGATGCCAGCATAGGGGTTGACGGAATCACATCAACTGTGGTAGAATGAATAATAGATTGGTGAATCAACCCTCCCAT
Organism: uncultured Ruminococcus sp.; assembly: GCA_964549435.1. Lineage (GTDB taxonomy): Bacteria > Bacillota > Clostridia > Oscillospirales > CAG-382 > Coliplasma. Next base: position 6,351 of record CAZJVB010000054.1, read on the forward strand.
TCGCTCCTCGTCACACTCATTAACCGCTGCATACAGCAAGTCATAAATCGTAGGACGATTCTTAATGTGCCCAGGATGTATCCCAAAATGTTTTGACAAACTATGCTGCGGATCTAAATCAATGGCACATACACGCTTCCCTTGCATTTGAAGATACGAACTGATATTTACGGCGGTTGTCGTTTTTCCAACTCCGCCTTTCCATGATACTACAGAGATAATTTTGCTCATATTGCTCACTTCCGATTGATGATATAATAGTAAATAATTTAGAGTGAAATTTGACTTATCGGTGTGGTACTTGAGCAGTCCTACAGGGGTTATGTACTGTTTATTGACTGTGAAAACCCTTATTTTATGCGGTTGTTTTGAACTTCCCTGTATCACAACCCGTACCACATGAAAATAATCCGAACATTCTCTTACTTGAAGAAGCGTTCGGATTATTTGTTTTATTCAAGTATCCCAACTTTAATAGCAAGAAATGAAAATAGCCTCCGACAAGGATTTCCCCTATCGGAGGCTAACGTTGTTATGCCCACTTATTGAGCATTTCCATATATTTAGGATTTTCTCGCAATTCTGCAAATTGAGGATGAGGCGAGTTCAAAAGTCTATTCAAAAGCCAAGTCTTCATATCATCGGTTTTGTAGGTTGTCTCAATCTGCTCTGCAAGAACTTCATCTGTTTCTGCAAGCTTTATAATTCTTCTCATTGAAGCAAATTGTTTTTCTCTGATGCGGATCACATCTTCGATTGGAGCGTTATCTGCTGTAAGCATACCGGCTAAAATTGCATATATAGCTTGTTCTCCGATACAAAAAAATTCAAGATCTTTTTGTTTACTCATTTCCGCAAAGATTTCTGCTATTGGCTCTATGCGCTCGATTTTCGCCGCAACAGAAATCATGGAATCAAAGCGAATGATTCGCGCGAGTTTGATAGACATTACATCCATAAGTCCATAACAATTCTTTTTATTCCAATAACGATATTCGGCAGTATCCTTGCTGAAAAGTTGTTCCTTAACGATTGGAGCGTGCCATGCGGGAAGCTTTGACAGAATTTCAACAGCTGCTTCGGTATCGCCTGCGGCATGAAGAAGCTTTGCTTTCATATTGATCGCTTCAGCACGAAGATCGTCCTGAGTGCAGCCTTCCAAAATACAATCGCACAACTGTGCCAATTCGTCCTTGTTTTCAAGCAAAGTTTCAGAATCGTTTCCGGCACTTCCACCTGCCTTATCCCACATAAATTTATTCATAATACGGAAGTCATAGGGGTATTTCTTCCTTGCATTGACAATCAATTCTTTACTCTCGGCAAATCTTCCTTCTACATATAAGCGCTGATATTCAGCAAGTAGTTTATCTACATTTGTCTTTTCGTTTGCTTCATCATATCCTAAAAGCTCGTCAACAGTAACGCCGAATATCTCCGCAAGAGGAAACAGCATCGTAATATCGGGGTAGGTATTCTTGGTTTCCCATTTACTTACTGCCGCTGTTGAAATTGTCAAAAGCTCTGCAAGCTGCTCCTGCGTCAATCCTTTGGCAAGGCGTAAACGTTTAATGTTCATTCCAATATTCAATTCCATAATCATTCTCCTTGTAGGTAAAGTAAACAGGCCTGTTTCTGATTATATCATATATTCTCCCATTTACAAGCGAAGCGTAGGCAACAAGGATTTAACTAACGGTTAATTATTTTGAACGACAGAAATAGAATCAGCCTCGACAAGGAAACTCTCTGCCGAGGCTATTTTATTTACGCTGCTTTCTTTGATTTATTCAATTTTTCCTCCTGTTCCTCTCTCCACTTTTGGAACTTCGCCATTTCTTCCTCGTTATCGAAGAACTCGGTGATGATCGGCGCATACATAAGCACGATCTTCACTATCTCTACTCGGGGACTTGGGAGCGAGCGATAGCCGCCGACCTTATTATTCAGCTATCACGGCAGCATCTCGAGAAGTCCGAAAAAACCTGTAAAATCAGAAGACTTGATGTATCCTGTGCAAATTGTTCATGCGCTATAAAGCAAAACAAGGATTTGATTGACAGTTATTCCACTATTCCGTCAAAAAGCTATTCACAGCATGTCTTCTCCCCTAAAACCTCACGCAAAACTGCGGCGGTTACGCGTCCGGCTTCTTTTGCCCGTAATTCGATGCTTTCTTTGTTGTACGCTGTGATAACGCCAGTAAACCCCATGATAATATAGGTAATGGCCATATCAATACCCGAAACGAATTTGATTTCCGGACGTGCTTTGTATATCGAGCGGCGCAAGGATTCTAAAAGCATACAAATCAGCGGTAAGTACCGGGAACTGGAAAGAAATATGGCTCCTTCCGGCATCTCCCGGAAATGATGAAGAAGTCTTGATATAAATTGCTCGGGATCGCTGAAAAAGAGGTCCGCATATTCAATTTCGCCAGTGAGTTTCTTCACAAACTCGTCCTCGATTTGCTCGATAAGTGAATCGATATTGTCATAATGGGCATAAAAGGTAGCCTTGTTGATCAATGCCCGCTCGCAGAGTTCTTTAACAGTGATCCGCTCCATTGGTTTTTCTGTCGCAAGGTCAAAAAAAGCCTTTCGTATCTCCCTCAATGTCTTTTGTATTCGTAAGTCCATACAAATCCCTCCCAGTTAGCCAACGCTTGGTTAATAAGCGTTGGTTATCCGCCTTTCTTCGCGGTATCAGCTATTGAAATTAAATGGTAAGTACATTATAATACATGGCGTAAAAATAATCAACACAAAGTTTCAGTAGAAGGTAACTGGATGAGGAGAAAAATATGAAAAAAGTAATGGCATTTTTCATGCAGGCGTTGATGGTGGTTTTGCTGCTTTCCAACGCAGTGTGTGTAGCTTCGGCACATAATGAACAGGAAATGACTATACCCGTTCCTGCACGTTGCGGAAGTCATGGCTGGGCTTATGGGGCATATTTTGGTGATCTCGGAAAGTACAATTATATAGAGGAAGAATACTTTCTCCGTGGTATCGCAAAGAGATGCCAACCTGAAGGCGAACTCACCGAGGATGGGAAATGGACGATTGAAATGTCGGATTCTGAGCCTTATCAAACCCGCATTTTAGTGCGACGTCCTGCGGATTCATCAAATTTCAACGGTACAGTTATTGTTGAGTGGGCCGATATGAGCAACGGCTATGAATTGACCTACACTGAAGCACAGGGAATATATGAAAACGGATTCGCTTATGTGGCTGTGACGGCTGATCAAGCAGGTGCTACCAGCCTGAGTAAATGGGATACGGAACGCTATGGTGCTTTGGATGTTCCTTATGCCGGTATGTCCTACGATATTTTTACCCAGGCAGCGCAGGCGGTTGGACCGCAGCGGCAAATGGGTGCGAATGACCCTATGGGAGGTTTGGATGTAAAACGCTTAATCGCCGTCGGTATTTCTGACGCAGGGAGCGCAGTTTTATCTTATGCAAACGGATTTCAGCCTGTCACTCATACTTTTGATGCATTGATGATCGCTGTTTGCGGCGGAAGAGCCAGAGATTTCAGCGATGATGTAAATACAATAGCGACAACGGTCCGAAGTGATCTTACTGTTCCGGTGTTTGTTTTGAACTCGCAAAGTGAAGTTCTGGATTACGTACAATACAGACAACCAGATACCGCCCTTTTCTGTTCCTGGGAAATTGCCGGTGCATCGCATACGCCGGATCGGCAATCCCGTTTTCTTCGTCAAAAAACAGACAGAGATGGTACAACCGATGCTATGGAACGTAGATATGAGGAATATCTTCCAAACGAAGTAAATTGGCTATATACGTTAGATGCTGCATACCTGCGGGTAAACGATTGGATTACAGATGGCATTGCGCCACAGTCGTTTGAACCGCTCACTATAGAAAATAATGCCTATGTGCTTGATGCATATGGTAATGCACTGGGCGGCGTAAGACTTCCTGAGATCGTGGTACCTACCGCTCGATATATCGCCCGACCGGATCAGCCGCAGAGCGGTTACACGATTCGATTTTCAGAGGAAGAACTGAAGGACCTCTACTCTGATCATGAGGATTATATCGCAAAAGTATCTGAGGCAGCAACTGAAGCAGAACGTATCGGTGTAATTCTCCCATATCGTACTGCAGAATACACGAATATGGCTGAGACAGCTTCTGTGCCAATAACATTGATCCCTGACACTTCTAATCATTTAGTAAAATACCTCTGTATTGCTGTAGTGGTTATTATTCTCATAATCGTAGCTGTAGTGGTTCTCATCATTTGGAGAGTACGTGTAAATAAAAAGAAAAAGTCCTTGCAGGAGAAAAAAGACATCAAAGCAGAAGACCCTGCGATAGAGGAGGATAAAAAATGAAAAACATGAGGCGAGTTACATCATTTTTGATGGCTATTATTTTGATTTTTTCTATCAGTGGTTGTGGTAAATCTTCCCAGACAACGCAGGTAAGCAGTCAAGTTTCATACGATGCGACTACACGGAGCGGGTTTACGGTTACAGGGCCAATTACCGGCGGAGAACATGGCTGGGCGTTTGCCTCTTATTTCGGCGATATTTCAAAACTCGGTTATGTAGAAGAAGAATATTTTCTTGAGGGCGTGGCACAGCATTACCAGCCGGCGGGGGGGACGGAGCTCACCGAGGATGGCATGTGGACGCTGGAAGCGACCGATACAGCTCCGTATAAAACCCGTTTTATTGTCCGCAGACCCCAAGATCCGAATAAGTTTAACGGTATTGTAATTGTGGAGTGGGCTAATGTGAGTGCCGGATATGACCTTTCCCTTGTCAGCACTCCGGGGATCTATGATGAGGGATTTGCCTATGTTTCTATAATGACACAGCGAAACGGTATCTACGGTTTTGAGGAAAATCCCCAGGGTATGGTTTATTGGGATGAAGAGCGTTACGGAAGCCTAGATATTCCCGATGACGGTCTGTCCTATGATATTTTTACTCAGGCAGCACGGGCTGTTGGGCCTGACCGATCGACAACGGGCATTGACCCTATGGGCGGTCTTGAGGTGAAGATGCTGTTTGCCATGGGGGAATCCCAGTCCGGAGGGCGGCTGTTAAGCTACGCAAACGGAATTCAGCCGATAGAAGACACCTTTGATGCCATTATCATGCTGGTCAACTCCGGCCGTGGAAATGATTTTCTGCCTGAGGTGGCACATAGCGTAGAAAACGGGAAAACTGTGGTTCGTAACGTTTCATCCCGTGTCAGGGAGGATATTAACTGCAAGGTGTTTATCATGAATTCTC
>CAZJVB010000055.1:0-10801 GCA_964549435.1 uncultured Ruminococcus sp.
CAGATGCTCTCCCAGCTGAGCTAAGACCCCGTGCAAAGCGGATCGGTTATCCGTACGCTTTATCAGTATAATTCTTTATGTGTCTTTTCGTCAAGCACTTTTTCCTGCGCTGCCGCATACTGCGATTTTTGCCATAACATACTGCTTTACTTCTTCCCTGCCCCGGGCATTATATTTTTTAGGGTCGATCGTTTCAGGATGCTCTCTAAGTACCATATTTACTCCTTTGGAAAAAGCAATTCTCAGATCCGTGGCATAATTCACTTTGCAGATACCTCGCCGAATACATTCTTTTACTGTCTCATCCGGAACCCCGGAGGTTCCATGAAGGACCAGCGGAACAGATACCTCTTCTCTTATTTCCTCCAACCGTCTGATATCCAGTTTCGGAATTCCTTTATACACCCCATGGGCCGTCCCGATTGCCACCGCCAGAGAATCTACGGCCGTCGCCTCCACAAAGGCCTTTGCCTCTGAGGGGTCCGTGTAGGGATCCCCCTCGCCGCCGTCCATATCATCTTCCTTGCCGCCCACTTTCCCAAGTTCTGCTTCCACCGGGATCTCCGAGGGATGGCATGCCCTCACAACGGCTCTTGTCACGTCGACATTATTTTCAAACGACTCATGCGAACCATCAATCATAATAGAAGTATAGCCTGCGCGAAGCGCTCTCATAGCCAGTTCAAAGCTATGCCCGTGGTCAAGATGCATTACCACCGGAACACCGGCTTTATCGGCAGCCGCCCTTACATTTGCATAAAAATACTCCAAGTCAGCGTATTTTATGGTAGACGGCGTTGTCTGCATGATCACCGGTGAATGCATCTCCTCTGCAGCCGCCACCACCGCCTGTACCATCTCCATGTTTTCTACATTGAACGCCCCTACCGCATAGCCGCCCTTCTGCGCGTCTAAAAGCAGTTTTTTTGTAGTAACCAAAGCCATTATCCCACCTCCGTTTTTCCGTAGAATACGATCTTATCAAAGGAATTATTCCTTCTGTACTTTTATCGTGTCGGATACGACTGCAATCAGAATAATAATTCCAAGCGCCACCTTTTGCCAGTAAGCATTTACCCCCAACAAATTCAACGCATTATTGATTACACCAATGATAAGAATTCCAAAGACTGTATGCAGCATGCCACCTTTACCGCCATTCATGGACGTCCCGCCCATCGCTACTGCGGCGATTGCGTTTAGTTCATACCCATCGCAGGCACTTGGCTGTCCTGCCTGAAGCTTTGACGCATATACACAACCTGCAAGTCCTGCAAAGAACGCACACACGATATAGCATATGTATTTTACTTTTTTTACATTGATTCCACACAATTTTGATACTTCTTCGCTGGAACCCACCGAGAAAATATAGCGTCCTCCCACAAATCTTTTCAGATAAATACCGGCTCCACAAAGAGCAACAACCAAAACGATCACGCAGATAGGAAGCCAACCCCCTATTTTTGTCATCCCCAGCACTTTAAAGTTGCCATTCATTCCATGAATAGGCTGGGCATTGGTGTAAAGATACGCGATACCACGACCTATATTGCATGTTGCAAGAGAAGCGATAAACGGCGGTACGCGCATCTCATTAATAAACACCCCCGTAAATGTGCCAAACACAATCCCTGCTGCCAAAGAAAGCAAAAAGAATACTAAGATACAGGCAAACGCGGAAGGTTCATTTAGATGAAGACATATATCCGAGGACAGCACAGCGGTAACTGCCGCCACCGCACCGACAGAAAGATCTATTCCTCCTGTCAGAATCACAAATGTCATACCTGTAGCAATCAATCCGTTAATGGAAATCTGTGTAGAAATATTCAAAATATTCGATGATGTTCCAAATTTCGGCACAAACAGCAGACATACTACAAACAGCATGATAAAGAAAAAACCTATCGCATATTCTTTTGCATAATGACTCATCCGATTTTTCATTCTAACACCTCACTCATTCTAAAGAAGTTGCGTATTTCATGATAATATCTTCCTGCATTTCAGCGCCTTCCACCATTCCGGTCATTTTTCCTTCGTGCATAACGATGATTCGCTGGCTTACTCCGATTACTTCCGGAAGCTCGGACGATATCAGGATCACGCTCCCGCCGTTTTTAACAAAATCACTTATTAACTGATAAATCTCCGCTTTAGCATTGACGTCAATTCCCTTCGTCGGCTCATCCAAAATCAGAATATTTGCCTGTGCGGCAAGCCATTTCGCCAGTACCACTTTCTGCTGATTACCGCCGGACAAGTTCCTTGTATGCTCCACTGCCGACGGTGTTTTTATTTTTAACTTTGAAATATATTCCTCCGCCGCAGCGTTTTCCCAGTTCAAATTCATCCATCCATGCCTAGCGTTCTTCTTTAAACTTACGATAGAGATATTTTGCTTAACGGATGTATCCAGTATCACGCCTTGATGCCGCCGATCCTCCGGGAGCATACCGATCCCCTCTCTGATCGCTTCCTGAGGATGTCTGAACATCTTTTGTCTGCCGTGTACATATATCTCTCCCGACGTACATCTTTCGGCTCCAAAAATTGACATCATCAGTTCTGTTCTTCCCGCGCCGATCAGCCCGGAGAAGCCCAGTACCTCTCCTTTATATAATTCAAAAGATATATTAGAAAATCCCTTACCGCACAGATTTTTTACCTGCAGTACAGGGACCCTTTTTTCCGGTTTGGACGCACGCACATAGTATTCACCGATACTGCGTCCCACCATCATCTTGACCATTTCCTGTTCAGATAAACCAGCTACCTCGCGTGTTGCTACCAAATTTCCGTCTTTAAAAACGGAAATATCATCGCCGATCGTCGATATCTCATTTAGCTTATGAGAAATATAGATTACGACTACATTATGCTCTTTCAAACTCTTTACAACATTGAATAATTCGTGGATTTCCTTGTCGGACAGGGATGAAGTCGGCTCATCCATAATAACAACGCGGGCATTTCTTGATATCGCACGCGCAATCTCCACCATCTGACGGCTGGCTACGGTTAAGTTTCTCATCATCATCTGCGGAGCTATATTTGTGACATTCAAACGATCCAATAATTCCTTTGCCTTCTTGTTCATTGTCTTGTAATTAACAAGAAATTTTCCGGTTTTCGGAAGATCATCAAGGTAGATATTTTCCGCAACGGTCAAATCAGTGACCACACTGAGCTCCTGATGAATAACAGATATCCCAAAATCAATACCTTCTCTGGGGCTATGGGGATTGATCTCCTTGCCCTCCATAAAGATCTGCCCCGAATCCTTTTGGTAAACACCAGAGATAATCTTTATCAGCGTAGATTTTCCAGCTCCGTTTTCTCCTAAAAGGACGTGTACTTTTCCCGCAACAAAATTAATGGAAATATTATTTAACGCCTGTACCCCTGAAAAGGCTTTACTGATATTTTTTACCTGTAACGACGGTTCCATGGAAACACTCCTTTCCATTATTGCCATAAGCATTCAGAATACTGTACTAACAAATATTCTGAATGCTTATGTACTTACTTACAAATCACCTTCTGTTTTTTAACATTACTACGCTTCCGGATCTGCGTTTTCAGGTGTTATCATCGTCGGTGTAACCAGAATATCTTCCTCAACTTCTTCTCCGTTAAGGTATGCTTTGATCGTGTCAATGGTTGTCACGCCAATTGTGTTTGCTGCCTGAGCAACGTCAGCCTTAAACATTCCGCCTTCTGCCACATTTCTCTCTGCTTCGGGGTTGCCGTCAAGACCAATCATCGGAATCTCAACGCCGGCTTCCTCACACGCCGTAATGGCGCCAAGGACAGCATCATCACCAACACCAAACACGAAATCAATATTTTCCGCTCCGATGGAGGTCAATGCATCCTGAAAGTTCGTATAGGCAAGCTCGCGGTTTCCTGTATAGGATGCAATTTGATCTACGTTTACATCCGGAGCATTCTCTTCCATATAATCAATGAAGCCCTGTGCACGGTTGCGGCAGGATTCCACCTCGTCATACGGAATAATAATGCAATTTCCGGTCTTGTCCGTCAGGATATTCTCCAGACAATATTCCGCTGCCATCTGACCGCCCACATAGTTATCGGTATGAATTGTAGAAACCACCTCTCCTCCGTCTGCCGAAACGTCGAAGCAGAAGAACGGAATATCCGCTTCATTTGCCAATTCAACAATAGAGCCGGAGCCGTCGGTGTTGCACCATGCAACCGCAATAGCGTCGACTCCTTCAGCGATAAGATCCTGTACGGCTGCCAGCTGAACTGCAGAATCTCCCTGCCCGTCGATGAACTCCAGTTTGATTCCCTCTTTTTCACACTCCTCCTCCATACCGGCTTTGATACGGTTGAAGTATACATGCTCAAGGTTGTTTGCCACTACGCCAATAGTGATTTCATCGGCGGTCTCCTCCGCATAACAACCGGCTCCTGCCAATGCGCTAATTCCCACAGCAAGCATAAGTCCTGTTACAAGTCTTCTTTTTTTCATTTTTCTTCTCCTTTCGTAAGTGAAATTAATTTATTTATATAATCAACCGATTATATATTCTGTTTGTAAACACTACTCTAAGTTCGCATGATATTGCCAAAGATCCTTCAAATCCAACGCTTCTCTCTTACAGATCATAAGCGCGACCGCATCTCCATATAGAAGGAGCGTCTGCTCAAACAGGCTTGTCATTGGCTGCTCTGATTTAATCTCGTCCGCTTTGTTCAGTTTTGACTGCACCGGTATCCTTACTTTAAAATCTGCGATCTTTGCCGCCGTGCTCTCATCATTTGAACCAATCCACACTATTTTTGCGCCAATCTGCTTTGCCTTTTTTGCAATGACTACCGGTATAAGGCTTTCACCGCTTCCAGAGCCTACAACAAGCAGATCTGCTTTTGTAATTGCCGGTTCATTGATATCTCCGACACAGTGCGCAGATATCCCAAGATGTGCCAACCGTTTGCAGATACTTTCCAGAGACAGCAACACCCGACCGACCCCGACAAAAAATACCTTCTTTGCATCCAGCAGTGCGTCTATGAACTTCTCGCTCTGATCATCATCAATCGAATTAAGCGCATTCAAGCATTCTTCAGCCACAAGCTGTTTTATTTCTTTAAAAGTGTCACTCATCTGTTTTCCTCTTTTCCATGGCGCCATCTATTGTCTGTTCCAAAATTCTGTAATTATCCTTGACGGAAAGTCCGTTATTTCTAAACATGGAGGATGTTCCCGCGACAAAGGTATCCGCCCCCAGAGAAATATATTCTGGAATGACCTCCAAGAAAGTTCTGCCATCTATGGTAATTGTAGTGTCTGCCTGTGTATCAGAGATCAGCTTCTTCAGATCTCTTATCTTATTTTTCAGACTGGCAGACACTTTTTCCTTCGAACTGGACGCATATCCCGGATTAATCATCATAAGCAGTACAAAGTCACACTGCTCCAGCACATATTTCAATTGCTGCACAGGAGTGGCCGGCGCCAGCGCCACCCCTGCCTGAACACCGTTTTCTTTCAGCCAGCTTAGTTTCCTGCTGATGTGGCGCTCTGTTTCCGCCTGAAAGCACATGCGCGTTACGCCAATATCCATCAATTCTTCCATAAAAAAGGTGTTGTCCACTGCCATCACATGCGCATCAAAGAAAAGCTTTGTTTTTGGGCGCAGCGCCCGGATCATATCCAAACCTATCGGCATACTTGGGCTAAAGTAACCGTCTAACACGTCTACATGGAGCATACGGCATCCCGCATCTTCTAATTCTCTGACAGAACGTTCAATATTGCACAAATCTGTACATATTAAGGACGGAGAAATATGTATACCCATATTTATAATCCCTTCTTTCATTCAAGATTTGCGTGGCGCAAAAACATTTCTTTTCCGGTTATATTCTTTTTATCCATAAGGATCAGTATTGTATAATCCAAGCAGATTAAAAGTGCCTGTTCAAAAAGGCTTCCCATAGGCTGGACGGAACTGGCCTTATCCTCAATGTCAGACTTAGGTGTCGCCGCCTTGATCGTAACTACTGAGTCTGCCATCTGTCCGATCGTTGCCTCAGGATATATCGTCAATGTCGCAACTTTTGCTCCGATTGCCTTTGCCTTTTCAGCCATTTTCACAAGAGAAGCAGTCGTTCCGGAACCGCTGGCGATAATCAGAAGATCGCCTTCACAAATAGCTGGTGTGACAACTTCCCCGACCATATACGTTTTCAATCCCATGTGCATCAGTCGCATTGCAAAACACCGCGCAGCCATTCCGCTTCTCCCGCATCCGGCAACAAAAATATGCTTTGCATTTAAAATATATTCTGCAAGGGCTTCCTGCTCCTGATACGAAATGCTTAATAATGTTTTTGAAAGTTCCTCAATAATTGTCGAAATGGATGCTACCATAATGCCTCCTCTCCTATATCATTGTCTTTAGTCTTGCTGTTCTAAATTCCTCCGCCACAACATCCGGTCTCTCGACTCCGGTAAGTCCTTCGCCTACAATAATCACATCCGGCGCAATACGAGCAAATTTTTCAAAACTTTTTTCATTAATGCCTCCTGCCAGTGCCAATTTTGATTTCTTCACTCTGCTTCTCAGTTCCATAAACGCCTTTATCGGATCACTGTTCATGCGCTGCAGATCTTTGCTGGTGTGCAGGCATATATAGTCCGCCCCCATCTCGTCAATCTCTGTCAGCCGGTCAGGCAGATTCTCCACCGCAACCATATCCGCCATCACTTCTTTGTTAAATTCTCTTGCTGCCTCCACCGTATTAGCAACAGTTACATCATCCGTCATAGCCAGAACAGTTACGATATCAGCGCCGTTTTTAAATGCCGCAGCGGCTTCATAATAACCAGCATCCGCAATTTTAAGATCAGCAAGTATCTTTTTCTCAGGAAATGATTCTTTTAATGTTCTGACAGCACTCAGCCCATATTCGTATATAAAAGGAGTCCCCACTTCTATAATGTCTACGAAAGCCCTGACCTTGCAGATCATTTCTTTTGCCAGCGGTACCGAATAAGTAATAAGCGATTTCTTCTCGTGATTCCTATTTGCTGTGAGATAGTCAAAATCCAATGCTATCTGTAATTGCACTTTGTTTTTCCCTCCATTTTTCCCAATTTCAAAATTTTGTTTTTCCGTTTTTGCTGGCCTCATTATATCTCTGCGTTTGTTCTATGTCAATTAAATTTTTGCTTTTTGTGAATTTATCACAGATTTTTGGATTGGAATTTGTGTATTATTTTTCTATTTTTGCATTTTCCCCAATTTTTTTCCTGTTTTTCCACCTAATTAATATTATACATTTTTGTTTTTTATCGCTTTCCCATTTTTTACGAGATTGGTATTCTAACATTTTTTGTTTTTCTTGTTGCGTTTTTAGCATCATTGTGCTATGATTACAATATAGGATATTCTAAAGGTGAGGTTGGTGATAGATTTATGACCGCAAACGAAAGGCGGCAGGAGATTTTAGCTCTTATTAATTCCGTAGGAAAGGTTCGGGCAAGCGATCTTGCTGAATCACTGAACGTTACACCGGAAACGATCCGCAAGGATCTGATATATCTTAACAATAAAAAACTCTTAAAAAAGGGGCACGGTGTCGCACAAGCAATCAACGAATACCGCGAAAGCCCGATTTTGGATCGGGTTCACGAAAACGCCAACGCAAAAAGAGCAATTGCAGAACTTGCAGTAAAGCAATTGGCCGACTGCTCAGTGATTTTCGTCGACGCCGGTTCCACAACGACCGCCTTTGCAGGTCTTTTAGAACTTCGTCCTCAGTTGGCCGTTATCACAAACTCTTTTTCCGTCGTTACCTCTCTGCAGGAAACGGGAAATACGATCTATTTTATTGGCGGTGAAGTCAGTAGGGTAACACAGTCAACAAGCGGATTTTGGGCATCCAACGAATTGGATTCCATTAAGATTGATATTGCCTTTCTAGGGACAAGCGGTTTCCAATCACATAATGGTCCCTGTACCAAGCATTTTAGTGATGCACAGTTTAAGCATGACGTTATCAAAAGCTCAAATAGGGTAATTATACTTGCCGACAGCACAAAGTTTGAGTCAAACGCGATCATGCAATATGCCGATTGGTCTGACATTGATTTGTTGATAACAGACAGCGGCGTCTCAAAAGAACAGCGCGAAAAAGTTGCGCAATATGTCAACATCCTGGTTGCTGAATGAACATTGTTTTTCCGTTTTTGTTACATTCCATCATCTAGGAGGTAATAAAAATGAAAGAAATTTGGACTTTGGGAGAAGCCCTTTGTGAAATTATGCGCAAAAAGCCCGGCTTAGGCTTGGAAAATCCCGCTGATTTCTCTGGCCCTTACCCTTCAGGTGCGCCTTCGATCTTTATTGACACTGTCGCAAAACTCCAAACACCATGCGGTATCATTGCCGCCACAGGCGACGATGATTTTGGAAAATGTATCCGCAAGCGGCTGGAAAACGACGGCGTAAACTGCTCCCATATGACAGTCAGCAGCAAGTTATCTACCGGCGTTGCCTTTGTATCCTACCAAGACAACGGCGACCGCACTTTTATATTTCATATCGGAAATGCCGCATCGGGCGAAATCATTTACCCTCATGAAATGCCCCAAAACGTCGGCATTTTCCATGTCATGGGCTGCGCAATGATGCCCTCTGCTCAAATGTGTGATGCTATGCTTAAAGCAGTGGAGCATTACTATGAGCAAGGCGCCCTCATATCATTTGACCCAAATATCCGAGTTGAATCTTTAAGAGGTCAAAACCTCCAAGCACTCTTGGCACCTGTTATGCAGCGCTGCTCTATTTTTATGCCCGGCGTAGAAGAAATGCTCGCCGTCACCTCAGAGTCCTCTATCGATACGGCAATCGACAAATTATTCCAAAACCCTGTTCTAAAAGTGATCGTACTAAAAGACGGCGGCAGAGGGTGCCACGTCATTACCCGTACAGAAAAATTCTCAGTTCCCGCATGCCATGTAGAAGTTCAGGATTCCACTGGAGCCGGCGATTCCTTTGACGCCGGCTTTCTCACCAGTTATCTGAATGGAAAATCACTTTTGGAATGTGCATGCAATGCCTCCGCCACCGGTGCCATTAACTGCGCCGCCTTCGGCCCTATGGAGGGTGTCATCACCCCCGATACCGTTGCCGAAATGGTGCGCCAAAACTATCATCAATTATAAAGGAGGCTATTATGTTAGGGACAAATCCATTAAAAACTATTGTCAAAGAAGGTTGTTTTGCCATTACGGGCTCTGATCCTTTCGTTCTTCGAGCAACTATGAAATACGCGAAAGAACATAACGCATATTTTATCTGCGAGGGAACTGTAAACCAAGTTAATCAATTTGGCGGCTATACCGGCATGCGCCCTATAGATTACTCAAAACTCGTACAAGGAATTGCAGCGGACATCGGTTTTCCGGTAGAAAAAGTCATTATGAGCGGTGACCATCTGGGTCCGTTTGTTTGGCAGCATCTGGACAGTGCAACCGCGATGGAATACTCTAAAGAGCTTGTAAAAGAATATGTAGCTGCCGGTTTCCGAAAGATCCATCTTGATCCCACTATGCCTTTGGCGGATGACGACCCCAAAACATTTGGAGACGATATTATTGCCAAGCGCGCCGCAGAACTTGCCATCGTCGCAGAGGAAACTTATGAAAAGACAAAAAACGATACCCCTTGGACATACCGTCCGGCGTATGTAATCGGAAGTGAAGTTCCCGTTCCCGGCGGAACGGAAACCGAAGAAGGCATTCGGGTCACCACCCCCAAGGACCTAGACGCTTCCATCAACTGCTTTAAGCGAGCATTTGAATCGGTAAACCTGCCGCAGGTTTTCGAGGATGTGGTTGCCGTGGTTGCTCAGATCGGCATCGAGTTCTCAGACGAGGCTGTTCACGAATACGATCATTCTGCTGCGCTGGAGCTTTCCAATGCGTTGAAAAAATATCCCGGCATACGCTTTGAAAGTCATTCTTCTGATTATCAGACACCACAGTGCCTGTATCATATGGTAAGAGACGGTGTTGGCATCTTAAAGGTGGGTCCTGAAGTTACCTTCAAATACCGCGAAGGTCTTTTTGCCTTAGCGAAAATTGAAGACGAGCTTGCGCCTCTTTACGGATATACCCCCTCCCATTTTCAAGAAGTTCTTGAAAACGAAATGTTGAACAGTAGTCCGAATTACTGGGAAAAGTATTATCACGGCTCTCCGGAGGAGTTAGTATTAAAGCGCAAATACAGCTTTTCAGACCGTTCCAGATACTATTTTGCCACCAAAGCCGTTGTTAATGCCGAAAAAAAGCTCTTGGAAAATTTGTCAAAAGAGGCGATTCCCTTAACTATCATGAGCCAATATCTCCCCATACAGTACGAAAGAGTTCGTGAAGGTCTTATTCAAAACGATCCTATAGCTATTCTGGAGGATATTTGCCAGAGCGTTCAACACCGCTATTACACAAGCATGCTGAAAGCAAAAAGCGAGATATTCTAAGAGATTTTGAAATAAAATAACGGACCGGAAACCGCTTAGCGATTTCCGGTTCGTTATTTTATCCGTCTATCATTCAAATGGTTCGCGCCGCATTTGCTCTGCATTTACAGAAGATGTGCCCGCAGTTCCTCACCGCTTCTCGGAGAAAGGTAAGCCTGCGCAATATCAAATATGGTCTTGCATCCGCTCATGCCCTCATCTGCCAGCCGTTTTGCCGCCCGCGCATAGGCGATCACCTCTGCGCCGTTCCCATTCTGCCGCGCCCTCAGGTCTTTTG
>CAZJVB010000056.1:0-10636 GCA_964549435.1 uncultured Ruminococcus sp.
ACTCGAATGATAAGGCAGCTATGCTTGCCAAAATTGAAAACATCAACAAGGTGGATGGATTTGACCCGGCACCGTTTGCAGTGGACTATACAGATTTGGAAACCGGTGAGGTTCGCAAGCGTCTCCCAGTCATGATTCAAATGGCGTGGTTCCGCATGAAATATCCGGAAGGCAGGATCTCCGTTCAGGTATCACCCGGAAAAGATTGCTTTGTTGCAACCGCAAGGGTTTATCCGAGCTATAAGGATGATGCTGAATGTTATCTTGCTGAAGCTACGGCTTCCCGTGGGGCTCTTGCAGACAAACCGTCTGTTTCCCCGCGTGAGTGGGCGCAAACAGCAGCTGTTGGTATTGCATTGAGAAACGCCGGCTTCGGATTACAGTTCTCTATGGCCGGAGATGAGTTTGAGCGGACGGCGACTGACGAACTGTGTGAACAACCTTGTCTTCAGACCGACACTCCGCCCGCAATACCCGTAACAAATGCAGTGACAGTGCCTACGGCAAGTGAGTCTAAGGATGAATATACGGTTACTGAAGCACCACATGAATTGACAGCAGAAGAAAAACTGGCTAAGGCTATGCAAGTACCTTGTCCGATTACTAAGTTCGGTGGGAAATCACTCGGAGAGGTCCTTCAACTTGATCCGAATGCGATTCAGTGGTGTGCAACAAAATTCACAGGTGGCGAAGAGATCAAAGCAGCTGCCCAGTTGATTTGCGAATTTGCTCTGCAGCAAGCCACAACATAATGCTTGTATTATAATTTGGGGACGGTTCTTCAGTTACCGTCCCCAGAAAGGAGACTGTATGGAACGAATTCGCATGTGGGACGTAATCTCATTACTTGAGATGCCGTATCCGCCTTCGGGCAGGAGTACTTTCAATGTACAATGCCCTTGCTGTGATGACAGTCCGCGCAAAAAACATTTGAATATCAATTTGAAAAAGGAAGTTTTTCGCTGCCCAAGATGCGGAGTATCTGGGGGTATATTTGATTTATATGCGTTGTATACTGGCGTGCCGCGCAGTGAAGTACGTAATGCAATACTTGAAAAAATCGGTATGCCGAGTGCGAAACCTCGACCGAAGCAAGTGATTCCGCAAAAGATCAAGGAAGAATATCCGCTTACCGATATTGACGCAAGACATGCAACCTACAGTGCATTGCTCTCGAAATTGTCCTTAGCTCCTGATCACAAAGAGAATCTTCTGGGCCGGGGACTTGCGGAAACCGATATCGAGCGACTCGGTTACAAGACAACGCCGATAGTCGGTATGGCGCAGATTGCCAAACAACTGCAAGCAGAAGGATTGTATCTCGCTGGTATTCCCGGATTCTATCGGGATGATAACGGATCGCGGACGTTTATCCATGAGAAACGTGGTATTCTGATTCCGGCTCGTAACATGTGTGGTCGAATACAAGGGCTTCAGATTCGACGCGACAATGTGCAAAAGAGAAAATTCCGTTGGGTGTCCAGTACGGAGATGAACGACGGATGCAAAGCGGAGAGCTGGACGCACCTTGTAGGTCCTGTACGGCCAATGCTTGTGCTTACGGAAGGACCGATGAAAGCAGATGTAATAAACGCTCTCACTGGACTGACTGTTTTAGCGGTTCCCGGAGTCAATGCTTTAACACAACTTGAAGTGACACTGGTGGGATTGGCACCGTTAAACGTAATATCCACCGTTTCTTTTTCATCATTTTTAAAGTAGACAAAAATATTTCTAACCGCGTTATCTTTATTAACGTCATAATTTGGATTGTAAATTCTGAGATTTATACTGTCGTATGCATTTGCATCATTCTTCCAATGCAATAAATCTTTTTTTAAGATTTCAATTTGTATTGTTACAGTCATGTCATCCCATGAAAAATAGGAAGATACCATTTCTTTGCCCTGCAGCCGAAATTCCGTTTTTTGATTTTTGAACGCACATAAGGTTTTGTTCATAGAAAGGCATTGCGAGACGATTTGCTTATAAAAAGCAATACTGTCATATTTTAGCATCTCTTTAGATGCTAAATATGCACTATATAAAACTTTTTCCTCAAAGGATGCATTATTGTTTTGAATCATTTGAAGACAACAATGAGTGATATCTGTGAGCATTTCGTCAAATGGACGGACATCAAAAACGTATCGTATGATATTCATGGAAAATGGAGCATTATATTCCAATCCAAAAAAATGAATTCGTTGGACAATCTGCTCGACATCCAATAAATTATAATATTTGACGAGTAAAAGATATGCGTCTGAAAGCGTTTTGCAATTCAAAAGTCGATTTTCCGGGCAATAGTAGAAAGTCGCAACATTAGAAAGAAAATCGTTTGTAAAATGCAAAAAGGAGAAGATCAGTCTATCTATAACGCTCATTTCGTATAAGCCTGTTTCATTCTGAATACACCTATTCTTCAAAATGCTACGGGCATATTTGCTTCGGTCAGACAAGGTATTCCACCTAGGCGTAAGGGCAGTGTGAACTTCCATTGAAATAAACGACGAATTGTTTATTATTTTTTTTTGGATTACGGGCAGATGATGCCGGTCCGGATTGGACAAACTGGATTCAACCCAGTTCTCATTAATTTCTCCCCCTCCGGTGCGAATCCCAAATCCTTGCAAATCTGGCATAGCCTAAACACATCATCATAGGAAACAAGAATGTCCACGTCGCGTTGATCGCGATTTAAATGCAGAGGCTTATATGTGTCGTATTTTTCAATCGCACCTTTAAAAAACAGTAGGGGAATATCCTCTTTATCTGCGGCGTTTTGCAAATCCAAAAGCACCGGAATCGTAAACCGATCAAAAAAGTAACCAGCGTAGGACTCATCCTTAGCCAAATATTCCAAACCATATTGTGTCAATTCATTTTCATTCAACTTGGATGACAAGCACCTCGATAATTCGCACTTCACTTTTTTTGCCTCCTTCTTTTTATTAGAAAATTACTAATTGATATCATAGAAATCTATATCGAACAGAAAGTTTTTAAAAATTAACTACCATCGCCACAGTCGCATTGCACGACAGTTTATGAACATCCGCATTGTGCATCTTTGGGGTGTAACGCTGAAATTTTTGGGTGTCTTGTTTGGCAAATGGGGTGTGGGGATAACGGCGGCGGTGATAAAAAGTAATGGCAACATCGACGAGATACACCGGACGGTCACTCTTGGCGGTCATTTGTACAACCCATAATTTCAATCAATATTTTGTTCTTTTCTTAATAAATCTCTGATTTGGAGAAATAATAAAATATCGTTCTGTTGACTCTACTGCTGGTTTTGTGCATAATATAGTCACAAGCTCCGGAATTTGATTTTTTTCGAGAGGTGAAAAATATGTACGAACGTAAGATTGCTGAAAAATTAGTGGAGCTCCGTACTTCAAAGGGAGTAACGCAGGAGGATGTGGCTCAAAGCCTGTCCGTATCAAATAAAACTATTTCAAAATGGGAGAATGGTGCCTCAACGCCGGATCTTTCAATGGTGGTAGAACTTGCAAAATATTATAGTATCACCACCGATACGCTTCTCGGCATTTCCGAGGACAAAAAGCAAAGTACAAAAGAAGAAATTTGCTCTTTGTTTGAGGGGCTTGACCGCCGTGCATCTGTATTGAAGGCATTTGAAGTGGTGAAAGCGCTTGTCCCTGCTATGTACGGAACGGTTTCCCAATATAACGATGATGTTTATGATAAAGAAAACGTCTTTCCGACAGACATATCGCATTTTTACCGCTCCAACATTTCGCTTCATGAATTTTTTGAGTTTGTCGCAAGCTCGGAAAATGTAAATGTGGCCGTAATGATGCTCAGAAACAAGGCAAACTTTGCGTGGATGAACGACGCGAGCAAACAAAAAGAAATCGTAAAGATATTCAGGTTTTTATCAAACGAAGATGCGCTTTCGGTTCTTTATTTTATTCATTCCACGACCTGCTCCGAATGCTTTACCACAGATTACGTTGCCAACCACACGGGAGTAAAGAAAGAACGCGTTACAGAAATCCTCGACGAATTCTGTTTTGTCGGCGCTTGTTATTCGGTAACTGCACACCTTACCGAAGGTGAGGTGAGAGTTTATGAGTGTCACGGTGATGGAATCATTTTGTCCTTGCTCTCTCTTGCTTTTGAGAGAATGTGCGGCAAACAGGTCTACGAATACAACTTCAATGGAAGATGCAAAATGATCGGAGATAAATAAGATGAGTTTATCAGGTAATATCAAAAGGATGCGCCTTGAAAAGAAGCTGACACAAGAACAGCTTGCCACAAAGCTTGGTATATCGGCGCAGGCGGTGTCCAAGTGGGAAACGAGCGAAACATATCCCGATGGTGCGCTGCTCGTTCCTCTTGCTAACGAGCTTGCGGTTTCGCTTGACGAGCTTTTTGACAACGATGCGGTCTCTATGGCGGATATTTCGGGAAGAATTGTGAAATTGATTCGTAACACCGAGGAAAATGAGCGCTTCAATGTTGCGCGTGATATAGGTTGGCAGATCGAGCGAGGTTTGTTTAACTGTCGTTCGGAGATCGAAAAGAAGTACGATCCGAACGAGATCAGGAATCAGAAGAATGCTTCCTATATTCTTGACGATAACGGTTTTACAATCGTATCTAACGGGAAAGAACCTTTCTTTTCTGTATTTCCGCAACCGACAGAGGGATACGGACATTTTCTGAATGATAAAGAAGATATAAAACAAATCTTTGCGGCACTGTCACATACGGATACAATGAATGCTTTGATTTATTTGTATTACAAGACAGAGAATTATGTTTTTGAGAGTGCGGTTCTTGAAAAGGTTTGTGACATTCCGAGCGATAACATTAAAGCGGTGCTCGATGATCTGCTGACGTTGAAGGTTATACGGATGCAGAAACTTATGATCAACGGTAAGGAGCGTATGCTGTTCTATTCAAGACCGAGCCATAAAATTATCGCGTTGTTTCTTATGGCGAGGGAAATTGGATATAAAGGAGCTTACAGTTTGCAATCTCATATCAGAAATACGCCGTTTTTGAAGGACTAAAGCTATACCGTCGAGAGTAATCGTTTGGTCACTCTCGGCGGTATATTTACATAGGGAATATTATTATAAGAACGTGGGAGGGCAAAAATCCAACGATTACCCCATAAGGATAACGAATACCCATAAATTCAGCGAAATATGGTTATAAAGAAAATTCGCCATCGCGAAAAATATCCGTAGTGGCGTTTTTTTGTTGTGACAGGAGTTCGGAGCAGGGCAAAATATCGAAAAGAGCTCCCAAAACCCTATAAAAGCAAAAAATAAGTACAATTATTCTATCAAAATAACCGTGCTTATTTGTGAAGAGACTACAAAAAAGATATTTTCGTCAGTTTGTTGTATAGAGTTGAACTCTCACATTACTTTAGCCGAGTGTTTGCGTAACTTTATTCCACCAATGAATGCTAAGAAAATGCCGCCTGCTTGACACAGGCGGCATTTGTGGTTATTCTCATTTTATAATCGGAATCCACAGTTCTCGATATCTCTGCTCGCTCTTGTTTCCTCTATACCAATGTGTTACAACAAGTTCGGGAGCATTGGCCAATTGATATCCTGAATTTGGAAGCCATTCGGTTGCGATTCTCTTCCTCAAATCAAGAAAAACTGTTGTTGGATAAGAACATCTTTCGGTCTCAAATATAGCATAAGTGCACTTTGGAATAGTGATATTCTCAAAAAAATTTGCAAACTCTTCTCCAAGTACGCCGTCTTTGTTAAGATTGTTGCGATAATATTCTGTGAGATGATGCGCAATATAAAAATCATATCCTTCATCATCAATATTGGTAATCACATCATAATTCATTTCAAGATTACCGGATAGTCCCTGAAGAATGTACTGCAAAGCTCTGGTTTTTACATACATGTCTTTCTCTTGTTCTTCACGTTCTCCGGGAACACCTTCAAACCGACGTTTATATCCCGTCAAAATGATTTCGCCTTTTTCTTCAATTCTGTAATTCATAACTGTACCACCTTCCAATGAAAATTTTAGTACAAGACGGGAGAAGGACTTGAGATTGCTGCCATTATTTCGAGCCTGCGATGGTAACACACCGTGGAACTTTTGAAATGCTTTTGAAAAGCTGTCCGGACTTTCATAGCCGTACTTCAGCGCAACGTCAATCACCTTTGCATCACTCGTAGCCAGCTCCGTACCAGCAAGCGAAAGTCTGCGATTCCGGATATACTCGCCGATGGTGAAACCGCAAAGAATACTAAACACGCGTTGGAAGTGATAGCTTGATGAAAAGCTCTGCGCTGCGACCATCTCATAATCAATTGTTTCCGTCAGATTATCTTCGATATAGTCGATAGCTTTTTGCAATCCAATGATCCAGTCCATATTATCCCTCCTTGTTTGCCAATATTTTATCAAAAGGCGATTTTTATTTCCCGATATTCTGTGCTGAGTATAATCGGGTTGTTTTAACTTAACAGAAGTCTATACGAAATAATAGTTCTTTGGGCGTAGGTCATACTTTGTCCAAAGATGAAACACCTCGATTGCAAGAGGCTATTTCTGTGCTATATTGTATCACAAATATAAAGAAACGACAATCTTATGTTGAAAATTGTCGTCTCTTTTGGTGCGGGCGACAGGACTTGAACCTGCACGGTTGCCCACCGGATCCTAAATCCGGCGCGTCTGCCAATTCCGCCACGCCCGCGAGATATAATATATAAATATTATATCACAAAACATAGAAAATGTCAACCGTTCACGTTGTAAAGAATTCTTTGGTAAAATGGGAATTCTGGTTCTATCCGGCTTTATGTTTACAACTCCTTGCCCATGAACCGAGAAGGAATTTTACCGTAATTTACGATTCGGATTGCCTCAATGATTTCGTTCTTGCGGCTCTCGGCATTCGGTAAATCACACACAATATCATTGAGATCATACGGACCGTTTCGGAAGTGTCCGACGGATGCTCCATGAAACTTGCCGTCAATCAGTAGGTACTGAAGAGGCTCGTGGTCATATTCAAGCCCTTCGGTAAGTTTCTTTGCCATTTCCTTCAGAATGTGCTCGTGAGCTTTATAGATAAAGTCATTACGGTGAATAGCATAAACGAAGTTCATAACCTTAGGCTCATAATTTCCGAGCAGTTCAGAATCATTCTTCAGCATATAACCTGAGTCTGACAAAACCAAAATTCCTTCATCAACCAACTCGCCAACTGCCAATTTGATTTCTTTTTCAGGAATCTTATAGAACGACTTTGCCATCGCTGTATCAAACCATACGATTCTATATGCAAATCGTTGCAGCACAATTTTGAGTGCTTCCAGTCTGGTATATTTATCCGGATCTACATCCGGGAATACCTCACAGAATTTATACCAGCCGCGATCCCATTCCCCGTCATACTGATCTTCATAAATGAGAAAAGCTTCCTGTAGACGATGAAGAATCGGTGTGATCTGCTTTACAAGCATACCGGTTTCTTCCTTGATCTGCTGAATATTAAAAGGGCCGGCTTTTTCGATGAGTTCAAGGACCAGCAACTGTTCCATAGTCGGTTTTGTAAGTGGTTTCCGGTAAAGAGCTATAAACAACTCCATATCCTCCGGAACGATCCAACCCAAATTACCGCCTGCAAAGCGACCCTTGATCAGTTGACGGTCTAATTGACGATTTCTGTTAAATTCTATATCATTAAAACTTGCGCGAAATGTAAGAGAAGGCGGATCGCCAAATCCATTCCAGTACACATTTTGTCCCGGCTGGGTATCTCGATATAATTTTATGTATTCGTCTTCATCCGCTTTGTTTATGAAGCATTGGCGCTCCATACGAAGAGAGATTATTTTAGCATCCATTTTAATTCTTTCCTTTCGACTCGGCATACCAACGCTTGCACTGCTCGATTCTGGCGCCGGGTGGATTGTCGCCATACTCAGGATCGCAGGAATACTGCATTAGAAGCTCGCAAGGGATGTCTGGGCATTCACCGCAATGTACAATACCTTTGTCCTGACAACACACTGCAACAGGGCATTCACCGTGGAACGGGTGCCCATTTGTCTCTATACAACCACCGCAACCGCAAGTCTCTTTATATTCACATCCGGTGCAGTGCAATCCGCATCTTGAATCAACCATATGTATTACCTTTGATTTCTTTATCGGGTGTCTAACAACCGTCTTGAGCTTAGCTGCATCACATTTTCTCGGATCGGAAAGATATATCTCGTGATGATATCTGTCATCAGTAATATCAAGCTCATAGCCTTTCTGCTTTGCGTAATCGTGCATAGATGTAATTGTTGCCGGTTCGTCATCATAGGAACCGATATGCATACACTGTACGCATTCGCCTTCATCATATGACAAGAACTCTACCTTTGAAAAATCCGTTTTCTTTTTCCGAGTTGCTTCTGCCGTGGCCCAATTAAAATCATCCTGCGTTACAAAGTCAGGCAAACGGATGAGGGAGATAAAGTTGAAATCTTCCTTATGTGCATAGTCGATCCCCTCAACACCGTCCTGCCACCAAAAGCCTTCAAGCGGCGGTACAACATACGCAAAGTATCCATCTATTTTATGTTCGCCTTTGTAGCTCATCTTAATCGTGAATGCGATGCCATACAGCAAGGCGATAGAACGTTTATATGCACCGTCCTCAGCGTTTGGATTACCCTTGCCGTGAACCGCAATATAGTTCATTGGCGGGACCTTAACAATGCTTGGCTTTTTCGCCGGCATATAAAATTCTTTGTATTCCTTTTTAAAATCAAATGCCATATCAAATGCCATATCAAATGCCTCCTTAACTTTTATAAAAAGAGCAGCTCGTTGATCGTGTAGGATAGCTTTTGCCTTCCCGCACCGCTGTAAACGGCGGCTTGCACTCTATCTCTGCGGCAACGATTTCATCAGTGACAGTACAATCGTTTCCCTATAGCTTTTTTCTTGCGGTTTGGCGGGAGATATGATATAATAAAACTGGTTACAAGCTACTGTGTGGGCTTAGTTTTTTGAAAGGAACTGATATGATGAACAAAAGCAGACAGATTTCTGTGATCGGCTGTGGACGCTGGGGAGCCTTGCTTGCCTGGTATCTGGATCGGATGGGGCATGTCGTTACGTTGTACGGAAGACAGGGCTCCGCTAAGATGGAGCGCTTTTTGGCAGAGAGAAAGAATGATTTTTTGCAGCTTCCGGCATCTGTTCGGCTAACTACCGACCTTTCGGACGCTATGAGCTCAGAAATCGTTGTGATTTCTATTGGCAGTCAGCAGCTTCGGGGGTTGATGGAGGAGCTGGTAAGTTATCCGGAAACGAATCGGATATTCGTTCTTTGTATGAAAGGTATTGAAATTACGACCGGAAAACGACTCTCTGAGGTGGTTGCGGAATTTCGAAAGGAACAGATTGCAGTCTGGCTTGGACCGGGACATGTGCAGGAGTTTTATGCAGGACGTCCGAATTGCATGGTGATCGACAGTGCAAATTCTGCAACGCGTGATCTGCTGGTGGATTTGTTTTCCGGTGATCTGATTCGTTTTTATTATGGTTCTGATCTGATTGGGAATGAAATCGGTGCGGCAGCGAAAAACGTGATCGGGATTGCCGCCGGTATGCTGGACGGGTTTGATCGTGCTTCTCTGAAAGGGGCATTGATGTCACGCGGCACCCGTGAAATTGCCCGTTTGATTCGCGCGATGGGTGGAAATGAACTTTCTGCATATGGTCTTTGCCATCTTGGTGATTATGAAGCAACTCTTTTTTCTCCGCATAGTCATAACCGTCGTTTTGGAGAATGCTTTGTAAAAGGAGAGCCTTTTGACAAGCTTGCCGAGGGGTATGCTACCGTTGCCGCAATGGTTCGGTTAGGAGAGCGCTACGGTGTGGAATTGCCCATTTGTACTGCTGTTTATCGATTGCTTTATGGCAACGCAGATCCTCGGATCGAATTGACCGCACTATTTGCCCGCACGCAGAAAGAGGAATTCTGACGGTTTCCACCGCCACTTTCCGGCGTTATGATGTACGATTGGAAGTAGCGGAACTTTCCGGTTAGGAAAGCTCCGCTGCTTGGAATTTGAGTGCGTGCATTCTTCATTTATTTGTTGTTTTCAGATCTGCATCTGGGAGGAAAGGAACATGGCGCCGGTGTTGATGAGCTTTTTCGCGGTGTCATCCGGTGTGGTCGGTTCCTTAGAGAGGGACATGACCGCACCAACTACATTTCCCTCGCTGACAATTGGAGAGAGATAGGAGATGCGTTCCGCGCTGTTTTCCGTTGCGCTGATTGGCGCATCGTCTGCAGCGGCGCTGTAAGGTCGGCGGCTTTCCAAAATGCCGGAAAGAGGTTCCGTTATCGGCTTTTCCAGATATTCCTTTTTTGGAACGCCGGCAGCCGCGATGATGCTGTCCAGGTCGCAGATGGCGACAGGAATGCCGGCAGATTTATGAATCGCCTCCGCATATTGCATGGTAAAATCTCCGACTTCTCCAATCGGGGAATACTTTTGGAAGACGACTCCGCCTTCTTCGTTCGTGAAAATTTCCAACGGCTCGCCGCCACATATAACATTGACACCGAAAGCCTTGTCCCTTTGGTTTTTAACAC
>CAZJVB010000057.1:0-10586 GCA_964549435.1 uncultured Ruminococcus sp.
CAGCATCGGCAGCATCGGCAGCATCGGCAGCATCGGCAGCATCGGCAGCAGCGGCAGCGGTAGCGCCGGCAGCGCCGGCAGCGCCGGGGCAAGCGGTACATTCTCCACCACAGCGGCGGATGGCACGCCCGGCAACGCCTTTATCGTGGCAAGCGCCATTGATGCCCAAACCGACCAAAACGTTTGGAGCGGCGCGATGATTATTAACAATATCGGCCGGGTCTACGGCACCCCCACACTGGCAACCGACGCCACGGTGCCCACGGGCGCCACCCTGACCATCCCGGAAAACACCAGCCTGACCATTGCCAGCGGCACCACCCTGACCAACAGCGGTACCATCTATGTGGACACCGCGCTGAACTTTGACAACGGTACTTACGGTGTCTTGAACGGAACGGACGGCGTCTACTACCTGCTGAAGGTCTCCGGCGGCTCCGTCGCGAAGGGCGCGGTCTCCTATGACAGCAAGACCTACGCTCTGGCGGAGGCATCTGTTACGCTGGCGACTGATACCCCTGTCGGTCAAGCCGTTCAATGGACGGCTTCGGTTGACGGTGTGCAGTTCACGGATGATAACTGCTTCATCATGCCGGCGCAGCCCCTGAACGTAAACGCGGGATATGTAAATGCACCTACCTATACTGTCACTATCCCCGCCACCGTGAACATCTACGAAACCGCAGAGATCACGGCGGCAAACGTCAACGTAGCGGAGGGGTGCAGCCTGAATGTGCAGCTGGACGAGAGCACCGATTTTACCGTGGCGATTGCCGGGGCTGAATCGCTGCGTTACACCGTGACCTTGACCAAGACCACGGTCAAGTTGGGGACGGAGGCAACAGGAACCGTGACAGAATCTGCCACTCCGGTTACCAGCGGCGAAGCGGTCTTGTGCATCCCCGGCGGCACAGCCGGCAGCAGCGGCTCTGCTGTCCTGTACTTTGACCTGCCGGAAGATCAGGTGGCGAAATACTCCGGTATCTACACCGGTACCGTCACCTTCAAGGTTTCCGTGGACACATCCACAACAAATTAGTTGAATATGCGCAGAGCATTTTCATAAATTCAATCATTATTTTTTGGAGGAATTCACCGTGAAAAAATTACTTAGCATCGTCTTGATCCTTGTACTGTCCCTGTCCTTTTCCGTCACCGCCTTTGCAGCTGATATCACCATCACAGAGAAATCACCTTCGCAGGAATACGGTTCACCCATCACTTATCAGGTCACCCCCGTCTACACCGTTACCATTCCGATGTTCGTGAACATTGACAGTGAGGGTTCCGGGACCGCTACCATCAGCGCCGAGGGCGTCAAAGTGGAATATGGCAAAGCGGTGGTAGTTACGCTGAGCGGTAACAACACTGATGACAGCGAGTTTACCGTTTCCCTGAATGATCATTCGGACGTGAAGTTGAACTATAAGGTGACTGCCTCCGGTAATGTCTTGAGCAGCGACTCCGGCAATAACGACAGCAATGTAACCGATAGCGAAATCTCCAAGGGAAGCACTGTCCTCACCGTCGAGTCCGGCCTGAATAACGAAGTGACTAAAGATGAGGAGACTGGAGGGACTATACCTGCGAATACGGGAGCCAGCACGGGTTCTACCGAACTGACCTTCACCCTTGATGATACCGTCGTTTACGCGGGTATATACACCGGCACCGTGACCTTCACTGTGTCCGTGGAATAAAACCAACGAACCGTAACAGAAAGAGGAATCTGCCATGAAAAAATTACTGAGTATTGCTTTGGTACTTGTGCTGTCCCTGTCCCTCTCCGTCACCGTTTTTGCGGCGGAGATCAAACCCGGTGATAACGGCGAACCGGATCCCGACCATGTCGACACCCCCGTGCAGTTCAGCGTTGCTCCCGCCTACACCGTCACCATTCCGGAAAGTGTGGCGCTGTCCAGAGAAGTAGCTGAAGACGACACCGTTACCTATGAGCAGGTCGCAGAAGTGATCGCAGAGGATGTGCGCCTGCTGAACAATCAGGTCATTGAGGTAACGCTGCGTGCGGGCGATGGCGGCTTTGTCCTGACAACTGAACAGAACGCCACTCTGTCCTACACCGTCACGGTTGACGACGAAACCATTGAAAGCGGTGACGTGGTTGCCACCTTCGACACCAGCACTGCCAAGCAGATCGTCGAGCTGCACTTTGTTGCAGAGGATCCCACCTATGCGGGTACGTACAAAGATACCGTGGTCTTCGATATCTCTGTCAAGTAAAGAACATCAGGAGGATAAAACGATGAAAAAACTGCTTGTTTTAACTTTGATTTTGGCACTGGCGCTGTCCTTGCCGGTTACCGCTTTTGCTGCGGAGATCCATCAGGACAGCGAACAGAAGACGGTCGAGACGGAAATCACCACGTTCATTGCTCCTACCTACACCGTGAGCATCCCGGAGAATATGGACGTAACGTTTAACGAGACCTCCACCGCTTGGGGCAGCATCGAACTGATCGCCGCTCAGATTGATCTCGGCTATGCCGTTAAGGTGAAGCTGGATGCCAGCGGTGCGCTGAAAAACGAGGTGGATGAAAACAAGAGCATTGCCTATACGATCAACGCGGACGGCGAGCCGTTCCTTTTCAGAGAGTACACGGATATAGGCGATAAGACCGACCTGACCATCGACATCACCCAAGAGGCTTGGGACGCTGCTTACGCCGGCAAGTATTCCGACACCGTGGTCTTTACCGTTTCCTACGAGCAGGTTCAGCCGTAACACGGTACATGGCGATCGGACGATAGACCGGAAAAGGAGGTGAAGACGATTGAAGAAAGTAGTTTCCATGCTGCTGGCTCTTGTTTTGGCCTGCGGCATAAATGTGACGGTTTTTGCAGATACTGTAACCATCGGTACGACGGTACCGGAACGCCATGCCGTCTCCGTGGAAGCGGACGGCGGCAGGATCATTGTAAACAATAGGATATGCGGCGATACGGTGCTGATCGAGCGCCAGAAGACACAGATCTGGTGGATCGTTCCCGAAAAGGGGAAGGAGTTGGATACGCTGTACTATAACGGCGAGGATGTGACCGCCCAAATGGTGGGCAGCACCTTTACAGCTCCGGCTTTGATCGGTGATGCAACCTTAAAGGCAGTTTTTAAGGATGCGGCGGATTCCGGGGATGAAAGCTATGCCGTGAGCGGTACGGTCACAGATGAGGACGGCAATCCCATTCCCGGCGCGACGGTAGATATCGGCGGGAATACCGGTACCACCGATGAGGACGGCAATTTTACCATTCCGGACGTGCCGCCCGGAACCCACCCGGTGGTGATTACCGACGGGGAAGGCAATATCATCGTCATCGGAGAGATCACCATCGGGCAGCAGGAGGAAAGCGGTCCCACGGTGACAAAGGATGAGAACGGCAGACCGGTCATCACACCGGGGACGGACAATACGAATATTGACCTGACCATCGTGGTGAACGGGGATGGCGATATGGGCTTGAAAGATATCGACGTGTATACCCGTGATGAAAACTTGGACAAACAGGGAACGGTCACCGCTCCCTTAGAAAATGGAGACACAGCGGTGATGCTGGAGGACGGCACGAAGATCGCTGTTACCGGCGTCGCAGAGGACGGTCTGTGGCTGGTGGTTCGTTTCGTTTCGGATGCGGATCTTGCGGCTTGGCTGGAGCAGCGCTTCGCGCCGTATGGCACGAATATCTATCCGCTGGATATCTATTTTGTGGATAGTCGGGGCGTTCGCACCGAGATCAACGGCACGATTACGGTGACGGTGGAAGCGGAGAAGGAGTACACCGAGCCGATCGTCGGCTATGTCGCACCGGACGGCGCCGCAAGCGTAATGGACAGCAGCTTGTCCGGGAAGGAAATCACGTTCCAAACCGATCGAGGCGGCTATTATGTTTTGGCAGAGAGGCTGCCCGACGGAACATCCGACCCGCCGCAGACAGGGGATACCGGTAATCCGTGGTTTTGGGGAGCAATGATGCTCCTTGCCTGCTGCGGACTGATCGGAATCGTTCTTTTCGGCAGGAAGAAGAGAAGCGCGGATTAATGCAATAAAAAGCGAAGGCGGCAGGTGTTGCAACTTGCCGCCCTATTGTTTTAGCTGTAAATTCTATGGAGGCGGTATCGTCTGCGCATTTCCTCTTTACCTGTTTTCATAATTTTAGCATAAACCGCGTTTTCACACCGCGGAAATCAATGATGAGCGTCCGGTTATCTACATGGAGTAATCGCTAAAAACAAAAAATCCGAGCGCATCCCCGATATAGGAATAGACTCGGATTTTCTATATTTGGTCTGAGTGACACGATTTGAACGTGCGGCCTCTACCACCCCAAGGTAGCGCGCTACCAACTGCGCCACACCCAGATTTGCTGTTCCTCATCTGAACAACAGTGTTATTATAGCATAAAGATCTTTCTCTGTCAAGATGTTTGAAGTGTTTTTTTCGAATAATTCCCGCAAAAATGCACATACTGCTTATGAAAAGAAATAGAAAAGATAAAGAGAGACAGAGAGGAAACCGTATGCCAAAGGATCCGTTGCTTGAAAAGGTACACAAGAATGCACGAACCGGTTTGTTTACCGTTCCGAAGATAAAAAATCAAGTTACCGACCGGAAATTCCAGGAGGAACTGGCGATTGAGGAAACAGAGTATCGCAATCTTTACGCTACTGCGGAAGGGATCAATGGCGGTCAGGCAAGCCGGATTGGACCGTTTGCGAAGATGCGA
This sequence comes from uncultured Ruminococcus sp., assembly GCA_964549435.1. GTDB lineage: Bacteria > Bacillota > Clostridia > Oscillospirales > CAG-382 > Coliplasma. Next base: position 4,741 of record CAZJVB010000057.1, read on the forward strand.
TCTTCATTGATGATTCGTATGGGCGGAAACGATACCTCCAAAATGGCACAGATGCTGATTTTAGGCAGTACGATGGGAATTGTGGATGTCACCCGCGCGATCAAGCAAAATCCGGATGCACCAAAATCATCCAAAGAACTTGCCGGAAGCTTCATTGCTATTGAGGAACGTAATGTTGAAATGCTGAAGCAGTATCTATAGTAAAAAGCGGCAGAATGCTTTATGAAGCGTCTGCCGCTAATTGTTTGGACAAACTATCTATATATTCGTCCTTGTGATTGTGCATTTGTCGGATTGCTTTTTCTTCTTTTTTCTGCTATAATCAATAAACCAAGTACCGAGGGGAGGATGCGTTATCATGAAAATCAGGAGATACTTATCCATTTTTTTATGCCTGCCGCTGTTGCTGTCTGTTTTTTGCACATCGGCTACTGCTGTTTCGTATGGAAGCACCAGTGTGATTGAACGTATTACAGTGGACGGGGATCTTTCGGATACCGGCTGGCGCTTTGCGAATTGGCTATATGTTGATGGAACAAACGGTACGTTTCAGGAAGCGCGCACACCCTACCCGGACTTTTCGTTTTCCTACGCGTTCCGATCGGACAGTACATATCTATACCTTGCCGTCCGTTTGAATACGCCCGCTCATTTGGTCGGTACACCGGGACAAACTACCGCGACCAATCTGCGTCTGTGGGTGGATAGCGATCCGTCTGATACGGAACGCTCCGGCTTGTTCGATTTTTCTTATGACGGTAAGAGCTGCCTTGATACGCGGGCTCCCAAAACCTGCGATTCGGTTTCTGCGCTTCAAACCACAGAGTCGGAGACCGTTTTTGAAGTTGCGCTTCCGCTTGCCGGTATCGGATATGAGGCGGAGAAAGGACTTGCCGTTTGTGTGACGCTTTCCGATCCGTATGTGAATAACGGAAGCTATGACGCGCTGCATGCTTATACCTATTTCAGTAGTGCGGAGGCTCCTTGGGTATCGACTGCCCGGTATTTGCGGTTAGATCTTTCCGCGCTGCAGTTAGGAACAGTAGTTGCGTCAGATTATCAGTTGACCGGTGTCTATGGCGATTTGGATTGTGACGGTGAACTTACCTCTTATGATCTGGTTCTGCTGCTTCAGCAGTTTGCCGGTGTTATTCAGATTCCGGAGGATGTGCTTGACTTAGCAGATCTAAATGGAGATCAACAAAAAGATAGTGTTGATGCCATGCTATTGCAGCAATACCTTGCAGGTATTCATTCGGCTTTTCCGGTCAACTGTAATCATGGAGCATTTGCTCTGAGTGATAATGAGGATGGCACGAAAGAGCGCACCTGCGTGTTCTGCGGTGATGCGGAAACGTTCCGCGATGCGGTAGGCACTCGTGTCGCTTATTTGCCTTTGGATAACCGTCCTGTCAATCAGGAGCGCGTGCTTTATCTGGCTCAGTCTGTCGGGATAGAATTGATCATGCCGGAGGAGGATCTCTATCGCACCGCATTAGATAATATGCAGCCGAATCAAAACGGCGGAACGATCGGTGATCGCGAGGCGCTGCTTGCATGGCTGCGTGAGGTGGATCAGACCTGTGATTATTTTGTGATATCGTTGGATCAGGCTCTTTCCGGCGGTTTGGTTGGATCGCGCTGGTTGAGCAATACGGATCTTTCTTTCGAGTATGAAATTATGGATGAGATCATCCATCTCTGCGAGACCAATACTGTGATTCTGTTTGATACCGTTATGCGGCTTGCCTCGACGATGGACTATCAAGGGTATGATTGGAACGATTACATTGCGTTCCGTACGTATGGTCAGGCCGCCCGCAGAACTTTAACCGGAGAGGAGCTGACGATTGAGAATATTATCGCAGGATATCGCTACGATCAGAACGGAGATCCGATCTCTACGTCATTGAGTGAAGAGGCATTGGAAAATTATCATGCTGCGCGTATTCGTAAGCTGATGCTGTCAGATTATATATTGCGTAACGCAGGTGATTCCATGGAATTCCTTTATCTGGGCGTGGACGACTCTACGCCGCAGACCACAATTCAGACCAATGAGATCAACTATCTGACAGCTCTTTTAGGAGATAGAGGGGTATTAAGCGCAGCTGCAGATGAATTGGGGATGTGCTGTCTGACACGTTTGGTGACATTGCTGTATGGAGAGGTTAATATCAATCTTTCTTACTACGGGCCCGGAAAGGATTTGGCTGCTGACGATTTTGATATTGGTACGCTTGGAAGTAATATCGATACGCATTTGACCTGCTTGAATACAACGGCTGTTGAGCAGCAGGGCAGAGGGTTGCAGGCGCTAATTTTGACACGCCTTTGTACGGATGCGGATCGAAAAGCACTGCTGAAGCAACTGGAGATCAACTTTAAGCAGGGGGTTCCTACGCTTCTGATTGATGTTTCTGAAAACCCTGCGACGCTTGGACGTATGATTTTTGAGGAAAGCGATCTGGACGTTGGTTTACTGCTGGGATATTCCAGCTGGAATACAGCCGGTAATGCGATCGGGATTTCTCTTTCTCTCGGTATTGCTCGCTATGCATACCTTTCGTCGGTGACGAAATCCACACCGGAAGCGGATGTGGGCTTCCTGAAATCCATGACGTTTGCTTACATTAAGGATATCACCTATAAGCAGTTTTATGGTTCTATCAACGGGATTCTGACAGATACCTATACCTGTTCTGCTGTAAAGGTGTTACGTCGTTTGAATGAGAGCAGCATCATAACCTCATTTGCACCGTATGCATTCGGAGAGCATGCAGCCGTTTCGGTATCCAATTTTCGATATCCATGGAACAGAACTTTTGAAATGACATTCGATATTATGGTTGGGTAAATTTTTGACACATCCATTGATAAGCGGGTCTTTGTTTGTGTGAAAAGTCTCTTGACAATCGGTTTTATTTGTGTTAAAGTGATATCATAAAATGAAAAAGGAATTCGGTGCTGGCGGTTTATGTGAGTTTACACAGTGCGCCGTTTCCTTATCTTGCCGACCGCCTGGGCAATCCTTCTGTATAGGATTGCCCTTTTTGTTTTGAGAAAGATTATATTCAAAGGGAAAAGGAGTTTTGTATGGTCAGTATCTATGAGTATCTTGGTAAAAATACCTATCCGGGCCGCGGAGTTGCCATCGGAAAAACGGCAGATGGCAAACATGCGGTGGTTCTGTATTTTATTATGGGGCGCAGTGTGAACAGTCGAAACCGTGTTTTTGAACCGTTTGAAGAAGGGATTCGTACCAAGGCATTTGATTCTTCTAAACTTTCCGATCCTTCGCTGATTATTTATGCGCCGGTTCGTGTATACAAGGAGCGGACCGTCGTTACCAATGGGGATCAAACGGATACGATCGTCGAAACGCTGACACGCGGCGGTACTTTTTCGGACGCGCTTCGTACTCGTGAATATGAACCAGATGCTCCTAATTTTACTCCACGTATCAGCGGTATTTTAGAGGTTACAGCCGGGGCGATGTCTTATACACTCTCGATACTAAAAAAATCTCCCTACGGAAAGGGGTGCGATCGGCAGTTTTTCGAATACGGGAACCCGGCGGATGGTGTCGGTCATATCATCCATACCTATCAGGGAGATGGAGACCCGATTCCGTCTTTCTGCGGAGAACCGGCTGCATTTGGTGTCGGATCCGACCTGAAATCGATTGGCGACGGTGTTTGGAGTGCGCTGCATGCGGAGAATAAGGTTTCTTTGTTCGCACGTTTTGTTTCGCTTGAGACCGGGGAGGTCGAAACGCGTCTTTACAATAAAAATCAATGAAGAAAGTCGGAAAGGAACAGTGAGAAATTGATGAAAGAACTCGAACTGAAATATGGTGTAAACCCAAATCAGAAGCCTGCGAAAATTTATGTGAAGAACGGTGCACTGCCGATTGAAGTGCTTAACGGTCGTCCCGGGTATATCAATTTTATGGACGCATTTAATGGTTGGCAATTGGTGAAGGAGTTGAAGGAAGCTACTCATCTTCCTGCAGCCACCTCCTTTAAGCATGTCAGCCCTGCCGGTGCGGCTGTTGCCAACCCGTTAAATGACGTGGAGATGAAGATGCTGTTTGCGCCAGAGTATGATCTTTCTCCTTTGGCGACTGCTTATATCCGCGCTCGCGGTGCCGACCGTATGAGCTCTTTCGGTGATTGGGTGTCTCTTTCTGATGTTTGCGATGAAGAAACCGCTCTGTTTCTGCAGCACGAGGTTTCCGACGGCGTCATTGCTCCCGGATATACTCCGCGTGCGCTTGAAATTCTGAAATCCAAGCGTAAGGGGGCCTATAATATCGTGCAGATCGATCCGTCCTATGTTCCTGCAGCACAGGAAACGCGGGAAATTTACGGGATAACGTTTGAACAGGGGAGAAATGATTATCGGATTCATGCCGGTCTGTTTGATGATCTTGTGACGAAAAACAAGAATTTGCCGGAGTCTGCTGTACGGGATTTGATCGTTGCCATGATTACGTTGAAATACACGCAATCAAATTCCGTTTGTTACACTTATCAGGGACAGGCTATCGGTATCGGTGCTGGACAGCAGTCCCGGATCCATTGCACCCGCCTTGCAGGAAATAAGGCGGACAACTATTCTCTTCGTAAGCATCCGAAGGTACTTTCGCTGCCGTTTCGTTCTGACATCGGACGGCCGGATCGTGATAATGCGATTGATCTTTATATTTCAGCGACGGATTTTGAGGATGTTCTTCGTGATGGTGCATGGCAGCGGCTCTTTACCGTACGTCCGGACGCGCTGACTCCGGAGGAAAAATCGGAATGGCTGTCCGGCATTACGGATATCGCACTTGGTTCGGATGCCTTCTTTCCTTTTTCTGATAATATTGATCGTGCCTGCAAAAGTGGTGTTCGTTATATCGCGGAGCCGGGTGGCTCTAAACGGGACGGTGAGGTGATCGCCTGTTGTGATCGTCATGGGGTTGTTATGGCATTTACTGGAATGCGGTTGTTTCATCATTGATTTTTTACGAAAATGTGAAAAAGGCTTGACAAGGATCGGATTTTATGATAGGATAAGAGCATAAAAGTATTTTTACTGAAAGGATGTCTTAGTATGAAAAAGATTCTTGCGTTTTCTCTTGTCATAGCAATGCTTGCTGCGGCAATCTGCTGTGCATGTGTCGTTGCTGGCGCAGAGGAACCGGCTGTATTCTGGGTCACACATTATGAAGACGGTCAGGTGGAGGGCGCCGGTGTTATCTTTACCGATGTGGACACTGCCGGTAGTTGGTGGATCCATGTTTCTTTCGTGCCGGTAGAAGGTAAAAGCAATGTTTATGAGATCTATGAGATCAGCAATGGCAGTTCTGCCGGAGATGCTACCGCTCTGACTGTTCGTGACGGAGGTTTCGTTTGGGCTGCCAATGTCGGAAACAATTGGCCTGAACTGATTGCCAATGCCAAGGGCGATGAATGGTATTATAATGATGAACATAAGGCCCTTCCTAATTATGTAAATGATCAGTGCAATGATGCGATTGCTCTTGCTACTACTTGGAATGTTGGCGATCAGTTTGTCATTAACGGAATTGATTTTAAGACGGTTCCGACGTCCACTTCTGATAAGAACTGGTATGAAGACGGCTATGTCTGTACCTCTACCATTGTTGCTTATACCGGCGCTGACGATTCCTCTTCCGCAGAGCCTATCGTCGTTGAGGAAACGATCGCAATCGACGGAAAGCTGGATGACACCGGATATGCGCTGGTAGAATGGTTTGATGATGCGCTGTGGCAGTATACGACTCCGATCGATGAAGATCTGGAGGTCAAGTACGCGGTGCGTTCTGACGATGAGAA
>CAZJVB010000058.1:0-10427 GCA_964549435.1 uncultured Ruminococcus sp.
ACCTACTCGCGCAACATTGAAAAGCGACAGAAGGAACGGGATTCTTACCTGAAATTTACCGCTAAGATCAAGCAGAGCTTCAAGCGCAGAAAAAATATGTGGCGGGATAGGAAGACACATAAATATTTCAAATGTCCGACCTGTAAAATGTGGCTGCGCGTTCCGAATGGAAAAGGAAATATAACGATAACCTGCCCGGTCTGCCACAATAAAATTGACCGCAAGACTTGAGGTAGCGCCATGTTTGGATATATACAGGCAAATTTATCGGATCTGACGGAGGAAGAAAAGGAACGGTATCGTTCTGTTTATTGCGGTCTTTGTCATACGCTTGGCGAACGGTACGGATTCCGGGCTCGCTTAGGACTGACCTACGATCTTACCTTTTTGGCAATGCTTTTATCGTCCTTGTATGAGCCGGAAGAAAGCGGCGGAACAGCCCGGTGCATCGTTCATCCGTGCAGAAAGCACGATTATTTATGCAGCGTATACACCGAATACGCCGCCGATATGACAATCGCCTTGCTGTATTTTAAGTGCCTGGATGACTGGAAGGACGATCGAAACATTCCCGAAAAATGCTACGCCTCCCTGCTCAAGAAGGCTTATACGGAGGTGCAGGCAAAGCGGCCGGAACAATGCCGTGTAATTGAAAAAGAACTGAAAGAAATAACTAAAATTGAGGGCAATCGGGATACCTCTCCCGATGCGGCGGCAAATTGCTTTGGAAGACTGATGGCAGGGATTTTTGTTATGGAGCCGGATCATTGGACGCCATGTTTACAGAGATTCGGGTACTTTCTCGGAAAGTACATCTACCTTGCGGACGCCGCTGTCGATTTAAGGCGCGATAAAAAAAGGAACAGCTATAATCCGCTTGTGATTTTGTCACAAGAACCGGAAGAGATCCGTCCTTTGCTCAAAAATATTCTCGGAGAGGCGTCGGAAGCCTTTGAAATGCTGCCTCTGGTGCAGGACATAGGCATTTTAAGAAATATCTTGTATTCCGGCGTTTGGATCAAATATAACCGGCAAATGCAGGAGGAAAGGAAAAAAGCAAAACATGGTGAATGATCCCTATCAAGTCCTCGGAATTCCAAAGGAAGCAACGCAGGAAGAGATAAAAAAAGCATATCGAAAAAAAGCGAAGGAATACCATCCCGATCTGCACCCGGATGACCCGAATGCCAACATGAAGATGAATGAAGTCAACGAGGCTTACGATATGCTGATGAACCCGCAGAAATATGAGGCAAGACGGGCGCAGCAGCAACGGCAGTCCTACGGGCAGGGGCAGCAAAATCAATCCGGAGGATACACAAATAACCGCAGCTCCGGCTACGGCGGACAAAATACATCCGGCGGATACAGCGGCCCCGGAGGATGGTCGAGCGATTTCGGCGGTTTTGATTTCGGAGATATATTTGGTTTTGGCTTTGAGCGAAATGAAAATGTTTCCATGAATCCGCAGCCGGAGCCGGGCGACAGCATGGAGATCAGTCGTGTGATCAATGAAATCAACGCAAGAAGGTATCAGGAGGCCATTGGCATTTTGACCTACATCCCCAGTACAGGACGAAATGCACGGTGGTATTATCTGAGTGCATTGGCGAATCACGGGCTCGGCAATACCGTGCAGGCAATCGATCAGATGCAGAAAGCCTCGCAGATGGATCCGAACAACCGTACATATCATTTGCTCTTACAAAAATTCCGAGGTGCTGAACAGACCTATGAGCAAAACGCAAAAGGCTTCAATATGGAAGCCGCCAATATTCAAAAACTATGTTTCGGCTGTTTGGCCGCGCAATGTCTCTGCAGTCCGTTTGGCTGCCTGAGATGTTAGGAAAGGAAGAAGATTATGGGTAAGACAATCGGAATTGATCTCGGAACAACGAATAGCTGTGTCGCCTTTGTAGAAGACGGTAAGCCTGTTATCATTCCAAACGAACAGGGCGGGAGAACCACACCCAGCATCGTCGCCTTCACCGCTTCCGGTGAAAGGCTGGTGGGAGGCGCTGCAAGACGGCAGGCGGTGACCAATGCTTCACGAACCGTATCGTCCGTAAAGCGCCATATGGGAACAGACTGGCATATCAACATTGACGGAAAAAACTTTACGTCGCAGGAGATCAGCGCCATGATCCTGCGAAAGCTCCGCAAAGACGCAGAAAACTATCTCGGTGAGGAAGTCACCGACGCTGTTATTACCGTTCCTGCCTATTTCAACGATATTCAGCGGCAAGCCACCAAAGACGCCGGGCGCATCGCAGGACTGAATGTAAAACGGATCATCAACGAGCCGACCAGCGCGGCACTTGCTTACGGTCTGGATAATGGGGCGCAGCAAAAGGTCATGGTATATGATCTCGGCGGCGGCACCTTCGATGTTTCAATCATTGAGATCGGAGACGGCGTGATTGAGGTTCTGGCAACAAACGGCGATAACCATTTAGGCGGAGATGATTTTGACGAGCGCGTGACCGAGCATCTTATCTCGGAGATCCTTAGACAGTATCATGCCGATGTAAAAAAGGATTATACGGCACTGCAGCGTGTTCGAGAAGCGGCGGAGCAGGCGAAAAAAGAACTGTCGGCGATGGACAGCACGACCATAACGCTTCCGTATCTGATGCAATCAGGAAGCTCCATCGTCAATTTTGAATATACGCTGACACGGGCAAAGTTTAACGAGCTGACCCGTGATCTTGTGGATCGTACAGCAGTTCCGGTGCAAAACGCGTTGAATGACGCGGGAATCGCACCGTCCGAGCTTGGCAAGGTCATTCTTGTGGGCGGTTCTACCCGTATTCCCGCCGTTCAGGAGAAGGTGCAGCAGCTCACCGGTATTGTCCCGTCAAAAAATATTAACCCGGATGAATGCGTTGCGCTGGGCGCCGCCGTACAGGGCGATACGCTTTCCGGCGGCTCCTTGCAGCTTGCTGGTTCTGGAAACGGTATTCTCCTTTTGGATGTGACGCCTCTCAGTCTATCCATTGAAACTGTAGGCGGCGTGGCGACGCGTCTTGTGGAACGCAATTCCACCTTGCCGATCCACTATTCGCAGGTATTTTCGACTGCCGCTCCTTTTCAGAGCAGCGTGGAGATCCATGTTCTGCAGGGAGAAAGACCGATGGCTCGTGACAATAAGACCATCGGAAAATTCAAACTGAACGGCATCAAAAAAGCGCCTGCCGGCGTTCCTCAGATCGAAGTTACCTTTGACATTGACGCCAATGGAATTTTGAAGGTTTCGGCAAGAGATTTGGATACCGGTAAAGAACAGTTTATTACCATTTCCAATAACGATAAAATGTCCGATGCGGAGATTGAAGCCGCTATCCGCGACGCAGAACAGTATGCAGCGCAGGACGGTGTTCGCCGTGACGGATTGGAGACGGTTAATCAGGCGGGACACATTTTAGCAAAGGCGGAACAGGCGCTGAACAAAGTCGGAAAGCAACTGCCCAAAGAGGAAAAGAAACAGTTGAAAGAGGACATCGCCGCACTGCAGAAGCTGCTTTCAAAATACAAGCCTGAAAAAGCGGAGGCAAATGAAATTTCGGAAATTAAAATTGCCGCTAACCGCTTAGAACAGTCCGGCGCAAACGCCTGTCGCCTTGCAGACTGCCAATAAAAAACTCATAGATTTGAAAGGGAGAATATCACGATGAAAGCAATGAAGACAATCGGAATTATTATCGGCGTGCTTCTGATTATAGGAGGCATATCTTGCATGGTCACACCGTCTATGACCTATGTTGCACTGGCATGGGTCGCCGGGATCAGTATGGTAGCGGATGCAATTGGCAACATTGCAACATGGTCGTCCAAGAAAAAGGAGAAGATGGCAGACGGATGGGATTTGCTGAGCGCCTTCATCTCCCTGCTTTTTGGCGCCGTCCTGATTAGCAGCACAATGGCGCAGATATTGACTGCTGTTATTATGACATATATCGTAGCGGCATGGATAATTGTAAAAGGCGTAATCCGCATTATCGCTTCCCTCAAAATTCGTCAAATCAATAAAGCGCTTGGCGCAAAGTCGGCGGGCAGAAGTTGGGTAAAGATTCTCGCGCTGGGCGTCCTTATGACTGCTTGCGGAATTCTGTGCATGGTTCATCCCGGAGTCCTGATGTCGGCAATCGGCATTTTTGTGGGAATCTCCATCATTTCCTCCGGAATCAATCTGATCACCTTCGCGTCCGCAAAAGCGAAAGAAAGCTGACAGCGAGTTCATGTCAAAGCAAAACAGCGGATTATCATCTCTAACGGAACTGTGGTAAGAGCAACGAATGAATATAAAGTGGTTACCGTGAAGAATCCTGAAGAAGCAGAAATAGAAATGAACAAACACGCCCGGGATGGCCGGGAGGTAAAAGCTGTCACCTTCTGGCGGACAGTTACGAGCCGGCAAATTAGTCGTCACGTCACTTTTGAAAGAACAAAATAGCTCATGCAAAGCCCTTTACTTTGCTCTAACGGCAGATTGTGATTTTTTTCGTAATCTGCCGTTTAGTTTCGTTTCAGTTTAGATTTCTCCGTTATAGTATCATCACAAAGTGCCGAAATCATCAGCATTGACATCATAAGTACATGACCCGGAAAGGAAGAAGAATGTGTCTGAATGGAATCAAGAAGATGAGAATTTAAGAACACGGATGCTCTCCGTTGTAGATAATCAAGCAATCGATTGGATGCAGAAACGATCCATAGAATTTATAAAGCTGATGTCTTATTACAAATGTGCTATGATGGAGGTCGAAACAAAATTCAATGTGCTGAACGAAGAATATTCGTTGGAATTTGACCGCAATCCGATCAGCAGCATTAAAACAAGATTAAAGCGTCCACCCAGCATCAAAGAAAAATTGGATCGGCACGGCCTGCCGCCCACGCTTTCCGCCATTGAGGAAAATGTGAATGATATTGCCGGCGTGCGCGTAATCTGCTCTTTTTGGGAAGATGTATATTCGCTGGCAGAATCCTTATTGAAGCAGGATGACATCACTCTGATTGCGAAAAAGGATTACATCGCGCATCCGAAACCGAACGGATACAGAAGTCTGCACCTGATTGTGGCCACCCCAATTTTCCTTGCACACGAAAAGCGCATGATGAAAGTGGAAATTCAACTGCGCACGATTGCAATGGACTGTTGGGCGAGCTTAGAGCATAAGCTACGGTATAAAAAAGATACGGAGTTTACAGAAGAGATGGCGGCTGAGCTGTACGAATGCGCAAGGTTAAGCGCCGATCTTGATAAACGAATGGATGAATTGAGAAAGAAAACGCAGCAATAATTTTGCTCCCAAAACGAGGTGACGCCTATAACGGAGAATAAAACGGTATAAAGAAGGGAGACGGTTTTATGAATAGGATCTTCAAAAAAGAACAGATCATGACCATACCGAATTTATTGAGTACCATAAGGCTGCTGATGATTCCGCTGATCGTATGGCTTTATATCGGTCTCGATAACTATCCTGCGGCTGCAGGCGTGATTATCGCGTCCGGAATTACGGATATAGCCGACGGATTCATTGCACGGAAGTTTCACATGGTTTCCGATTTCGGAAAAATACTCGACCCCATAGCGGACAAGGCAACGCAAGGCACAATGCTCCTTTGCCTGATGAGCCGATATAGATGGATGATCGCATTGATCGTGCTGTTTGTCGGAAAAGAGATCTGTATGGCACTGCTTGGCTATCTTGCTATAAAAAAGAAGGATTCCGTCAACAGCGCAAAATGGCATGGAAAATTAAATACCGCTTTTCTGTATGCCGTTATGATGGCGTTGATCCTTTTCCCGAATATTCCTCTTGGAGTTGCCAACGGGCTGATCTTCTTATGCGGATGCTTTATGATCGTATCCTTGACTCTCTATGTGCGCTTCTATGTTCATGTCCTAAAGCAGAACGACACCGATACAATCAAGAAAGGGACAGAGAAGCCATGACGGTTCAGAAGCATAGCGGCAAAGAAAAAGTCATCCGGCTTATTTTTTGGGGAGCAGCTGAATTGTTTACGGTTGCTTGTCTACTCTATTCGATTCGGATAAAAGATACTTATCAAGCAGTATCCTGTGTCGCCTATGCCGTACTTATTTCGGTGCCGTTTATCATAGAAAAGCGGTTTCGCTGCAGGATCAGCACATGGTCCTTTTTGTGTTGTATCGTATACGCAATCGGTCCGATGCTCGGAGATGTATTTGATCTTTATTATATAACTTCATGGTGGGATAAGCTCCTGCATTTTATCGGCGGCGTTGCCTTCGGCGTGCTTGGCACTTTCCTCCCTCAGCTTTTGGATAAGAAGCAATCGTCGGTGCTGCTGTGTGCCGCTTTTTCCCTTTGCTTCTCACTATTTGTCTCGGTCTGTTGGGAATTCTGCGAATACGGTATGGATCAAATCGCAGGCACTGACGCACAGCACAGCAGCGTCGTGCATGAATTACACTCTTACCTTTTGGGAGAAGAGACAGGCAAGATCGGCTCCATCGAGGATATTCGGATTACAACCGTAAACGGCGACCAGCTTCCGGTGGATGGCTATCTGGATATCGGACTGCACGATACCATGGGCGATATGTTGTTTGAAGGCTTGGGAGCATTGATCTATGCGGTAATCTACATTGCAGATAAAGGGAAACACGCAGTTTTTAGTAAGACAGCAAAAGAACAACCTGCGTAGAAGATTTTGAAAGTTTCGTTTCAGTTTAGATTTCTATGGTACGATGTTCACAGTGAAGCAAAGAAAGGATGCAAATCTCGATGTTAGAACTGAAAAATATTAAAAAGGATTACCCTGCAGGTGACGGTACCGTACACGCTCTCAAAGGGATTTCGCTGCAATTCCGGGAAAGCGACTTTGTTTCTATTCTTGGCCCCTCAGGCTGCGGCAAAACAACGATGCTCAATATCATCGGCGGTCTTGACCAGTACACGGACGGCGATCTTATTATAAACGGAAGATCCACAAAGGATTTCAAAGACAGAGATTGGGATGCCTACCGTAACCACTCCATCGGCTTTGTGTTCCAGAGCTACAATCTGATCCCGCATCAGACGGTTTTGCGCAATGTGGAACTGTCGCTAACACTTTCCGGCGTATCCAAAGCAGAGCGCAGAAAACGGGCAAAAGAGGCGCTGGAACAGGTGGGCTTGGGATCACAGCTAAACAAAAGACCCGGCGAAATGTCCGGCGGACAGATGCAGCGCGTCGCCATCGCCCGTGCCATTGTCAACAACCCGGATATCATTCTGGCAGACGAGCCGACCGGCGCTCTTGATACCGAAACCAGTGTGCAGGTCATGGATATTCTGAAAGAGATTTCCAAAGATCGGCTCGTGATCATGGTCACGCACAACCCGGATCTGGCGGATCGATACTCCACTCGTATCATTCGGATGCTGGACGGCGAAATCACGGATGATTCCGCTCCTCTGACCACCGAAGAAGTCAATCGAGAGCGCATTAAAGAAAAATCAACGGCAGAAAAGGCCAAAAAAGCGAAAATGCCGTCTATGTCCTTCTTCACTTCCTTCGGACTGTCGCTGAAAAACCTGTTTACAAAGAAAGGGCGCACCGCACTGACCTCGTTTGCAGGAAGCATCGGCATCATCGGCATTGCGCTGATTTTCGCCGTATCGCAGGGCATGACAACCTATATCAACACGGTGCAGGAGGACACGCTTTCTTCTTATCCGCTGACCTTGGAAGCACAGCACATGGACATTGGTACGCTGATGCAGACCTTTATCAGTGCGGCGCAAGCATCCGAAGAACATGATATGGATGCCGTGTACGCCAAAGGAATGCTCTATGACATGATCAATTCTCTCAACAACGCGGATATCGCCGAAAATGATTTGGCGTCTTTCAAAAAGTATATCGAAACAGAGTGGGATAAAGAGGACGATAATAACAAACTCCGGGATGCCATCAGCGGCATTCAGTACACCTACGATCTGGATCTTCTGATCTATACCAAGAATGTTGACGGAAGCATCATCCGTTCCGATCTGAACGAGCTGATGCAGGAATTACTGATGGAATACATGGGAATCGCCTCCTCCTCCGAGGACTCTGCCGGCAGCGGATTGAATTCGTCTTTGACGTCCTCTGCCGTATCCGGCAGCTCGTCCGTGAGTCTGTGGCAGGAAATGCTGCCGGGCGACAACGGAAGCCTTATAAGCCCTTTGCTTGAAAAACAGTATGATGTGGTTTACGGTTCTTGGCCCAATTCCTATGATGAAATTGTGCTGGTCGTCGATGAAAATAACGAGCTGTCCGATATTACCCTTTACGCGTTAGGGCTGACCTCAAAGGATGATATCAATACGATCATGGAGGCGGCGATCAACAAGACCAACCTGTCGAAAGAAACAAAAAAATGGTCTTATGAAGAAATCTGCAATATGGAGTTCCGCACGGTTCTGAATTCCGATTGCTATTCACTTGATGAAACCACCGGAAACTATACCGATCTTCGCACGACGGACGCCGGACTGCAGTATTTATATGATAACGCAATGACGCTGAAGGTCTCCGGCATTATCCGTCCCAACGAGGACGCCGTATCTACGATGCTGACCGGTTCTATCGGATATACAAGCGAGTTGACAAAGTATGTCATCCTCCACTCTGCAGAAGCGGCGGCAGTCCAAGCGCAGCAAGAGGCGCCTTCTACCGATATCTTTACCGGTTTGCCCTTTAACGAGAGTGCGGGTATGATGTCAGACGCAGAAAAAGAGTCATCTTTCCGGGGATATATCGCCGGACTGGACGAGGCGGGAAAGGCTGCCGCTTATATTCAGATCATGAGCATTCCTACGGAAGAACAGTTGAACGGTGCGGTATCGCAGACGTTAGGTTCCATGACCCGTGCGGATATGGAATCATCCTTGGCACCGGCGCTGACGCAGCAAATTGGTATGAATGAGACGACCGTTCAGGAATATGTGGCTTCTATGAGCGACGAGGAATTGACCGAGCTGTTCACGGAAATGATCACAGAGCAGGTTAAAGCACAGTTTGCCGCTGAAGTAGAAGCGCAAATGAGCGGCATGACCCCCGCGCAGCTTTCCGCCGCTCTCGATGGGGCTATGACTGTTTACACCACAGAGCAGTGTGCGAACTTCTATGATGAAATCATGGAGTTTTCCGCCTCCACATACGAGGATAATCTGTTAAAGCTCGGCTGTGTTGACCTCGACAGTCCGTCCGGTATCAACCTTTATGCGTCCAGCTTTGAAAATAAAGATGTGATTGAGAAAGCGATTGCCGACTACAACGAAACCGTGGACGAATTGCAGCAGATCAGCTATACCGACTATGTGGGAATCATGATGTCCTCTGTGACCACCATAATAAATGCGATCACCTATGTGCTGATTGCCTTCGTTGCGATCTCCTTGATCGTATCTTCGATCATGATCGGCGTGATCACTTTGATTTCTGTTCAGGAGCGCACCAAAGAGATCGGTATTCTCCGTGCAATCGGTGCCTCCAAGCGCAATGTCTCCAGCATGTTTAATGCCGAGACAGTGATTATAGGTTTCACCTCCGGCACACTTGGTGTTCTGATCACTTATCTGCTTTGCATACCGATCAATTTGATCTTGCACAGCTTAACCGGAATTGGAAATCTCAGCGCTTTCCTTCCTGTACCCGTTGCCATTGTCCTGATTGCAATCAGCATGATTCTGACGCTGATTTCCGGCATCATCCCATCCAGAAGCGCGGCAAAGAAGGATCCGGTTGTGGCACTGAGAACGGAATAAGATTAAAAGCAGGCGCCATGCCTGAAATAAAACGTAAAGGAGAAAACTAAATATGGGAACCCTAAAGAAGCTCAAAACAAAAATGAAAATCGACCGCGATTGGCACAAGACGCTGCTCCGCAGTGCGAAAAACGAGATCCTGATCGATATCGACGGCGACAATGAAGCAGATCTTGCGCTGCTCGACACCACCGGAAACGGTGATATCGACACCCTTGCGGTGGATTTGACCGGCGACGGAGAATTCAATCTTTATTTTGAAGATATGGATCAAAACGGCATCCCCGATATTGTACTCTATGATGAAAACGGAACCGGAGATCTGGAGCTTCTCGGAATCGGCAAAGAGGTTGAAGAAGCCATTATCAATACGGTTTGCCTGATCCGAGCTGCCGTTATTACCGGCGATTATGTTGCCGCCGTTTTGGAAGAAGAAATGGACGAACTGGAAAAGCAAATCAAAGAGGCACAGAAGGAATTGAAAAAGCGCAAATAACGCAAACTATTTATACTTTTACGGATAAGGAGATGATTGATTATGCCAGGACCAGGCGGAGGAGGACACGGCGGCGGCTTCGGCGGCTCGGGCGGCGGTGGCCGTCCGGGTGGAGGCGGTCATCCGGGAGGAGGCTTCGGACA
>CAZJVB010000059.1:0-10184 GCA_964549435.1 uncultured Ruminococcus sp.
AGGAAGGAACCCTCTATGATGACCGTTTGCTATCCGATGGTGCCGATGATGGAAGCGCCGGATCTGATGAGTCAGCAGGTGGATGAGCTGCTGTTCGGCGAGCTCTGCAATATTCTGGAGGAGGCGGGCGCATTTGCCCGCGTTCGTACGGATTACGGGTATGAAGGCTTTGTTGAGCGGCGGGCGCTGACCGAATTGCTGCATGCGCCGAACCGGATGGTAACGGTGCCGTTCTGCGACCTGCTTTGTGAGAACCGAAATTATTATCGGCCGATGATGACGCTTCCGCGTGGCAGCCGCTTGGATGTGGGCTATTCCGATACGGAGAAGCGCTACGGGTTTGCCGTGCTGCCGTCCAAGCGTATCTGGTACATTCATAAGGAGCATGTCCGTCCGCTTCCGACAGGATACGGCACGGAGGACGCGCTGCGGAAGAGCATCGTGGAGGATGCGCTTTCCTATCTCGGCGTACAATACCGATGGGGCGGGCGCACGCCGGCAGGCGTGGATTGCTCCGGGCTTTGCTTCATGGCGTACCGGCTGAACGGTCTTTCCCTTTGGCGTGACGCGGACATGAAGCGCACGCCGAAGCTGAAGCAAATTCCGCTTGCGGATATAAGACCCGGCGATCTGCTCTTTTTCCCCGGACACATGGCGCTGTCCCTCGGCGGGGAAGCGTTTCTGCACGCTTCGGCTTCGGCGGGCATGGTCATCCGGGATGATTTTACGAAAGGACCTTACGGACCGGCGCTGCGGGAGAGCCTGCTTGGCGCTGCGACGTATTTCGGATGAGATGATCGAGGAACAGGAAATCCAACGGCAGGCGGCGATTGCCGCCTCCCTGCGGGAGACGCTGGCGGGAAAGAAGGCGTTGGTGCGTACATTCGGCTGTCAGCAGAATGAAGCGGACGGCGAGCGCATCGCCGGCGCGCTGACCGCCTGCGGTTATACAATGACGGCGGCATTGGAGGAAGCGGATCTGGTGATTCTGAACACCTGCGCCATCCGGGAACATGCGGAACAGCGGGTATTGGGCGTAATCGGCTCCATGAAAAAAGAAAAGGAGCGCCGTCCGGCGCTTCTGATCGGAATGTGCGGCTGTATGGCACAGGAGGCGCACCGGCAGGAACTGCTGGAAAAGAGTTATCCGTTCGTGGATTTTCTGTTCGGCACGGATATGCATCACCGCGTGCCGGAGATCGTCAGGAACGCTTTACAGAGTCGCAGGCAACAGCAGTATGTAAACGACCTGCCGCACGACGAATTCGGCGTTATCAGTGAGGGAACGCCGGTTACACGGACAAGCCCTTATAAAGCATTGGTATCGATCATGTATGGCTGCGACAATTTCTGTACCTATTGCATTGTGCCGTATGTGCGCGGACGGGAGAGAAGCCGGGCATCGGCGGCGGTTCTGCAGGAGGTGAAGGAGCTGGCGGATGCTGGATACCGGGATATCATGCTGTTGGGGCAGAATGTCAATTCCTATCGCGGGGACTGTACCTTTCCGGAGTTGCTGGAACGTGCCGCGCAGACAGACGGGGATTTTTGGCTTCGTTTTATGACATCCCATCCGAAGGACGCTTCCGATGAACTGATTGCCGTTATGGCGCGCAACCGACGCATCGCGCGGCAGTTTCACCTGCCGTTTCAATCCGGCAGCGACCGGATTCTGAGACGTATGAACCGGCGCTATACACGGGAACAATATATCGAAAAAGTGCAGAAAATCAAGGAGGCGCTGCCGGATGCAGCGATCACGTCCGATGTGATCGTCGGGTTCCCTACGGAGACGGAGGAGGAGTTTTTGGAGACGGTGGAGCTGGTCAAGCAGGTAGAGTTTGATATGCTGTTTACCTTCCTGTATTCCCCGCGGAAGGGAACCGCCGCAGAGCGAATGGAGGGTCGCGTGCCGCATGAGGAGCAGGTTCGGAGATTTTCCTACCTGTCTGAGGTGCAGAATGCAATTGCACAGCGCAAAAATGACGCATATATCGGCAATGTGCTGCGTGTCCTTTCCGACGGAACGGACGAGAATGGCAAGCCGGTCGGACGCAGCTCGCAGAACAAGATCATCCTGTTTGACCGTCCGGTTCCTCCCGGTCAATTCTGCGAGGTCAGGATTGATGCCGCAAAGCAATACGCGCTGCACGGCAGTCTGATGGGGAAAGATGAGAAGGAGTTAAAAGCATGAATGAAGAATGGAAGAAAACGCTGGAGACGTTTTTGAATGCCTTTCGCGACAGTGAGCCGGTCACGCGGTATCAGAACGCGAAGGCGCTGTATCTTGCCGACGGAAAGCTGATTGCGCTGGTCAACCAATATAACGTGCAGGGGCAGCTTCTGCGGGATGAGGGGGCAAAGCCGGAGCGGGATCAGGAGCTGATCGCACAGATTACGGAAAAGCTCAAGGAGCTTTACGATGAGATTACGCGCAATGAACACATGCAGGCGATGCAGGAGGCGGAGCAGGAGATTTCCGAGATCATTGCGGATATCAACCGCGGGATCCAGTCGATAGTGCAGCCGGAGGCGGTTGAAGGCGGCGCCTGCGGCGGGAACTGCTCCTCTTGCAGGGGCTGTCACTGAGCAGCGCGGGGCGTAGAGAAACCAAAGGAAAGGCAGGGGACAGAGATGGCGCTCTCACCGATGATGGTACAGTATAACGAAATCAAGCAGCAAAATCCGGATTGCATTGTCATGATGCGTATCGGGGATTTTTACGAGATGTTTTTCGAGGATGCGAAGCTGGTTTCGCGCGAGCTGGAGCTGGTGCTAACCGGAAAGGACTGCGGGCTGGAGGAGCGCGCGCCGATGTGCGGAGTTCCCCATCATGCGCTGGATCAGTATCTGGCAAAACTGGTCGGCAAGGGCTATCGCGTTGCGATTGTGGATCAATTGGAGGATCCGGCGACGGCAAAGGGGCTGGTCAAGCGCGGCGTGAGCCGGATAGTCACACCCGGAACAGTTTTCGAGGGCGGCTTTCTGAGCGAGGGCGAGAATAACTATATCGCCTGTATTTACGACGGAACGGACGGCTATGGTGTGACCTTTGCGGATGTGTCCACCGGTGAGGTTTTTGCAACGGAGATACTGGGCGAGCGCGCGGAGGAACGGCTGATTTCCGAGATGGCGGCGTATGCCCCGAGGGAACTGGTCCACGCTCCTTCGTTGGACGCCGCCTTTGCGCAGCGGCTGGCGGATCGGTATTTGGCGCTGCTGACGCCGCTGGCTGACGGCGAGTTTGTGCCGGAAAAGGCAGAGGCTTCTTACCGTGATCAGTACGGGGAGGCACCGGATAAGAGCTACGCGGTCATTGCCATCGGCGCACTGCTGTTCCTGCTGAAGCGTACGCAGCGGACGGATCTGCACTATATGAAGCCTCCGGTTTTTTATGAGTCTGAAAGCTACCTCGGTATCGACCGGTTTTCCAGACGGAATCTGGAGCTTTGCGAGACGCTGCGCAGCGGAGAACGGAAGGGCAGTTTGCTTTGGGCAATTGACCGCACAAGGACGGCCGCAGGTGCGCGGCTGCTGCGCAAGTGGCTGGAAAAGCCGCTGTTGAACAGTGTTGCTATCCGCACCCGGCAGACGGCAGTGCAGGAGCTTTATGATGATTCGATCGTACGCGGCGAGCTGATGACGCTGCTGCGCGGCACTGTGGATATTGAACGGCTGGCGACGAAACTGGTGTATGGCACGGCAAATGCCCGCGATCTCAAGGCGTTGGAACGCACCCTAAAACAGATCCCGACGATTCAGAAGCAGCTGGAGGGCTGCAGGGCGCCCCGGCTGATGGAGCTTTATGCGCGGCTGGATGCGTTGGAAGGGGTTGCGGAAGCGATCGGCAGTACAATTTCCGAGGAGCCTGCACTGACCGTCAAGGACGGTGGGATCATCAAACCGGGCTGCAATGCTGCTGTGGATGAGCTGCGCTCTATGATGGATGACGGAAAAAGCTGGATCACCAAGATTGAGGAGACGGAACGGGAGCGTACCGGTATCCGTTCGTTGAAGGTCGGCTATAACCGCGTGTTCGGATATTACATAGAGATTTCGCGTTCTTTCCTTTCACAGGTGCCGGAGGAGTATATCCGTCGGCAGACACTGACGACCGGGGAGCGCTTTGTTACGCCGGAGCTGAAGGATATGGAGGCGCGCGTCCTCGGCGCGAAGGATCGGGATTGTGCGCTGGAATATGAGTTATTCTGTTCCCTGCGAGAGTTCGTGCTTGGATCGCTTTCTGCTTTGCAGGAAACCGCCGGTGCGATTGCCGAGCTGGATGTGCTCTGCTCCTTTGCCGAGATCGCGAGAGAGGCGGGGTACGTCTGCCCGGAGGTGGACAGTACCGATCGCATTGAGATCAAGGGCGGACGGCATCCGGTTGTAGAACGGTTTCTGGAGGGTAGCTATTTTGTCCCGAACGATTGTCTGATGGACCAAAGGGGGAATCGGCTGCTGCTGATTACCGGTCCGAATATGGCCGGGAAATCTACCTATATGCGGCAGGTCGCGCTGATCACCGTCATGGCGCAGATCGGCAGCTTTGTTCCGGCGGTGGAGGCGCACATCGGAATGGTCGATCGCATTTTTACTCGGATCGGTGCTTCGGACGATCTTGCGTCCGGCAATTCCACGTTTATGCTGGAAATGAACGAGGTGGCGGAGATTCTGAAGAATGCGACGCCGCGCAGTCTCATCATTTACGATGAGATCGGGCGCGGAACCTCCACCTACGACGGGATGTCCATCGCGAAAGCGGTTGCGGAGCATACCTGCAAAAAGATCGGCGCCAAGACGCTGTTTGCCACCCATTATCATGAACTGACAGATCTGGAGGAGACGCTTCCGGGGGTGGTGAACTATCATATTGCCGCGAAAAAGCGGGGAAATGATATCATGTTTCTGCGCAAGATCGTGCGCGGCGCAGCGGACGACAGCTATGGAATAGAGGTCGCCGCGCTGGCGGGTGTTCCGTCGGCGGTGGTCAGCCGTGCGAAGCAGGTGCTGGCAGAGCTGCTGGAGGAAGGGCGGCTGCCGGACAAGCCTGTCGTTCCCTGCATGAACGGAAACGAAAACGTCACGTTTGCTGACCTTTCGGCGGACGCAGTGGCTGCAAAACTGCGGGATACCGATTTGAATATGCTTACGCCGTACGAGGCGATGTCACTGTTGTTTGAATTGAAAAAGATGCTGTAAGGAAAAGGAGGGGAACCATGGGAATCATCCATGTACTGGACGCACAAACCGCCAATATGATCGCCGCAGGCGAGGTGGTTGATCGTCCTGCCAGCGCACTCAAGGAACTGTTGGAGAACGCGCTGGATGCCGGCGCGACAAAAATTTCTGTTGAGATCAAGGGCGGCGGACGCGCATTTCTGCGGGTTACGGATAATGGCAAGGGCTTTTATCGGGACGATATGCCGAAAGCACTGCTGCGCCATGCGACCTCCAAAATCCGGAACGGCGACGATTTGCATGAGATACTTACCTTCGGGTTCCGAGGGGAGGCGCTGGCGGCGATCAGCTCGGTTTCTCGGATTGAAATCATTTCCCGTGTGCGGGAAGAAACGGTCGGTACCCGTCTGACCGGGGACGAAAACGGCATTGTGATGGTGGATACCGGCTGTCCGGAAGGCACGTCGGTCATTGTCCGCGACTTGTTTTACAACACGCCGGCGCGGCAGAAGTTTCTGAAACGGGATATCACTGAGGCCTCCGCCTGCGTTTCTGCCGCATCGCAGGCAGCGGTATCCCATCCGGAGGTTTCCTTTTCCGTTTCGGTAGAGGGGGAGAAGCGTTTCTATACCGCCGGAGACGGGAAGCTGCTGTCGGCACTGTATGCGATTTACGGAAGCGCTTTCGCCGGCGGGCTGCTGCCCGTAGAGTATGCGCTGGACGGCGTGCAGGTGCACGGGTATGTGACCTCGCCGGAGAAGGCGCGCGGAAGCCGTTCAATGCAGTTTTTCTATGTCAACGGCAGACCGGTTCGGTCCAAAACGATGATGGCGGCGACGGAGGAGGCATTCCGTTCCTATCTGCCGCATGGAAAATATCCCGGTGCGGTATTGTTTCTGTCGATCCCCTATGGACTGACGGATGTCAATGTGCACCCTGCCAAGCTCGAAATCAAATTTGCTGACGAGCGCCCGGTCTTTTCGTCGGTTTATTACGCGGTCAAGAACCGGTTGACGGAAGGGCAGGCGGAAAAAGAGGAGACGGCGTCTGTACAGGAGGAAGCGTCTTCCCGGCAGATGCCCGTTTCAGAGCCGCCGGAGCAGCCGGCGGCCGTCCGGCAGCGGATGGAGCAGATTGACCGGGCGCTTGCCGGAGTTACCGTGCAGACGCCCGCGCCGGAATGCTATCAATCGGAACCGTCCGTTCGGAAAGACTTCCGTGCGGATTTGGGCGAGGAGGATCTTGCGATGGATCCGCTGCTTCGCTTTGCGCAGCCGACGGAGGAGAGTCCGTTGACTGTGACGCCGGGGGGAGCGGTTGGTAAAGCGGACAAAGAGCCGGAGGGTCCGATTGCCCGGATGGCGGAGCAGGTACAGATGGATGTACGTCCGTATTGGAAGCTGATCGGAGAGGCATACGATGCATTCCTGTTTGTTGAAACGGAAAAGGAAGTGCTGGTCATCGATAAGCATGCCGCCCATGAGCGAATTCTCTATGAACAGCTCGCGTCCCGCAAGGAAGTACATACGCAGCAGCTTCTTTCTCCCCTTCCGATCACGGTCAGCGATGAGGAGGCGGGAATGCTCTGCGAAAATGCGTCGTATTTGGCGACCTTCGGGTTCGAATTGGAGCCGTTCGGCGGCAACACCGTGCTGGTGCGCGCCGTGCCGGCTTCGCTTTCGGGAACAGAGGAGCTGAAGCCGATTTTGGAGGGCTTTGCTGCGGAGTTGACCGCCGGCAGCCATGTCTCCTTTGCCGAAAAGTGTGACCGCGCGCTGTTTACCGTCGCCTGTAAAGCGGCGCTGAAGGCGGGGATTCCCAACGATCCTGCTCATAATGAATGGATCGTAGGGCAGCTGATGGAGCATCCGGCTTTGCGCTTCTGTCCGCACGGGCGGCCGGTCATGCACAGCCTGTCAAAGCGGGAGATCGAAAAGTATTTCGATCGCTGAAGCAAAAGAAAGGAACCGATTTCGATGAAATTCAAGTTATGCAAGCAGGAGGGTGCGGCGCGGCGCGGGGTCTTTCACACCGTACACGGCGATATCGAGACGCCGGTCTTTATGAATGTGGGCACCAGTGCGGCGATCAAGGGCGGGGTTTCCACTGTGGATTTGCAGGAAATCAAGTGTCAGGTGGAGCTTTCCAATACCTATCATCTGCATGTGCGTCCGGGAGACGATCTGATTTACCGTATGGGCGGTTTGCACCGCTTCTTTCACTGGGACAAGCCGATCCTGACCGATTCCGGCGGGTTTCAGGTCTTTTCGCTTGCAACGCTGCGCAATATCAAGGAGGAGGGCGTGACCTTCCAATCCCATATGGACGGTGCGCGCATCTTTATGAGTCCGGAGGTTAGCATGCAGATTCAATCGCATCTGGCGTCCACCATAGCGATGGCGCTGGACGAATGCCCTTCCTCCGTCGCAGAGCATGGGTATATCGATCGCTCCTGCGATCGCACCGTTCGCTGGCTGTATCGTTGCAGAACCGAGCTGGAACGTCTCAATGCATTGCCGGAGACCATCAACCGCAAGCAGATGCTGTTCGGAATCAACCAGGGCGGGATTTATACCGACTTGCGCGTCCGGCACATGAAGCAGATCCGGGAGCTGGACTTGGACGGGTACGCGATCGGCGGTCTGGCAGTCGGAGAAACGGCAGAGGAGATGTATCGCATCATCGAGGAGGTGGAGCCGTTTATGCCCTCCGATCGCCCGCGATATCTGATGGGCGTCGGCACGCCGATCAACATTTTAGAGGCGGTGGATCGGGGTGTGGATTTCTTTGACTGCGTGATGCCCTCCCGCAATGCACGGCACGGAAATCTGTTCACATCCGAGGGATTGCTGAACCTGAACAACAATAAATTTGCGGAGGATCCGCTTCCGCCGGATCCGGCGTGCGATTGCCCGGTCTGCAGGAATTATTCGCGTGCATATATCCGACACCTGTTTAAGGCGAGGGAAATGCTGGCGATGCGGCTCTGCGTGCTGCATAATCTCTATTTCTACAATATGCTGATGAAGCAGATCCGCGATGCCTTAGACGCCGGAAATTGGAGAACCTTCAAGGAGGAAAAGCTCGCAAGCTTTTCGAAGCGGGTGTGAGGGCTGCTTTTCGAAAATTTAACAGATCTGTTATCAGGTCTTCATAAATTGGCGGTAGCATCCTTTATAAGGATCGCTTGTCTTTTTTACGAAATGTATATTCTGCTGATTGCTCCGGAGCTGTACAGCGGTCCGGAAGTGCGTAACTGTGGCGCGGTTTGCCGGTTTCAGGTGACCGGTGAGGGGCGCGACGGCAGAATATGGGGAAAATACGGAAGGATGTTGAGGGGAACCTGCATGAAACGGTTGGGATGTTTCTTTCTTTCTCTTGTGCTGTTGGGACTGTGCTGCGTTTCCGCTTCGGCGGAGGAGGAAATCGGCGGCGGTGCTGCGCTTGCGTTTACTTATACGCAGTGTGACGAACGTTGGGCAGGGATTCGGGTCGGGATTCTGACCATAGCGGAATCCGCCTGCGGCATCGCGACGGTCTGCAATGCGGTCTATTACTTGACCGGGCAGGAAATGGATTTGGTGTCCACTGCGGTCTGGGCAAATCAGTCCGGACTGTTCAATACGTCGTCTGCGGCAGGCTGTTACCGTTCGGTCTTTTACCATGCCGGGGAAGAATACGGTGAGCAGTATGGCTTTTCGGCGACCTCGTTTATCGGCGGGAGTATTCGCTCACAGGAATTGATCGATCATCTGCTTGCCGGCGGTACGGCGGCGCTGCATGTACCGGGGCATTTTATTGCGGGGATCGCATACGATGAAGTTCTTGAAAAATACCTCATCATCGATCCGATGCCGGGAGATAATGGGCAATATGACACCCGACGCAAGGGCTTAACGCACACCGACGGCGACTGGAAAACCGCGGAGGAGCTGTCCGAAGGATATCTTGCTGTGGACGGGTATGCCCTGTTTTCCCGCACGCTTTCTTCTTCCGAACGGGAAGCGATTGTTCCTGTTGCTGCCGCTGCATCCCTTGCCGGACTGTTGAATAACAAAGGATAGGTGGATGGAAATGCAGACGGAGGAATCTGCGGTTTGCTTTTGCCTTGATAGAAAAATCCGCAGAGGAGCTGCAGCTTTTAAAAATGTCGAAACTTGTCGAATATGGTCGTACGAAAGTGAATAATCAACAAATTTTTTTGGCAAACCTCTTGACAAACCGCTGATTTGAGGATAGAATGAATGTGTATATTAAGATAAGGCAAAGGAAAAGGGGGTATGGCAATGAAAAGATCGTTTGCACTGCGAAGAAGCTTTTTCTCTTTTGCTGTAGTTCTGGCTCTGCTGTTTTCTATGACGGCGTCTTTTGCGCTTGCAGAAGAGGGGAATGCGGATGCCGCTGTGCAGCGTCAGGTGTTGACAACAGAGCTTGCTGCAGTGTTGGAAACCGCTTCGGCGGAGGAGCTGATTCCGGTGACAGTCTGGCTGGACGGAATCGACGTGGATGAGGTGGAAGCCGAGGTTCTGAAGGAAGTCGGTCTGAACAAGGCGATGATCTGGGAAATGGCGGCGAACGGAACGGACGGCGAGCTGACGTCGGAAGAGGTGGACGCCTATATCGAAGCGGAGCGCCGCATTTATGCGGAGAAGCAGAAGGAAGCCACCGAGGCGTTCCTGACTTATGGGGAAGCGTCCATGGATCAGGGGCTTCAAGGGCTGACGGCGGACGGACGGGAGATTTTTGTCAGTCAGTATGCGCCGATGTTTGCGACGGAGCTGACAAAAGCGGAAATCCGGACGCTTGCCGCAAGCGAGCAGGTGGAGGAGATCTACTATACGCCGGAACAGGAGATTGCCGCGGTTGACGAGCCGGTGGCGTATGAGACGGACGCTGCATCGGCGACCGGTGTGACACTCAGCTCCTGCTATGCGAAAATCCGTGCGGACTATGTGCGGGATACGCTGGGCTATACCGGCGACGGTGTGAAAATCGGACAGATTGAG
>CAZJVB010000060.1:0-10164 GCA_964549435.1 uncultured Ruminococcus sp.
GATTTGTTTTTCCATTATATTTCCTCCAAAGTTTTATTCGGAGGGTTAGGAAACGTGAACCCTCCATACACGATTCATTTTCATATGTCATCACCCTTTCTATAAGTTTAGTTTGTATTCACACACCAAAAAGCATTAAGCGGCATTATTGCTCCTTGGTGCAGTATCTCGTATAACTTGTAAATTTCAAATTCACGCCAAGGGAACGTGCCAAATCGGCAATAGTGCTTTCGTCATCGTCGGTGTACCAGCATCCACTGATGACACTATCGATTTTACTGAAACCGGCAAGCACCGTATCCTCGTATAAATCTTCAAACACATCGGGGCGTTTTTGGATCAAAACCCTTTGTACTTCTTCGGGGAAAGCTGCAAGCGTTTCCTTGTTTACAAAACCTGTTGATGTAATGAGTTTGCCACCGGGCTTCAACACCCTGAAAGCTTCTTTTAACGCTTTAGCTTTTACACCTTCACAATTACCAATGCCTCCACCATCTGAAATGATGTCAATGCTGTTATCCTTGAAAGGCATATTGCAAAAATCGAAAACAGCGTAATAGATATTGGGCGAATCAAGCGATTGATCCAAGAAGGATTTCCATTCACGAACAACCGTTGGAGAAAGATCGCTGATGATCACCGTCGCATCCGGATTTGCTTTGAGAATATAGGGCATATATCCACCACCGGGACCTGCACCGATTTCAAGAATGATTCCATCACAAGAAGCAATCTGTTTTCCGACACCATCCATATAGGCGTTGTCGGCTCTTGAACATTCCCAATTGCGCTTTATCCACTTGCCGTTTTGAATTTCATTTGCCCATTCGATATTGTAATCACGTTCCTGTTCCGGCACAAAGTAGGCTATTCCGGAACGTCCGGTTTCCTTACCGGTACATTCGCAAAGCAGATCGATATCCTCAAGCATGTCGTTAATTGTACCCTTATGAATTTTGTTCATCATAATTCAACCCGCTTTCTTCACTACTGTTATTGTTCGTCGGTCGAGTTCAAGGATTTCATGAAATGGTGGAAATAATCTCATCAGCGGGAGCCGCGCCCCCGCAATGAATGAGCCGCTTCAGCGATTGCAATCGTACATTTGAATCCTTCAAACGTTTTTTTCAGAATAGAACGGTTTGCCGCTTGAAAAGTTCATAATTTTATGGTATCCTGTTTGATAAAGTAGATAATTTGGGATATTTTCCCTTCGATTTTTCTGTCACAGGGAGGTGCTTTGCCATGCATTTGCAGGAATCCGGAGAAATGTATTTAGAAACCATTCTGATCTTGACGCAGCGAGGGCTCCCTTTCCGCTCGATCGACATCTGCGAAGAGATGGGCTATTCCAAGCCGAGTGTCAGCCGTGCCATGGGACTGCTGCGCGGAGGCGGTTTCATCACCATGGATCCGAGCGGCTATATCGCCCTGACCGAAGCCGGACAGGAGATCGCAGAAAAGATCTACGAACGGCACAAGCTGCTGAGCGCCTTTCTGGAAAGAATCGGCGTAGATGCGCAGACCGCCGCAGAGGACGCCTGCCGGATGGAACACATCATCAGCGACCGTTCCTTTGAAGCGCTTAAGGCCTATGTCCTTCAGCAGGAGAAAGGCGCAAATCCCTCTGACTGAATCGTATTTCAGCTGTCACAGGCTGCTGCATAAAAAATGCGGCAGCCTCTATTTTTTCCGATGCTTCAGCTTCCGCAGCGGATCCTCCTTCTGCCAGATTTTCTTATAGGAATCCAGCGCATCCTGCAGCCGCTTCGGCGTATGCATGATAAAGAAGAAATGCACCCGTTCCTTTCCCTGCCGGCTGCGATCGTAAACGACCTCCTTCAGGTTTTCATATCGGACGACAATGCCGGATGCATTCGCCCATTTCCGGATCTTCGCCACCAGATTCAAAGAATATACGACGTCAACGCCCAGCACGCCGTAGTACGCTCCGACGAAAAAGAAAGCCGCCGGATGCATGTCAAGCCACATCAGCCACCGTTCGACATGCGCATGCAGCAGAAAATAATAGGCGCTGCTGCTGACGCCCCAGACCAGCGTAAACAACGGACAGATAATGCCCTGTATGTTGCCGAACCGTCTGGAATAATCCCAGAGCCGCAGTTGCAGAACCTTCAAAGAAAAGAGCCCCGTTAGGTACTCCAGAAGCGTCATGACCGCCATCATGGTCAAAATCAGCAGCAGATCATCGAGCCAGATAAGTCCCGTATGCCAGAAACGGAGCGCACCGCAGAGCAGATACATAAGCACTAAGCCAAAGCCGTACAGCGGAAGCGCCGGTCCGGTCAGAAATCCGGGATTGATCCACTTTCCGTGCGCCAGACGACGAAATACCACCTCGATACACCAGCCAAGAAAGCTGCCGGTCAAAAACAGAAACGCGAGTGTAAGAAAAGCGTCCATCTGTGATATGCACCCTCATTATTTTTAATTATAAAGCTTCATAAGAGCGAAGCAGCCGCAAAGCGACCTCCACCCCGTCGGAAATGCTGTCCGGACGAATATATTCCGACGTCGTATGCGCGCCACCCGCGTCCACCAGCCCGATGCAGACAGCAGGAATGCCCATGGAAAGCGGCAGGTTGCAATCCGTAGAAGCCGGCGCACGCACAGGCTTCGGCAACCCGTCAAACGCAGCCTCCGCACGCTGAATCAATGCCTCCTGCGCCACAGGATCCACCCCCTTCGCACAGGGACGCACGCCGATGCTTTCTACCTGCAGCGTTCCGCCGTTTTTCCGACAGCGCCGGTCCAGCTCCGCAGTCAGTGAAACGAGCTGCCGTTCCATCTGCAGCAGATTGGCGTGCCGGTCGGAACGGAATTCATACAGCAGTTCCGCCCTTGCAGCGATGCTGTTGACCGTCGTCCCACCGGAGATTCTGCCGAAATTGTAGGTCGTAACACCGCCCGCCGGCAGCGGCTGGCGATCCAGCGCGGCAACTAGGGACGCCAGCAGCGCAATCGCATTGTCCGCGCCGAAATCCCGGAAGGAATGCCCGCCTCCGGTTTCCGCCGTGATGCGGTACCGCATGGAGCCGACCGCGTCTGTGTTGAGCTTGCTCAGCACGCTGTCAAAGGAGATGACCTCCCGCAGGCGACTTCCGTACCGCTCCATCAGGGAACGGCAACCGCGCAGATTTCCCTCTCCCTCCTCGCAGACATTCGCCGCACAGACAAAAGAAAGCCCTTTTCTCGGCGGCCGCATCGAAAGCCAGCCGGCACAATGCAGCAGCATCGCGACATGTACCGTGTCGTCACCGATACCGGGACAGTACAGCCGATCCCCTTCTCTTCGCAGTAGCAGCGGCGTTTCCCTATCAAATACGATATCCGTATGCGCCATCAGCAGAACGATCGGATCATGCTCCGTATCTCCGAATTCGGCACATACATTCCCGACCTCGTCCGCAAAGACACGCTTCTCCTGCAGATGCTTCTGCAGCCAGCGCAGACAATATGCCGTCCGCTGCTCCTCTCTGCCGCTCGGCGCGGGAATCACGGCAAGCTGCTCCGTCAGCTCTAAAACCTGCCGCGCCGAGAATTCCCCGGTTTCCATCCGTCATTCCTCCTGTGCCGGGCGGTGCCCGTAATATGTCTCGGCAAACCGAACCGTACACATCGCATCCGGTGAATACGCGTCCGCACCGATCGCTTCGGCACAGTCCTCGGTCAGCACGGCGCCGCCGACAACCACCGTGCAGTCCGGCATCGCCGCCTTCAGAGCACGGATGGTCGCTTCCATATTGGGAACAGTGGTGGTCATCAATGCAGAAAGCCCGATTAAGCGAATCCCGCGCGTAACCGCTGTCTGCACGACAACCTCCGGCGGGACGTTCTTGCCGAGATCCACCACCGTAAAGCCGTAGCTTTCCAGCAACACCTTGACAATATTCTTGCCGATGTCATGCACGTCATCCTTCACCGTTGCGAGGATGATCTCCCCCTTGCTCTCCTGCTTCTTTCCGCCGGCACAGATCCGCTCCTGCACCTTGGCGAACGCTGCGCGCGCGGCATCCGCGCTCATCAACAGCTGCGGCAGAAACAGCTTCTTCTGCTCAAACGCTTTTCCGACGCGATCCAGCGCAGGGATCAGCTCCTCCTGCACCAGCGCGAGGGGCTCTCTGCTTTCCATCAGCGTCACGGCAAGTGCCGCCGCACGCTCCGGCAGTCCGCGCTCCACTGCTCCGGCAAGCGTATTTTCTGCCGCAGCGCCGTCCGTTCGAGCTGCTGCGGCAACGGCAGCAGAGGCCCCCAGCGCGGCGACTCCTCCGATATATCGCAGACAGCCGTCATCCCAGCCGCAAAGCGCGCAGCAGGCGAGATAAGCATTTCGCACCACCGCAGACAACGGATTCATGATCGCGCCGCTCAGCCCGCGCTGCATCGCCAGCGTCAGAAAGGAGGCGGTCAGCGTTTCCCGTTCCGGCAGCCCGAAGGAGCTGTTGGAAACCCCCAGCAGCGTGCAAAGTCCCAGCTCAGTTTTTACCCGCTCCATCGCCTCCAGCGTAACCGCCGCAGCGTTGTTATCCGTTCCCACCGTCATGGTCAGCGTGTCCACCAGAATGTCCTCCGGCGAAATCCCGAGCAAACCGGCACGGTCCAGAATGCGCTTCGCGATGGCGACGCGCCCCTCTGCGGTTTCCGGAATCCCCTTTTCATCCAGCGTCAGTGCAACGACACAGGCGCCGTACCGCTTGACCAGCGGCAGCACCGTCGAAAGCGAGCGTTCCGAGCCGTTCACCGAATTCACCAGCGCCCGACCGTTATAGAGACGCAGCCCGCGCTCCAGCGCTTCCGTTGAAGCGGAATCCAGTTGCAGCGGCAGATCGGTCACACTCTGCACGGCAGTCAGCGCCTGCTCCATCAGAGCGGGCTCGTCCGTTTCCGGCAGTCCGACATTGATATCCAGCAGATCCGCGCCGTGATCCGCCTGTGCCAGCGCCTCAGATAGCAGCACATCCATATTCTGTTCTCGCAGCGCCGCCTTCAGACGGGGCTTGCCGGTCGGATTGATACGCTCTCCGATCACCAACGGGCGGTCACCGAAGCGAACCGTGTGGGTATACGAGGAAACCGCCGTTTTCCGCACATGTTTCACTGGCAAAGGTATTTTTCCGCGGCAAAGGGAGGTCAGCGCGGCGATATGCGCCGGTGTCGTCCCACAGCAGCCGCCAAGCAGGGAGGCGCCGCCCTCAGCAAAACGAAGCGCGGCGTCGGCAAATTCCCGCGGCGGGACACGGTAGACGGTTCTGCCGTTTTCCAGCTCCGGCAGCCCTGCGTTCGGACAAACGGACAGCGGAAGCCCTGCATGCTCATGCAACGCCGGCAGCAGCCGACCGATTTGCTCCGGTCCCAGCCCGCAGTTCACGCCGACCGCAACTGCCCCCAAAGAGCGCGCCAAAAGAAGCGCCGTCTCGATATCCGCGCCGGTCAAAAGCTTGCCGTTCTCATCAAACGTGAAGCTGATGACGACGGGCAGCCCGCTGTGCTCCTTGGCGGCAAGCAGCGCCGCCTTCGCCTCGTAAAGGTCCGTCATGGTCTCGATAAGGATCAGATCCGCCCCGGCGGCTGCACCGATCTCCACCTGCTCCGCAAACGCTTCATATGCCTCCGAAAAGGGCAGCGTACCGTACGGGCAAAGCAGCTTTCCGGTCGGTCCGATATCCAACGCCGCATACGCTGTTTTTCCGCTTTCCGCAATCACCTGCTTCACCAGCGAAACCCCAGCGCGCACAAACGCCTCCGGGCTTTCCCCCAGCTTCTGCCGGTTGGCGCCGAACGTATTGGTACTCAACAGGTCGGCACCCGCCGCAAGGTAGTCTGCATGAATCGCACGAATCCGATCCGGATGGGAAAGGTTCCAGCTTTCCGGCAATTCATCCGGACGCAAGCCGCGCTCCTGCAGCTGTGTGCCCATTCCGCCGTCCCAAAAGAGCAGCTCTTTTCCCAGACGGTCCAACAATGCTTTCATCTATCGAACGATTCCTTTCTCCGTTTCCTGCTTTATGATCCCAATCAACGCCGTGACCGACTTGGTCGGCGTCATTAAAAAGCCGTCCGACAAGGTTACCCCAGTCCGCTTCGTCACCGGAAGCAGCGAGAAAAATGCCTTCTGATCGGATAGCAGCGTGTCCCCGTAGCCAAGGCTGAAGCGCGGACGCAGCTTCCATCCGGTCTCCAGCGTCTCTGCAAGCGATTGCTGCACGCGGTCACATTCCCGCTCAATCCGTTCAGTCAGCACCGCCTGCATCACTGCCGCATGGAGGGCGCCCCTCTGTGCTTCCCGGCGCAGCAGCAGATCCGCCTCGGTCCCCAGCGTCGCCGCCATCAGGAATACCTGACGGCAGCCGGACAGGTTCTTCCCCAGCGACTTCCCCACAAAAAAGACGCCGTCTACCGTCACACCGTCCGGACCGGCTTCACAGGAAAATTTCCCGCTGACCGACTTTGGACGCACAACCTCTTCAGACAGCGCGACGGCGCGGTCAATCCACGTGTCCAACTGTTCCTGCGGCATCTTTCCTGCGGAAAGATAGCGCATAATCTCCCGCTTATCAGCTGCCATGATGCAGAATGGAGGAGAGGTTAGCAAAAATTCCGGCGGCGACCTCCGGCTTATTCATGGTATAGATATGTATGTGCTCCACGCCGTTCGCCAACAGATCGATGATCTGATCCGTCGCATAGGCGATCCCCGCCTGCCTCATCGCGTCCGGATCCTCCCCGAACCGCTCCACAATCATGCGGAAGCGCTGGGGAAGCAGCGTGCCGGAAAGCGAACCGATCCGCCGGATCTGATTGGCATTGGTCACCGGCATGATCCCCGCGATGACAGGCACATGAATGCCCGCGCGGGAAAGCTCCAGCAAATAGCGGTAAAAAATCGAATTGTCAAAAAACATCTGGCTGGTCAGGAAGGAAACGCCGGCATCCACCTTATACCGGAGGGCTTCGATGTCCTTCGCAAGACTCTCAGATTCCGGATGCCCCTCCGGATAACAGGCGCCGCCGACACAGAAATCCCCCTGCGCGAGTACCGCCGCCGTCAGATCGCTTGCATGCTCGTACCGATCCGTCGGAGGCGTCACGTCAGCCACCCGATCGCCGCGAAGCGCCAAAATGTTTTCAATCCCTTTCTCCCGCAACTGTGACAGCACCGAAGCGACCTTGCTCCGGTCGGAGGAGAGGCAGGTCACATGCGCCAGCGCAGGCACGCCGTTGACGTTCTGCACCTCATTGGCGATGTCCACCGTATAATCGCTGGTGCCGCCGGACGCGCCGTAGGTCACGCTCATAAAGGTGGGCTTAACCTTCGCCATTTCTGCGACGATGCGATGGTAATCCAGAAGATCATGCTCTTTTTTCGGCGGGAATAACTCGCAGGAAACGGTTACTCCCTGACTCAATAATTCTGAAATTTTCATATAAATGCTGCTTCCTTTCTTCGGCGGAACGCCGGATATATCCCTGCCGGTCTCAGGACATAAATTTCCCTTCCATCAGATCTGCGATGGTAACACTGCTCAGAAACTCGTCGATCCGGCGATAAAGCTCCTCCCACATGCGCACCGTTTTGCACTCCGCAGCGCGCTCGCAGCCGTGAGGAGACGTTTCCAGACAGGTGACCGGAGCGAAATGCCCCTCTGTCGCCCGCACGATCTCCGCAACCGTATACGCCTCCGGCGCGCGGTTCAGCCGGTAGCCCCCGCCCTTCCCGCGAAGGGAATCCACAAGCCCTTGCTTGCCCAGCAAAGCGACAATGCTCTCCAGATATTTTTCCGAAATTCTCTGCCGCCGTGCGATTTCCGAAAGCGGAAGAAAGCCCTCGCCGACATGCTCCGCCAGATCAATCATCACACGGAGCGCATACCGCCCCTTGGTCGAAACCATCATAAGCCATATCTCCTTCCACTCTTTTTCCGTGCTTGTCCGCATTTTTCCTACCGATACAGTATACAACAGGGATTTGAAAATTGCAAGAGGCAAGAGAAAAAAAGAAAAAACCTGCAAAAATCCCTCCGGTCATTGACTTTCCCGCTTCTATATGATATCTATAAAAATATCTCTTTGCAGGAATCATAGTGACATACTGTTGTCACCATGACCGTGATATCATGTCAAAAAAACGGAGGTATCCAATGACCAGCCCATATGAAAAATGTCCTGTATACGAGAATGAAACGTACAATTAAGAAAAATCAGAAAGGACAGGGAGGCTTTATTCAAGGTCTATTCCGATGAAAAAGCCGTGCCATTCTTTAACAGTGACAATTGCGGCGGAGACGATTTTCATTATACAACGGAAAACAGGATGGAGCAGGCGATTGCCTATTGGCTTTGGGAATACAACAGACAGGGGTTTGTCCGCTGGACAATGATATCCAAAAAAGCGCATGAAGCAATCGGAACGATTGAATGCTTTCATCGGGCAGCAAACGATTATTTTCATCACTGCGGTTTGTTAAGACTTGATCTGAGGAGCGATTATGAACAGGAAGAACCCATTTTTGAAATCCCTTCCCTTTTTATCCCGTCAAGCTTTGCACTGTTTTCGTGTGAAATGATTGCAACAAAAGTCCCTCCCTTTGCTTCAGAACGGAGGTCGGCAGTCACACGGCCGAGGTTTATCGCTTCCGGGGAAACCCTGATCGGAGGGCATGATCAAAAGGCCTACGCGGATTACTATATTCTGAAAAAAATAGAATGCAGAGATCCGCACAGCTCCCGACAGCCTAATAGATGGGGGCGAAGCAAGCCCTGCCGTTTAGAGAAAATAAAAAAACTTACGAACTTTGAACAGCCCGTAAGTCGGAGCCCTTTTGATCCAAAAGGGCTCCTCTGTTTTCCGGCGTCGCGTACTGCCGCCGCAGTCGCCTCAATCCACCTTCGGCAAGGTTTCCAGCGAACGTGCGATTTCTTCGTCGGACGGAACATAATCCTCCATCTTACCGTCGTGGAAGCTCTCATAGGCGTACATATCGAAATATCCCGTTCCGGTCAGTCCGAAGAGAATGGTCTTTTCCTCCCCGCTCTCACGGCACTTGATCGCCTCGTCGATCGCTGCGCGGATCGCATGGCTGCTCTCCGGCGCCGGAAGGATGCCCTCTGCCCGTGCAAACTGCTCTGCGGCAGCGAACACCGACGTCTGCCGTACGGAGATCGCCTCCATTAAACCGTCGTGATACAGCTGCGAGAGCACCGGACTCATGCCGTGATATCGCAGACCGCCCGCATGATTGGGCGCGGGGATAAAATTGCTTCCGAGCGTATACATCTTCGCCAGCGGGCAGACCATACCGGTGTCGCAGAAATCATACGCGAATGCGCCTCTGGTAAAGCTGGGACAGGAAGCCGGCTCGACCGCGATGATACGGTAGTCCGCCTCGCCGCGCAGCTTTTCTCCCATAAACGGGGAAATCAGCCCGCCCAGATTGGAACCGCCGCCCGCGCAGCCGATAATAATATCCGGAGTAACGTTATATTTATCGAGCGCCGCTTTCGTCTCCAATCCGATAATAGACTGGTGCAGCAATACCTGGTTCAATACGCTGCCTAATACATAGCGGTAGCCTTCTGTTCCGACCGCAGTCTCAACCGCCTCCGAAATAGCGCATCCGAGGCTTCCCGTCGTGCCCGGATGCTGCTCCAGAATCTTCTTTCCTACCTCGGTAGTAGTGGACGGGGACGGCGTGACGCTTGCGCCGTAAGTGCGCATTACCTCCCGTCTGAACGGCTTCTGCTCATAGGACACCTTCACCATAAAAACTTTACAATCCAAATCGAAATAAGAACACGCCATAGAAAGCGCCGTTCCCCACTGTCCTGCGCCTGTCTCTGTGGTAACGCCCTTCAATCCCTGCTTCTTCGCGTAATATGCCTGCGCGATAGCCGAATTTAATTTGTGGCTTCCGCTTGTATTATTTCCTTCAAATTTATAATAAATTTTCGCAGGCGTCTGCAGCTTCTTCTCTAAACAGTACGCGCGCACAAGCGGCGACGGACGATACATCCGGTAAAAATTCAATATCTCCTCCGGAATCGGAATAAACTTCGTAGTATCATCTAACTCCTGCGCAGCTAATTCCCTGCAAAATACGCCGCTAAGCTCCTCTGCCGTCATCGGCTGCCCCGTACCCGGATTCA
>CAZJVB010000061.1:0-10010 GCA_964549435.1 uncultured Ruminococcus sp.
AGCGCCAATAACAAGCTAAAAATATGCTTTCTGTTTTTCATAGTAAATCCTTCCTTTTTTCCGATCAAAACGCTATCGGAGATCTAAAATGGTTTCAAAATAGTTATCTGCCGTAATGACGACCGCCATTCCGGTAATCACAACGATCTGCTCTTCCGTGAACACGCGTTTCAGGCGCTCCTTCAGGTCCTCGGGAATATTGTGGAAATCCCGTGCGATCGCTGTGCCGTATTCGATGATCAGCTTTTCCTCTTCCGTAAATTCGGTCGTTTCAAAGTCGATGCCCTGCTCCTCCAGGCACTTCGTAAAATACTTTGTACAAATATAGGAATGGTTTTCCTTCGAGATCACATATTCCAGGAGATCGCCGAGGCGTTTGCTGACAAGCCGCTGCAGCTCGGCGTCCATGCGCCAGCCGTTGATTTCAACGGAGTCATAAACAACGGCGTTTTTCAGCAGCGTTGCGACTTTATTTGATTTTTTCAGAAGATCGCGGCCCTTCTGATCCAGAATGGCCTTCACTTCCTCTGATGCGGTTTCATAGGTGACCGGTGTAATCCAAGCCATAGGTAGTTCCTCCGAAATGATCGTATTTTTGCCTTTTCCGAAAGGCTTCATTTTGTGTCCTGCTTCTGCAGCGTATACAGTGCATACGCCGCCAGCGTTCCCGCGCCATAGCCGAGGGCGTCCTCATCCAGGTCAAAGAAGGGGGAGTGAAGCGCAGCGCCGCTTCCCAGCGCCGGATTGCGGACGCCGAGAAACGCCATGGCGCCGGGAAACCGCTCCGTATAATGCGCAAAGGATTCCGAGCCGAGACTCGGCTCCGCCGCCTGATACTGCCCGCTTCCGAACAGCTGCTCCACGACTGTGCGCACGGTCCGCGCCACCTCCGCATGATTGCAGAGTGGGGACTCCAGATACATAAGCTGAATCTGGTAGGTACAGCCAAAGGCTGCCGTCGTGTGCTCCAGTTGCTTCAGAAACGCATCGCGGAACCGCTCCAGACTCTCCTGATCCAGCGACCGCGCCGTGCCTTCAAAATACAGCTCGTCTTCAATCACGTTTCCGAGTGTCCCCATTCGCACGACGGGGATGCTGAAGGTCAGCAGCTGATAGGGGTTGATCCGGCGCAGGCGGATGCCGGCAAGCGTCTGATAGAATGCCGTGAAGCAATCCAGCGGGTTATTTGCCAGATCCGGACGGGAGCCGTGTCCTCCTGCGCCCTTTATCCGAATTTCAAATCCGAAACTCCCTGCCATCACGCCTGCGGGCTCTGCGGAAAGCTTTCCGGCGTCAAGCCGGGGATTCACATGCAGCGCGAAACAGCTGTCCGGATGGATACCGGTCTGCGCAAAATAGGCGAGCAGCGGTTCGACGCCGTAGGAGTGATCCGGGCCGCCGCCCTCCTCGGCACGTTCAAAGCAGAGAAAAACGGTGCCGTCCAACGCGGAGATGTTCTGCTTCAGCAGCTTCGCGGCGGTCAGCAGCATGGAGGTATGCGCATCGTGCCCGCAGGCATGCGCCACGCCATCAACCTGTGAGACCACTTTTTTTGCCTGCACCAGATTCTCCGGGCTTTCCTGTATCGGCAGGGCATCCATATCCGCGCGCAGCAGCACGGATCTGTCGCTGCTGCCTCCGCGCAAAGCAGCCACGATGCCGCCTTTTTCCACTTCGACAAACGGAATTTCCAGCTGTGACAGCCGATCGCGGATCAGAGCGAGGGTATTCACCTCCGCACCGGACAGCTCAGGGTGCCGATGCAGATGCTCCCTGATTTCGATCAGCTCTGCTTTCTCTGCAGCAAGCTGACAAAGCAATTGTTTCATGTTTCACCTCTTGCAGGGATCGTCCGCCCTGCTAACCGCCCCGTCTCCGGCGGAAGCAGCAACATCGTATGACGCAGCAGTTCTTATACTGCAGCATACAAAGATGTTCTTTGTGAGTCATCTTCATGATTCCCCGCTCCTTTCCGCCCCTCAGTCATATCATACCACATGCCGCCCTATTTTTCCAATACCATATAGGTATAGTAGGTAATAGGCGCTGCCTATACATCCGCACGGCTATGACTGTCCGGGTTTCGGTTTAAATGCCTATAATACCTATAGGTATTATGACAATACATTATCATACACATTTTTTCAGCTTTGTCAATAGGAACTCTCGAAAAACATCAAAAAATCGAAAAAAAATCCTTTTTTTGCAAAAGCAAGCACGCACCGCTTGAAAAACCGCCGGCTTCTATGGTATGATACGGAAGGAGGCTGCTTCCCGAAAGGAAACGCAGCGCAGGGATCGCTTCCGAAGAAGCGGGACGTCAAGCAGGATCCATCATACGCCGGAGCAGAAAGGAAATCACCATGGAATTTGAGGAACTCATCCGGACGCGCAGAAGCGTTCGCTCGTATCAGAAGGAAAGGACGGTCGATCGGTCCGTGATCGAAGAGCTGCTGAAAAGCGCGCAGCTGGCGCCGTCATGGAAAAACACCCAGACGGGGAGATACTATGTGGTTGACACGCCGGAAAAGCTGGCGGCGGTGAGAAGCACCTGTCTGCCGACGTTCAATCAGGAAAGCTGCAGCCATGCTTCCGCGCTGCTCGTCACCTCCTTCGTCCGGAATATCGCGGGCTATCAAGACGGGCAGCCGGAAAACGAGCTGGGCAACAAATGGGGCGCTTACGATCTGGGACTGCAGAGCGCTTATCTGGTGCTGAAAGCCGCTTCACTCGGTCTGGATACCCTGATCATGGGGCTCCGCGACGAAAAAGAGCTCCGGAAGCAGCTTGCCATTCCGGAGCAGGAGGAGGTCGCGGCGGTGATCGCACTCGGCTACCGCGACGGGGAGCCGACCTTCCGTCCGCGCAGGGAATGGACGGAAATCGTCAAATTTTATTAAGGAACGCCGACCGAATCGCACAGTCCGCAGCAGAAAACGCAGTAAAACACAAATGCCGTTTTACTGCGTCTTTTTTTCGGTCATTGCCCATGTCTCTGCTCATACCGTTCCAAAAAGGTATGGCTCTGTCCGTTCGATTTATATCCGGGGAAGGTATCGAGACAAACGGCATGGATGCTGTTGAAAATACTTTTTTCAATATCCGGATGCTCCCTTTTCAGACGTCGGAGCAGGGTTTTGACCTCCTGACGCATAGAACCTCCCCCACCGTTGTCGCACATTGTACAGTTCTCCGTAAAACGGCAGGCGCATTGAATGAATTCCAGCTCATGGTATTGCTTCCAAGCAAGGATATGGTCCTCAT
The DNA here is from genome assembly GCA_964549435.1 of uncultured Ruminococcus sp. Classification (GTDB taxonomy): domain Bacteria; phylum Bacillota; class Clostridia; order Oscillospirales; family CAG-382; genus Coliplasma. Next base: position 3,265 of record CAZJVB010000061.1, read on the forward strand.
GGATGCAGTACATCGGACGGATGAGCTCCATCCCTTCAAAATGCTGGCTGTGCAGCTTCGGCATCATCGCCTGCAGCTGGGATCCGAAGAGCATCCCCATGACCGTCGTCTCGATGACGTCGCTGAAATGATGTCCCAGCGCGATCTTGTTGCAGCCGAACTCCTTCGCCTTATTGTAAAGATGCCCGCGCCGCATTCTTGCGCACAGGTAGCAGGGGGATTTGTCCGTACTGTTTGCAATTTCGAATATATCGGTTTCAAATACGGTGATCGGGATCCGCAGCAGCGCCGCATTGCTTTCAATCTTCTGCCGGTTCCGTTCATTGTACCCCGGATCCATGACGAGATAGACCAGTGAAAACGGAACCTCCCCGTATCGCTGCAACAGCTGCAGCAGCTTTGCCATCAGCATGGAATCCTTGCCGCCGGAGATACACGCGGCAATCCGATCCCCCGGCTGAATCAACTGGTACCGCCGGATGGCGGTAAGGAAGGGACTCCATAATTCCTTTCTGAATTTCGTATGGAGGCTGCGCTCAATGACCTGATAAGGCTCCCATTCTCTGTTCATCTGACCATCTCCTTATAGCAGCTGTCGAACGCTGTCAAAAACTGCCTGACCTCCTGCTCCGTCGTCAGGTGGCTGAGGCTGATCCGCCATGACGACAGAGCGTTTTTCCGATCTCTGGTGACGGCAAAAACCGCGCGCGAGGGGGTTCCCTCCACAGAGCAGGCGGATTTGACCGATACACAGACGCCGGCGCGGTCCAGCGCCTTTTGAAAATCGCCCGCCTTTACACCGCAGACGCTGAGATTCAAAATATGCGGCACGGCGTCGTCGGGACTGTTGATCCGCACGCCGGGGTAGGCGGACAGCGCCTCGCGCAGCACCCTGTGCCGCGCCTGCACAATCCGGCGCCGGTCGTCCAGCCCGTTCCGCGCCAACGCGAGCGCCGTATCCAATGCGGCCGCCAAGGCGAGCGTCGGCGTCCCACTCCGGTACAGCGTCGTGCTGACGCCGCCGTGCAGGAGAGGCTCTATGACCAGCTCCCGTCGCTTGAAAAGCATGCCACTCCCGTTCAAGCCGTAAAATTTGTGCGCCGACAGGCTTGCCGTATCCACGCCGTCAAAGTGGAATTCCGTCTTTCCGATCGCCTGCGTCGCATCCACATGAAGGCGGCAGGCCGGATACGCCTGCAGCAGCTCTGCGATCTCCCGGATCGGCTGCAGCGTTCCAAGCTCGCTGTCCACTGCGCAGACGGACACGAGGACGGTATCCCTGCGGAGCAGTTCGCGCAGATGGGCAAGTTCAATTTTCCCGTCCCGTCCGACGGCGACAAGATCAATTTCATACCCCTGTTCCTGCAGATAGGTCAGCGGACCGCTGACCGATGCGTGCTCAAGCGGCGTGGAAATGATATGCTTTCCAAGATGACGGGAGGCGCGGACAATACCCTTGATGGCCGTATTGTTCGCCTCGCTGGCGCCGGACGTATAGACCACCTCCGCCGGATCGATGCCCAGTCCGGCAGCGATGGAGCCGGTCATCTCCGAAAGCGCACTTTCCGCCTCCCGTCCCGCTCCGTGAGCAGAATTGGGATTCCCGATAAAGCGCCGCTCCGTCTCACAGAAACGCGCAAGTACAGCCGGATCCGCCGGCGTGTTTGCGGCGTAGTCAAAATAGATCATACTCCGACACTCCTATCTGATAGCGCCCCTCTCCGGCGCCCCCTCCAATCACGGCAGCTTCTCCGCTTCAGCATGGCTCGGCGGTCGAGCTGCCGATGCCGTCCGGCTTCCACCTGCCGGACAGATAATATGCGATAAACACGAGGAAAAGCAGCAGATTATGGGCGATCATACAGCCCCATGCGGCAACAAGCCCGAAACCCAGCAGCTGCGTACAGACAAAGGTACCGGCGATGCGCGCGCACCACATTCCGATGGTATTAAAAAGAAACGGCACGACGGTATTGCCGATGCCCTGCAGCATCCCCTCTATCACGATGGGCACCCCGTAAAACGGTTCCGATACGGCGACCATCCGCAGCACCGTCGTTCCGAGCGCCGTGACCTCCGGATCCTGCGAGAACAGGCGCATCAGCTGAGGCGCAAAAAGAAGAAGCAGACCGCCGGAAACGATCATAAGCCCCACCTCAAGCGGAATCATGGTCCGCGCCAGACGGTGCAGCTGCCTGCCGTCCTTCGCCCCGTATGCGTTGCCCGCTAATGTTGCAGACGCCGTCTCCATACCCATCCCCGGAATGTAGAAGGCGGACTCCACCGTATTGGCAATCGTATGCGCCGCCGTCGCAACGCCGCCGAGAGAGTTGATCATGGAGGCGAAGGCTACATAGCCAAACGACGTAGCAAACCGTTGCAGCATATTGGGGAACGCGACGCGAAGGCACGGTCTCAGAACCCTCCAATCCGGAAAAAGCGTTTGTCCGCGCGGCGAAATTTCCCGGTGCTTCCACAGCTTATATGTCATAGCGATACCGCCGCAGGCATATGCAACGGCACTGGCTGCGGCAGCGCCCTCGATCCCCATGCCCGCGCCCGGAACAAGGATGTCAAGCTGCAGAAAGGTCACCGTACGCGTCTGATAGATCAGCAGGAAATTCAGAACCACGTTGATCAAATTCACGGCAATGCCCACCCGCATCGGCGTTTTTGTATCGCCGGCTGCCCGGAGAATCGTACCGAAGATCAGACTTGCGGAACGGAACAGCATCGGCGTATATAAAATCAGGAAATAGCGCGACGCCATGTCCCGGATCTCCGCATCCACCTGCATCCAGACAGGAATGCGGCCGCTCAGCCCCGTTGTCAAAGCGGTAAAAAACAAGCCGACGAACAACACGGTTATGACCGCTTGTCCGGACGCCTTTCTTGCCTTCTGCAACTCACCGGCGCCCATGGCTTGGGAGATATATGCCAAAAAACCGACGCCGAAGGCGGAGATCGTGCTGCCTACCAGCCAGCTTACCGTGCCCGTCGCGCCTACCGCCGCGGTCGCCTGTGTGCCGAGCACCCCGACCATGGCCGTATCGATATACTGCACGGCGGTCTGCATCAGTTGTTCCAGCATCGTCGGCCATGCCAGAGCAAGGATCACAGGCAGCATCCCGAACGGTGATTTCTTTCTCATTGCAGAGGCTCCTTCCCGGCAGGGACGGCCGCATAGAGCGCAAAAAGCGGCATAAAGCCACGGCGATTCCGTTATTTCGTCATTTTTCTGCGCGGCACGCCTCGAAAGCCCGTCCCTTTCCCGACATGATAGCACGCAAAGCATAGGTTGTCAATAGGATTTATAGGTTTTATAAAAGATCCCCTTATAGCGTCTAACGTCGCCGTTCACTGCAGCACCGGGCGCTGCTCACGATCGTCCGGTCCGCCGTAAAACAGGCGCAGAACCCCGTTGATGCGACTGTTCAGACTGAACACCGGCGCGAGCGCTTCATCCCGCTCACAGATTGCCGGACGGGAAATCACCGGCACGGTACGGGTTTTCGCCGTGCGCCGCAGGAAATTTCTGCCGACCTCGTTCGCCGCCAGCAGCAGCGTGTACGGCACCTCCTGCTTCGGAAGCTCTGCCGGAAACCGGAAAGCTTCCGCCCATGCCGCCCGCCGCACCCGCGCGGCGGTGTACATCTTATTCTGGCAGCGCCGCACAAAGCCGGAAAACGTTGTTTCCTCCGCAGCGATCCTCTTCATGCGCACAAGAAGCTCCTCCGGCACGCCGTAGCAGTCCGCCGGCGGCTGATTGCGAAGGGAAGCAAGCAGAAAGCTTCCCACCCGCTCTGTTTCCCTCGGAAAGGACGGATCCGCCACAAAGAATGGCGCCGTCTCCTCCGGCAGCATCGACGGCGGTGTGCCCGCCGCACGGATCTCCGTCGAGGACGCAAAGGAAGGCTCCCGCCGGAGAATGTACGACGGAAACCCGCCCGCCGCGCGCAGGTATTCGATTGCCAGAATATCGTTCGGGCAGCCGGCAAGCGCCCTGCCGAGCACCCGCTCCGCCGCCGCAGGATAGGAAAGACTGCCGCGCTCCCGGATCATCGAATGAATCGCTTCCTCCGCCGCTTCCCGCCGCTTCGCCGCCTCATACAGGGCTTCCGGTTCGCTCTCCGCGGAAAAGGCAAGGCTGTCCGCGCCGACGGCGATCGCCAGCCTTACCCCGCCGGAGGCAAACTCCCGCGCCGACGCACAGCACCACGGCGCCGGCAGCTCCAGCACCAGATCCGCGCCGCCGGCAAGCGCCGCCCGTGCGCGGACGTATCGGTCTGACACCGCAACCTCTCCCCGCTGGGACAGGTTGCCGCCAAGCAGGCAGACGATCACCGAGAAATGCCTGTGCAACACCCGCAGTTGATAGAAATGCCCGAAATGAAACGGGTTGTATTCGCAGAGCAGCGCACAGGCACGCCCTGCACCGAATTCCGACACACCGGTTCCTCCCTTCTTGCGGAAAGCCTCTTGCTTTTTGCAGATGAATGTATTATAATGAAAGCGTTTGAAAAAGTCAACAGGAATCTGTAACCAAAAAGAAGGAGTCTCATCAACATGTACGTTCTCGTCGTCAACGCGGGGAGTTCCTCCCTCAAATACCAGCTGTTCGATATGGACCGCTCCGAAATGATCGCCAAAGGGCTCTGTGAGCGCATCGGTACCGACGGCCTGTTTACTCACCAAGTACCGGCAAAAGGCGTATCGGTTAAAAAGCTGGAGCTGCCGATGCCCACCCATTCCGACGCGGTCGGCACCGTCATCCGCTATCTGACCGATCCCACAACCGGCTGCATCCGTGATATGTCCGAAATTTCCGCAGTCGGGCACCGCATTGTCCACGGCGGTCCATGGCTGCTCGACAGCGTGCGAATCGACGGACCGAACGGCAGGGTGCTTTCCGACCTGCGCAAATGTATCGATCTCGCGCCGCTCCACACCAAGGCGCATCTGCAGGGCATCGAGGGCTGCATGCAGGTCATGCCGGACGTCCCGCAGGTGCTGGTCATGGACACGGCGTTCCACCGGACCATGCCGGAAAAGGCATATCTGTATCCGATCCCTTATGAGCTGTACGAGAAGTATGCCATCCGCCGCTACGGCTTCCATGGCACCTCCCACCGCTACGTCTCCGGAAAGGCGCTGGAGCTGCTGGGCAACCCGAACGCGAAGGTGGTCACCTGCCATCTCGGCAACGGCTCCTCGATCTCCGCAGTCAATGCCGGCGTCTGTGTGGACACCTCGATGGGCTTCACCCCGCTGGAGGGCGTCATCATGGGCTCCCGCTGCGGCGTAATCGATCCGGCGGTGGTACCGTTCCTGATGGAAAAGGAACACATTCCGGTCTCCGAGATGGGCGACTGGATGAACAAGAAGTGCGGCTTCCTCGGCGTTTCCGGCGTCTCCACCGATCTGCGCGATGTGCGGAATGCGGCGGCGGGCGGCAATGTGCGCGCGCAGCTTGCGCTGGACATTCTCGCTTACCAGATCAAGAAATACGTCGGCAGCTATGCGGCAGCGATGAACGGGCTGGACTGCGTGGTCTTTACCGCCGGCATCGGGGAAAACGACGCGGACATGCGTTCCGCAGCGATGAAGGAGCTGGAATTCCTCGGCATCCGCATGGACGAGGAGAAGAACCGCGCGAAGGATCCGCTGGTCATCAGTGCGGACGACAGCCGCGTCAAGGTGCTGGTTATCCCGACCAACGAAGAGCTGGTCATCGCATCCGATACCCTGCGGATCGTTTCCGAAACCTAAAGGAGCATTCTGACCGTGAATTACGACGTTATCATCATCGGCGCCGGACCGGGCGGCATCTATTCCGCCTATGAATTGCTGGAGCGTTCCCCGGCGCTGAAAATCGCCCTGTTCGAAGCGGGGCACCCCCTCGAAAAACGGCACTGCCCGATCGACGGGGAAACCGTCAAATCCTGCATCGGCTGCAAAAACTGCTCCATTATGAGCGGCTTCGGCGGCGCAGGCGCGTTTTCTGACGGCAAATATAACATCACCAACGACTTCGGCGGCACACTGTACGAGCATATCGGCAAGCGGCAGGCGCTGGAGCTGATGAAGTATGTAGACGAGATCAACATGCGCTTCGGCGGCGCAGGCACCAAGCTGTATTCCACCGCCGGCACCCGCTTCAAAACCATCTGCATCCAGAACAAGCTGAATTTGCTGGATGCCTCCGTACGCCATCTCGGAACGGATATCAACTATGTCGTGCTACAGAACCTGTACCAACATCTGCAGGGGCGCATGGAGTTCCGGTTCGACACACCGGTGCATACCGTTCACAAAACGGACGGCGGCTTTACCGTTTCCTGCGGCAGCGGGGACTATACCTGCACCGACTGTATCGTCTCCGTCGGACGCAGCGGCAGTAAATGGATGGAATCCGTCTGCCGCGAGCTGGGCATTCCCACCAAATCCAACCGCGTGGACATCGGCGTCCGCGTGGAGCTGCCCGCCGTGGTCTTTTCCCACCTGACGGACGAGCTGTACGAGAGCAAGATCGTCTACCGCACGGAAAAGTTTGAGGACAACGTCCGCACCTTCTGCATGAACCCGCACGGCATCGTGGTCAACGAAAACACCAACGGCATCGTCACCGTCAACGGGCACAGCTATGAAGATCCCTCCATGCAGACGGAAAACACCAATTTCGCCCTGCTGGTCTCCAAGCACTTTTCCGAGCCGTTCAAGGACAGCAACGGCTACGGTGAAAGCAT
>CAZJVB010000062.1:0-9770 GCA_964549435.1 uncultured Ruminococcus sp.
CAAATTAAAGTTCTTATATTGCTGTTTGACGCTAAACTATCCAATTATGAGCCCACCCGGCGTACCGCCCACCACCAGCGCCTCAGCAAGCGGAAGCAGCGAAACGACCTCAAAACGCTCTTCCTTCCCCATACAAACCACGGTCAGCGATACTCTAATCTCCAATTCCAGCTTATGCAGCGTTTGATTGATCCCGGCATCGGTAAGCGTACTCTTTATCTCTCCGCTGACAGCACCGTATACCGTAGAATGTACATTCAGAAGCGGCCCTCTCCCCGAAAAAAAAGTGGATAAAATTAAATCGCCTACAGGCAATTCAGAAGTAACGCCAAAACGGTTAAATTCGCTCTCCAATCGCTCTACTACGCGCGCACTGACATCGTTCACTGCTGATGCGTCTACCGATACGGCGCTGACGCTGCCATCCGCATTGTACACCGCCCGGCAATAATCCCGATAATTGCCGCCGATTTCCTCTCCGGCAATTTGAAGAATCAGCGACTGCACCTCTCCTCTGGTTCGGATTCCGCTAATCTGCAGCGCGGCAGGTGCCGCTCTTGCCCGCAGCAGTCCGTTGCCGATTAAAATTCCCGTAAACAGCAGTACCAAAAACATAATACCGATCCTAACAGTCCGGCGATTTTGCGGATGCCGGAACTTTCGGGACCATAGCCCCAACTTGTTTTGCAGCGAAACCATTGTTCTGCTGATTCGGTTCATTCCAAGTTCCTCCATTTCCTTACAAAAAATAAAAAAAGCAAGGATTTTCTATTGATTTTGCAAGGAGTATTTGATATAATAAAATTATTAATGCCATACGGCGAGGCATGCAGATTATCATAAGTCGGTATGGCAGCAAACAATATTCGTGAAAGGCATGACTGTATCCATGGAAAAAGTTGCAATTCTTGACTGCGGCGGGCAGTATACCAAAGTCATTGACAGAAAAGTGCGTGAGCTGGGCGTTTATACAGACATTTTCCCCATCGGCATTTCCAAAGAAAAACTCATTGGCTACAACGGAATTATTTTGTCAGGCGGTCCCTCCTCTGTCTGGGCAGAGGGGGCTCCCGCCTATGATGACGGCATTTTTGATTTAGGCATACCCATGATGGGAATCTGCTACGGCATGCAGCTAATCAACGAGCATTTCGGCGGCGAGGTCCGTCCCGAAGTCAAAACGGAATACGGAGAGATTACCATTCAAACCGATCCTTCCTGCCCTATTTTTAACCGACTGTTCCCTGAGCAAACTGTTCTCATGAGCCACGGCGATGCGGTTGCCAAACTGGCGCCCTCTTTTCGCACAGTAGCGACTACCGGCAGTGTGGTTGCAGGCATCTACTCAGATGAAAAGAAGATTGTAGGCGTACAGTTCCATCCGGAGGTGGAACTAACCGAAAACGGCGCGCAAATGATGGATAATTTCCTTCGCATCGTATGCGGACTGACTGAAAAATATGCCTTAGAGGATCGCATTCAGACTTCGGTTAATATGATTCGCTCCAAAGTGGGCGAAAACGGCAAGGTAATAGTATTGGTATCCGGCGGCGTAGACAGCGCTGTTACCGCCGCGCTGCTTATAAAGGCGCTCCGTCCCGATCAAGTATATGGCATTCATATCGATCACGGTCTTATGCGGAAAGATGAATCCGACCTGATCTGCGCTAATCTGGCAGCGCTTGGACTTACTCAAATGCAGCGAATCAATGCGGAGGATCAGTTTTTCAACACCACACTGACGATTGACGGTGTAGAATATGCGCCTCTTTCCCAAACCTGTGAACCCGAGAAAAAACGCGCCATCATCGGTCATATGTTTTTTGTAGTGACCGAAGAAGCCGCCAAAGCGCTGAATCTTGACTTTGAAAGCGCGTTTTTGGCGCAGGGCACCCTCCGTCCCGATCTGATCGAATCGGGCAATCCGGATGTTTCTGGGTACGCTCATAAAATTAAAACCCATCACAATGATGTGGGTGTAATTCGAGCTCTGCGGGATAAGGGGCATGTCATCGAAACCAACTGGGACTGGCACAAGGACGAGGTACGTCAGGTTGCCCGCATGCTTGGACTGGATGAAGCCATTGCTTCCCGTCAGCCCTTCCCCGGTCCCGGTTTGGGCGTACGGCTGATCTGCTCTGAAACAGGCGGTATTGCGCTGGACAAGAAGCAACGCGATGAACTGGTATCTTTTGGAAAAGAGCGGGGATACGAAGCCCGCATGGCCCCTATCCGTTCGGTAGGCGTACAGGGAGATAACCGTTCCTATAAGAACCTTTGTTTGCTATCCAAATCCGGCGTCGACTGCGATTGGTCCGAGGTAATGTCGGTCGCACGCGAAATTCCCAATCATTTAAACTACATCAATCGGGTGGCATATCGCATCGACAGTGCCCTTCCCTGTGACACGGTACGCTGTGACGGGCTGCACATCAATCGGGAAGCTGCCGATCTGCTGCGTGAGATTGATGCCATTGTCACTCCCCATCTTATGAACAAAAAGATCGCGCAATGTTTTGCCGTTCTGCTCCCTCTCTCCTGTGATGAAGGCAAGCATTATTCCTGTGCCATCCGTGCAGTGGTCACTTCCGATTTTATGACCGCCCGCAGTGCACAGCCCGGCGTGGATTTTCCTGCCGAAGCGCTGACCGAAGCGGCCGCTGAGATCAAGCGTACAGTAGGCGATCGAATTAGTATGATTTTCTACGATGTGACCGGAAAACCGCCGGCAACTGTAGAGTGGGAGTAATTATCCCAACCCCGGAAACCCTTGATATTACTGGGTTTTCGGGGTTTCTTTATGCCCCGAAGTACACGAAAAGTACACGGAATTACATTTCGCCCTTATGCACATAGGGCATTCAGCTTCTCCATAACCTGCTCATTTTTATGAGGATACAGATGTGCGTAGATTTCGAGAGTTGTCTCAATATTTTCATGCCCAAGCCGTTCGCTGATATATAGAATTGAAACTTCCTTTTCAATCAGCAGACTGGCATGGCTGTGACGGATATCGTGAATCCGAATCCGCTTTGTCCCGCTTTTCGCGCAGCCCCGTTCCATTTCATGGTACAAAAATCCTTTGGTTACATCAAAAAGCCTGTCTCCGTCCTCGTAGTCAACCAGGCGGCTGGCATAATCCTTTACCAACTCACACACGTAAGTAGGCAGACTCACCCGCCGGTTGCTTTTTGGCGTTTTGGGCTCTAAGATTAAATCCTCACGATCCAATCGAGCGTAATTCTTGTTAATTTCAACTGCCTGTCCCTCAAAGTCGAAATCTCCCAGCGTCAGTGCCATCATTTCACCGGAGCGCATACCGCTCCAGTATAGAAGGTTAAAGATGGTTTTCGAGATGATCTTGTTACTGATGGCTTTTTCAAACTGTCTGAATTCATCCAGCGTCCAGAATTTCATCTTGTCCGCCTTACTTTTTCCCATGGAACCACATACCTTCGCTGGGTTTTCCGGAAGGCCGTAATACTTGCAAGCGTAATTAAACAAGGCAGACAGTTCATTGTTAATGGATTTCAGATAGGTCTTTTTGAACTTTTTGGGATTAGCCATCATCACAGTCTGCCACTGTCTGACCGTCGTTGATGTAATCTTGTTCAGCTTCATCTCACCGAAGTACGGCGTGATATGCAGACGGAATATATTTTCCTTTCTGGGATAGGTGGTCGGTTTTAGGCGGACTTTGCAATCCGCAAGATATATTTCCACGAAGTAGCGGAATTTCATATCCACCGTTCCACTATACTTGTTCAGGAATTCTAATTCCCATTCCTTTGCTTCACGCTGAAGCTTAAAGCCCATCTTCTTTTTCTGAATGCTTTTGCCTGTCCAATCCTTATATACGAATTTGCAGTACCAAAGCCCGGTTTTTTCGTCTTTGTAGGTCGGCAATATCTTTCACCTCTTTTCTCTGAAAAAGTAGTCGTGACGATATGCCGTTTCCGAAATCACAGGTATGTATTTTCATAGAAGTATCTGGCGGAGACCTTTCCCGCCACGGTAATTTTTCCGGCTTTATTCAGTTCATCGTTCAGTTTGCGAATGATCCGATATGCCGTGCTTCTGGATACATTCAGGATTTCGGCTACGTCTGTTGCCGTCAGGAATTTCTTCTGTGGGAAACTGCTTACCGGCTTATTATCCGCCATTCTATCCTCCTTTCCGGCGGTACGCATCGGTATCCTCACGACATTCTCATTATACTACTCTCTGCTGAAGATCCCTTCCGATTTTGTACCGCCTGATTTATGATTCAAAAAATAATACAAATAAAAGCACCTCCCATGCCAGGCCATTTCCTGCGCTCGCTTCGACCGCGTATTTTCAGGTTGGCGCTATGCGCCATTTCACCTGCGGGCGCGCTCCTGTCATGGCACACTGTCCGCAGCTCCTGTATAACTCCCGGCGGGAGGCTGTTCAGTTTTCAAGGTGCAGATAAGGACTTGCATTTTCCTGCTTGTCCTTTCACTAATAAACATGCTCGTACCTCCCGCTTTTCTGCAAACAGATTTGAAATACTATATTTAGTTTGCGACAACTTGACAAAATCAATATATAGTGGTATAATGCCGTTGTAATTGATTTTTTGTGCCGTCCGAAAGGACATTTCGTGAAAATCTATTTATGAGGTTTCACATTGCACACGCTGTTCATTGTTTGTAAGCAGTCAGTTGTATTCTTGCGCCCAGCGCGCAGTATATAGCTGGCTTTTTTGTTTTATATGGGGCTTTTCAGCCCGAAAAATAGCGAGAATGATGCCGGTTTGCCGTTGGCAGACAAAAGTACCGCCTTGCGGTATGGTGCTCATTCCCGCTTTTTTATTTGCCGTAAAGCCGGGAGGCTTATGGATAAATCAAAAAAGAAAGGTGGAAACAGAATGAACCGAAAACCGAAAAGGCGTTTCCGAAAGCGTAGGGACGCCGGATTCAGGCAGCAGATTTTGCGGAAGGAGGAAAAAAGGATGGCAAAATATCCGCTTCATTTGGCATACGGCAGTGCCGTAACCATTAGACGAAGCAGAAACAGAGGTGCGTAATATGGCTGGTACAGCAAAAAGCTACAAACCGCGTGTACTTGTGGATACGGCAGATTTGCCGGAAAAAACGTGGCTGGAATACCGGAGAAGAGGCATCGGCGGCAGCGACGCTGCGGCAATTCTCGGTGTGTCCCCGTTTGCAACAGCCAGGGATTTATATTATGACAAGCTGAAAATCGTGTCGTATGAAGATCCCGAAAACAACTGGGTGCAGAAGAAGATCGGACATCTGTTAGAAGACCTGGTGGCGGAGATATTCCATGTGAGAACGGGGTATCAGATTTATCAGGTAAAGAAGATGTTCTATCACCCCGTCCACACCTTTATGCTGGCGGACGTGGATTACTTTGTTACCCTGCCGGACGGCGAGACTGCTATTCTTGAAATTAAGACCACAAATTACAATGCGACAGATCACTGGTGGGAGAACGGTACAGAAGTTGTTCCCGTTAATTACGAAATCCAGGGACGCCATTATATGGCCGTGATGAACTTAAACCATGTGTTCTACTGCTGTCTCTATGGCAACAGTGAGCAGGAAACCATCATTCGCCATATTGAGAGGGACCGGGATTATGAAGAGGAACTGATTGCTCTGGAAAGCGAATTCTGGAACAACCATATTCTCACAAGGCAGCCCCCTATTTATGTGGAGGACGGTGATTTAATCCTGACAAGCGTGAAAAATCATTTCGGTTCCGCAGATCCAAACGCACCGGAGGTAGAACTCAGCTTAACGGGTGCGGCCGGAGCCATGCGTTATCTGGAATTGCAAGCGGAGAAATCCGCCCTGAACGCAGAAGTAAAGCGGATCGAAAATGAGATGAAACGGTTGCAGGGGCAGATTGTGGATGAGATGGGACGGTGCTGCTCGGCTGCATACAGCCGGGACGGAACCGATTACACCATCACCTATAATCCAGTACGGAAACCGGGGATAAACAAAGAAAATCTCTACCGCCTGCAGATGCAGCACCCAGAGATTTATGAGGAATTCGTCACAGTTTCCGAACAGCGAAGATTCTATGTGAAGAAGGCGTCGCAGAAAGCCGCCTGATTCACGGAAAGGACAGGAAAATGGAACAAAACAGTAGTACAGGAGGTGGCGAAGTTGAGCTATACCGGTGTGTATGACCGGACGATCTTTTATAATCCGGTCAGCAAATACTGCGTCATCAGCGTAAAAACGTCTGATCCGAGTGTGCCGAAGCAAGCCCGAAGTGCCTATAAGCATCGGGATCACCTGATACGTTTTACGGCGGTAGGCTATGAACTGCCCCAGACCGATAAGGTCAGCATGATTCTCGACGGCGAATGGGAGAACGGCAAATATGGGCAGCAGCTGCAGGTGAAGCAGTGCGAGGAGATTGTGCCGCAGACGGAAGACGGTGTGAAAGGTTATCTTTCCTCACGCCTCATCAAAGGCGTTGGTGAAAAAACGGCCGAGCTTATCGTCGAGCGTTTCGGTGCAGACGCACTGCATATTCTGGAAAACGAGCCGGAGCGGCTGCTGGACATCAAAGGAATTACGCCGGCCAGACTGGAGGAAATCCAATCCACTTACACGGAGAGCCGGTGTCTGCGGGATCTGATGATCCTGCTTTCCCCGTTCAATGTAACGCCGGCCGCCGCAACCAGAATCTATGAACATTTCGGCGCAAGAAGCGTGGATATCCTTCGGGATAACCCCTTTGAGCTATGCCAGGTATCTGGCTTCGGTTTCAAACGGGTGGATGCGATTGTCCGGAAGGGCGATTGCCCGCTGAACTCTCCCATGCGGATTCACGGCGCTATTTATGCGGCGCTGGATACCCAGAGGAATGAAAACGGTCATTTATATCTGGACTCAGAAGAACTCTTAAAAGCAGCGTTCCGGCTGCTCAACGACCGGGTACTCCAGCCGCAGATGCGGGTAAAACCGGAAGAAATTGCCGAGGAATTAGAAACTATGGTACTGAAAGGCGAGGTTGTCAGCAATAAGGGACGGATCTACCATATGGCATCTTTTGTGCAGGAGGATGAAACCGCCCGGAAAATTGCTGAAATGCTTGCCGAAAAGCCGGAAAGCGTAAATATTGACACAGCGTTGGAAAGCATACGGAAAAATCTTGGCATCGCGCTATCCCAAAGGCAAAGCGAGGCAGTCTATATGGCCTTTCGCAGTAATGTGTCGATTATCACCGGTTCGCCCGGTACAGGTAAGACAACGGTTCTGCGGGCAATTATCGAGGTCTATCAGTCTCTTTATCCAGACAGAAAGATTCTGCTTGGAGCGCCGACCGGACGGGCAAGCCGCCGAATGGCAGAAAGCACCGGTAGAGACGACGCCAAAACCCTGCACAGCATTTTAGGGCTGATTGGGGAAAGCGGTTATGTGAGGAACAAAAAGCAGGAGCCGTTAGACGCCAGCCTGATTATCGTGGACGAAAGCTCCATGATCGATATGTGGCTGGCAAGACAGTTTTTCCTGCGGGTAGCTCCCAGCACAAAGGTAATTCTGGTCGGAGATGTGGACCAGCTGCAAAGCGTCGGCGCCGGAGATGTATTCCGCGAGCTGATAAACTGCGGCAAAATTCCGGTAACGGTACTGGACGAAATCTTCCGCCAGAAAAAGGACAGTCTGATTGCTTATAATGCCAAAAGTATCAACGAGGACAGCACGAATCTGTATTACGGCGATGACTTCGTATTTATCAAATGCAAAACGCAGGAGGAAGCAGCCGATATTATCTGCCGGACTTTCTGCGAGCAGGTCGAACGATACGGCATCGAGCATGTGCAGATATTGTCGCCTTTCCGCTCCGAAGGACTGACAGCGGTGGAACAGCTGAACCGTACTATCCGCGAGCTGGTAAATCCAGCGGAAGAGGATATTCCGGATCTGAGAATCGGAAGCCGCTATTTCCGTGAAAACGACAAGGTAATGCAGACGAAAAACGGTAAGAAAGCATCCAACGGCGATATTGGGTTTATCCGCAAAATCGCTCCGGACGATAAAAATGAGATGAAGGTCACGATTGAATTTGCAGAAGACCGCGTTGTGGAATATAGTCTGGAGGATATGGCGAACATTGAGCTTGCCTATGCCACCACCATCCATAAAGCGATGGGGTCAGAGTACGATATTGTGATTCTTCCCATTATCCGGAGCCATGCGATTATGCTGAAACGCAATCTTGTTTACACGGCTGTCAGCCGTGCAAAACACCGGATTTTTTTGGTGGGACAGAAAGGGATGCTCTTTATGGCAATCCACAAATCAGACGCAGGACAGCGTAACACCCTGCTTGGCGAGCGGATCGGCAAGTATTACAACGCCTTTATCGCCGCGAAACAGGAAAATTTGAAAAAAGCCAGTTGATTTCAGGATACAGGTGCAGAAAAACGCACAGGTATCCCCTATTTATTATTAGAGAGGAGTTTACACAATGAATGCAAACAACACAGTATCCATGTACGAAGCAGTGCCGGTGGTTTCCGAACTGAACAAGGTTCCGGGCTTTGATCCTTTGAAATACCTCCGCAAAACGAAAAGCGGATGGAATCTGGATCTGAAAATCAAAAAGCTTTGGTTCCGATTGAAATATCCGTCCGGCAGGATTCGCATGACTTCGCTGAAGATTACCGACCAGCTTGCGATTATCGAGGCCCGCGTCTATTTCGACAAGAACGATACGCAGCCGGTAGCCAGCTTTACCGCCCAGCGGGAAAACAAGGCAACGCCTGGCGGCCTGTACATCGAAGCGGCGCAGCACACCGCAATGGATGAGGCACTGTCAGCCGCAGGCTTTGGGATTCAGTTTATTCCGGCAACCGCTTCTGAGGCGGCTCCGGTGCAAAGTGCCGGCTCAGCCATCACACAGGAAACGGAGCAGCGACAGGAAAAAATGCCGCCTGCGCCTGAGAAGGATGTCTCCGCACCTGTAGGAGAAATGCCCGAGACTATTTCCAATCAGCCGGTGAAAGAGACTGCCGCGATAGCTACGGAACAAGCAGTTCCCACCGCACAAACCGCAACAGAGGTATTGGCAGAGCAGGAAGTGCCGGCGGAAAATCAGACTGCCGCTGTTTTGGAAACTGCGGAAGAAGTTCCTTCTGAAAAGGTTCAGGAAGAAGCTGCTGAAATCCAGGATAACGGGGAACGCCCCGCTACTTATACAAAGGATATGCCGGTGGATGATATCTGCTCCATGATGACCGTGGAGGAAGCAGGAAATATCATCGTACCGGCCGGAACCTGTAAGGGCTGGACGCTCTCCCAGGTGGCCGACCGCCGCCCTGTTTCGCTGAAATGGTATCTCACCGGTTACAGCGGAGACGATAACATTCTCCGGGCAGGCGCAAGGATTATGCAGTCTTTGGTCGAGGAAAAAAAGGCCAGCTGATTCTCCTCTGTGGGATAGAACATTCAGGAAGGAGGGATCGCTATGGGAAAATCGCATGATTTCCCGTTTGGCATTATGGATGTGGCGGAACTTTTGCATTTGCGGATACGTTGTCCAAACGCAACCGGCTTCTATGCGGATTGCCCTATTTGCGGGGACAAGCGCGGCAAAATGAGCCTTTCAACAGAGCTGGATTCCTGGCGCTGCAATTACTGCGGAGAACACGGCGGTATGTTGAATTTGTATGCAAGGGTTTACCACATCAGCAATTCAGAAGCCTATCGGGAAATCTGCGAGGCATTGCAAAACGGCGAGTTTGCTCCGGAGTATCAGGT
>CAZJVB010000063.1:0-9674 GCA_964549435.1 uncultured Ruminococcus sp.
TATCTCATACGACGAGGAAAAAGTGACGTTCTATGAAAGTGGAAATGATGAACTGGTGATTAAAGAGTACATGACGAAAAATAAGAACAGCTATCATGCCAAGGTAGATCAAAGCGACGATAGCATTAAAATCAGCGAGGGCGGGAAACCGTTCTTCAAAGATGGATTTTACCGTTATATTGAAGTCTATCTGCCAGCGTCTTACCATGAAAATCTTACAGTCACCACAACCGACGGGGATATTGATATTTCAAGGCTGGAACTATCTTTAAATGCACTTCGTCTTGACAGCACTGCCGGGACTGTCCGGATCAATACTGTGGAGACCCGAAGTCTTTATCTTTCTACGACCAGCGGAGTCTTGGATGTAGATAATCTAAATGCAGATACAATCAGGATAGCTACTACCAGCGGCAGCTTCTTTTGTGAAAAGCTGGACGGGAAGGTAACCTATACCACGACCAGTGGAGACACGCATATCAAATCAGCCATCGGTTCAGGATCCTATAAAGCCAACAATTCAGGCGAAATGCATGTAATATATACTGAGGTTACCGGTGACCTCTCATTCTATAACAAAAATGACAGTATACATGTTACGCTTCCGGCTAATCTGGAATTTGAGTTTGAGGCCACAACGAAAAATGGTTCTGTATCCACCACCTTTCAGGAAAATATTTCTATTGACGGAAGAACAACAAGCGGCACTATTGGTGAACATCCAACTGTGACTGTCAGGGTAGAAACGAACAACGGAAAGATTGAGGTGGAACAATGAAGCGGCGTGTGCTCCCTGCGGGATTGCTGTTGATCATCGTAATCTTGATCGGTGTTGCATTGTATGGGAGTGGAAATGATATTGTTTATATGTTCTCATATATTTTCTCCTTTGTGTTCCTGCTCTGCTTAACCGTTTTTGCAGCTTCTACCGTACTGGAAAAAATCGAACAGACCATCGTGTATGCACTCATTTTGGCGGCGCAAATACTGTTTGCCGTATTGGTTATGCATCCTGCCAACGGAACCGAACAGCTCTTTGACTTATATCGCCTGTTAGGGGTATTGATTGTTCTTGCTCCTTTTCTCATTCGGCACGTATGTTTTATTCGGCATCCAGCTGACTGAATCTCTCTCTTTTTATTACGATTGGGAATCTCTTTCTTATGCACCACTGGTTCAGGATCAGGAGCTGAATACTAAAAAAGCATAAGCCGGAAAAATAAAATCCTGCAAGTTTCCGGTGTAAGAATATTCCCTGCAAAGACGGTTGCAAAGGTGGTGCGGTGCATATCCGACCTTTGCAATGCAGGAAAACGGCTTATGAAGATCGCAAAGATACTGACAGCGGATAAGGTGCTGACGTTACCTCTTACCATGCAAAAAGAAAGGCTGGACGGTGTCGGAAAACCTGCGTCATCGGAAAAAGCATGTCAAGATTAAAGGGTACTCCTCTATGTGGGGAAAATCAGAACTGTTGACCGACACAGAAAAACCGGCGTGACTTTTGCCACGCCGGTTCCACCGGAAATTTCCTTCCTTATGAATCTCCGCCGAAAGAGGCGGGGATCTCTTTTCTGAGGGGATGGTATTGACCGTCTATAAGGCGGCGCGTTTGCGGCGATACAGGGATGCAATCAGCATGCAGGCGCCGTAAACCACCAGATAGAGCAGAGCTGCAAAGAAATAGTAAGCGACATAGGCCTGCATATCCAGAGACGCGTCGTTCACCAGCGATTGCGAAACCAGCACGACCGGGACAAAGAGGATCACGATATGCAGAAATCGCTTCGCCGCAGAGGGAAGCAACTGTCCGCGAAACACCAGAAAGGAAAAGCCGAACAGCAGCGAGGAAAGCAGAAGTATGCCCAGCTTGGAAATCAGGTCCTCCGCCAGACCGACCAGCAGCTGCGTTTCTCCGGAGGTGCGGAGTGTCATCAGACCGACTTCCAGCAGGCTGCATAAGGTATAGCAGGAGAACGCACGGAACAGGGAAAGGAATACAAACCGCTTCCCGGGTTCCTGGGGTGCCTGCGGTTGTGCCATCAGGCAAGGAATGCCCGCGTCTCTTCAGACAGAACGGCGGGATCCAAAGAAGCAGTCACCATGCATTCCACCTGATTTGCCTTTGTAATGGCGGCGGCTTTTTTGAGGAACGCTTCCAATTCTTCCAATCGATCCTCACAGATGGCAAATGCGCCGTCAATGAAGATCTCCGTGATATCGTAATTGCCGGCGAGTATCCCGCAGAGGAAACCGTAAAGCATATCGCCGTTAGAGATGCCGTATTCTTCCGCATCCACAAGACGCGCCTGATACTTGACGTCGAATGTGAGTTTTTTGCCTTTTTCAATACAAACGATGGCGCTGTTGGATTCGCCGCAGACCTTGTTGACCTCCTCAATGAGGGCCTTGGTTTTTCCTGTTCCTTTGACACCGGCTAACAGTTTCATAAATGTACTCCTTTTCTTTATGATCATGTGCGGAGGAAACTCGGAAATCGTCGAGCATCCGTGTCCGCTTTTTTGACTTCGTTCAGATAGATTTGATTTGTTCTTCGAGCGCGGCTTTCCGGTCCTCATAGCCGGGCTTCCCCAGCAGCGCGAACATATTCTTTTTGTAAGCCTCGACACCCGGCTGGTCGAACGGGTTGACCTGCAGCAGATAGCCACTTGCCGCGCATGCCAGCTCGAAGAAATAGAGCAGCTCGCCCAGTGTACGGGCATCTTTTCTTTCGTATTTGATCAGCAGGGTGTCGGTGCCTCCTTGTTCGTGGGCAAGCAGAGTACCGAGCATGGCCTTTTTGTTGATCTTATACATGGACTCTCCCGCGAGGAAATTCAGCCCGTCGGCATTCCCTTCCTCAAACGGAACATTCATGTCCCGCGAGGCGGGACGGGAAAGGGTGCAGACGGTTTCAAACAGGATCGGAGAGCCGTCCTGCACAAACTGTCCGAGTGAATGCAGATCGGAGGAATACACGACGGAAGCGGGGAACAGCCCCTTTTTGTCCTTGCCCTCGCTTTCTCCGAACAGCTGCTTGAACCATTCTCCCATGAAGCGGAAGGAAGGATCATAGCTTGCCAATACCTCTGTTTTTCGACCGCGCTCCAGATAAAGGTTGCGCAGGATTGCGTAGCGGTAAGCGTCGTTGGACAATCCGGCGGAAAACAGGAGCTCCCGTTCGTCCGCAGCGCCGCCCATCAGTTCATCGATATCGATGCCGGCACAGGCGATCGGCAGAAGTCCCACCGGAGTCAAAACCGAGAAGCGCCCTCCGATGTCATCCGGGATGACAAAGGTTTCATAGCCGTTGGCGTCTGCAAGCTGCTTCAGTGCGCCTCGTGAGCGGTCGGTTGTTGCATAAATGCGGGCGTTCATTTCTTCGGCGGAGTAGCGCTTGGAGAGGTATTCCCGCACAATCCGGAAGGCAATAGCGCTTTCCGTGGTTGTACCGGATTTGGAGATTACATTGACGCTGAGATCCTTGCCTTCGCAGAGCTCCAGCACATCCTTCAGCTCTTCCCCGTTGAAAGAGTTGCCGATGAAATAGATGTCCGGCGTATTTTTGCGTTTCTGATTATAATAGGCACCCTGCAGAAATTCGATCACCGCGCGTGCGCCGAGATAGGAGCCGCCGATGCCGATGACCAGCAGGATATCGCTGTCGCGGCGGATTTTTTGCGCCGCCTCTTTGATGCGGGAAAATTCTTCGCGGTCATAGACAACCGGAAGATCGATCCAGCCGAGAAAATCGTTTCCCGCGCCGTTTCGGGAGCGAATTGCGGCGTCCACTGCGGCGATGCGTTCGTCGAAAGCAGCGATGTCCGCATCCGTAACGGACTTGATATGGGAGTGCTGAAAGGTAATCATGCGTTTGTTTGTCAATCCTTACATTCTTTTATGTACGAATCCATTATACACGATATCTATGCGCTTGTCAATCACAAAAAACTGAATATGTTTGTTAAAATTCTTCTGAGCACCGTGCCGTATCCGATCCGTTTTACTTCTTCCGCAGCCTGAATCTGCGCGGTCGCCAATGCCTCGCCGTCCCGGAAGAACGTGACGGTTCCTACCACCTGTCCCGCTTCGACCGGCGCTTCCAGTGCTTCCGGCAGAGACAGTGCTTGTGTAACGTCCTCCAGACCGCCTTTTTCCAGCAGCAGGGAGGGTGTTTCGCAGGTGAGCCCGACCGTTTCCTGTACGCCCATCGTGACCGGAAGGCTTTCCGGGAGCTCAATATCGGGCGTAGAGATGGCATAATTAGCGAATCCGTAGTCCAGTAATTGCTTAGCGAGGGCAAACCGGTCGTTGCTGGTTGGGGAACCAAGCACGACGGCGATCAGCTGCATGCCGTTCCGCAGGGCGGTACCGGACAGACAGTAGCCCGCCTCGGAGGTGAACCCGGTTTTCATACCGTTTGCACCTTCGTAAAAACGCACAAGCTTATTGGTGTTTGCCAGTCCGAAGCTGCCGCCGCGAATGGTATCCATCCAGATATTGGTATAATTCAGCACCAGCGGATGCTTCAGCAGCTCGCGCGTGGTCAAAGCGACGTCCAGCGCGCTGGAATAGTGTCCTTCGGCGGGCAGACCGTTGGTGTTGACAAAGTGGGTGTTGGTAAGCCCCAGTTCGGAAGCCTTCTCGTTCATTTCTGCGATGAATGCTTCTTCGCTTCCGCAGACGGCTTCCGCGAGTGCGACGGTCGCATCGTTGGCGGAAACAACGATCAGGGATTTCAGCAGATCGTCCACCGTCATCTGTTCGCCCGGCTCCAGATAGACCTGTGAACCGCCCATGGAGGCGGCGCGGTCGCTGACTGTAATTGTATCGGTCAGGGCGAGCTTTCCGGCGTCGATAGCTTCCATGATGAGCAGGGTTGCCATGACTTTGGTTACACTGGCGATGGGAAGCTGCTCATCCGCTTGATCGGCGTAGAGAATGGTTCCGGTAGAGGCTTCCATCAACAGACAGCCCTTGCAGGCGATGCTGCTGGTGAAGGTGGCGGTTGACACAGCTTCCTCGTACCAGAATTCTTCAAAGGCAAATTCATAGGGATAGATCTGTGCGGTTTCCGTTGCGCCTGCCGTTTGCGACGTCCATGTGAGGATCAACGGCAAAAGCAGAAAGAGCGCGATCCGTTTCCTTGCTTTCGTGTTCATATCAAAAACCGATCCTTTCCTTTACTGTTTTTCTATGAATATGCGTGATTTCCCGAAAACATACGGTTTTTGCGGGCGTCAATCTTTTTGCAGAAACGGAAATCCGAAAAGTTTTTCAAAACCACTTTACAAACAGCGGATTTTCCTGTATCATATTAAGATAGAAATCAGAATATAAAACATCGAGGACTGCGGAAATGACGAACACACAGGAAACCATTCTGGTATTGGATTTCGGGGGACAGTATAAAGAATTGATCGCGCGGCGTGTGCGTGAACAGCACGTACATTCCCTGATTCTTCCCGGTGATACGCCGGTCGAACGGATTCGCGGGATGGCGCCCGTCGGGATTATTTTTACAGGCGGGCCCTCCAGCGTTTACGGTGAGGGGAGTCCGGATGTGGATGCGGAGATCTTCCGTCTTGGAATTCCGGTGCTGGGGATTTGCTACGGGATGCAGCTCATGTGTCATAAGCTGGGTGGTGAGGTGACGCAGTGCGGCGTCAGTGAGTACGGTGTCACGGAAGCGCAGCTGACCGTGGGAGACAGTCCGCTGTTTGCGGAGTTGGAGCGTTCCCAAGCTGTGCTGATGAGCCATGCCGATTATGTCAGCCGTCCGCCGGAGGGCTTTCGTATCACGTCGCACACGGCGCATTGTCCGGTTTCCTCTTTTGAGGATACGGAACGGAAGCTGTATGGCGTGCAGTTTCATCCGGAAGTGATTCACACGGCGCACGGACGGGAGATCCTGCGGCATTTCCTCTTTGATGTTTGCGGCGCGGCGGGATCGTACAACATGAAAGGATATATTCAGGAGCAGATCAGGCTGGTGCGGGAGCAGGTCGGGGACGCTCGTGTGATTCTGGGGCTTTCCGGTGGCGTGGATTCCTCCGTTTGTGCGGCGTTGCTTGCCAAGGCGCTGCCCGGGCAGGTAACCTGCATTTTTGTGGATCATGGCATGATGCGTAAGAACGAGGGGGATGAGATCGAGCAAGCGTTCCGCGGAAGAGAACTGCGGTTTGTTCGGGCGGACGCGTCTGAACGCTTCCTTTCCAAACTGGCAGGCGTCACAGAGCCGGAGCGCAAACGCAAGATCATCGGGGCGGAATTCGTCGCGGTATTTCAGGATGAAGCAAAGAAAATCGGCGGCGCGGAATTCCTTGCACAGGGAACGATCTATCCGGATGTGATCGAGTCCGGCGGCGGCAAGGCGGCGACCATTAAGAGTCATCATAACGTCGGCGGACTTCCGGAGGATATCGGCTTCCGGGGGATCGTGGAGCCTTTGCGCGGGCTGTTTAAGGACGAAGTGCGCGCGGTCGGACGCGAACTGGAGCTGCCGGCATATCTGGTTGACAGACAGCCGTTTCCGGGACCCGGTCTTGCGGTACGCATCATTGGGGAGATTACGAGGGAAAAGCTGGAGATTTTACGCAATGCGGACGCCATCGTTCGGGAGGAGATTGAAAAGCTGGAGCAGAAGCCCAGTCAATATTTTGCGGCGCTGACCAATATGCGTGCGGTCGGCGTCATGGGAGACGGTCGCACGTACGACTATGCGGTCGCAGTGCGCGCGGTGGATACGGATGATTTTATGACCGCGAAATTTTCGCAGCTTCCGATCGACGTGCTTGCACATATATCCCGCCGGATTACCAATGAGGTGGCCGGCGTCAACCGCGTTCTGTACGATATTTCGGACAAGCCGCCGGCAACCGTGGAATTCGAATAACCCCAGTATTTATGCGGGTTTTCGGCGCTTCAAGGAGCTTTTGATAACAGGGATGCAAAGTGCGCTTCTTCCTGTGGTCTGGCGGTTTACAGGTGGCAGAATGATTGAATAATGGCAATTCGCATAAGTATAATATATATACCCCGACAGGATAGGAGCGTTGAAAATGAAACAATGTATGGATGCTGAAAATCTACACCGCAGATTGAAAAAAATAATCGGGCAGGTTCAGGCGATTGACAGGATGATCGAGGAAGACGTCCCCTGTGAAGATGTTCTTTCTCAGATAAATGCCGCGAAATCGGCATTGCATAAATGCGGGCAAGTGGTGCTTGAGGGACATATTAAGCACTGCGTAAAGGACGGAATAGAACACGGGGACGCAGATAAAACGATTGAAGAGTTTACCAAAGCGGTAGAGCGTTTTGCAAATATGGGATAATGATTTTATATAAAGAGCAGTCGATAGGACTGCTTTTTCTTTTTTGCTCTTGACAACCCTATACCGGCTATGGTATTATATACCCATACCCCATAGGGTATAGAACGGAGGGTTTCAATGAAAACATTGATAGGGAAAATCGAACACTTGCTTGAAATAGGCGGAACGAAGAAGGATATTATACTCCTTGTTCTTTCGGGCATTGCTCTGCTTTTCAGCTTGACGGGTATATTGGATTTTTTGCCTTTTAATATTGCTTGGATTTCGATTGTTTTGTGTGGTGTGCCTATCATTTTGGAAGCGGTTATCGGACTTGTCACGGCGTTTGATATTAAAGCGGATGTGCTTGTCTCGCTTGCGCTGATTGCTTCTGTCTGTATTGGCGAGGATTTTGCGGCGGGCGAGGTTGCTTTTATTATGCAAGTTGGCGCACTGCTTGAAGATTTGACTGTCGCAAAGGCACGGGCGGGCATTGAGAAATTAGTAAGGCTGACACCGCAGACAGCAAGGGTCCTTCGCAATGGTACAGAGTCCGTTATTCCCGCAAGCGAGGTGAAAGTCGGAGAGATTCTCCGTGTTTTACCGGGCGAAGGAATTGCTGTTGACGGGATCATTACTTCGGGAGAGACTTCGATTGACCAAGCGGTGATGACGGGGGAACCTATTCCCGTTGATAAAACGGTTGGTGATGAAGTATCAAGCGGAACGGTAAACCGTTTCGGCGCTTTTGAGATGAAAGCAACAAAGGTTGGCGAGGACAGCTCCATTCAGCGAATGATCAGTCTGGTGCAGGCGGCAGATGCGGGAAAGGCAAAAATCGTCGGTATGGCAGACCGATGGGCAACTTGGATTGTGGTAATTGCCTTGACCGCCGCAGCATGCACTTGGGCGATATCGGGGGAAATCATTCGTGCCGTTACCATTCTTGTTGTGTTTTGCCCCTGCGCTTTGGTGCTTGCAACGCCTACGGCGATTATGGCGGCGATTGGAAATGCGACCAAACATGGGTTTCTTGTACGTGAAGGAGATGCCTTGGAGAGGTTGTCAAAGGTTTCAAGAGTTACCTTTGATAAGACGGGAACGCTGACTTATGGAACGCCGAGGGTCATTGCAGTAAAATCTCTTTCGGTCAGTTATACAGAACAGGATATTTATTCTCTTGCCGCCGCTGCGGAACAATTCTCTGAACACCCGCTCGGAAAGGCAATTGTGAGTTGCTACAAGCAGAATATAAACAATCCTATTTCTAAAGCGACAGATTTTAAGATGCAGCTTGGGCGTGGCGTGTGCGCTGTTGTAGAAGGAAAGCATATTCTTGCAGGTAATCTGGAAATGATGAATGGACAGAAAATTTCCTGTGATATGACGCCCGAAATCGAGGGATTTTTAGATAACGGCAGTACAATCACCTACATAGCCGCAGACGGGAAGATGATCGGGTATCTTGTGCTGTGCGATACTATCCGAAAAGAAAGCATGGAAATGATAAACGCTTTGCAAAACTGCGGCGTTCAGCCTGTGCTTCTGACAGGCGATAACCAAAACGCTGCAAGCAGTATTGCAAAACAGCTTAACATAGGCGAAGTATATGCGAACTGTCTGCCGGAGGATAAGTTGGAATTGATTGAAAAGTATCAAGAGGGAAAACAGGGTGTATGCATGATTGGGGACGGTATTAACGATGCTCCCGCCCTGAAAAAAGCAATGGTCGGTATCGCAATGGGCGGTATCGGAAGCGATATTGCGGTAGATGCCGCTGACATTGTGTTGGTAGATGATGAGGTAAAGGAACTTCCGCATTTGCTCTCACTTTCTAAACGAATGATGACTACGATAAAATTCAATTTGAGCTTTTCAATGGGACTTAATTTTCTTGCAATCGTACTTGCTATGATAGGCGTCTTAAACCCTGTTGTCGGTGCGCTTGTTCACAATGCAGGCTCGGTGCTTGTAATTATCAATTCAGCTTTGCTGTTAGGATGGAGGAAAAGGGAATGAGTATTTCAATTATCGGTATGTTCATAGGCGCTCCGGTGATCGGAGCAGGTATTTACTGTCTTGTGAAAGAAAGACGGGAGAAAGAGCCTGTAAAAATCTATGGGATTATCAGTGGAATAGGTGGTATTCTCTTTCTTGCAATGCTTGTCAAGCTGGTTTTAGAGTTATGATAAATACAGATGTATTTGAGGCAATGAATATACACGCCCGGTTATGCTCTATTTGCAGAAATAAAACGCGGAACAGAACAAGGGAAGATACCGTTGTGATAAGCAATCCTTTTTAATGCCTGAAATGCAAGCACGAAACATTGATCAATATGAAGAATTTCATGTTGAC
>CAZJVB010000064.1:0-9587 GCA_964549435.1 uncultured Ruminococcus sp.
GGGAATGTTTGGCATCAATCTGTTTTTTGTTGCATATATCGAGCGCACAGGCTATATCAACCGCAATCAGTTCAGAGGACAGATGTGCTTTATCTTCCTGATTGAGAACACGGTGCGTCTGCTGTTATATATTTTTGTCTATCGCATGTATACAGCGATCATTCTGCAATTGGCAGCGATTTCTGCGGTGGCAGTCGTATGCGGTATGTTTTTCGGCAGCCACATTGACAAGCGTCTGAGTGAGAGATTTGTACATAAATTTATCATGATTGTTTTTATTATAGCCGGTTTGAGTACACTGGTAAAAGCAATCCCGTCGATATTCTGAAAAGAGGAGGGGAAACGGTTATGATGGATTTATATCATTTGGCGGCTTTTTCCTATGCGTTTGTGATCTGCGGAACGATAGGTACGCTGTGGATTGTCAAGCGTTTGGAACGAAAGGACGAACGAAAGGACGAACGAAAGGACGAACAGAAGGACGAACAGGAAAATCGCAGCGAAGAAGATGAACGATAAAGACCGTCCCGGAGGAGGATCCCATCGGGACGGTCTTTATTTGGATGAGAGTAAGGTATTCCTGCTGCTTCGGATAATTCCAATCGCATCGTCATTCTGCGTCTTCCTTTTTTGTAATTGGAAGCACAAACATCTTTCGGTACCGAAGTGGGGTCACGCCGGCAATTTGCATGAAGACCCTGGAAAAGTAGCTTTGATTGTGATAGCCGACGAGGTCGCCGATTTCTTTGATGGACAAATCCGTCGTGAGCAGCAGCGTTTGCGCTTCGCCGATCTTCCGCTGCACGATATAGCTCACCAGGGAAATCCCGAATGACTGACGGAAGACACGGGCACAATATGTTTCGCTGATTCCGAATTCATTTGCAACCTGAGGAGCATTTATTGATTCGACAGGCTGCGTGTCAACAAATTTGCGAATTTTATGACCCAAATTGGGTTGTTCAATCAATTCGGAGACGGTCGCGTGCTCGATAATGTCCAGCGTTATGCTCATCAACGACAAAAAGAGGGAATGGCAGGTCAGGGAGGAATGCGGCAGCCCGGAGGTGGCGGAATCCCAAATAGATTGCATCAGACTTTGTATGATACGGCGGTGCTCATCCAGGTGCAGAACGGGTGAAGCACCGGACGGCAGGATACAATTCGGTTCTAACCCGGGAAGCTGAATATCGGTTGCGCCCAGACACAGAATGGAATGGTTTTTGCGCTCCAGATATTCGTAATGGACAACATTGCTGTTATAGATCAGAAGATCACCTGCGGTCACAGGGTATCGGGTATCCATGATTTCATATTCTGCGGATCCGCTGAGAACGTAAAGCCATTCAATCAGATTGGGATGACAGTGCGGGCTGCGCTGATGAAGAAAATCCCGCCCTGACAGCTTTAACTGCGAGATATATACCGGTTTGGGTGCATTGGCTGCAATATAGTTTTCTCCGGAAAGAGGTGGAATGTGAATTTGCATAATATATCTCCTATGGTCCGAAATTGTTGATCCAAAATAATGCCAGTCAGTTTTTGAAACTAATTGTATTATATTGTAACAGCAAGAAAAATCAACCGCCAAAAAATGGAAGAAAATTTTTTTTGTTCGGAAAAAATACAATAATTTTTTGGACGCAAAACGGGCGGATAAAAACGAGGGGAAAACGGAAGGTTTGAAAAAAGTAAAATGAAAATCGAAGGAGCGGCGAAACAAAAAGCAATCCGATTGATAATTGAAAAAATATAAAAAACGTCAATTAGTTATCATTGAAAAAACAGACGAAAAAAATGAAAAATAAAAGCATTTTCGCCAAAATTTCTCCTGATTTTGTTGGGAAAAGTGCGAATAGACGGTAGAACGGGTGCGTGCTATTATTAGGATAACAAATGAAAACAATTACAATGAAACCAACGAAACAAACCACCAAGGAGGAACAAAACATGGCAAATTTCAAGAAGACCGTACAAGCCAAAAACGTCGTAATCGGCGGAAGTGAATATACAAAATTTATTTCTGTCGAAGCGGCTGACGCCAAAGAGCTGAGCAATCAGCTTCGAGAAGCGTGCGCTTTTGACGAAGCGGGCGTGGAGATCTGTGCCGGCAGCTTGGATCAGATTGACAGCATTGCGACAGTTCTTGCAGACTGCGCTGATGCGCTGAAGGAAAAGGTCGTCGTTCTGAATTTGAATACCAATGGCTATGATTCTCAGGCTTCTGCGGATGACAAGCTGAGAGTAGCGGAAGCGTGTGTGGACTATGTCGACATCATCGGCGCGGATGATTTCGCAGATAACGCTTTTATTGCCGCACTGAAGGACGTGACGGTTCGCACCAGAAAGAAGCTGATGCTTTCTCACGTATGCTTTGACGGCACCAAGAGTAAAAAAGAAATCGTTTCTGCAGCGAAAGCAGCGGAGGATAAGGGTGCCGATCTGGTTTACCTAGCGTACAACGTGAAAGACGATCCGGATGTCATCGTTCTCGGCTATGCCGCAAAGGAAATGAGCAAGGGCGATCTGGTCAGCATTCCGTTCTGCGTATTCCCGCTGGGAGAGGTCGGTCTGATTACAAGAGTTCTCTCCGGACAGTGCGGCAACAGCTTCGGATTCTACAAGCTGGTTGAGCCGGAAGGCGGTATGTTCGAGAGTTATGACCAGCACAAGAGACTGTTTGATATTTACAGCACCTATACGAAGCTTGAGAGCAAGGTGCAGTACAATATCGACGGCCATGTGATGGGCGGCGAGCGATTCCTTCGCTGCATGATGATCAAGCAGCGCACGAAGTATGATGTCCTAGCGGCCGCAAGGGACGTTGCACGATACAATCCGGAGATGGTAGAGTGGCGCGTGGATTACTGCCTGCCGATGGGTACCAGCAAGTTTATCGAGAATTATTGGATCGAGACCCTGAAGGAGATCAAGGAAATTCTCACGAACGTACCGATCCTGCTGACCTTCCGTGTCAAGAAGGAAGGTGGATGCAAGTGGTATCCGGATAACATCCGGCTGCAGCTGACGAAAGCGCTCATCAACACCGGACTGATTGCCTATGCTGACTGTGAGATTGACAACTCACCGGAATACATCAAGGAGATGCAGGACGTATGCAGAGCAAACGGAACCAAGCTGGTCGTTTCGCAGCATAAATGGACCGAGACTCCGAGCAATCAGGAGATCATTGACACCTTTAAGGAATGCCTAGATAAGGGCGCCGATCTGCCGAAGTTCTATCTGACCGCAACCAACTATGAGGATGCCGTAAGAACCTCTGAGGTTTCTAAGCAGATGAGAGAGACCTTCCTGGATGTTCCGTGCATTATTTGCGCAATGGGCGACACTGGACTGATTACCCGTACCATGGGTGGAGAGATCGGTGCTGACTTTGAATTTATCGACGTAACCGGCATTCGCGGCGGCGACGAGGAAGACATTCACTACGTCGACCAGCTGCAGGAAATTTTCGGCTATTAATCACCTTATCCAATCGTCAACCAAACACAAGCCACACAGGATACTACACACATTTCCTGAGGCTCACAGCATAGCGGAGCAGGGCTGCCAGAGACGGAGAAGCCGTTTCGGCCCCGGCAGCCCCGCGAACCTATGCTGATTTGTATGGATGACGGTGAAGTTTTGATGATGAGTATGTGAATTGTTTTATTTAAAAACAATTTGTCATAATAATTCGAGGCATCACCATGATGCGGTGTTGTCTTAGGTTTGAAGGGAGTATATGTATGAAGGCAGCAATTTTTGAGGGAGAAGGCATTCTGACGGTAAAAGACGTCCCCATGCCGAAGATTACGCGACCGACGGATGTGATTCTCAAGGTGGAGGCAGCCAGTATTTGCGGAAGCGATATTCACGGTCTTGCTGTTCCTCCCGGACAATATATGAAGCCGGGCATCATTTACGGACATGAGTTCTGCGGAACGATTGTGGAGAAGGGTGCAGAGGTAGATAGCTTTTCTATCGGCGAGCGGGTTGCGGTAAATCCCCGTGTCCGCTGCGGAAAGTGCTTTGAGTGCACACACAACCGTGGCGATCTCTGCTCGAACTCGGATCACTACGGACAGCTTGCGGACGGTGGCTTTGCGGAATATGCACTCGTATCTGCCGGACAAATCTATCATGTAGACGAGAACGTCAGCCCGGACATCGTTGCGCAGACAGAACCTCTTGCTTGTGTCGTAAGTGCGCTGGGCAAGGTAAATCCGACGCCGATGGATTATGTAATCCTGTATGGCGCAGGCCCGATCGGCTTGACGTTCATCCGGACGCTGAAGGTATTCGGTGTGAAAAATCTGATCGTCACTGCAAAGGGCGAGGATCGCGTCAAAGAAGCAAAGAACTGCGGCGCGGATATCGTGGTCGATATTCAGAAGGAGAATATCGAGGATGTTATGAAGGAGAAGTGGCCGTTCAAGGCGGACCTGATCATCGATGCAGTCGGTAGAGGCAATATCCTTCCGGAGGCACAGAAGCTGATTAACCCGCAGGGAAGAATCCTGCTTTTTGGCTTGGACAATAACGCAAGATCCGAAATTGCTCCGGGAGCCTTCGTTTTGAACGAAATTTCGCTGGTTGGCGCGCTTGGCAAGGATTTCCCGGGCGCGATTGAGCTGCTGCGCAATGAGGATCTGGGACTGGATCAGTTTATCACGCATCGACTGACGCTGGATCACATCTACGAGGGAATTGAAGCGATGCGCCAAAAGAAGGCCTGCCGCGTAATTGTGTATCCGAATGGCCTGCCGACATAACAGTGTGAGGTGACAAGAATGAGTAATCAGATGATGGATTGTGTCGTCTTTACAGAAGTCGGCAAATATGAAGTTACACAGAGACCGATTCCACAGGTGAAAAATCCGCACGATGTTCTGGTCAAGGTTCTGGCGTGCAGCATCTGCGGAACAGATGTACATATTCTGGCGAACCCGCCGGTCTATTCCGCTATTCCGGGAACAATCATTGGTCATGAAATCGTAGGCGAGGTAGTGGACCTCGGCGAGAAGGTTGATTGTCTAAAAAAAGGAGACCGGTTGATTATGGACAACAATATCGTCTGCGGAACTTGTGAGATCTGCAGAAAAGGCGATTACAATGTATGTCCGAATATGAAGGCCATTGGAATGGATTACGACGGTGCGTTTGCCCAGTATCTTGTTTGTCCGGACACCAACCTGCTCAAGATCAATAAGGACGTCCCGATCGACCGCGCGATCTTTGCAGAACCGTTGAATGTCGCATTAGGCGGAATGAAGAAAATCAAGGTTATGCCCGGCGACAATGTGGTGATCGTCGGCGACGGCCCGATCGGTATGTATTTCTGCAGGCTTTGCAAAGATATGGGCGCCGGCAAGACGATCGTTGCCGGACGGAGTCCGTCCCGGAAACCGTATCTCATTCAGAGCGGTGCGGATCGCATTGTCTATACAGATAAGGAAGACCTTCAAGCGGTTCTTCAGGAAGAGATGCCTCTCGGTGCGGATATTGCCATTGAGTGCGTTGGAACGGCCATCAACGATTGCATTACGTCGGTACGTCCGGGCGGAACGGTTCTGGTTGTCGGACTGAATGAATTGGCAAAGCAGACCATTTCCCAGCATATGATCTCCCGTCGGGGCGTCAATGTGATCGGAACCTTTATCGGCGTGAACACGATGCAGGCAGTTGCGAACGGATTGAACAGCGGTCAGTTGGACTTTTCCTATTTAATTACTCATCGCCTGCCTTTGAAGGACTTTGCGGTCGGATTAGAGGCCATGCGTAACGGAGAAGGCGTAGAAGTTATATTGTATCCATGGGGAGAAATGAATTGACCCTGAGAGACAGGAAGGAGAAGCACAATGGAATTACAGATTGGAGTCGTCGGTCTCGGCGCGATTGGCAGAGATCATGTAAAGCGACTGAATGAGCGTATCACAGGCTGTAAGGTAGTTGCGGTATCCGAGGTCAACGAGGAAGTTGGACGCAGCGTTGCACAGAAATATGGAGCGAAATATTACGCGGACGGCGAAGAACTGATTCGCAGCCCAGAAGTACAGGCTGTCATGGTGACCACCTGGGATCCTGCTCATGCGCAATATGTTATGGCAAGCATCAAGGCTGGAAAATATGTTTTTTGCGAGAAGCCGCTTGCAACCGAAATCCCGGAATGCGAGGAAATTATCGCTGCGGAACAGGCGTTTGGAAAGCGGATTGTACAGGTTGGATTTATGCGCCGGTTCGATCCGGGGTATGTTGAGCTGAAAAAGGTTATTCAGGAGGGCAAGATCGGGCAGCCGCTGATGGTACATGCCTGCCACCGGAATATGAGTCACGCGGCGACCATGACATCGGAGATGTCGATTAAAAACTCCGGCGTTCATGAGATCGACGTACTTCGCTGGCTGCTGGACGATGAATATGTTTCCGGACAAGTTGTGCTTCCGAGACAGAGCCGTATTTCTGCTAAAGAGTGTCTGCAGGATCCGCAGATTATGATGCTGCGCACCGAGAAGGGAATCTGCATTGATGTCGAGATCAGCCAAAGCTCCGGATACGGATATGACATCCAATGCGAGGTTGTCGGCGATCTTGGCACGGCTCGCCTGCCGGACCCCAGCTCTGTCATCACGAGAACCGAATGCACACTCGCAGCATCCATCATGCCGGATTGGCAGAATCGCTTTATTGAGGCGTACAACATTGAGATGCAGGACTGGGTTGACCGGGTTTCCGCTGGTCAGGAACCGGGCGGGGCATCGGCTTGGGATGGATATATCGCTTGCCTGACATCCAACATCCTTGGACAGTGCCGTTCGGAGGGCGGTACGACAAAGGAAATCAATCTTCCGGAAAAGCCCGCGTTCTATCGCTGATTCGGACGGAAAAGTATCTGATTGCCCGAATCAACAGATCGAAAAGAGGGTTGGTGTCTGCCCCCTCTCTCTTTCTCCGGGGCAGACACCAACAAAAATATTACAAAATGATGAGATTTAGGAGGTACCATGCATTTTAATGGACCGATCGTGCGACCTCAGACAGACGCAGATAGTCTTTTTATTGAGGTGACAGTAGGGTGTACGCATAACAAATGTAGTTTTTGCAACTTTTATAAAGGGATTCCTTTTTCGGTTGCACCACTGGAGCAAGTGGAAGAAGATTTAATTGAGGCGAGCCGAAGGTATCCCAGAGCGAAGAAAATATGGGCAAATGGAGGCAATCCCTATGCGCTTCGTACAGACAAGCTGGCTGCGATTGCAAAGCTCATCAAAAAGTATTTCCCAGAAAGCCGGATCTCTACCTATGCCAGAGTGGATGATTTGACGCGAAAAAGCGTAGAAGAAATGAAGCTGCTGAAGGAATTGGGGTTTGAAGATTTGGTTGTGGGATTTGAGACAGGAGACGACGAAGCGCTTCTCCATGTCAATAAAGGCTATACTGCGGCGGATGTTCTGTCAGGATGCCAAAAGCTGGAGGAAGCGGGAGTTGATTACCGCATGATCTTCCTGGGGGGATTGGCCGGACAGGGAAAATGTGAAGAATCCGCGAAAAAGACAGCGAAGCTACTCAATCAGCTGCATCCGTATATGTTGTATTTGAATTCGGTTTCCATTCTTCCCGGGACAAAGCTTTATGAGGAATGCGAAAACGGCAGCTTTTTGGAGGCGGGAGAGCAGGAACTGGTAAGGGAGCTGATCACACTGCTTGAATATATGGAAAACGATATTCTGGTTTTTGCGGCTCCGAATACAACCCCGTTCTCTATTTTCGCAGATTTACAGCGAGACAAGCAAACGCTTCTTTCATATATGGACAGATATGCTGACAAGCTTGAGGGTAAAATGGAGGTGAAGATCGCAAAGCGTAGAAGAAATCGAAGAACTGTATAACGCAGAGACCTACATATGATAGGAAAGGAAAAGGTACAAAATGAATCTAAGTATTATTATGGTAGTTGTGCTGTATGAAATCCTTTCGATTGGAGTTGTAAGCTACATCATTCGAAAGAATCAGCAGAAGAAGGGAATGACAGAGGGGGATTTCGCGCTCGGCGGACGAAGCCTCGGAACATGGGCAGTCGGTTCGACCATGTGTCTTACCTTGCTGGGTTCCGGACATTTGACTGGCACGTGGGAGGGTTGTCTCACGCTCGGCGAGTCGCAGATCTGGCATGTTATGGCAAACGGCTTTGCTATGGCGTTGGGCGCTGTTACGATTTATTGTTGGGCGCGGCGTATGCGCATCACGACAACAGGTGATATGACCACCAAGCTGTACTGCAAGGAACTCACCGTTTTAATCGCCGCTGCCAATATCGCAGTCGGCTGGGCGGTTACATCCTTTGAAACACAGGCGCTGGGAATTATTATCAATTCCATGACCGGCTTCCCGTTGCGGGCCTGCATTCTGATCAGCGGTGTAATCGGCCTTTGTTATATTATTTTCGGCGGCACCAAGCAGGCGGCCATGCTCAATCAGATCAATATTATCATTCTTTATGTTGGTATGTTCGGCGCGCTGTTCTTCGTTATGAAGGCACTGCCTGGCATGAATTTTGATACGATTTCGGCGTATTATGAGTCTAGGTCGGCAGAGTATCCGCACTTCCTGGAGTTTACAGGCGGAACAGAACACTTTATTCAAGTCGCTATTCCGATTCTGATCGCCCCGTTCTTTGCACACCTCTGCGGACAGCAGACGATTCAGACCGCTGCTTCAGCCAAGAGCGAGAAATCTCTGAGACGAATTGCATGGTTTGTCGGCCCGATGAATGTTATCATCGGCGCAATTTCCATCTGCATTGCCATGACCGCAAGAACGCTGCCGGAGTATGCGGAATACAGCGATAAGCTGGTCACCACGCAGTATCTGGTTTCAGAGATGCCCACTTGGTTTATCGCCATTCTGTTTGCCGCATTTGTTGCAGCGCTGCTCTCTTCTTACGGCGGATTCCTGATCGGACCGGCAACGGTTATTACGGTCGATTTTGTGAAACAGTTCTACAAGAAGGATATGTCGGAAAAGCAGGAAGCAAATATGATTCGCATCTTTATCGCTGTCGGCGCAGTCGTTACCAACCTGATGGCGCAGACTCTGCCGGTCGTTGTCAATATGTTTACATGGGTTTATTCCTTCATGATTCCAGTAGTCTTCCTCATTATCTTTGGCCTGTGGTGGAAGAGAAACAAGACAGTCGGCATTCTTTCGTTCATTATCCCGTTTGTGGTTGCAACAATCTGGACCTTGTTCCCGGCGTTCCCAGATGCAATCGGCTTGGGAAATGTACATATCGCCTATGTGATCATCGTTGTATCTCTTGTGATCCTGATCGTTGGAAATCTGATTTGCAAGGGAGAACCCGGATATTTCCGTTCGGCAGAATGGCTGAAATCGAAAGAGTACGAGATGTACCAGGAAGAAAAAGCAAAAGGCAATGCGTGAGGAGAGGATGACATTATGTTTGTAAGTATTGTGCTGAAGGCAGTCGGCATCCAGCTGATCTACGCCGCGGTGGTAGTATTGATTTCCACCGTCATATCCAAGAAAGGGGCATAATTATGAACGAGATTGTATTGGAACTGATGTTG
>CAZJVB010000065.1:0-9274 GCA_964549435.1 uncultured Ruminococcus sp.
CTGTCTGTCTGTCTGTCTGTCTGTCTGTCTGTCTGTCTGTCTGTCTGTCTGTAAGATTTTACTCCGACCGGCATCGTTATCAAGTCCTTTCTGTAAATTTGCTGAAAATTCATTCTCTTCTACAAACCTATATGCAATTTATTATATCATATTTTTTTCGGTTTGTGTAAACCATTCGCGTAACCAACCCTCATCATTCGCGTAATGTTAAAGTAATTTCGCGAAATTTTCACTCCTTTACATGCTGCGGATCCTTCAAGGCACGCCGGTCGGTAGAGTTAGTCTGCTTCTGCTTTACCGCTATGCGGGCATAGCAAGCCGGTATTTCAACGATAACCTACAATTCGTTTTGCGAATATAATGCAACAAACATACGCTGTTTTGAAAAGCAAATATCATATACTCTCTTTACAAATCATTTTTTTGTGGTATACTATAAAAACAGTAAATTCTTTAGCGGACTCAGAGAAGCAGGATTAGAAGCAGGAAATAAGATTGGGTGCAACGACACACTCGTTCTTTTCTTGGCCAAAAGGCCTGCGTGAAAACCAGGAGTATTTGAAATGTGCAAATCACAAAATATTTATGACAACCAAACTTTTTTCGAAGGATATAAGAAACTCCGTAGTAATCAGTACAGTGCCAATAACATTGAGGAAAAACCTGCGCTCTTTTCTTTATCGCCAGAATTAACAGGAAAAGCTGTCTTGGATCTCGGTTGTGGGTATGGTGAGAACTGTGCTGAATTCAAGGCGCTTGGCGCATCCGTAGTTGTTGGTGTAGATATCTCCAAGAAAATGCTTGCTATTGCAACTGAGGAGCACCCAGACATCAGATTTATTCATGCAGATATGAGCGACCTTTCTTTCCTCAAGGGCAGATATGATGTGGTTTTCAGTTCCCTTGCGTTACACTACATAGAAGATCTTGCTGCATTTGTAAAGGGCGTATATGAAGTATTATCCTCAGGAGGATCTTTCATATTCTCACAGGAACATCCTCTTACAACAGCACCTGTCTCTGGCCCCAAATGGGCGAAGGATGAGAACGGTAACGTACTTCACTATAAATTGACAGACTATTCACGTTGCGGAAAACGCAGTACAACATGGATAGTTGACGGTGTTGAAAAGTATCATCGTACTTTTTCCGAGATAATCAACTCATTGTGCTCGGCTGGTTTCACCATCGAAACAATGCTTGAGCCAGTTCCGACTCAGGAAATAATAGCGCTCGATAAAAGCTGGGAGAAAAATTTTCATAAACCGCATTTCCTACTGATGAAGGTTAGGAAATAATAAGGAGAATAACGTGTCAAAAGTAATTCTGATCTGCGGAAAGATCTGCAGTGGAAAAAAATCATTGGAACTCATCGAGACCGGAATCAACGTAGTTCTTGATTGGGGCTTTTGGATGAAAAAAAACGTGATTTTGCCCGCGAGTTCTATAATGTCCGAAATATAGAGTGCGAATTCCATTACCTTGATATTAGCGATGAGGCTTGGAAGGCACGCTTAAAGAAAAGAAACAGTGCCGTATTAGCCGAAGAAACAAGCGCCTATTATGTTGATGATAATCTTGCTGCAAAATTTGGTGCTCTATTTGAGGAACCAAGTAAAGATGAAATTGACGTGTGGGTGAAACAATAAGGGCAAGTTCCCGGAAGGCTGCCACAGATGAATTTTTTAACGAAAAAACCGATAAACAAAGGCTGGTCCAGTGATAAGAAATACTGTGTTACCGACGAGAATGGGACACGATATCTTTTGCGCGTTTCCGACCTTTCACAGTATGATACCAAACAGTCCGAATTTAATATGATGAAACAGGTTGCCGCTTTGGGTGTGCCTATGTGTCAGCCAATCGAGTTTGGAACTTGTGACGAAAGCGTCTATTCCATCCAGAGCTGGATTGACGGTGATGACGCAGAACAGGTCATGACGGACTATTCTGATACCGAACAGTATGTATATGGATTGGAAGCAGGACGTATCCTTCGTAAGATCCATTCCATACCGGCTCCGGAAGCTCAGGAAGACTGGGAGAGCCGGTTTAATAGGAAGATGGATTATAAAATCAAGAAATACGGTGAGTGCCCTATCAAGTATGAGAACGGACAGGCATTCATCGACTATATAAACGAGAACCGTCATTTGCTGAAAAACAGACCGCAGGCTTATCAGCATGGCGACTACCATATCGGAAATATGATGATCGATCGTAACGGAAAGCTTCATATCATTGATTTCAACCGTAATGACTACGGTGATCCGTGGGAGGAATTCAACCGTATCGTTTGGTGTGCCCAAAAAGCACCTCTCTTTGCCTCCGGTATGGTGAATGGCTACTTTGATGGCAATGTGCCACTGGAGTTCTGGAAGCTGCTTGCTCTTTATATTTCGAGCAATACGCTCTCCTCGGTATACTGGGCGATTCCTTTCGGTCAGGATGAGGTGAACACCATGCTGAATCAAGGCAAGGAAGTTCTGGCTTGGTATGAAAATATGAAAAATCCCGTGCCGACTTGGTATTTCAAAGGATATTATCTGCAGTACATTGACGGGATTCCGTTCAAACTGAAAAGTGCCTTTGATTTCTCGTTTGTGAGCAAGTACGGGAAGGTATTCAAGGTCTATGATGACCAGGACTCCGGTAATATCTGCTTTGGAACCCAAAAAAACGGACAGCGCTATTTTGTAAAGTTTGCGGGCGCGCCTGCCGAGCAGTATAACAGTGATCCTGCAGATGCCATTACCAGACTGAAAGCAACTTTACCTGTGTATAGCGATCTGCAGCATGATAACCTGATCGAACTCGTCGATGCTGAGGATATTGGCGGCGGATTTGCCATGGTGTTCAAATGGGTGGACGGCGATTGTATGGGCAGAATGTACCCAGCGGCGCATCAAAGATTTATGCAACTGCCTGTAAGGGCCAAACTGAATGTATTTCGTGACATTCTGAACTTCTTTGAATATATCGCAGTTCAGAACTATGTGGCTATCGACTTCTATGACGGAAGCATTATGTACGATTTTGAGAATGAAAAGACCACGATCTGTGATATTGACTTCTTCCGTAAGCAGCCTTGCACCAACGATATGGGACGCATGTGGGGCAGCTCTCTTTTCCAGTCTCCGGAGGAATGCCAGCTTGGAGCGGTCATAGATGAAATTACGAACGTCTATACTGTCGGAGCTACAGCCTTTGCCCTTTTTGGCGAGTACAATCGCACACGGGACAAATGGCAGCTTAGCGGCAAACTCTTCGAGGTGGTAACAAAAGCTATAAGCGATAACAGAGCTGAGCGACAGCAGTCTATCAGACAACTTAGAGAAGAATGGGAGGCGGCAAAATGATGATTGATGCAGGAAACTTTTTCTTAGTTGAGCCAAGTGAAATATACGCAGAACAAATCCGTGAATACAGACAAGATTTTTTGGATACCAATTGTTCGATGGATGGCTGTGGTCCTCTCCGTAAATGTGAAGATCCGATAACCTACATTTCGGAATGTGAGAAATGCACGGTACCAGAAACACTTCCGGAAGGATTGGTTATAGCAACTCAGTTCTTCTATGTTCGCAAAATGGATAATTGTCTTGTCGGAATGATTCAAGTGCGGCATTACTTTAATGACTATCTTTCTAAGTTTAGTGGACACATCGGATATTCGATAAAGCCGAACGAAAGAAGAAAAGGATATGCAACATCAATGTTGAATGCTATTCTCCCTTATTGTCGAGAGATTGGTCTTGATAAAATACTCATAACTTGTATTGACGGCAATATAGGAAGTGAGAAAACAATACTTAATAATGGCGGTATTTACGAATCTACTGTATATGAACCAGACGAGAACTGCAATCTAAAGAGATTCTGGATAACCTTATAAAAGAAATAATCAGAACCGGTGAATGATATGGATCGACGACTGTCAATGTTCATTGGAAAGTCAATACAGGAAAACGGCGGTTCCACTGAGGACGATGTAAAAAAACAACGCAGCGGATTATTCCCGGAAGATGATCATGCAATCCATAATAGAAACACAGCGTTGCTTTTTTGTTCTCAAATATTTTTTGAAACCACCCAATGAAACTCTTTTTTGTGACACTTTATAAGTTATAAGCGAAAGGCAGGGAGAGAACGATAAACCCGAATATTATTATAGAATATCTATCAGTCGATTTGCTTCCGGCAGAACGGCTGTTTTTTTATGTCTCTTTCTAACATAAGAAAAACGTCAAAAGGAGTACCTAACCAAAATCAAATGGTAACGACTATATGTATAAACGTTCAAAAGTTTCCGGAAAGAAAGGAGCTTATGACAAACAATGAAATGATTTAATATTATATATCTGATGCGGCTTGCCACATCGTTATGTCACTCGCCAACCGATGCGGAAGACCTTGTGGGTGACGCAATGCTTGCGGCTTTTCCCATTGCCTCATTATCCATTTCACGGAAACCTAAAAGGCGCTGTCTATGGAGATGAATTTCACATCTATTTGCCACCTGAGACCAATGATAACAGACGTATCGTAAAATTTGTTGTGTTTGGATTTTCCTTTGTGGATTCTACCTTTTTGCGGAATCCGAGACGAGCGAACACGCGATAGAGCGAACCGTTAAAGCGTAAGTATGCCTTATCCCAGCGCGGTTTACCGTACATTTTTGGGCTGCGATACACTTTAATTCTTGCCCGGTTGGGGCGTTTGGGCAAGGCGTATGAGGACGATTCAACTTCGACTACAAGAGATGAGGGATATAAATATCTTATACTTTATATACTTCCTGCAAACACGCGAACCGTCTCAAATCTATATGTAACATAACAAATATTCAGCCACTGTTTCGGCGATTACCTTGACAATAAAATGGATATACGATATACTACTGGTAATATTTATAATGCCTTGTCAATAAAAGGAGTCATACAGTGAAGAAATATTCGTTTTTATCTATGATTTTCTTTCTTTGCATTCTTCTATGTAGCTGCGAATCAGAAACTATCGATACCTTTTCCCTCTCATCCGCAGAAACCTCTTCCGCATCCGTTTCAGAGACAAAACAACCATACCTTTTTACCGGCACCGAGTCATTTTCCAATCTGACAATGGAAAACGGCGGGCATAAAATGGGTGACGACGATGGTCCCGCTTACTGTGTCTATTCCAAGCTGGGATATAACGGAGCTTCCATAGAGATTGAATTGTCCGAATTGGAGCTGAATATTTACCGGGAAGATCTGCAGCATGTCAATGCTTACCTTTTTCTCGGTGTTGATATCTACGATCCTACCGATGGCTATTGGGTAAACTGCGCGGATGCTGGATTGGTATATTCCGGCAACGACGGCTGGCATATTTTCTACAACTTATATACCTGTGCAAACCCACAAAGCACCAATACTTGGTATGAATCAGGGAAGCGGCTCCGCTCGGATCACGACTACCGGCTTACCATGGACAGTTCCTCATCAGACGGCATGGCAACGCTGACAGTCTACGACCTCACAAGCGATACGATCGCAGATTATGTCACCTTTGAATTGCAATATGCGCGGAAAGACGGTTCTAACACTGCTTACCTGACCGATTTTGCCCTCGATTATCCCGACGAACTAAAAAAAGATACCTCCGGAAATCCCTCAGAAAATAACTGGATAGAAATCACCCTGTACAATACAGACTGCGGCATGTATATGCGCAATATCCGTGTCAAAGACTGCACACTCTACCAAAATGGCGAAGCGATTGACTGGACTGTCGAAGTGACCGAAAACAGAGGCATTTGGCCGGACGCTTCGATTCAGGGAATCGACTATCCCTGTACCATAATCCGAAGTGCGACCGAAAACATGGAATATATTGTCGATCTTGATCTGAATAGAAATTGATTCTGAAAAAGCCCGACGCAACGGGCTTTTTCATTTTATGATTCGACGGTAAAACGCAACCCGTCCTCCGAAAAAACGACGTGTAGATTTCTATCCGCACAAT
The DNA here is from genome assembly GCA_964549435.1 of uncultured Ruminococcus sp. Lineage (GTDB taxonomy): Bacteria > Bacillota > Clostridia > Oscillospirales > CAG-382 > Coliplasma. The sequence goes on from CAZJVB010000065.1 coordinate 6,007, forward strand.
AAGAAGTCAGGAATGCCTTTAAAGCCTGATTCGGCTTTTCCAAAGAGAAAGACTGCCCGCCGCAAGCATCATGGAAATGCAGCTTTGCCGAAAAGCGCTCCTCTGCGATCCGTTTCCATTCCATGACTTCAGAATATCCGAGCACCGCATACAACTTCCGCATGCAATCACCTCTTTCCATTGGCAGAATATGCACTTGCAACTATAAGTTGCTTGACTCATGCAAGTACTTTTGATATTTTTAAAGTATAATTTTAAAGAAGCAGAATTACCGTCACTTGCAAAGCAGCGGCGCAGCATTGCAGAGTGAATCGTCCTGAGAGGGCCAGCAGCGTCCCTGAGCTTCATGAAAGGATAAAACCATGCAGAAAAACCGTAGAAAAAAGAAACCCAAATACAATATGTGGCAAAATGCCGCCTACATGATCTCGATCGCTTGGCGCATAAAAGAGAAAAAGGTCTTAGTCCTCTCCCTTCTATACGCAATGATTTCCGTGGCGCATAATTTAGTCAACCTCTACGTCACACCGTCGATCCTTTCGGCTGTAGAGCAAAAAGCCACCCTACCGGAACTGCTCTTCGTTATTCTAACATTTGTAGGACTGATGATGCTTTTATCCGCAGCATTTTCCTATGTGAACTGCAATGCAATTCACGGTAAAATTCAGGTAAGACTCTATATAATGGGTATAATCAATAACAAAGCATTAACAACGTCCTATTCGAACCTCGGCAACGAAAAATTCAAAGAGCTACACGGAAAAGCGAGTGAAGCAACTAGCGGAAACGATCAGGCAACCGAAGCCATCTGGAATTCGCTTACGTTTCTCACTACAAACGTCCTCGGCTTCCTCGCCTATCTCCTCTTATTGTCAACGATGCAGCTGTGGATCCTCCTCATCATTGTTATCACCTCGCTTGCCGGATATTTTATCAACAAGTACATCAACGGATACGAATACCGGCATCAGGAGGAAGTTGCCAAGCCCAGAAATGAAATGTGGTATATAAACGGAAGGATCCGAGACTATAGCACCGCCAAAGACATACGCCTGTTCGGACTCAAGCCTTGGCTTGAAGAATGCAGCGCAAAGGCGATGGATGCCTATACGGCATTCCAAAAAAAAGCCAACGGCGTTTATTTTTGGGGACGCATTGCAGATCTGCTTCTTACCTTCCTGAGAAACGGGATCGCTTATGCATACCTGCTCCATCTGGTATTTTATAATGAAATGAGCGCTTCCACATTTTTGCTTTATTTCTCGGCAATCGGCGGATTTGCTTTTTGGGTAGGAGGCATTCTCAATGATCTAACCACCCTGCACCGTCAAAGTCTGGATATCTCTATGGTAAGGGAACTTATCGAGTTCCCGGAGCCGTTTGCTTTTGAAGACGGGGAGCCCCTGACGCCGGACAAAGAAGCAGCGTATGAATTACAGCTTGTAAATGTCTCTTACCGGTATCCGGAGAGCGAGGCTTATATTCTGAAAAACATCAATCTTACTCTCCGATCCGGCGAAAAACTGGCGGTTGTAGGATTGAACGGTGCCGGAAAGACCACGCTGATCAAATTGCTTTGCGGATTTTACGATCCTACTGAAGGACAAGTTCTGTTGAACGGCAAGGATATCAGATCGTACAACCGTCGAGATTACTACCAGCTGTTCTCGGCAGTTTTTCAGAACTTCACGCTGCTGGCAAACTCCATAGCGGTCAATGTTGCACAAACCGAAGATAACATCGATATGGATAAAGTTCGGACATGTGCCGCGCAGGCGGGGCTTCTCGGCAAAATCTCTTCCCTCCCTAACGGCTTCGAAACGTATCTGAATCGGGAGGTCTATGAAGATGCCATAATGCTTTCCGGCGGCGAAACGCAGCGACTGATGCTCGCAAGAGCGTTATATCGGGACGCTCCGATCATCATACTGGACGAGCCAACAGCAGCGCTTGATCCGATTGCAGAAGCGGAACTGTATCAAAAATACGATGAAATGACATCGGGGAGATCCGCGGTTTACATCTCCCATAGACTTGCCTCCACTCGATTCTGTGACCGCATTATTTTATTGGAAAATGCGCATATTGTCGAAGAAGGATCGCACGACGAGTTGCTCGCTCTCGGCGGACGCTATGCAGAGCTGTTCGAAACGCAGAGTAAATACTACAAAGAAGAGGTGCAGGAAAATGAAGAAAGAGAATAGCAAAAAACTTCTTTCTTGGAAGGATGCCTATATTGTCAACCAAAAGGCTGCCGGTCTGCTTTTCAAGAAATATCCTAAAATGTTCACTTCCCGTCTCCTATGGGTGATTTGGAACGCCCTGACACCGTATGTCGGTATCTACCTGACCGCCCTGATCATCGAAGAACTTTCCACAAGCAGAAACCCGGAAACCCTGAAAAAATTGGTACTGCTCACCCTCTTTTCTGCCGCCCTCATCTCCTTGGTGTCTGCTTTTCTGACCAAATGGAGGGATACAGAATGCACAGGTATGTATCTCAAGACTTTTCGCATCTTCAAAGATAAGCTGCTCACCATGGATTTTATAAATATCGAAGACACCAAAACACAAGAGCTATTTACAAAAATTATCCAAACCCAGGAAACGACCGGATGGGGACTCTATAAAGTCATAGGGAACTACGAATCCATCCTCTCTTCGATCTTTACCCTGTTGGGCGGCATCTCGTTGACCGCAACGCTCTTTATCCAACGCGTCCCGGAAGGCGCCGGCCACTTCACATTCCTAAACAATTCCTTATTCGTGTTTGCCATAATCTTAATAATGCTCGCCGTTACCTGGCTTGCTCCCGCGCTTTCCAACAAAGCTGGCAGCTATTATGCAAAATTAGCAGATACACATGCATTTGGCAACCGCCTATTCGGCTTCTTTTTTAATCTTGGCAATAAGCAGGAGTGTGCGGCGGACATCCGTATCTACCGACAGGATTTCATCAGTAAAAAGCAAACCACCGACAAATCCTATACGTTCGGCTCAAAAGGGATCTATGCCCGATACGCGAAGGGGAAAGCCGGCTTATTTTACGCCGCTTCTTCCGCCGTATCCGTGATCTTTACCGGATTCGTTTATCTCTTTGTTTGTCTGAAAGCGATGGCGGGCGCCTTCGGCATCGGCGCGGCTACTCAATACATCAGTGCGATCACGAAAGTAGCGGGAAGCGTTGCTGCACTCATTGGGACCATCGGAGATATGAGAAATAACGCGTCATTCCTACAATTGGTGGTTTCCTTCTTGGAAATCCCGA
>CAZJVB010000066.1:0-8990 GCA_964549435.1 uncultured Ruminococcus sp.
CTTTAAAAATAAAATATTTCATTTTCAAATCACCATACATAAAAAATTTTTTAGACTCTATTATCTTAAAAAGTGAATCAGTACTCTTGTTGTCTGTGATAGCGCCAGAATTAATATACTCAAATAATTCTGAGCAACCACCAGTATTAAAAGTAACCACCGGTGTTCCACAAGCTATCGCTTCAAGACTCGTTGTCGGATAATTATCCTCGAGTGTCGGATTTACATACACACTTGCAGCTGAATACCATTCAACCAACTCCTGAACGCTGTTCGTCCTAAGTAGTCCTAAGACATTTTTCGGAAGTTTCTGCTTCTGCGCTTCATTCACGCCAATCACCACAACGGCATAAGTATCATCAAGCATATCAGCAAGTTGTAATAGGTAATCAAGACCTTTTCTTCTATCCCAAATCGCCGCAACTCCCAACACAATTTTTTTGCCATCAAGCCCATAACGGCTTGCAATATCACTTTTGGTTGGCTTAAAAACACTTGTATCAACTCCGTTGTGTATAGTTACAACCTGATACTCTTTCAGAAACGATTGCTTTGCAAGTCCCGCAAGCCAATCAGAAGGTGCAACAAGCGTCATATTAGGAATATTAGAAAATAACTCTTGTTTAGCCGTGTAGTTCTGTTTGGCTCGAGATACTCCAATGCAAGAAGGATATTCTTTTTTCTGCGGGCACTTATCACAACCGGTTTTCCATTTATCACATCCGACATAATCAAAATATGAACAATGCCCCGTAAACGCCCAACAATCATGCAAGGTCCAAATGATTTTCTTTCCGCAGGTTTTCATATAATTGAATAGAGTTTCGACATTTATGTAATATCCGTGGATATTGTGCAAATGAATGATATCGGGATTCCATTCTCTGACCCACTCAATAAACTTCTCTGTGGCTCTCTTACTACCAAAACCGGAAGCATCAAAAAGTCTTGCTTTTACACCATGGAGTTTGACATCCAAATCAGTTCCAATTCTGATAGCATACTTTTGAAACTGTTCCGGTACGGTTTCACGTCCATATGCGATTTTTACTTCATGCCTCTGTTCTTCCAAAGCCTTAGCCAGATCTGTACAGATTCGACCGGTGCTTCGGATTCCGCAGACAGAATTTATCATCAAAACTTTCATTTACTCTCCACATATCGCTTCTAATTCAGAATCCAAACCGTCCATAAATTTATCTCTTGCAAAACGACTTACATAGTAACATCTTGCATTTTCACCTAACGTGTTCCGCTCCTGTTCCACACGAGAAGCAAATCGTCTTACGCAATCTGACAGTTTTTCAGAGCTCTCGGCATTGGCAACAAAGCCGCACTCCGCATCATTAACAACCACGGCAGTCTCCCCGTCAATCGCCCCAATAATCGGCTTTCCGGCAGCCATATACGATTGCACTTTTCCGGGAAGTGTCAAACTTAATACGGGATCTTTCTGCATGGTTACAAGCATCGCATCCGCCATCGCATAATACTTCGGCATCTCTTCCACTGGTTTTCTTCCATGAAAAATCACTGGTACAGACAACTCGTCCGCAAGCTTTTTCATGCTGTCGATTTCCTTGCCATCGCCAACAATATGCCACCTCAGATTCTCGATATTCTTGCACAAAGCCGCCGCTTTAATAATGGTATCCACGCTCTGTGCGGCACCAACATTGCCGGCAAACATCAAATCAATATAATTGTCAGGCTCTTTTCGGCACTGTTCGGGAGTAAAGGTATCTTCCGCATACTGCGGTAGATATACCATGTCAGTGATTCCGAATTCCTTTTCAAAATAATCGGCAAAAGATTTTGAAGTAATCAAAATCTTATCTACCGCATGGTATATCTTTTCTGCTTCATGGCGAAACCACTTAAAAACTGCTCCGCCTTTCACACCACCGGCAATCAGACTGGCAGGCCACAAATCAAGGCAATAAAGCACAGTTTTCTTTTTATGCTTTTTGGCATATTTGATTCCGGCTTGCGCCATCATTACAGGAGAAAGTTGATTTATAAATACAACATCAAATGAGTCGTCAAGTTTAGAAATATACTTTTTGGATGCGTGCGGATAACTGTAGTAGTTCCATAATCTGTGGATCATCCCGGTTTTGCGAGGATGAATCTTACACCTATGTACTTTTACGCTATTAATGACTTCATCTTGTTTGTTACCGTTTCGATAATCGTCGTAAATCTCACCCATGGGGTAATTGGGCGTCCCTGTTACTACAGTAACTTCGTGCCCCCGTTTTACAAGTTCCTCACAAATATCGGCAATTCGAAATGGCTCCGGATAATAATACTGGCATATAACAAGTATTTTCATTTTCCGACCATCTCTTTTTCTTTCTCTTCCTGCTTATGCATCTCACCGGTACCGCCTTCGACGACGCCATCATGCTTCAGCACGCTTGTAATCGTTCCAAAGAAGCACTTACAATCGAACAGGAAGTTCATCTTCTCCGCATACTCGCCGTCTAACTTCGCCTTGATATCAATCTCCAGCTCATCTCGTCCATTGATCTGCGCCCAGCCGGTCAGTCCGGGTTTCACATCGTTAGCACCATACTTCTCCCGCTCGGCGATCAAATCCTCTTGGTTCCACAGGGCGGGACGGGGACCGATCACCGACATGTTCAGCGTCAATATATTCAGCGGAATCTGCACAAGCTCGTCCAAACTGAATTTGCGGCAGATTTTGCCGACACGGGTTATGTACTGCTCGGGATTTTCAAGCTCATGCGTCGGCTTATCATGCGGGGCAGACATCTTCATGCTGCGAAACTTATACAAATTAAAATATGTAATTTCGCCGTTTCTCTTCTGTCCGACACGCTTCTGCTTGAACAGTACCGGACCGGGATCGTCTATGTAAATCACAGCCGCAAGAATGAGCATCGGAACAAGCAATACAATCGTTCCTATAAGTGCTAATATAAAATCAAGCAGCGGTTTCGCGAAATGCTTATACATACTTAAACTCCATCTTCAAATGTATATTCCATGCCGTCTATCGGCAAGGGACAGCGTTTGGATATATCTTTTTCAATAAACAAATCCCCTGCGGAAACGGTATCTTTACTGAACATCGTCCCGCTTTGTACCTTTGTGCCTGCCGGGACGATTGTGTTTCCTGCCACTGTGGCATTGCAGTCTACATGAACGCCGTCGCAACACATACTTGCGTGATTGACTACTGCGCCTGATGAAATGATGCATCCTACAGAAATCACAGCGCCTGTATGAATAACCGCCATCGGCTCAATGATACATCCCATACCAATTTGAGCGGAAGGGGAAACAAATGCCCTTGGCGAAACAAGCGTTACAATGCGGCACGGAAGTGTTTCCACGAATTTGCGTATCAGCCGAAGCCGCACATCGGGATTCCCGATCGCCACAACGATGTTGTGATACTCACAAACCAAGTTTTCTATGTCGTTCGTTGTCCCGATAACTTTTATCCCGTTCGGCGTTGCCTTTGCACTGTCGTCTGCAAAGTCGATTTTCTCAAAGCGCCCCATGCTCTCGGCAATCTCTTTTGTGACGACACCGTAGATCCCCGCACCTATGATAAGCAAATTTTTGTTCATGGTATATCCTCTGTTTTTAAACCCTAGCCGCTCGTATGTCTCTTCTTACGGTTTTTCCGGGTTCTGCTTTAGGCATATCTGCGACCGTATCTTCTTTCCAAACCATGCCGATGCTGCTCAGCCGCTCATACTGATTCCCATTTTCGCCTGTGATTTTCAGCTTATATTTTCCTGTCCGAACCCGCCAAAGCCACGTGCCAAGCCGAAATCCGTCTTCCTCCGTATAAGATCGTGGGATTTCGAGGTTTCCGTGTTCTTCGTAATACCGCCTGCATGACTCAAAATGGTTTTCCCATATTCTTGCGGCAGGAGTAAGCCAATCCATACCGATACTGTTCAGTCGGCCGATTTTCTCTTCCTCCAATTTGCCTTTTCTTTTCAATTCTCTTTGGAATGCAATCCATTCCCCGAGGCAATATCCGTCCGAGGTTTTGTATTTTTTCGGTATCAGCAGGTTTCCGTACTTGGCAAAATATTCTCTCGCCAAGTCAAAGGAGGTTTCCCACCGGGCTTCTTTCGGTTTCCAAACCATACCGATATTCTCAAGTCGCTTTGCCTGTTCATGCGATAGTTTATGATACCGGCTGGGAGACAGATAATTCGTGCGCTGGTTGTTCATCCAACTTCCGAGCTTGTACCCGTCATCGCACACATATTCGCCCGCAACTGCAAGATTTCCGTATGCTTTGTAGTATTCTTCCGCATGGCGAAATCCAACTTCCCAAGTATCGTCGAAACTCCACACCATGCCTATCGCATCCAAAAGATTGATTTGCTCCTCTGTAAGCTTGCCTTCTCTGCGGTATTTTCGCTGTACTGTAAGCCAACTTCCGATTTTTCTGCCATCCGCTAACACAGCATCCTGCGGGATTTGAATGTTTCCATGTTCCTCGTAGTATTGCCTGACACTTGCGTACCGCTTTTCCCAAGCGAGCTCCGCAGTGCTTTTCCAGGGACAACCGAGCGATTCCAATCTTTCAATCTGTTCTGCCGACAGGGATTTTCCCTTGCGTTTGCCGAAATAGATTTGCTTTTGCTCATTCAGCCACTTGGCAAGCCAAATCCCGTCTGCCGTATAGCGAGCGGGAATGTTAATATTCCCGTTTGCTTCATAGTACCTCTTCAAATGCGCAAAGCACTCGTCCCAGTTGTTGGTGCGGGTCTTTTTCCAATGCATCCCGAGTTCCTCCAGACGCTGCTTTCGCTCCGATTTCAGTTTTCCTATGTTATATTTTTCTCTTTGGTCATATAGCCATGCGCCCAGCTTGTAGCCGCTTTCGCTGACATAGGCAAGGGGCACATCAAGGTTTTGTTTTTGATTTGCGTACTGCTTCGCTTCGGCAAAGCCTTGTTCCCACAGCAAATCCGCCTTATTGCCCCAGCGCATCCCCAGTTCGTTCAATCGTGCAATTTGCTCTTCCGTCAGATTGGTACATCCGCCGTTTCTTTTGTAAGAGTTTCGCAGGTTACTCATCCAAATGCCAAGCTTTACACCGTTTACCACACAGTCGTTTGGAACATTTAAATTGCCGTGTTCTTTGTAATATAACAAGGCTGCAGCATAGTTTCTCTCAAATAAATAGTCAGGCTGCGCCCATATCATTCCGATGGCGTCCAGTGCGGCGATTCGCTCCGCTGTGAGATACGAGGTCTGTATTCCGCTTTTGCGGCATGTGCGCAGATTGGAAATCCAGCCGCCAAGCCGTATGCCATTGGCTGTCACATAGCTCGCCTTGACATTAAGATCGCCGTTTTCTTCCGCATACTGTTTTGCGGCGGCAAAATTCCTTTCCCATGCCGCATCCCGCGCGCCGGACCATACCATGCCGACGGAATCAAGCTTGGCGATGCGGTTCTCATCCAAATTGCCGTATTGCTCTCCCGCACGAATCTTGCGCATTGTGAAGATCCAGTTCCCGAGCGAATAGCCGTTCTCGGTTTTGTACCGTCTGGGAACTTCAAGATTACCGTGTTCCTCGTAGTAGGCTTTGGCACATGTAAACATCAAGTCCCAGGAAGCGGTCAGGCTTTCTTCCAGTTCGTCAAACAGTCTGCGGCAGTCCCGAACCTCGTCGATAATCCGGAATCGTTCGGTGATAATCTCATCGCCGTTACCGAAATAGTTATAATAGGTGACCGCAGCGCGCATTTCATCTTCGATCGCTCCAATGGCGTAGAGGTTCTCAAAGTTATTGACTATATCGAAGATGACCGGCTCATTCTTTTTGCTTGCAGAAAGCGCCCGACCGATTTGCTGTTTATAGATAATAGGAGATACCGTCGGTCTGAACAGAATCACACCGCTGACATTTTCCACATGCACGCCTTCGTTCAGCGCATCTATGCAGAAAAGCAGACGCAGATGGTTGGTATCGTTGTCTTCTTTGAAATCCACAAAGGATTTGCTTGCCGCAGGGTCGTCGGAATAGACCGAATAGACTCGCGGCTGTGCGTCCACCTTACCAAACCACTCCGATACATGGCTCATACACTCCCGCATAGCGTCGACGTTGGCACAAAATACGATATACTTTCCGGTGCGGTCAGTCATATGCTTATCGAAAATTACATCCAGCCCGTCTGCCTTTTCCAAGGCTCGGCGCAGCGCATCGAGGTATTGTTCCGCTGTATCACGCACAATTTTGCTTTTGGAGTGACGGATGCGGGACTGGTATTTTTCCAAATCTTTTTGGTAGGAGTAAACCGACATGACATACTTTGGCGCGGCGAGAATTCCTCGCACGATTGCCTCACCAAGCGTCATTTCGGATGCGATATTTCCGTCGAACAGCTCATCCGCCATATTGCGCTGATTATCGAGATAACGAATAGCCGTCGCAGACAGACCGAGTATCTTTGCATCCGGATAATCTTTCAGCAGATTCTGAACGCCCAGTCCCCACATCTCAGCGCCGCAGCGATGGAATTCATCGAGGATGATGTAATCGGGACAGATCTCCGTAATCTCGTCAGAGCTCATGTTCATGAGCTTCGCATATGTGAAAAATGAAATGTTTCTCGGCTCGTCTGCGCCGGCAGCTTTTAGATTTTCGAGCTGCGTTTTGAAAATATACTCCGACGGAGACAGCCAACAGATTTTAGATTCGGGATACTCCTCGCACAGCCTGAAGCCGATGAAGGACTTTCCCGTGCCGGTCGGATGTATAATCGCCGCCTTACCGGTTTCCGATAACATTGAAGCAGCCGCCTGATATGCTTCTTCATTATGCTGGAAAAGTGAGATAGACATATGCGGCAGCTCCTTTCATTATCCGGCGACCAATTACCGAAATGCACTATTCTCAAAAGGTGCACTTTTTGACATAATTCGTTCTCAATATTTTCCTCTGTCATAAAAGCAAAAAAAGCTCATATAGGTATCTGACTTATTGATTTTGTTGTTTTTTTGTGATATAATGTTCATGAATTTAAGGCTATCAAAAAGTGCACCTTTTGATAGCTTTTTTATGTTGTTTGGGCACAAAAAGAAAACTGCGCCTCCCATATACATGAGAAGAGCAGCTTAATAAAGCAGTTCAATTGTGGCTTTTTTTGCCAGAACAAAGTCTGAATTCACGCAATTTACGATAAAATGTGGCTTCGCTCATATTGCACAGTTTTATAACTTCGGCAATGGGGATTTGTTTGTACTCCCATTGACGTATTATTTTACCGAAATCAGCAGGAACTTTTGATTCCGGTCTGCCGAATCTTATTCCTTTTGCTTTAGCCGCAGCAATTCCTTCCGCCTGGCGCTTCTTGATATTCTCCCGCTCGTTTTGCGCCACAAAGGACAGAATTTGCAGCACAAGGTCGGCAATAAATGTTCCCATCAGATCTTTGCCGCTGCGAGTATCTAACAGGGGCATATCCAAAACACATATATCAATACCGATTTCCTTTGTAAGTATCCGCCACTGCTTTTGTATCTCCTCATAATTTCGTCCGAGACGGTCGATGCTCATAATGTAGAGCAGATCGCCGCTTTTCAGCTTTCGTGTGAGCTTTTTGTACTGCGGTCGGTCAAAGTCCTTGCCGGATTGCTTATCAATATAAATGTTCTTTTGGGGAATCTCACACGCGGACAATGCGATTATCTGCCTGTCCTCGTTCTGGTCTGTGCTGGATACCCGTACATATCCGTATGTGTTTGTCATGCTTGTATTACCTCCGTTTAGCCTGTGATTATTTTACAGCATTGCTGTAACAGGCGTTTGACTAAGTAATACTGTAGAATGTTCTGCGAAGCAAGAAAACTGCTTTACATACGAAAATGCCCACAGTATATCATTTTCATGCTATACTGCGGGCATTGGCTTTTTTAAGATACATACATTTTCAAACTGCTTTAACTTTCAAAATTTCATGTTTGTGTAGATTTCTGATATTGACTGTCGATAATGGACCTATGCTGCGGACCAACACCTTTTTTGTCGATCTGCTCAATAAGTGACATGATAAACTCCGATTTCACGACGATGGGATGATTCTCGCCGTAGCCGTCAACCATATCCATGGCTTTCAGTCTATCTCTGCCACCGGCAGACACGCAGATCATGGAACCGAGATCACCCATTGCTTCAACAAGGGGTGCATATTCACCTTCAAGATCGCAGATCGAAATATCGTCATTGTTATTCAGCATAAGAAAGGGAATCAGTTCCTTTGCAGAAAACGATTTACCGGAACCCGGAACACCGAGAAGAAACGCCGACTGGTTCAGAAGGTTTGCCTTGTTGTACATTATGAGATTGTGGGTAATTTTCTCCGAAGAAAATTCCGCCCTTGTCCATGATCTCCTGCACCTTAAACGGCATGAACACAGCGAGGATCTCCGTGGTCAGCGTTCAAATGTATTGATCTTACGCAGACTTTAAGGAAGAAAGCGCTTTAAGCATAAAGATAATCTCGCCCGGGTCGCTTTATTCAGTCGCATATTTTCTGTTCTGATTGTCCTCGTCCGTTTTTTCCCCATGTGTTGCCGATCGGCATATCAGCGCGCATTGCACATACAGTATCAGCCACTGTGTCTACAGTACCTGCGTGCCCTGTGCATCCGCTCTGTCGTTGACTGCGCGGTTACGGCCGATTCCGAAATGCGCTGCAGTTTCTACAGCAATTCTGATTTTACTTTGTACAGATTGTCAGCCACACTCATTTCTTATCCTACCTTACATTTTTATTATATATTTCCCATGTCGTTTTTTGAAGATATAGTTGGTATAACAACTATCATTGTCAGTTGAATTTCGGGCATATACCATCATAAATTCAGATTTATCTGTTAAACCCTCTGAAAACGTTGTATTTTCAAGGCGTTTCGCCTGTTTTGTGTTCCAGCCTTATGTATTTTCCCTTGTTTTTGCCCTTACGAGCCGAAACAAGGGA
>CAZJVB010000067.1:0-8924 GCA_964549435.1 uncultured Ruminococcus sp.
TTTGTCGCTTGAAGAAAAACCTGTGCAGGGACGTACTTCAAATGGGAAGATGTTGCTTACGTTGGGAGGGGTTGTTGTATTCATGACGGTATCTCCTATCGAATCATCGTATAAAAAGTAGTTGGTATCATTATACCACGAATGAAATAACAAATCAATTCCGTATAAAGACGTATAAGGAGATGAAAGATCAAAATGGAAAATAATACGCTATTTCATCACGGAATTAAAGGGATGAAATGGGGGATCAGGAGAACGCCCGCTCAGCTTGGGCATAAAATAAAACAAAAAGTGCAAAAACGAACGGCAGACACGGACGGCTCTCAGAAAACGACATCTGCTAAAAAAACCGTGAAAAAATCCGTAAAAGAAATGAGTAATGAGGAATTGCGTGATCGTATCAATCGATTACAACTGGAACGGACTGCGCTGGATTTGGAACGATCAGTCTCTTCATTGAGTCCTAAAGAAATATCCGCTGGAAAAAAGATCATTGATTCATTGGCGAAAGACGTAATTTCTCCGGCGGCAAAAAATGTCGGCAAACAATATTTAGAAAAAACATTGTCCAATAAACTTGGAATTAACACAAAAGACCCGCTCGAAAAACTCGGTAAAGAGGCAAAATCGTGGAAATATAAGCAGAATATTTCTGAGGCGAAAAAGAAGATAGCCGAAAACGACGATTGGTTCTCTTCAAGAGCTGGAGAATCAGGAAGACAGGAATCAAAGCAGTCTGGAGAGAAGCAAAACAGACAATCTAATTCCGATGAAGGTGCCGACCGAGATAGCGGTAGAACTACAATTGTCGACGTCGATTATCGCGATGTGTCAACAAAAGACCTTGTGACGATCAACCAAATAAAAAACGGACGGAAATATGTTTCCGGTTTGCTGGAAGACCGAAGAAAAAAATAAAATGTCATTATCCAACACCGCAACTCCCATATATTACGGTCAATTCCGAGACGCCGTAACACGAGGCGAAATTCCAATATGCAAGGAAGTTGCTATGGAAATGAATAGAATAGACGATTTAATAGCGAACCCAGGTGTTTGGTATGATGACCAAGCCATCGAGGGTTTTATTGCTTATTGTGAAAACGAGCTCACTTTAACCGACGGCGAGGATCTTCACCTGTTGGATTCGTTTAAACTTTGGGCGGAGTCTGTCCTTGCATGGTTTTACTTTGTGGAACGCAGTGTATATGAGCCGAGTCGAGACGGGCATGGTGGTCGTTACGTCAAGAAGGCAGTCAAGAAACGGCTAGTTAATAAACAATACCTCATAGTTGGACGAGGCGCTGCCAAATCGATATACGATTCGTGCTTTCAATCCTATTTTGAGAATGTTGACACCTCTACCACACATCAGATCACAACCGCACCAACGATGAAACAAGCGGAAGAGATCATGTCACCAATTCGCACTGCGATAACACGCGCCAGAGGTCCGCTGTTTCGGTTTTTAACAGAAGGTTCGCTTCAGAACACGACCGGTTCTAAAGCAAATCGCATGAAATTGGCTTCGACCAAGAAAGGCATTGAAAATTTTCTTACGAACTCACTGATAGAAATCAGACCGATGTCTGTCGATAAGCTCCAAGGTTTAAGATGCAAAATTGCGACTGTAGATGAATGGTTATCCGGTGATGTCAGGGAGGACGTCATCGGTGCGATTGAGCAAGGCGCTTCAAAGATCGACGATTATCTCATCATAGCTACCAGTTCAGAAGGTACTGTTCGTAATGGACCAGGCGATACAATCAAAATGGAATTGATGGACATTCTCAAGGGCGACTATGTTAATCCGCATGTGTCGATTTGGTGGTATAAACTTGATTCTGTGGATGAGGTTGCTGATCCCGACATGTGGCTCAAAGCGAATCCGAATCTCGGAAAGACCGTAAGCTATGAAACATATCAGTTAGATGCTGAAAGAGCAGAAAAAGCACCGGCAACAAGGAATGATATCTTGGCAAAGCGCTTCGGAATCCCAATGGAGGGATACACGTATTACTTCACTTACGAAGAAACCCTTCCTCACCGGAAACGTGATTACTGGCAGCTTCCCTGTTCGCTTGGAGCGGATTTATCGCAAGGCGACGATTTCTGTGCATTTACGTTTTTGTTTCCGCTTCCAAACGGCAGTTTTGGCGTTAAGACGCGAAATTACATCACAGAATTAACGCTGGCAAAATTGCCGCTGGCGATGCGAAGCAAGTACGACGATTTTATAGACGAGCACAGCCTGATCGTCATGCCCGGGACGGTTCTCGACATGATGGAGGTCTATGAGGACTTGGATAAGCATATTTCCGAATGCGAGTACGATGTCCGGTGTTTCGGATATGACCCATATAATGCCAGAGAATTTGTCGAACGATGGGAACGGGAAAACGGACCATTTGGCATCGAAAAGGTCATCCAGGGTGCAAAGACAGAGTCTGTTCCATTGGGCGAGCTGAAGAAACTCGCAGAAGAGCGAATGCTTCTGTTCGACGAGGAACTTATGACCTTCACAATGGGAAATTGTATTACCATGGAAGATACAAACGGTAACAGAAAATTGCTTAAAAAGCACTATGAAGCGAAGATCGATGCCGTTGCTGCTATGATGGACGCATTTATAGCGTTTAAACTAAACAGAGAGGCTTTTGATTAGGAGGTAAAAATTCAAAATGGAAGTATCAATCGGCTCCCGCATAAAACGGGCTTGGAACGCTTTCCGCAACAAAGATCCGACGGAACAATACACGGATATCGGTTACAGCTATCCCTATCGTCCTGACAGAACAAGATTGACGCGGGGAAATGAGCGTTCTATCGTAACCTCCATATTTAACAGGATATCGCTCGATGTGGCAGCAATCAACATTCAGCATTGTCGCTTGGACGAGAACGGCCGCTTTATTGAGCCGATTGATTCATGTTTAAATGAGCGTTTGAATCTGGAAGCCAACATCGACCAGACCGGCCGGGCGTTTATTCAGGATGTGGTAATGTCCATGCTCGATGAAGGCTGCGTTGCGCTCGTTCCTATCGATACCAGCGACGATCCAAATGTAACCAGTTCTTACGATATTTTGTCTATTCGGACGGGCAAGATCGTCCAGTGGTATCCGTCGCATGTAAAGGTGCGAGTATATGATGATCGAAGCGGTCAAAAGCGAGAAATTGTCTTGCCCAAACGGTCTGTCGCTATTATCGAAAACCCGCTTTATTCTGTCGTTAATGAGCCAAACTCTACTTTGCAGAGGCTGATAAGAAAATTGTCTTTACTGGATGTGACAGATGAACGAACGGCATCCGGAAAATTGGATTTGATTATTCAGCTGCCGTACATTATTAAGACAGACGCTCGACGGCAACAAGCGGAAAAGCGCCTAAAGGACATCGAGATGCAGTTATCAAGCTCCAAATACGGTATTGCATATACGGACGGGACGGAACGAATCATACAGTTGAACCGTTCCGTTGAGAACAACCTGTTAAAGCAGGTCGAATATCTCACCAATCTGGCATTCAGTCAGCTTGGTATCACGCAGTCCGTATTGGACGGTACAGCCGATGACAAGACAATGCTGAATTATTACAGTCGCACGGTCGAACCGATTATATCGGCAATCGTAGACGGGATGAAGCGGACGTTTTTAACCAAAACCGCTCGGTCGCAAAGACAGACAATTATGTTCTTCCGTGATCCGTTTAAACTCGTTCCGGTGAATGACATCGCAGAAATTGCGGACAAGTTTACGCGAAATGAGATCATGACGTCGAATGAGATTCGTCAGATCGTCGGCATGAAGCCGTCTGATGATCCAAAGGCAGATCAGCTTATCAACAGTAACCTGAACCAGCCGGAGACAGAAACACCTTACGGCTCAGAAGAAAATTACGAAGAAGGAGGCTAATAATTCAAAATGGAAGATTTTGATTTCAGTGGATGGGCCACTCGAAATAATCTCAGATGCTCCGATGGCAGAACTATCATGAAGGATGCATTTAAGGAAAATGACGGTCAGATTGTCCCGCTTGTATGGGGTCATATTCACGACGACCCCAATCGTGTCCTCGGACATGCCTTGCTTGAAAATTGCGATGAAGGGATTTACGCGCGCTGCAAGTTCAACAGTACGGAAAACGGACAAACCGCAAAGCTGCTTGTGCAAAATGGTGATGTAAACGCTTTATCTATTTATGCGAACCAGGTGAAGCAGAACATGAATAACGTTCTGCATGGCAATATCAGAGAGGTTAGCCTTGTGCTTGCTGGAGCAAATCCGGGCGCATTTATCGACTCGGTCATGATGCATGGCGAGGAATCTGACGAGGAAGCAATTATCTATACCGGAGAAGAAATTTCATTGTATCATGCCGATGATGGCAAAGAGAAGGAGAATTCCCAAATGGCAAACACAAACAAGCCCGAAAGCGAAGAGACCGTAGCGGATGTATTTGATACTCTGACAGAAAAGCAGAAGACGGTTGTTTATGCATTGATCGGTCAGGCACTGGAGGACGGTGCTGAAGACGACGATGACGAAGAAGAAGGAGAAGGAGAAAAGCGCAATATGAAACATAATGTATTCGATCAGGACGATACCTATGAGGATGTGCTCAGTCACTCCGCGCAGGAGGATATCGTAAGTATGGCGAAGTCCAGTCAGGTTGGCTCGTTCCAGACCGCGCTTCAGATTTATGCAGAGGACAACAACCTCCAGCATGACGCCCTGAGCAGCGGCTTTATCCAGACAGGAGAAGGCAACGTTACCATGCTGTTCCCGGAATATAAGGAAGTAAGACCGGGCGCGCCTGAGCTGATTACCAACGATCAGGGCTGGGTTTCGGTTGTCATGAACAAGGTGCATAAAAGTCCCATCTCCCGTATCCGCACCAGTCAGGTTGATATTCGCAACATTGAAGAGCTTCGTGCACAGGGTTACACCAAGGGCAAGCAGAAGCAGCAGACCGGTAACTTTAAACTGGTACGCAGAACAACCGATCCACAGACCGTATATGTGAAGAGCGCGCTGCACCGAGATGATATCATCGATATCACCGACTTTGATTATGTGCAGTACCTGTATAACATTGATCGGATGCAGCTGAATGAGGAACTGGCTACGGCGATCATGCTTGGCGATGGTCGTGACGATGCAGCGGAAGGCAAGATTGCGCCGGAACATATTCGACCGATTTGGCTGGATGACGATCTGTATACGCTGCATGTCGATCTCGATCTGGATGCGGCAAGAACCGAGCTTCAGGGCACGAATACCGCAGCGAGCTTCGGCGACAACTATGTTACTGCCGAGGCGATGATTAACACCGTGCTGTATTCGCGTGAGAAGTTTAAGGGTAGCGGCACACCGGATCTGTTTATCACGCCTCATATGCTGAACGTCATGCTGCTCGCGCGTGATATGAATGGTCGTCGCATCTATTCGTCCAAGGATGAACTTGCTTCCGCATTGAATGTCGGCGCAATTCATACCGCAGAGCAGTTTGAGGGTAAGACCAGAAGCGTTACGGTTGATGGCGTTGAAAAGACGAAGAAGCTGGTATCCATCATCACCAATCTGGCTGACTATTCTCTTGGCGCGACGAAGGGCGGCGAAATTACGCACTTTACTCAGTTCGATATCGACTTCAATCAGCAGAAGTCTCTTCTGGAAACCCGCTGTTCGGGCGCGCTGACCAGAGTTTATTCCGCAATTGCGATTGAAGAGGATGTCACCGATGCGCAGAGTTGATTCATAAGGGGAAACTGAAATGGCAAAATGGTGCGGGGTAATCGGCTACGCTGAGACGAAGGAAACAGAACCGGGACTGTGGGAGGAACAGATTACGGAACGCTCGTATTACGGAGATTTGACACGTAACACGCGCAAACTTCAAACTTCCGCCAGCGTAAACGATGACATCGGCATTGCAAACGAGCTCAGTGTTGTGTCCGATCCGTATGCCATTCAAAACTTCTTTGCGATGCGCTATGCGGCGTTTATGGGAGCGAAATGGAAAATTACAAACGTAGAAGTCCAGTATCCGCGTCTCATTCTCACGTTAGGAGGTATCTATAATGGACCGGAGGCTTGAACTGCATGAAGTTCTTTGCAATCTGCTGGGAAGCAGAAATGTCTATTATCGGCCACCTGAATCAATCAAAATGGAGTATCCGGCGATACTGTATTCCAAAAGCGACATCAGGAGCAGGTTTGCAGACGATGCGACCTACTCCCTATTGCGTCGCTACGAAGTTATTGTGATCGATAAAAAGCCCGACAATTCAGTGATCGAGAAACTCTTGTGTATTCCCTATTGCTCTTTTGATCGGTCTTATATATCAGACAACTTAAATCACGACGTATTGACTTTATATTACTAAAAACTACTACTCTATAATACAAGGAGGAAACATAATGAAACTTGTATGGGACAAAACGGGCGAACGTTTTTATGAAACCGGCGTCAGCAACGGCGTCTTATATCCGATTCAGGCTGACGGCACCTATTCCAAGGGCGTGGCGTGGAACGGCTTAATCAGCGTTTCTGAATCCCCTTCCGGCGCAGAGGCAACCTCGTTGTATGCCGATGACATTAAATATTTGAATCTGATGTCAACAAAAGAGTTTGGCGCTACGATTGAGGCGTACACCTTTCCGGATGAATTTGCCGAATGTGATGGCTCGGCTTCTATCGCCACAGGGATTTACATTGGTCAGCAGCCCCGTAAAACCTTTGGTATGTGCTACCGAACAATCATCGGCAACGATGTCGACAATGACAATTACGGCTATAAGCTGCATTTGTTTTACGGCGGTCTGGCAGCTCCATCGGAGAAAGGCTACAGCACGGTTAATGACAGTCCGGAAGCAATCACGCTTTCGTGGGAGGTCAGCACCACGCCGGTTAATGTAACCGGTCAGAAGCCGACTGCCAGCGTGACAATTGATTCTACCAAGGTAGACGCAACGAAACTGACCGCTTTGGAGGAAATTTTGTATGGCTCTGAAAGTGCAGAACCTCGTCTGCCTTTGCCGGATGAAATTGCCGAGTTGTTTAAGGATGCCGCTTAATGCAAATGGCATAACGTATTAAAACCCATAGGAGCCGTATTCAGGTGAAGCTGGCGGCTCCTTTTTTATGCTTGAAAGGAGAACACAACATGCTTAAGAAAACAATCACCTACACCGATTATAACGGGGAAGAAAGAACCGAGAGCTTCTACTTCAACCTCTCAAACGTGGAGCTCATGGAGATGCAACTGAGCGCGTCCGGAGGATTTGCCGAGATGGTTGAGAACATCGTAGCCGCAAAGGACGGTCCCGCGATCTTTAAGATTTTCAAGGAAATTATACTTAAAGCTTATGGAGAAAAGAGCCCGGACGGGAAGCATTTTATTAAGTCGGACGAAATTGCCACTGCTTTTTCGCAGACAGAGGCGTATTCGCAACTCTTTATAGAACTTGCCACTGACGCCGATGCCGCGTCCGAATTCGTGAACGGACTCGTTTCCAATATCTCCGGGACGCCGTCGAAAGTTGTTTTAATTCCCATTTAAATTGAAAAAAATAACGGAGAACACAAGAAATGCTCTTGATTACATTGCCTGCCACGGAATCTTGGGATGAACAAAAGCGGGAATTTGTCAACTCGAAAGCGGAGACCTTGAAATTAGAGCATTCTCTTGTCTCTGTTTCAAAATGGGAATCCAAATGGCATAAACCGTTTTTCTCAAAAACAGCTAAAAGTTATGAAGAAACGCTGGATTATATCCGCTGCATGACGTTGAATTCAAACATATCATATGAAACATATTTTAGGCTAACGTCTAAAAATATTGACCAAATATACGATTACATAGGCGCTCCGATGACTGCCACGACTTTTCCAAAGGAAAGTTCCAGCCGGAATAACCGAGAAATCGTAACAGCAGAGGTCATTTATTATTGGATGATCGCGCTGAATATTCCTTTTGAGTGTCAGAAATGGCATTTAAATAAATTGATAACGTTAATTCGTGTATGTGAAATTAAAAATTCACCTCCGAAGAAAAGGAGTAAACGTCAGATCATGAGCGAGTATGCGGCATTAAATGCTGCTCGAAGAAGACGGTTGAACTCGAAAGGATGAGTATATGAAATATAACATTCATGCCGGGCACAATCCGGCAGGAACAATTGCCTGCGGCGCAGTCGGAATTTTGGACGAAAGCAAAGAAAACCGGCGCGTAAAAGCATACCTGATCGATTTCCTGCGCGAACAGGGGCATACGGTATACGATTGCACCTGTGATAACGGGACAAGCCAAAACGATGTGCTGAAAAAGATTGTTGCAAAGTGCAATGCGCATAGCGGCATCGACTGCGATATCTCGCTGCATCTCAACGCGGGCGGCGGGCATGGCACGGAATGCGAAATCTACGGTACAGGCGGCAATGCGGAAAAATACGCTAAGAAAATCCAGGCAGCTATTGTAAAGCGTACCGGCTACACCGATCGAGGCGTTAAAGTGCGCAAAGACCTGTACGTGCTGCGCAAGACGGTCTCCCCTGCCGTGCTGGTCGAGTGCTGTTTTGTGGATAGCGCAGCGGATGCAAAACAGTGGAATCCGCAGACAATGGCAGCTGCTATTTGCGAGGGCTTGACCGGTGTAAATCCTTTGGAGAACCAGTCAGGCACGCAGACGGAATCCGCAGCATCTACAGAATTGAAGGAGGAAAAAATCGTGTATAAGACAATCAATGACGTGCCGGAATGGTATCGTCCAACAATCGAAAAACTGGTTGCTGACGGCTCTCTGGTTGGAACCGGCAACGGCGAACTGAATCTTAGCGATGATATCTGTCGGGTGCTGGTTATTCTTGACCGGCGCGGAAAGCTGTAAATAATAATTAAACAGATGATAAAAAGCGGGAATG
>CAZJVB010000068.1:0-7916 GCA_964549435.1 uncultured Ruminococcus sp.
TCGTACAGGATTCCTGCGGCAAGCAGCGCGTTCTCGGTCATTCGTCCATAGGTCAACAGAACCGCTTCGGGACGCTTTCCGAAATCCATAACATACATGCCGCCGAACTCCCGGAATTTTTCCCGCGGGTAATTCGCCTGTGCGCCCTTCGGATAGCGGATTGCCGCCGGTGAATGCAGAGTAAGCGCTTCTGCCAGACAGCTGCGCAGTTCCTCATAGCATTCCGGTGCATATACGGTAAAGCCGGGAAATTCGTTCAGAAATGCGACGTCGAATATACCGTGATGCGTAGCTCCGTCCGGTCCTACCAGTCCTGCGCGATCCAGTGCCAGTACGATCGGTAAGCCTTGCAGCGCGCAGTCATGCAGTAATTGATCGTATGCACGCTGTGCAAAGGTTGAATATACCGCAAAAACCGGTTTCATCCCTTTTGCAGCCAGACCGCAGGCAAAGGTTACTGCATGCTCCTCTGCGATACCGACGTCGAAAAAGCGTTCCGGAAACCGTTCCCGAAAATCATTCAATCCGGTGCCGTCCGGCATGGCGGCAGATATCGCACAGATAGCGGTGTCCTGTTCTGCCAACTCACAAAGCGCTTTGCCGAATTCTTCGGAAAAACAATCGGTTTCGCAGTGTTCCGGCTTTCCGTTCTCCAGATTGAACCTGCCAATCCCGTGGAACAGATCCGGTCGTTCCTCTGCGAACGCATACCCCTTGCCCTTTTGGGTGCAAATGTGAATCACACTGCATCGGTTGTCGTTCTTAGCTTCGGTCAGAACGGTCTCCAGCAGAGCTTCATCGTTTCCGTCCAGCGGACCATAGTATGCAAGACCGAGATGTTCAAAAAAGTTTTCCCGTACCAGCAGATGCTTTAGTCCGTTTTTGATTCGTTTGGCAAGAGTGACCAGCCCGGTTCCGATGAGTGGAATGCGTTGGAAAGCGCGCTTTACGCGATTTTTCATACGGAAGTATTTCGCGCTGTTGCGGAACCGGTTCAGATAGGTATCCATGGCGCCGACATTGTGAGCGATAGACATGGTGTTGTCGTTAAGAATGATGATCAGCCGGTCGTTTCCGGCGCAGTTATTCAACGCTTCGTATGCCATGCCACCGGTAAACGCGCCGTCTCCGATGACAGCGACCGTATAGTCTTCTTTGCCGGAAAGGCGGTTCGCTGTGGCGATGCCGATAGCAGCCGAGATGGAGGTTGAGCTGTGACCACAGCCGAAAGCATCATAAACAGACTCTCCGATGCGTGTAAAACCGGAAAGACCGCCGTATTGCCGCAGGCTGGAAAATTGCTCCCGCCGACCGGTTAGGAGTTTATGGACATAACTTTGATGTCCCACATCAAAAATGATGCTGTCTTGCGGACAGGAAAAAATCCGGTGTAGTGCGACAGTCAGTTCCACGACACCGAGATTCGATGCCAGATGCCCGCCGTTTTCCGATACAACCCGAAGCAGCTCGCCGCGAAGTTCTTCTGCCAATTGTTCCAGTTGTTCCGACGGGATTTTTTTCAGATCCTCCGGGGAATTGATCTGTTCCAAAAGCATAGAAAAATACCGTGTCCTTTTTGTTTATGCCGGCATGCCCCCGGTAGCTATTTGCGGAAGCCGCAAAGGATTTTCGCTACGATCAGGACGATGGTGTCGCCGTGCTTCAGTGCAATTTCCTTGCCGATCGCTTTACATCCTACGGTCAGGGCTGCGATCAGCGAGGTCAGACAGAGAGTGAGCCAAAAGGCACCGGCACCGACGAACAGCCGGGCGGCAATAGCACTGCCGGTTGCACCGGAGACAACGCCGCAGATATCGCCAACAATATCATTGCAGAAAGACGAGACTTTTGCGGAGTTGGAGATCAGCCAAACTCCTTTTTTTCCGGTGCGGAGCTTCCTTGCCGCCATGGAGTTGAACGGGGAAGGATCAGCGGTCGCTACGGACAGACCGATCACATCAAAAACGATGCCGATAAGGATAAAAAAGAGAAGCAGTGGGATCGAGGCGAAAATACTCGCGTTTTCCGAGACTTCGCCTGCTGCGACGGAGATCACCGCAGTGATCAGGAAACTCAGCAGAAACGCTGTGACAATCCATCGGATCCTGGCTTTCTTCTTCAGATCCTTTTTCTGGATCTTTTTCTTTTGTTCTTTTTTAGATAGAAAAGGTATCATTACAATAAAGGCAGGATGCTATTAGGCTTTCAAGGTGCCGCATCCTGTAAAAAGTGATGATGGCGGCGCGAAACGTAAACTTTGCGGCATACGGTCAAGCAGGTTTTCCCCGTTCGGCTACCTTCCGTTGCCGGAAGGCGGTTCCCCTTTGAAGCCGACGCCGGTGCATTGCTGCATCCGGGGCTTGATTGCCTGGTCACTCCGCACTGCAATCCGTTCCGCGCCTTTTCTATTCTCAGCCTAGGAGTTTTCCTCAATAACCTCGCGCCGCCTAATCCTGTTTTGCAGTTACAATTTCAGTCCGGCAGGAAAGCCGGAACATCCGCTGCAACCACGCAAGGCAGGCTACACCATCCACAGCGTCGAGTTACGCACCGCGTAATGGGTTTAATCTTTAGTCTGTAAGGGGTACGGTACTTTCCGTTCTCACAGAGAAAAGCCTCTAAAGCTGTTGGGTCCTTGTATCACATGCCGTTGCGAGCGGCCCACCAGCCCATTTCTCCCAGCATCCACCCCAAACTGGGCGTAAGAAGCAGACACAAGGAGCTTCATCGATTTGCCATTTCATGCGTTTTTAGGCACATGTTCGGCGGTACTTGGTTAACTAGGATACTGCGCCATCCTGCGATATAATATGATTCACGCGCGTTTGCATGCGCGTGAATTTCGTAAATGATAGGAGCGTCCTTTCAGAATGTTGCTATTATTTCTTTCTTGCCGTGATGTAATCACAGTAGGAAAGCAGGCCATTTTTTGCGTCCGATACCGGATACGCGATCAGTTGCGCTTTTGCTTTTTCGCACAGCGTTTTTGCCAGCTGCATCGAGGCATCGGTGCCGAGCAGGGCAGGGAATGTGGATTTTCCGCTTTTCCGGTCCTTTCCGGGTGTTTTTCCAAGTGCTTCTGATGTGGAGCATAGGTCTAACAGATCGTCCGTGATTTGGAACGCCATACCGGTTGTTTTTCCGAAGTTTCGTGCTGAAAGACGATTTTCTGCGTCGGCGTCCGTCCTGTCAATGCCTGCGGCGATACAGCCTAATTCGCAGGCGGCTGCAAATAATGCGCCGGTTTTTCTGTCTGCCAGCGTTTCCAGTTCCTCATAGGGAATGGTTTGATGTTCGCTTTGCAGATCGATTTGCTGACCGCCGCACATTCCGGCGCTTCCGGCGTATGCTGTCAACAGACGGACCGCCTCCAGATTTTGCCGGTCGGAGCAATGCGGGTTGGAGGCGACCACCTCTACGGCGCGCAGTGCCAGCGCATCTCCCGCAAGCAGTGCGGTCGCCTCGCCGTAAAGGACATGGTTGGTAGGCTTGCCGCGTCGCAGCACATCGTTATCCATTGCAGGCAGGTCGTCGTGAATCAGCGAAAATGCATGCATCATTTCGATTCCGGCCGCGTAGGGAAGTGCCGCCTCCCGTCTGCCGCCGCAAAGCGTACAGAACTCCAAAACCAAATGTGCGCGTAACCGCTTTCCGCCGCCGAGCGAGGAATACCGCATTGCTTCGATCAACCGGTCAGCATATCCGCCGCCCGGCTTTGGCAACCAGTCCTGCAGTGCGGATTCCGCTGCCTCCGCATTCCTGTGCAGCCGTTCCTCTAAGATATTCATTGTACGTCAAATTCCTCTTCCGTCACGGTGCCGTTTTTCTTTTGCACCAAACGGACTTTTTGCTCTGCGGCGTTGATTTTCTCCGTGCAGAATTTTACCAGCGTCGTTCCCTTGTCGTACAGTCGCATCAGATTATCCAGCGGCACATTTCCGCTTTCCAATTCCTTTACGATTTGCTCCAGTCTTGCGAGGGCTTGCTCAAACGTCAACTTTTCCATGCTTTCTTATCCTGTCTATCTTTTCCGTTGAGTGTCTGTTCCAGTTCGCTACGTTCAGTTTCGGTCAGTCTGCGGTAACTGCCGCTTTCCAGATTGCCGAGATGCAGGGGACCTAATTGTGTCCGGCGAAGCTGCATGACCGAAAGTCCTTCTGCTTCGCACATGCGCCGGATCTGCCTGTTTTTGCCTTCGGTAAGTACAAAGCGCACTTTACTGGCAGTTTCGCTGCGTTCCACAAGTGTGATTTCCACCGGACGGATCGGCTGTCCCTCTAAAACGCGCATTGCACGCAGGGCGTCCAACTGCCGGTTTTCGATTTTGCCTGCGAGCATCACCATGTATACCTTGCGGATTTTTCCGGAAGGGTGTGCAATGCGATTGGCAAACGCGCCGTCATCCGTCATCAGTAGCAAACCTTCACTATCTTTATCCAGCCGACCGACCGGATAGAGACGCTTGCCGGTTTCTGAGATCAGGTCGGCAACGGTTTTCCTGCCGTGCTCATCTTGCATGGTCGTCACGATACCGGCAGGCTTGTTGAGCAGGAGGTAGGTTTTCTTCCCACTTTTCCGGAGCGGCTCGCCGCGGTAAGTAACCTGGTCTTTTGCGGGATCTATACGATCTCCGACTTTCGCTTTTTTTCCGTTGATCGCAAAATGCCCGTTTTCGATTTCACGCTCCGCTGCTCGGCGGGACATTAGCCCGCAATCGGAAACATATTTTTGTAATTTCTCATCCATATCGCTTCCAATCCGGGGAAATCGGGATGTGTTATTTCTTGAACATGCCGAACAGCTTTTCCCAAAAGGAAAGCCGCTTGACAGGTGCTTCTTCTGCCGTTATCAGCGGAACGGAGCCCACTTCTATGCCATTCCACTCATAAATGATTCTGCCAACCGTGCTTCCGGCTTCCGTACCGGCGTAAAGAAACGAAGGCGCTTCTATCCTTGCCGCTGCTGTTTCTCCCTTTGGGAGGCAGACGGTCAGCGTTTCCGAAGGCTCAACCGAAAGGTATTGCTCATTTCCGCCGACCAGTGGAAGCTCCAGCGGCGCACTTATCTGCAGCGGGACTGCTTCAAATTCGGCAAAGCCGTGATCCAACAGTGCCGTGTGTGTTGTGGAGATATTAACATCCCCCAAGGAGACGGCAATTAAAGTCAAACCGTCTCGTTCTGCCGCGGTAACAAAACATTTTCCGTCTGCCGTGGTCCAGCCTGTTTTGACGCCGATCAAACCGTCGTATTTACGTAGGATAGGGTTGTGGTTGGTCAGATACCGTGCATCCGGTTGATCGTTGTAAGGAATGCGCATCTGATAAGTGGAGACGATCTCCCGGAACAGCGGGTTGCGTAGGGCAGAAAGTGTGATCATGGCCAACTCTCGTGCCGTGGTATAGTGCCCTGCGGCGGAAAGACCGTGCGGGTTAACAAAGTGCGTATGCTCCAATCCCAGCTGTTTTGCCTTTGCATTCATACGATCGGCAAATGCCTCAATGCTCCCGTCACAGGCAAGAGCCAGTGCGACTGCCGCGTCGTTGCCGCTTTCCAGGAGAAGTCCGTAAAGCAGCTGCTCAACGGTCAGATGCTCTCCGGGAAGCAGATACAGCGAACTACCCTCTACTCCGGTCATCTCCTGCGTGATTTCCACCACGGTTTCCGGAGCAAGGGTTTCCAATATTACCAGAGCCGTCATAATTTTTGTCGTACTTGCCATGCCGCGTTCCAGATCCGCGTTCTGCGCAAACAGCACACTGCCGCTATCGGCATCTATCAGGATGGCGCTGCTGGCACCGACGGAGAAGGTGCCGTTCCCGATGGTTTCGTAAAACTCCACAGCGGAAAGGCCACAGGCGATATCCACCGTGTTTTCTTCAACAGAAACGGGAAATAGCGGCAGACACATCGCGCTGATCAGCAGTACGGCGATCAGACAGTAGATCAACAAGGAGCGTTTCTTCACAAGCATTCACCCGGAAGCAGTATATGCGTCCGGTCATTGTTTTAGAAATGCAACTCCATCATTTCTATGCAATTATACATCATATATCGCATAAAGTCAAGAGCTTTCAGAAAAAACATATGTCAGGCGGAGGCAATCTTTGGGTAAGCGCTTGCAATTTCAGGAAAACTGTGCTACAATATCTCGAATTCTATGGAAGGCAAGGTGCGAACATGCAGATTTTGGTAACGGGTGGAACCGGATATATCGGTTCTCATACTTGTGTGCAGCTTTTAGAGCGTGGGGACGAGGTCATTATTGTTGATAATCTTTGTAACTCCAAGGCGTCTGTTGTGGATAGTATCTGTCAGATTACAGGCAAACGTCCGGTATTTTATCAGGAGGATATTCTCGACCGTGAGGCGTTGGAGCGGATTTTTTCCATGCATCGGATCGAAGCCGTTATTCATTTTGCAGGATTGAAGGCGGTTGGTGAGTCGGTCAGCAAGCCGCTGGAATATTATCATAATAATATTACCGGAACGCTGACTTTGCTGGAAGTGATGCGTGCGCATGGTTGCCGCAGGATTGTCTTTTCCTCTTCTGCAACCGTGTACGGGATGCCGGCGTCCGTTCCGATCCGTGAGGAGTTTCCGACCGGCGGTACGACCAATCCTTACGGTACAACCAAGCTGTATCTGGAACGGATTCTTTCCGACCTTTTTGTTGCGGATCCCAGTTGGAGTATCGCCCTTCTCCGCTATTTTAACCCAATTGGAGCGCACGGGAGCTGTCTGATCGGGGATAATCCCAACGGGATTCCGAATAATCTGATGCCGTATATCACCCGTGTTGCCAAGGGGGTGCTGCCGGTTCTGTCAGTCTATGGAAATGATTATCCGACGCATGACGGCACGGGTGTGCGAGATTATATTCATGTTGAGGATTTGGCAGCGGGGCATGTCGCGGTGCTGAAGCATATGCAGAACCCCGGCGTGCTGATCTACAATCTCGGCACTGGTGTGGGCTACAGCGTATTTGATATCCTGCATGCTTTTGAGCGTGCCACCGGTGTTCAGATACCGTTTCAGGTGGTGGAACGCCGTCCGGGCGATATTGCCGAGTGTTGGTCGGATCCTTCCCGAGCGGAACGCGAGCTTGGTTGGAGAGCTAAGCATACGTTGGAGGATATGTGCCTTTCCGCTTGGAACTTTGAAAAAGCGCAGAATTGAGTGCAGAAAGAAGGAATCTGATCGATGTCTTCCGCAATGGTGCATCTTGCCTGTGCAAAAAAATATGACGTGGATGCGCCGATCTTGTTTTATACCGGCAATATTGCGCCGGATTTGATTGGGGATCGAGAACAGAAGGATCGGACGCATTTCCGCGGTGTCCCGGATCGCTTCGGAGCGTTGCACCGGTTTGCAAATGCACTGGACCTTTCCGACCCGTTTCACCGAGGAATTCTCCTGCACTTGTTTTTGGATTTGCACTGGGATCGGGAGGGATACGATGTTTTTCGTGCTCAGCATCAGAAGGAGGAAGACTGGTTTCCCCGCTACCGGCGGGAGATCTTTCTCGCCGGTTCTTATTTATACCATCATGTTGCCTATTCGAAGGATCTGTTTTTAGAGATGAACCGTACCTTCCTGCCGCTTGACGATTCCCGTCCTGCTGTCTGCGGAATTACGCGGGACGGTCTGCAGGCGTTTCTCTCCCGGACATGGTACTCCATGCTAAATGCACGGGAGGCTGTTTCGACGGCGTTTCCGCCTGCATTTGTCGATCAGTTTACGGATTTTGTCTGCGCGGAATTTCGAAAAACCTTTGGTTGAGCGTAAGCAAGTTCTATTGATTAGAAAAAGGAAGAACAAGGGGACGCTTTTTGGCGTAGCCAGATAAGGAAGTAATTATGTAGGGATACGGTGCAGTACCGATTAAGGTGCTGCGCCGTATCTTTCGTTATGCTACG
>CAZJVB010000069.1:0-7471 GCA_964549435.1 uncultured Ruminococcus sp.
AAAGGCATAAAGAGCATAACGAGGTCTATGAGGAAACGCTGAACAGGCGGGCGGTTTTCACACCGAAAGGCGTTGAGGAGCTTATCATGGAAGCCGAACTCTCCGAGTTATTGCATAAGACGATAGACAGCCTGCCAGAAATCCAACGGCGGCGTTTTCTGCTCTATTATGAGTACGATTTAACTACTACCAAATCGGGGCAATGGAACACTGTACCGCTTCTTCGGTGGGTAGATCTATTTCTATCGTAAAAGAAAAGATTAGGGCACAGATGAAAAAATTATATGAATAAAATGGAAAAGCATTGACAAATATCATATTGATCTGATATAATAATTTCAAAATAGTTAGCGAGAGCTAACTGATAAATCATAAGGAGGTACTATATGTCTTTAATCAACAAAGAAGTCGCAGAGTTTTCTGTGCAAGCCTATCAGGGTGAGGCTTTCAAGACCGTAACCAAGTCGGATATTTTGGGAAAGTGGAGCGTGTTCTTTTTCTATCCTGCAGATTTCACTTTTGTTTGCCCTACAGAGTTAGAGGATTTGGCAAATCAATATGAGGCATTTTCTGCCATCGGTTGTGAGATCTACGCCGTTTCCACCGATTCTCACTTTGTTCACAAGGCTTGGCATGATGCATCCGAGCGTATCAAAAAAATTCAGTATCCTATGCTGGCTGATCCTACTCATGCGCTGGCAAAGGATTTTGAAGTGCTGATTGAAGCGGATGGAATGGCGGAGCGCGGAACATTTGTCGTCAATCCTGAAGGCAAGATAGTGGCTTATGAGGTAAATGCGGGGAATGTGGGTCGTAATGCGGATGAGCTGCTGCGTAAGGTGCGCGCTCTACAGTTTGTTGCAGAGCACGGCGATGAGGTTTGCCCTGCTAAGTGGCAGCCGGGTGCAGAAACTCTGAAGCCCAGCCTTGATCTGGTAGGCATGCTGTAAATGATGGGTGAACTTAAACAGGAAACCTTATACGATGTGGTAGTGATTGGCGGCGGTCCCGCCGGTTTGACTGCCGCTCTGTATCTTGCCCGTGCCCGGTATCGCGTACTTGTTGTGGAGAAGGAGCATTTTGGCGGGCAAATTACCATCACTTCTGAAGTGGTGAACTTTCCGGGGGTTCTTACAGCCAGTGGCAGTGAACTGACCGAGACGATGCGCCGACAGGCGCAGGAGTTTGGTGCGGAATTTTTACTGGCAGAGGTAGAGCGTCTTGAACTGCATGACGATGTAAAAACCGTTTACACCAATCGTGGAGAACTGCATTGCTTCGGCGTTTTGCTGGCTACCGGCGCTCATCCGCGCAGCGTAGGCTTTGAGGGTGAAGAGACGTTCAAAGGGCGTGGTGTTGCCTATTGTGCTACCTGCGATGGTGAATTTTTCACCGGAAAAAAGGTTTTTGTGGTGGGTGGCGGGTTTGCCGCAGCGGAAGAAAGCGTGTTCTTAACGAAATATGCAAGTCATGTGACGATTTTGATCCGGGGAGATGATTTTAGCTGTGCGAAATCCGTGGCGGATGCTGCCCGCAGTCATGAGAAAATTACCGTATTGACAAATGTGCAGGTAGAGTCGGTATCCGGCGCAGATCACGGTTTGACTGCCATACGCTACTGTAATCGCCGGACGGGAGAGGTCAGCGAATACCGTGCTGCAGATGGAGACAGCTTCGGCGTATTTGTGTTTGCCGGCTACGAGCCTGCCACAGGTCTTGTGAAAGGTCTGGCGGAGCTGAATGAACAGGGATATGTGATAACGGATCGGCAGCAGAAAACCAATGTGGACGGTCTCTATGCTGCCGGCGACGTGTGCGTGAAGAATCTTCGACAGGTTGTCACTGCCGTCGGGGATGGCGCTGTCGCGGCAACAGAATTGGAAAAATACGCTGCGGCTATGCAGAAAAAGACCGGATTGTCCCCGGTCAGACCGGACGAAAAACCGACAGCGTCTGCAGCGGTAGCAAAAGAGCAAGGCGGCGGAGACAGCTCCTTGTTTACGGAGGAAATGCGCGCGCAGCTGGAAACCGTGTTCTCCCGCATGGAGCGGTCGCTGATTCTACGGCTGTATTTAGACGAACGACCGGTTTCTCAGGAGCTGGAGCAATATATGACCGCATTGGGCGGGATGACGGATAAGCTGTCTGTGGAAGTTGCCGCGGCGGCTGGGGAGGAAACGGAACGCCCCTGCGTCCGGATTCTTTATGCTGACGGTACAGAAACCGGGCTTGCTTTTCACGGTGTTCCCGGTGGGCATGAGTTTACTTCATTTGTACTGGGACTTTACAATGCTTCGGGTCCGGGACAGTCTCTTGAGTCAGAGGCAACCCGTGCCATAGAAGCGATTACCGATCCGATTCGGATGCAACTTCTGGTTTCACTGTCCTGTACGATGTGTCCGGAATTGGTTACTGCCGCCCAACGGATTGCCGTAGGCAATCAGCATGTGACGGCGGAGGTTTATGATTTGAATCATTTTCCTGCATTGAAAGAGCAGTATAAGGTGATGAGTGTACCGTGTCTGGTCATCAATGGCGACCGGGTTTCTTTTGGGAAAAAGAATATCAGACAGTTGCTGGAACTGCTTTCATCTGACTCTGAAGGATCCCGTTAGGGGGAGACTCCGGAAGCAATCACAGCCCGGAATCCCGCACGAACTGTTTCGAATGTGAATGAACAGCACAAAAAATTTCCAAAGTAGAAAGTATTAAATTGAAGCAACGTACTGACATCGCTTTTCAAACGATGTCAGTTTTGTTTTCAGCTGAAATAGGTTCTTTGGTGCGGAAGGGTGCGCAGCTATGAGAAGACGAGGCTCCTTATAGGTTTTGAACTTGACTGGGTAGATACACTCTGTTTTAAAGTTCTTCTCACGATCAGAGCAGCAAAGAAAAAGGGATGGTCCCTGCGGCGTTGCCTCTCTACCGTGCCATAGCTGTATTTTATACTGAAGCAATTATATAATTATCTCCCCAAGGGAAAGACGAAGATGTTAGAGAGACAATCCCGCATCAATTCATTTTCCGGCTTTGATTGCTAGATACGTGCATCTTTACGAGCAAGCCCGCAGTCAAGATCGGCAGGCTTATCTTCTTTCGTTATTCCATGTTTCTTTTTCCTATTCTTTTATATGTCTATACCCTACAAAACCTTCTATAGTAGTTTCTTTCTACCATAGGAGGATCTTTTGCTATTGTCCGTTTTTTTCGGATTTGTACAGCATGTTGATCTGGCTTTTTTCGTTCGTATCGTTATAAATCCTGCCTCGGTTTTACTTTGCTATAGGATTAACCTATAACTTACTATACCTATAGGGTATTGGACAAATGGAAGATTTCTGTGTATAATACCAGTACAGAGAAGAAGGAGGCAGCCGATGATAGAATTTGAGAATGTCAGCAAAACTTTCCATACCGCCGGCAGCCATGTGGAAGCGCTGAAAAATGTCAGTTTGAAGATTGAAGACGGTGATATTTACGGAGTAATCGGATTTTCGGGAGCGGGGAAATCCACGCTTCTGCGAACGATTAATGCGCTGGAACGCCCCGACAGCGGCAGAGTTCTAGTGGATGGGATTGATATACATACCCTTTCTGCTAAGGAGCTGAGGAGAAAAAGAAAGGGTATCGGGATGATTTTCCAGCAGTTTCAGTTGTTGGAAACAAAAACGGTTTATGATAATGTGGCTTTGCCGTTAAAGCTGAATCATGTTCCTAAGGAGCAGATCCGGAAGAAGGTAGACGAAATTCTGGAGTTTGTGGAGCTTTCCGATAAGAAAAAGTCCTATCCTGCAAAGCTCTCCGGAGGACAGAAGCAGCGTGTCGGCATCGCCAGAGCATTGGCGACGGAGCCTTCCATTCTGCTCAGCGATGAGGCGACCAGCGCGTTGGATCCCAAGACCACCGAGGCCATTTTGAAGCTGCTTAAGAAGATCAATCGGGAACTGCATATCACCATCGTATTGATTACACATGAGATGAATGTGATCCAAAAAATCTGTAATCACGTGGCAGTGATGGAGAACGGGGAAATCGTGGAGAGGGGAGAGGTGCTTGATATTTTCAGTGCTCCTGATAAAACCATTACCCGGAATTTCGTGAAAACTGTAATCAATGACAGTGTTCCTGACGTACTGCTTGGCAGTATTTTGCAGGAGAAGAGAAACAACCGGGTTTTGAAGCTGAAATTTCTGGATTCGGACAATACGGAGTCTGTTTTGGCAGCCGTCATAAGAAATTTGACGTAGAGACGAATATTCTGTTTGCCAATATCAGTGAGATACAGGAAAAAGTGTTGGGAATCATCATCATTCAGATGCTCGGCGGACAGAACGAAATCGAAGGCGCACTGCAATATTTTGAACAATGTCATGTAGGATGGCAGGAGGTCCAGCTGTGCGCTGCCCAAACGATAGGAGGGGAAGAAATATGATAGCGGGGCTTGAAAGTTTTTTGGGCATTACGATGGATAAGATCGGCGCTTCAGTAGTTGAAACGCTCTATATGGTTAGTATTTCCCTGATTATTAGTTCTATTGTGGCATTCATTTTTGCGATTCTGCTCACCTTTACCAGAAAAGGAGGACTATATCAGAATTTAATCGTCTACAACATTCTGAACCTTCTGATCAACATTATTCGGAGCACGCCTTTTGTCGTTCTTCTGATTGCAGTCATGCCGCTGACAAAAGCGCTGATCGGCACAAAAATCGGTCCGACGGCGGCGCTTGTTCCACTGACCTTCTCTACTGTTCCTTTTATGGCAAGGCTGATGGAAAATTCCCTGCTGGATACGGGAAAGGGCATTCTGGAAGCAGCGCAGAGTATGGGAGCCACGCCGTTTCAAATGATCTTCCATTTCATCCTGCCGGAAGCCAAAGGGTCGATGATTCTTTCCCTGACAACGGGAATTGTCGGGCTGATTGGCTCCAGCGCGATGGCGGGCTATATCGGCGGAGGCGGTATTGGCGCTCTTGTCTTAAACTATGGATTTTACCGGTACAATTTTGAACTGATGTACACGTTGGTGGTAGTACTTATCCTCGTGACACAGGCGATTCAGACGCTTGGCAACAAGCTTGCCAATGCAGCCAGAAAAAACAAATAACCCCAATAGATTATCTGATTAAAGGAGACTTGATGATGAGAAATCGGAAAAAATGGATAGCACTTCTTCTGGTGGCCGCATTTGCGATGCTGTTTACCACGGGATGCGGAACCAAAAGTGCTGAGACGAGCGGAGGCGCTTCCGGAGATGCCTCGGGAGAAGAAACAAAGACGAATATCGTTTATGCTAAGGGCACAGGTCCGTATACCGAGTTGTTTGAAACGGCCATCATCCCTATTCTGGAAAGACAGGGGTATACCTTTACCTGCGTGGAACTGGAGCTGAACTATGCAGATGAGGGATTAACCGACGGGGAAGTCGATGTATCCGTTGAGCAGCACGCTGCTTTCATGATCGCATACAACGAGCAGGCGGGCGGCAATCTGGTTGCCCTTACAAAGATTCCTACGGTGCCTGCCTCTATTTTTTCCGGAAAGCATGCCTCTTTGGAAGAAGTTGCAGAGGGAATGACCATCGCGGTTCCACAGGATGCAGGCAATCAGGCACGTGCGTTCGTCATGCTGCAGGACTTGGGATGGATCAGACTGCGGGAGGGTGCGGATTATGCGACCTGCACTGCAGCGGATGTAGAAGAGAATCCCTACAATTTGGAATTTCTGGAGTTGCAGACGACGTACATTGCCGCCAGTCTGACTGAATTCGATTACGGTATCGTGACCGGCAGCATCGTCTATTTCGCTGGGCTTGATCCTTCCACGGCGCTGTTTAATGAGAATCTGTCTGAGGATTTCTGGCTGCAGGTGGTGGTCAATGCGGATAATCAGAATGCGAAGTGGGCACAGGATATCGTTGCGGCATATCAGTCCGCTGAGTTCCTTGACTGGATTAAGGAGAACAATGAATCTCTGTATAATAATCTCTGGACAATTCCGGAGTATCAATGACAGGAGGGAACAGCATGGATGCAATTGAGAAAAAAATCATCGATCGGATTGACGCACACAGAGAGGAAATCATCGCGTTTGCGAGAGATATTTACACACATGCGGAGCTTGGATATAAGGAGTTCAATACCTCCCGCAAGTTTAC
The DNA here is from genome assembly GCA_964549435.1 of uncultured Ruminococcus sp. Lineage (GTDB taxonomy): Bacteria > Bacillota > Clostridia > Oscillospirales > CAG-382 > Coliplasma. Next base: position 6,157 of record CAZJVB010000069.1, read on the forward strand.
GGAACATGTAAAAAAGCTGGGACTTTCTGTTCAGAATGGGTTGGCAATTACCGGAGTCAAGGCATATCTGAATCAGGATAAAAAGGAAAATGCCAGCCTCGCTCTGATCGGAGAGCTGGACGCACTCCGGATTCCTACACAGAAATATGCGAATCCGGAAACACAGGCAGCACATTGCTGCGGACACCACAGCCAGTTAACCGGAATTCTGGGGGCGGCGATCGCCCTCTCCGATCCGGAGATAGCCAAAGAGCTGGACGGACAGGTGGTTTTCTTCGCGGTTCCGGCAGAGGAATACGGAGAGGTGGAGTTTAAGAACCAGCTTAAGGCGGAAGGAAAGATCAAATACGGCGGCGGAAAATGTGAGTTGATTCGGATCGGTGCTTTTGACGACATCGATCTGAGCATCGCACATCACACCGTCAACGGATCAAAGATTGGCTTGGCAGGACTTGGCGGTAACGGGTTTGTCAGCAAGGTGATCCGGTATAAGGGGAAAGCTGCTCACGCAGCAGGTTGTCCCAATCTTGGCGTAAATGCTTTGAATGCCGCTTCTCTCGGTTTGCAGGCTCTTGCGTTTCAACGGGAGACCTTCCGAGATCAGGACCATGTCCGCGTTCATCCGATCATGACCAAAGGAGGAGATCTGGTCAACGTGGTTCCCGATGAGGTCGTTATCGAGACGCTGGTGCGTGCGATCAATAATGAAGCGATTCTGGATGCGGCTGCCAAGACGGACAGAGCCTTTTTTGCAGGCGGCGCCGCAGTGGGAGCAACTGTGGAAATCGAGACGATGCCGGGGTATCTCCCCGGTGTTCCGGTAAAGATTCATCCGGAGCTGGTAGAAGCCGCAAGGGTTGCTGCAAACGGAGCATATGAGGTTGAGGTCAAGGAGGACGATCCCAATGATGTGAAAGGCGGTTCCTCTGATGTAGGCGATCTGCAGCATATACAGCCTGTGCTGATGTTTGTGACAGGCGGCGCGGAGGGTGGTTTTCACAGTCCTGATTTTGACATCGTTGACGAGGAACTGGCATATATTGTAACCGCGAAGGTGTTTGCTATCGGTGCCTATCGGCTGCTGAAAAACGGTGCGAGAGAGGCGAAAAAGGCGGTCGCGGAGTATCGGCCGAGATTTACCAGAGAAGAATATATCACCTTTATGGATTCTATGATTAAAAAAGAAATCCGGGAACCGTAAACAGGAAACGATACCGATGCCCGTGTGATGATCCGGGCACCGGTATGAACACAGGGAGAATATCATGCAGGAACATTTTGAAACGCGATGTATTCACGGGGATACGGATGTATC
>CAZJVB010000070.1:0-6933 GCA_964549435.1 uncultured Ruminococcus sp.
GTGTTTTTCACAGGATGCCCTCTTGGATGCGTATACTGCCAAAACGGGGAGATAGTTATTATGAGCATGCTCCCTTCTGGGCAGCAAGCTTTTATTATTTCGCTTGTCTACCTAGAAGGGAGCATATCATTGTCTATGGTTGATCGTTGTTTTCAAATTCTTTCCTTATGTGGCGTTAGCATTTGCCTGACACAATTATTTTCACAGATTGCTTTATTCTACGAATTTAATGAGTGAAACGCACAAAAAACAAGGATTCCTTACACAGCATGACCAATATATTGACCATAAATAGAGCCGAGTTCATTCAAATGCTGACGCTTGGTTTCAAGAGATGGATGCACATACCGGTTTAATGTAATCTGCACCTCAGAATGCCCCATAATCTCACTCAGACACTTTACGTCCATCCCGTTTGCAACACAGTTTGTGGCAAAGGTATGGCGGAGTACATGGAAGTTTCTGTTTGGGATTTCACATGTTTCCAAATAAGATTTTAATTTTTTCTGGTAAGTGCGCGGCTCCATAGGCTTATCACCGTAAAAGATATATGGCTGATTTTTCTGATAAGCTGTCAGCTTTTCTGCAAGGATGTCCGGCAGAGGGATTTCCCGCCTGGAGCTGCTGCTTTTGGGTTCGCACTCATACAGCCCTGTCTTATGTTCACCGCCGATTAAAGTAATCCTCTGAACTGTGCGGTTCACATGAAGAATTTTTCTTTTAAAATCAAAATCCGACCATTTCAAGGCGCAAAGCTCGCCCAGCCTTAAACCGGTATGAAGGCACAGCAGAATACCCAGCTTAAAAATATCCATTTCAATCCACAAAAACTTAATCAGTTTAGCCTGCTCGTCAAAATTAAAAACGTCAATTTCAGTTTTCTTTCTTTTGATACAAGGCTTTTCTAATGGGGCTACGGGCAGATAATATTTTTCCGCTGCATATTTCACAAGCTGGCCGAATACAGAGTACACGGTGATCTTTGTATTGTCCGAAACCGTATTTTCTCCATCAAACAATAGCTGATCCGGCTTTTTCATATTTAGCTCCTGCCACGACTTATCCGCTATTTTGCTTTGCAGATAGTTTGTGTAAACAGAGCGGTATTTGACATATGTAGCATATTTTCTGGTTGTAAGCACCTGTTCCAGCCAATTTTCGGCAGTCTGTCCGACTGTGATTTCCATCTTCGCGGGTTCGCCGTTTCTTATTTGAATCCCATTTTGTGCCTCGGACTTTGCCTGAATAAGCTTATCCCTTGCTTCGCCATAAGTCGCGGCATAGACAGACCGCGACTTATGCTGTCCGTCCGGCATCTTAACGGTATATCGCCCCTCCAATCTTCCATCCGTGCGCTTCCTTATATTTTCTCCTCGTCTTGCCATATTTTTGCTCCTTTCTCCAGTTCAAAAATACCCACTTTTTGACCCAGAATAAATTTTTTTTGCTGCTGAAATAATGGATTTTTGACAAAAGCCCTGACAAAAATCTTACGATTCGATTGAAAAAATGCCTTGACACAGCCTTGTCACACTACTATAATGATTTCAGTATAGTTGCTTGTGAGGGAAATTTGTGAAAATATGCAGGTGATTATCATATAATTAAATTCGTAGAATAAAGCAATCTGCGAAAATAATGAAATTAAGTTCGCAGAATAAAGCAATCTGCGAACTATTTTACTTCTTACAACGAATATTTGCATCAAACGCAAAACTGTGCAGGCGACTGCGGAAATGGAGATAATGCGTCATATGTGGGAAAAACCAAAGCTGCCGGAACGGATTGTGGATATACACTGTCACATACTTCCCGGGCTGGACGATGGCTCGCCCGACATGGAAGAAACCTTGAAAATGCTTAGGATTGCGTGGGAACAGGGTATTACGCATATCATAACCACCCCGCATTATAAGGCGGGACGGCATAATGCAAGCGCGGCAACCGTCATGAAACGGCTTGACGAGGTAAGGGAAGCCGCAAAGAGGGAACATATCCCCATACGGCTGTATTCCGGTAATGAGATTCTATTTTTCAGTGAGCTGGAGGAAAGACTGGAGAAAGGCCAGATTTTGACCATGAACGGCACACGTTACATATTAGTGGAATTTCTGCCGGGAGATGAATATACTTATATCCGAAACGGGTTGGATTATGTTATGGGTATGGGATATAGCCCGATTTTGGCGCACATAGAGCGGTATGCATGTATGCTGCAGAAAACGGAGTATGCGGAGGAACTTCACGACTTGGGTGTGGAGATTCAGATAAACGCCGTTTCCGTTATGGGAAAAATGGGAAGAAAAAGCAGGGAATTTGTAATGCAGATCCTAAAAAGGCGGCTCGTGGATTACGTGGCGACCGATTCCCATGATAGCGGAAACAGAATGCCGCAGATACAGGCTTGCGCAAATATCATATGCAAAAAATGCGGCATTTCCTATGCGAAAGAAATTCTGTACGAAAACGCATGGGATAGGCTGCTGGAGGGAAACGGTAATGCAGGAGAATAGTAACAGAAACGATGGTATTGTAGTGAATTTATGGGATTTAGGGAAAGCCTTGTTTAGTAATCTGTGGCTGATTATCATAAGTACGCTTATACTCGGAGCAGCAGGATTTGTTTTAAGCACTTTCGTGATAACGCCAAAGTATGAATCTACCACAAGCATTTATATCATGGGCAAACAGAACAGCGGTGTACTGACATACAGCGATTCCCAGCTGGCCTCCCAGCTGGCGAAGGACTACGAAAAGCTGGTCACAGGACGGTATGTACTGGAACAGGTTATGTCGGAGTACGGCATAGAGGAAAAGTACGAAAATTTTGCCGACCGGGTAACAGTAAAAAACGAGACAGATACCCATATTATTGAAATTACCGTAAAGGATGAAGATCCATATATGGCTCAGACGCTCGCAGATGCCATTCGTGAGGCGGCTGTCGTGCATATTCAGGAGGTAACGGACGCTCAGACGGTCAATGTAGCGGAAAACGCTAATCTGGAGCTTGAGCCGACTGAGCCTTCCAGATTATCATGGACAGTTTTGGGAGCATTGATTGGAGCAGTTGTGAGCGCAGGCATTGTAGTGATCCGTTTCCTGGCGGATGACACGATTAAGACGGCGGAGGACATCGAGAAATATCTTGAATTAAGTACGCTTGCCCTGATTCCGGACAGCAGCGCACAAAACAAAAAAGGACATAAAGCCGGAAAGGGGAACTGAACATGCAGGAAATCGAACTGAAAAAGGAAAAAATGGATTTTCAAACCAAAGAAGCCTACAAGACGCTGCGTACCAACATTGAGCTTGCGGGTGATGATATTAAGGTAGTGTGCGTTACCAGTTGTATACCGAATGAAGGCAAGAGTTCCACGAGCTTTGAATTGGCGAGAAGCTTTGCCCAAAACGGGAAGAAAACCCTGCTGATTGACGCGGATCTTCGGAAGTCGGTTATGCGCGGCAAGCGTAAAAGCGGCAAAATAAAGCTCGGACTTACCAACTATCTGGCCGGTCGTGCTCCTTTCGAAGATACACTGTGTGTTACGGACGAAACCAATTTCTGCATGATGTTTGCCGGACCGGTTCCACCGAATCCTTCAGAGTTATTGGGAAATGCACGGTTCCGGAAAATGGTCGAAACCGCACGGGAAACCTTTGACATTATTGTGATTGATACGCCGCCAATCGGACAGGTGATTGATACTGCGATTGTGTCAAAAAAGTGCGATGGAATCATTCTTGTGATTGAAGCCGGAAAAATCAGATATGGCTTTGCCAAGCGTGTCAAAGAGCAGCTGGATAAGACCGGATGCCGGATTCTCGGCTGTGTACTGAATAAAGTCAATCTGACCGGAAAGAGCTACTACGGCAGATACTATGGTAAGTATTATGGTAATTACGGAGACGAAGAATAGACAATAAGAGGGTGAAGTCTGTGGTTTTTGCCGCGTATGAGGGAAAAAGAATCTATGAGAGGTACTTGCAATGAAAAAAATAAATATACGGTGGTCGTTGTTCGCTTATGATGCGTTGATTTTTTTGGTTGTAGATATTCTCCTTTTGCTTTTCTATCAAGGTGATAACACCTTGTCAGCATTGGGTATTCTGGAGCAGGTTTTTCTGTCTTTTTTGTGTATATTTTCTGCGAGATTTGTGGGTGACATCTACCATCAGATATGGCGGTATGGCGGCATCCAATGCTACATAAGGCTGCTCCTTGTTGATGGAATCGCATTCCTTTTCAATCTGGCATTTGAAATTTTATTGCCGATGGAGCATATCACATTTGTGAGACTTCTTTCCATTTCCTGCTTGAACCTGCTAGGCGCTTTGGCAATCCGTATGGTTTACCGTTATGCTTATAAATGCGGAAATAATCTGACAGTGCAAGGGAAAGTGCTTAGTTTCCTGCTTCGCTTTTTTTCCGGTGAGAAAGTGCAGTCCGAAAAAGACAGTGAGCACAAGAAAATTAAAATCGCAATTATAGGCGCCGGGCGTGTGGGCGTGAGTTTAGCAGAGGAACTGTTGAATAATGCAGCTGCTGCTTATGTACCGTGTTGCTTTATCGACATCAATCGGGAGAAAACGGGCAGAAGCATTCATGACATCCCGGTTCTCATGGAGAATGAGGGAACCTTAGAACACCTGAAGGATTACGAAATCCAGGAAATTGTTTTTGCAATTCCCACTCTTTCGGACGAAAACAAGAAACGGCTGCACGAATATTATTCAAATGCCGGATATAAGACCAAGGTGTATGACTATCCGATCATTCAGTCAGGAAACGGTAAACGGTACCTGAGAGAGTTTGATATCGAAGACCTTCTGTTTCGAAAACCAGTTGGTATAGGAAACGAAATGGTAAGTGCTTATTACCGGGACAAGGTGATTCTCATTACCGGCGGAGGCGGTTCGATTGGGTCAGAATTGTGCAGACAGATTGCAAAAATGAAGCCAAAGCAGATCATTATTTTAGATATCTGTGAAAATGGTGCTTATGATATCCAGCAGGAATTGAAGATTATCTATAAGGACACATTAGATGTCCGAATTGAAATAGTTTCTATTACGAACAAGGCGGGAACGGCAAGGATTTTTGATACTTACCATCCACAGATTGTGCTCCACGCAGCGGCACATAAGCATGTTCCACTGATGGAACACAATTGCATCGAAGCTGTGGAAAACAACGTATTTGGCACAAAAAATCTCGTGGAATTGTGCGAGGAATACGCAGCAGAGCGTTTCATAATGGTCTCCACAGATAAGGCGGTGAATTCCACCAGTGTCATGGGTGCGACAAAACGGATGTGTGAGATGATCGTTCGGAGCGCAAGTACTTATGGCCATGTGAAATACAGCACCACAAGATTCGGGAATGTGCTTGGATCGGCAGGTTCGGTGATTCCCCTGTTCAAGAAACAGATTGCAAGCGGCGGTCCTGTGACGATCACAGATAAGCGGATTACGCGCTACTTTATGACGATCACAGAGGCATCCTGGCTGGTGCTGGAATCGGGGGCAATGGCGGAAAACGGTGAGTTGTTTGTTCTTGACATGGGGCAGCCTGTGAAGATTCTCGATTTGGCGGAGAGTATGATCCGTCTTTCCGGGATCCAAGGAATTGAGATTGTGGAAATCGGTTTAAGACCGGGCGAGAAGCTGTATGAGGAGCTGCTGGTCAAGACAGAGAATCTCAATAAAACAGAAAACAGTCTGATTTTCATCGAGCGTGATAAACCGTTCAGCAGAGATGAGATTGATTGTAAGCTGGAGGATTTGCGGGCTGCCTGTGATACAGATGATGATGAGATTGTCCGGGCTGCATTAAAGGCGGCAATTCCCACATATCGGAGTCCGGACGAGGCGGATGAAGAAAATGCTGCATCAGCGGATGCCAGGTATGAGATGAAGCCTGAAAAAGCAACGGATAAAGTGACAGCAGAAACATATGTTCTAGGAGAGAAAATGGGTGGAAAAGCGGGAAATGAAGGTTTTGGATAAAGTTTTGTTCCTAATGTAAATACACCCTTGCCATTGAGATAATAGCGACTAAAAAGAGAGACCGTTATGACCTCTCTCGAGAGTCAGGTGAGTAAATCAGAGTGAGTACCTGTTCGGAAAAGAAATAGCAGAAGTTCTTCATTTTCAATCCGATAGACAAGCAGCCAGTCCGGTTGAATGTGAGATTATATCATTTGATGTAGGCAATGTCAACATATTAAGAGTATGATAAGCATATAATACAAACATAATACGCACATATACTCATATCAAAGGCGTGAAGGCATGAAGACTGCAAGTTCACTGAAAATAAAGATAGATGGAAGCAAAACTAGCAGGGGAGAAAATATTTTATGGATGACAGTAAGAATAGTAAATTGACGAAGCGCAACATTGCTTTCAGCCCGCCGGATGTGGGAGAAGCAGAAGCGGCGGAGGCGTCCAAGGCGATCTGCTCCGGCTGGATCACGACCGGACCGAGGACAAAAGCACTTGAATCTAAGATTGCCTCATGGATCGGTGTGGAAAAGGCAGCGTGCCTGAACAGCCAGACCGCCTGTGCGGAGACGGTTCTGCGTCTACTTGGTATCGGCTCTATGGCGGGTGGCAGCTCCACCGATGAGGTGATTACCTGCGCTTATACATACACGGCATCCGCATCTGTAATTGCTCATGTGGGTGCAAAGATTGTTTTAGTCGATTGCCAGCCGGATTCCTATCTGATTGATTACGATGCGGTGGAAGCGGCTATCACAGAGAATACGAAGGCTATCATTCCGATTGACCTGGGCGGCATCCCCTGTGACTATGACAGGCTTTTTGAGATTGTGGAGAAGAAGAAAGCACTGTTCCACGCTTCTAACGATATTCAGAGGGCTATCGGCCGTGTGGCAATCTGCGCGGATACCGCCCACGCATTTGGCT
>CAZJVB010000071.1:0-2715 GCA_964549435.1 uncultured Ruminococcus sp.
TAGATACCGTCGTCTTCAAGCTCCATATTCAAATCGCACAGCACTTTATGCTCACCGAACGTTTTTTGTAGCTTTGAAACAGAAATCCCCATAGCCTAATCCTCCTTCCCGATCCACTTGCCCATAGGGCGGTTTAATGCTTTCAATATCAGCATAAATACCTTTTCAAACACGATGCTCAGCACAATAACCACGATCGTCCATGCAAACAGATTCGCCGTTTGCAGATAGGATTTTGCCGCATACATTTCTCGCCCGATGGAAGGCTTCGGTGTTGCGAGAACCTCCGCCATAACGCCGGATTTCCAGCTCATGCCGAGCGATATTTTGCATCCGCTGATCAGGAACGGCATAAAAGCAGGGCGATAGATATACCAAAACTTTTTCCACGGGGACAGCTTGAATACCCTCGCCATTTCCAACATATTCTGATCCACATGCTCAAAGCCCGCAAGCGTATTGGTGTAAATCAGAGGCAACACAATCAGAAACGACAGGTAAATCGTAAGTGCCTGATTACCAACCCAGATGAGAAGCATGATAACAAACGACACCATCGGAACCGTCTTCAAAGTAACAAATATCGGCTCCAGAAAATCTCTGAGCAGATGAAATTTGTTGCACAACAGCGCGAGGAGGAATCCCGCCGCAAAGGATAGCAGAAAACCGATTGCAATGCGAAGAAAGGAAGCAGCGCAGATGTCGAGAAAATCACTCTCTCCCATCCGGCGAAAAAGTGCTGTGACGATACTGATCGGACCTGTAAGAATGATGCGGTTATTGACCAGATGATCGGCAATTTCCCATGCTACAAGCCAGAACAGAATAATACCGGCGGTTTTCAGCGGATTTCTTTTTGTCTTTTTTCTGCTCTCATTCATGGATTATTCCTCAAAAGGCATATAATAAAAATCATCCTTCGGCATAGCGCCGCCCACTGCATCCGGATTTGTATCGTACATGATTTGAAGGAAGCCGGACAGCTTTTCCTTCATTTCTTCACCTGTGATTGTGCAAATGCTGCAGTTCGGAATGGCGTCCACCGCTATTTCAGGATTCAAAAATGTCTCATAGGTTTCCGTCCATTTGGCGGCTTCTTCCACATGCTCCAAAGTGTAATCGGTAGACTGTTTTGCAAGCTTCAGATACTCTACAACTGCCTGCTCATGCTCCTGTAAAAATGATTTACGAACAATAGACACCGTTGTAACCGCCTCAGCGCCGCTTTCAAGATTCAGCGCATCCCAAGCCTCTGTTACATCAATAGCTACTCGCAAGTCATCAACCAGAAGCTTAGCGACTTCAACAAACGGTTGAGGAAGCAGTGCAATGGAATTTTTCTCATCCTGCAAAAGATTAAGCACTTCAAACGGTGTTGCTCGGAATGAGAAATTCACATCTTTTGACAGACCACTCTGTTCCAGAAGGTAACCGAAGGTATATTCCGGAGGACCGCCCTCGCCGATGGAATAAACAGTTCTGCCTTTCAGATCGCTCATAGATTTTACGCCGGGATCGGTCGTCAAGACATAGAGAAGCCCCATGTTGTTGATACTGATGACTTCTACCTCCTCGCGCATATCCTTGTTATTGTAGAGAATAGCGCATACATTGGACGGGCAGGCTATGATGTCGTAATCGCCCTGATTCAGCTTTGCCGCAAGACCTGTATAATCAATGCCGCCAAGCTCAAATGTGTAATTGTTGTATGTATTGCCTTGTTCCGCCTGATTCATCATCCAGCCAAGTCCCATAGAAGGCGGACCCATGATTAGTCCGACATGGACATCTGTCGCATCTGCGCTGCCCATCAGCTTGCGCTCTGTGTTGCTGTTTTCACTGTTTGAGTCTGTGCTTTCGCTTCCGAGCGTGGATGTGTCCGAGGTATCCTTTGGATTGCTGTCAGAACCTGAGCATCCCGAAAAAACGCCCAACAGCATAACAAGTGATATGATCAATGAAAATAGTTTTATTTTCTTCATCTGTTTTATCTGTGTCTCCTTAATAAAAGCTCCCCGGCTCATAGCCGATGCAAACAGCCGATGCAGCCGGGGACACTTTTTTATACAGTGTATTTCTTACGTCTCACAGTGCAGTAAGTGATTCCTCCAAGTGAGACAAGCGCAAGTACAAACCAAATTGCAATATTCGCGCTATCTCCTGTTTGGGGACTGTTTGTGCTAACAGTCTTCGTTACCTGTACAGTGGGAATTCCGGTCAAATCAAGCTTAAAGCTTGCCGGCCAGGACTGATCCCGTTCAAAGCCGGAAATCGACATGGCGAGATCGCCCATCTTCAAATCGATCTGACAATTCTTTGTAACGGCATTGCCGGGATTTTCAAGAATACCGAGATCTACCGTGATGCTTGTGTAATATCCGTCGGCATTCTTCTGATAGTCTACGATATTCAGTCCCGTGATCTTTTCGATATTCATAACCTTAGACTGAATTGCAATCGGTATGGTAACACGCACTCTGCCGTTTTCATCCACTACCATCGTAGCATTATTTTCCACAGGATCTTTGGGTGGGAAAATTCCGCTGGTGATATGAGGATTCATAGGAAGACCGCTGTCTGCTTTTTCAAACCATATATTGCAGCTTACCGTGTAAGTACCCGCTTTCAGGTGGTTTACGGTAATCGTTTGCGTCTTATCGGTGTTGTTTGTATTGTCAGTGCCCGAATTTCCGGGGTTGTTCGGGGTATTCTGAT
>CAZJVB010000071.1:2815-6779 GCA_964549435.1 uncultured Ruminococcus sp.
TGCAGGCTCTTTGGGCAAATCAACCTCTGTGCTGTCAGAAATCATTACTGCGCTTGCGAAGTCTACATTCAAACGAAGCGGAACATTCCAATCTTCTTCAAGAAGCGTGGGGAATTCCACACAGTCTGCAAACTGATATTCACCGCTGTTATCACTCAGCGTAATATACAACTTAGTGATTCTTCCGGTACGGGATATGCCGTTATTGCCGGCATATACTTCGTTATCTCGCACTGTGGCAGCTATTTTCACATTCGCACCGTCTTTGATCTGCTGGAGTGTAAAGACAGGGTTTACTACATCAAGAATGATTGTTCTTGTACCGTCAGTAGCGATAACCATTGTCGCATTGTCGGCAACCGGTGTTGTAGGCACGCCGTTATATCCGCCGATACCCAGCGGGTTATTCGGATTGGTAAGGTATGCGTTAACGCCGAGAACCTTATTCAGTTCAGCGGGAACATACAGGTTTGCTGTCACACGGTAAGTACCGGGCTGTAGTTCTACGGGCGGTGCATCCTCCACCGAAAGCGTGCCTGATACATATTTGAAGGTGTAGTTATCAGCAGCGCCTTTACTTGGAGTAAGCTGATAAGTCTTTCCCGCTTCGATTTTTCCGATTTCAACGGTAGGTGCTTGATAGCCTGTAGCTGTTGCGGCTGTTTCACCATTCACAAAGCCGGTCACTTCCACCTTGCCTGCAGGAGTACCGTTATAAGCGATTGTCTCGTCCGCATATTTTGCCGTAAGTTCGGCCTTTTCAATCGTCCATGAAATGGTGACAGGCTCTTTTGTGCCATCCGACCACTGATAGCCTTCTTTCAGAGTCGCGATAACAGTATAGCTGCCTGCATCGACAGCAGTTGCCGTACCTGAAATTGTATAAGCCTCGCCTTCGGCAACACCTGTTTGTATCGTTCCGTTATACACAAGATCGTTTGCGGAAACAGGTTTATCTACCTTCGTGGCATCCATTTGAAGTACGCCGGGAACATATACAAAGGTATAGTTCTTTGCAGAACCGCCGGATGGTGTTAATGTATAACTTTCCCCGTTTTTCAGTGTATCCGGTGCTGTAATAACGGGAGCAACATAATCTTTTGCTGTTTCAGCAGTTTCGCCGTTTACAAATCCGGTTACTTCAAGTTTGAGCTGAGGCTTACAGCCGACACTCACGACTTCACTCGTATAGGTAACGGTCAGCACTGCCGGCTTAATTGACCACTCAACAAGCTTATCTTCTTCGGTGTTATCTGCCCATATCTTGTATGAATCAACAGCAATTCCGATTTCAGAGGTGTAACTTCCCGCATCGGTCTGGATAATAGAGTCGTGCGATGTGCTCCAGCCGGAATATTCGTCTTTCCACTCGACGCCGTACTGTTCCTGACCGTTGTATGTCAGATCTAAGGGGTTAGGATCTTCCAAACAGGGGTCATAAACATAAAACTGTGTAGAAGGATAATCAAAATAGTAATTGTCCGCTTTTCCCTCAACAATGACTACGTTAAAAGCATCGCCTGTTTTCAGCTGTGCAGGTATTTGAAGAGAAGGAGCCTGATAACCTGCGGCTGTTGCGGCTGTTTCCCCGTTTACAAAGCCCGTAACCTGCAGAGAAAGCTCGTTTACCTGATCCAAGTACACATTGTAGCTTCCGGTTTTACCCGGACCGATCTTTGTACTGTCGTAACGAGCGTCCAAAGCTTTTTTGCGGATCGACCATTCCACTTCCAGCTCGTTTCCATCATGATCTCTCCACTTATATCCGGCATCGATTGCTGCCTGTGTCAGCGTTAAAGTTACCTTATAAGTACCTGCATTGACAGCACCGGCATTGCCTGCTGTAACGGTGTACAGGGCGGTATCGCTGACAACAGTTTGCTCAGTGCCGTTGTATGTCAAATCACCGGCAAGCTGCGGCAGAACAACCCGATCCTCAATCTCTGCAATGTAGGCATTCGGCGCTGCAAAGGAGGGCGCATATTTTTCCGGATTTTCAGCTCGCATGGCCTCTCTATACAATGCGGAGAACAGTGCTTTTGCATCTTCCTTTTCCATAGAGGACGGGAAAAGCTCAAAGGTTGCTATTCCGTTAGCAATCGTAGCTTCGATCGGTGTAGCATTGGCGCTGTCGCCGTAATTCATAACCAAAGCAAGTGTACTGCTGTCGGAATGCACCGGCATGGTTACCGTTATTTTTCCGTTTCCTTTCGTCCAACTGTTCCACGCCATGGAAACGCCGAATGTAGGAGTAACCTGATTATAGAAATACGGCGCAATAGCGTAAGCACTGTCGTAAACGGTACCGTCAGTCGAGAGCTTTGCAGTTTTCAGAAGCATTTTTTCTGCGGTAGCTGCAGTTCCGGAAAACAAGCCGTCATCTTCTGCGGACTCTGCCAAAACGGTGATTCCTGTTGAATCGTCAGTCATAGTTTTGGATATCCAATCTGCCTTTGATTTTTCAGGCACTTTCGTAAGATCCAATCTGAGTTCCAGTGGAACAGACCAATCTTGGAACAAAATCGTAGGATGCTCGGAACACTCGGTGAAAGTGTAAATCGCTCCCCACAAATTGACCTCATTGATCGACAGCGTATCATCCAATTTTTCTAAATTCTTTACTTTTTCTGTCCAATTGTAAAGCGCCGCATCGCCGAGTTCAACCGTGATATAAGATATTCTGCTTGTTTTAAGACCGTAGGAACCACTTATCGTTTCGGAAGCAGAGACCTCCGCATTGCTGCATCCGCCAATTGCTTGAATCGTAAATACAGGATTTGGCAGAGGCACTTTGACGCTCATTGAACCATCTTCGGCAACGGTCAGTGTTGCGTTATTTTCTACGCCCATTGTCGGCGCGGTCGCGCGCGTCACTCCACTCACATCCGCGAAATTCTCATCCTGATTTCCTTGGGGATTATCTCCGTTCGTAGCATAGGCGTCAACATCTTTGAGTACTGTGTTGTACGCTCCCGGAACCACCAAATTTGCGGTTACAGTGTATGTTCCGGGGGCAAAGTTGTAATCGCTTAAACGCTCTTCGTTGGCAGTTCCGACGCTCGGTACAATTTCTTCGGCTGCCAAGGCAGTCGTTGAAAGAACCGAAAAAGCCATCATAACAGCCAACAGAAGCGACAAGCTTTTACGCATTGTTCCTGTTTTTCTGAATGTTTGCATTTGTTCTTTTTCTTCCTTTCGTCGAAAAAATATTTTTGGTGCAATAAAACGCGCATCTGTTAGCGTCGACTAACTATTGGCGCAAAAAAAAGCGCATCACTATGCGTGTATCATTATGCCATAAGTTAATAGCTTTTTCAGTTGCCATAGCAACTGTGATAATATTTTTTTCAAAATCCGATTCTGCATAGTTTTCGCCCGAATTGAAACACTAAACCGAGAGGTGAGTGTTTTGAAATACGATAACTTAAACCATTTGGTCAGGAAGAGCAGCAGCTCCCGCAGATATTTTCTCTCCCTGTCCGTTGCCATGCAGATGGCGCTGCATGAGCATAACGACTATATTCATACGGCTGCCGAGCTGCACCGCCGTGTAGATGCGATCAAAGCATTCAACCGTCAGGTGCAGCTCAGTGAATATTTCTAAGGGACCTTACTCTCTGTTATCCTTCAGGCTCTCGATCATATCCACACGCTTTACCTTGCGGCGCAGCAAAAACAGGGAGCCGACATAGCACAGCGCCGTCAGCCCGAAGGAAATAGCATAGCTGCGCGGCGATATATAGGCGTCCATCAGCATCATGCCGTAGTCCACCATCATGCGGAAGAAGCCGTTGCTTGCCGCAAATGTGGCGGGAACGGCAAGCAAAATCCCAATCGGCAGCAGAATATGGTGCGCGTTCAAAACAATTTTATTGATTTGCCCATCACGGTAGCCAAGCACCTTCAGCATGGGGATATTGCTTCTGCTTTCCGTTACCATCATGTTTACCGCCACATACACAGC
>CAZJVB010000072.1:0-830 GCA_964549435.1 uncultured Ruminococcus sp.
CCTGCGGCTTGCAAGCCTAGGTCTCAGCCAACAAGACATCGCTGACGGTAGCGGCGTCCCCTTATTTCCAATCTGTATATCAGAACGGTCCGTAATTTGTAACGACTGCCACAGCCAGCACGATCAAGGTCCAGATACACCATTTCACAACAAGTCTCCATGAATACTTAAACCAATCTGTGAAGGATATGCCTCCCAAACCGCATGCGGCCAGAACCACCATCTGGGTCGGAGTGATCATGTTCCAGAATCCGTCGCCGCATTGATATGCCATTACCGCCGTCTGTCTGGTGACTCCAATCAAATCCGCAAGCGGCGTCAGAATCGGCATTACGGCTGCGGCCTGACCAGACGAAGAAGGAATAAAAAAATTCACAATTCCCTGTGAGAAGAAAATTCCCCACGCTGAAAATACGCCGTTCAAATGAGAAAGCGGAATTGACATGGCGTATACCACAGTATCCATGATCTCACCGTCCTGCATGATCACCAGGATCGCTCTGGCAAAAGCGAAGTAAATCACAGCAGTACACATATCACAGGCCCCTTTGACAAAGGCGTTGCCGGTTTCATTGAGACTTCTGAAGTAGAATAACCCTGTCAGCAGTCCCATGGCAACAAAGAGCATTGAGATTTCCTCAAAGTACCATCCAAACTTAAGCACACAGAAAATCATTACTATGATGCAGACCAGCAAAATCGACAATACAACCTTCTGGCGACTATTAAGCACCTTTATCTCAGAATGTATCTCGTCTTCATCAAGCGCTCCGTCATTCAGCGTCAGATACTGCAGCTCACCTTTCTGGATTTTCTTTCCATAACACACA
>CAZJVB010000072.1:840-6426 GCA_964549435.1 uncultured Ruminococcus sp.
TGAGCACAAGCCTGAGTCCGATTCCGGAAAAAGTCGGCAGCTCCGCGATGCCCTGTCCGATGCCTGTATTGAATGGATTCAGCGGGCCAGCTGTATATCCACTGTAAATGCCCACAATAACGATCGCGACACCTGTAACACGGCCCATTTTCATCTTTCTCGATGCGGCTACCAGAATTGCTACAAACGGAAGCGCTTCCTCTCCCATTCCAAAAGTTCCGCCGCAGACAGCGAGGGCAATCATAATACCGGCAATCATATAGCCTTCTTTTCCCCGAAATCTTCTGATCAGCGTATTCAGTCCGGATTCAAAGGCGCCAGTTGCTGTAACAATACCGAAGCATCCGCCAACTACGAAAATAAATGCAACAATATCAGCGCCGTCGATCAATCCCCGAAACACGGAGGTCAGCACCTGGGCTATGGTAATATGGTCCGCATCAACATATTGAAAGGTCCCGTCCACAACCAGAGTTCTTCCAGTATCCTCATCTAAAACCCTGTCAAAGGTTCCAGACGGAATCAGCAGAGTAAGAATCGTGGTAAAAAGGATCATGATCATAAAGAATGCCGCTGTGTCGGGCATCTTAAATTTAATGCTTTTCTTTTCCCTTTCCATTTTTGTCTCCCTTATGTGACGATTTGAATATAACGATTTAATTTTAAAAGTTCGCAGGCTGCACTTCCTTTGCTGCTACAGTAAATCGCAAAGAATGTGCCAACAGGCAGAATCGTTTAAATTTCAACATTTTTCGTTATGCTTCACTTTTTTTCTTGCTCAAAAAGCTATCAAAATAGGACCGTTATGTCCTAAAATAGGATTTTTTCTTCTCCTCCGTGTCCTATTTTGAGATTTTTTTGTTAATACCTGTCCCATTTTCGTACAAATTTTCTCACATCAAACCCGTGACTTTCTCACTTAAAAAGATCTTTCTACATTAATATGGCGTCAAATCAAGGGTAAAAACAGCGCCAAATGCCTTTCGCGCGTCCAAATTACTTGGCACACTATTTGCATTAGATAATTACAAAACACGCAAGCTGCACTCCATTGTTAACATCGACAAAAAACAAGGAGAAAAGAAACATGAACATGCAAAAGAACGAACTGCTCTACTTATCAGATGCTCAGGTTGAGGCATTGATTTCCAGCGAAAAGGTTTTCGATCTGGTAGAGGAATCCTTCAGCGAGTATTCTCTCGGAAATGCCATAAACCCGGTTAAGCTAAGCCTGCCGATTCACCCATTTCATGAGGGCCACATCAACTCCATGCCTTCTTACCTGATAAAAAAGGAAATCGCCGGTGTCAAAGTCGTGAGCGTCTACGCTGAAAACCCGAAAAAACACAGCCTGCCGACCACCATCGGCACCGTGATCTTAAACGATCCCGAGACAGGAAAACCTTACTCCGTGATGGGAGGAACACAGATTACGTCCGCAAGAACCGGCGCGGTCATGGGCGTCATGGCTAAATACTGCGCCAAGAAAACATCAAAGGTTCTCACCGTCGTAGGCGCAGGTGTGCAGGGATACGCGGCATTCACCATGATCGCCCACGGCGTGCCCTCCCTGGAGGAAATCAGAGTGGTGGACATCGTTCCAGCCGCGCAGGATCGCTTTATTGAAAAAGCAAAAAAAAACCATCCCGAAATAAAGTACGTTAAATATGATTCCATTGAAAAAGCCTGCAGGGGATCCGACATCATTCTGGCAGCCGCCTCTGCGGAGGAATCTTTATATGAAACCATCCGCTTCGACAAAGGAGCCACTTTGCTGATCCTGGAGGGAGATATTACCCGTTCTTATGCCAAGACGTTTGACAAATTCGTCGCCGACTTTACGGAATGTCTGGTAGATAGATACAACGCCGACGCGCAGCATCACGCCGAACTGACAGGAAAACTGTTCGAGCCGCTTACGGAAGACTGCGTTACATCAGAAATCGGCGACATCATCACGGGAAAGAGCATCGGCAGAAAAAATGATGATGAAATCATTCTTGCCGCTTCTGTGGGTATGGGTATTCAGGATATTATCGTCGCAAATGAAGCCTTTGAGAAAGCCATAGAAAACAATGTCGGTACAGTACTGCCTCTGTAAAACGACACAAGCCCGCCGCAGGAACTTCCTGCAGCGGGCTTGCTTAACGCTCTATTCAATTCGCAGCTTGGAAAGCTTTCGGTAAAACGTGGATCTCGCAATTCCCAAAGCCTTGGCTGCTTTGGTTTTTCCTGCGGAGGTTTTCCCGTACTGTTTAAGAGCTTCCCTGATGTACATTTCCTCAATCTCTTCCATAGTCTTGATTTCAAGATCGTTTTCTATCATCGGACCTAATCTGTTCTTCCGCGGCAGGTTTTCGCTTCCGATGTAATCCGCAAGACAATCGTTGGCAGCGTATTCCACAACGTTTTGAAGCTCCCTTATATTACCCGGCCAGTCGTAGGCGCACAGGATATCCACCGCCTCCGGTTCAAATCCCATAATCGCTTTGTTCAGCATAGAGTTATACTTTTCCAGAAAATACTGCAAAAGATCCGGAATATCCTCTTTACGCTCCTCCAAAGCCGGTATGCTCAGCGGAATAACGCTCAGACGGTAATATAAATCCTCTCGGAAGCTTCCCTCATCGATCATCTTCTCGAGGTTTTGATTTGTTGCCGCAATGATCCTGATATCAACCGGTATGTAGGCGTTGGACCCCACTGGCTGGATCCTCTTTTCCTGAATCGCGCGCAGCAACTTCGACTGCAGATGGAGGGGCATTTCTCCAATTTCGTCGAGAAACAGCGTTCCTTTATCAGCCATCTCAAACTTGCCGATCTTTCCGCCCTTCATGGATCCGGTGAACGCTCCCTCTTTATGTCCAAAGAGCTCACTTTCGATCAGATTATCCGGTATGGCTGCACAGTTAATGGCAACAAAAGGGCCTTTTGACACCATGCTTTCATTATGAATCGCTCTGGCGAACATCTCTTTGCCCGTACCGCTGGCTCCCTGTAGCAAGATGGTCGACGGCCCTTTCGCAAAATGCATCGCCTGCCGTTTCAACACAGTCATAACATCGCTGTGTCCCAGAATATCGTCAAAGGTGATCTCATAATAACTGCTGTCCTTAATGTGCCTGATATCCTTGTAAATATCACTGCTCCTCTTAAAGTACATCAATCCGCCGCAAAACTTGCCGCCGCTAAGGACCGGCTTATAGGACACCACATAATCATCTTTCCTGCAATTGATGACCTTCTTGCCCGGATTTCGATTCTGAAAGCACTCCTCCAGAAAGCTATTCAGCGCTTCACTGTTGATCTTGCGGAAAACATACTCCATATTTTGACGCTCTTTTAAAGGTATCTTAAACTCCTTGCAAAATCTGCTGTTCACCTCGGAAATATTGTTTTCCTCGTCAAAACCTATGATAGATTCATCCATGGACTCTATCAACAAACGAAGACGTTCCGACAGGTTCTGAAAGGCCCGGCTGTTCTCCCGCTCTCTGGCCTTGCTGATAATCAAATCAGAAATATTACTTACAAAGGAATCAAAGGTATCCTTTTGGCAATTTAAAAACTCTCTTGACTGCTCGTTCACCGCATATAAGCCGATCCCGCCGATGATGGTCTCTTCATCGAACAAAGGATATGCTATAATCGAAGATATCTTGCATACCTTCTTATTAACGCACGTCGCGCACGCGGGATTTTCTCTCTTGACATCAGGGAGATAAATGCCTTTTCCAGCAAGAATACTCTTCCTTACGATCGAAGTATCGGAAAGGACCTCCAGATCCTCCCGGCGGTCTTTATACTCCATATTTTTGCCGTCACTATCACTGTCGCCCAGAACACGACAATCAGCATCCGTTACGATCACTTCCATGCCAGTCGCAATAGAGATTGTGTCTACCATGCTTTTTATATAGCTTGTTATACTTCTCAGTTCAATCATTTTAATCACCATGCCGGGGCGGCACCCGGCACAAATAGAAATGAAAAAGCTGCCGCAGAACTTGCTTTTTCTTAAATCTGTGCTACAATAAACTTGATTATAAGGCATCCCGGCATCGGCTTCGGTTGCATCCACCCTCTTGCAAGCCGATGTGCAGGTGCGCCTACAGCATATACCAGGTGGGAATAGTGAAAATTTTGGCTCACTTTGTGGGCCTATTTGTGTTGCTCTGATGGTAAAATCAGAGCATTTTCGTTTCTTTCACACTAATCTCCATCCTGCCTCCTTTGGCTGGCGGCACAATGGTTTTGTCAGTATCGGTTGACACTTTTTCCTCAAATTTTTTTGTTATGCTGCTGCTTCGATACTGGCGTAGTATTGATGCCGTTTCTCAGATGGCGGCATGCCTCCGATTGCGGAGCATATGCGGCGATTGTTCCAATAGCTCATGTAATAACGCCATATAAGTTTCTTCACCTCTTCTACCGGCATTTTCTCTGTCTCGTAACGTCCGTACAGCAATTCCTCTTTCATCCTCGCCCACATGCTTTCACAGCGTGCGTTATCATGGCATCTTCCGCCAGCAGAATTCATGCTCTGCACAATTCCGTACCGGCTTGCTGCAGACCGGTATTCTGCGCTCGTGTACTGGCTTCCGCGATCTGAGTGGACGATTGCTCCCTTTAACCCAGGATACCCGATACAGGCTTCCTTCAACGTTTCTACGCAAAGCCCTGCCTTCATGTTGGTATCCATGACAAGCCCCAGCATCATGAGATCAAAGCAGTCGAAAATGCCCGATACGTAGAGCTTGGCGTCAAGACACGGAATCTCGGTGATGTCTGTCACACATTTTGTTAATGGCGCTTCTGCGTTGAAATCCCGGTGAAGAAGATCGTCGGCCTTACGGGCTTCCCGATCAGCTTTTGTGATGCCATTCGGCTTGCGCTTTGGCGCATGGCTTACACCCATCTGCTCCATGACTCTGTAAACGGTACGCTCACTTGGGATCGCTACATCATCCGGCTTTTTCAGCAGAATCGCCTCGTACATTCGTTTCCGCCCATAGGTATCATTGCATTCATCCTCGGCTAGGATCTCTGTTATTACATTTGCCAGCATCTCGTATTTCCAAGGTTTATCGCGATTTTTGAGATACTTGTAGAATCCTTGTCTCGTTACGTCCAAAGCCTTGCAATAGAAGGATATTTTACCTTTGCGTACGCCGTCGTCCGTTTTAAGCGCAATGAACTTCATGCGCTCATTTTTTTGCTACTTCCGACGGCTCGCTGCAAAAAAAGCGCTGGCCTCCGCAAGGAACTCGTTTTCTTCCTGCAATCGTTTATTTTCCTTTTCGAGCCGCTTGATCTCCTTTCTGGCTTCCATGAGCTCACCGCTGATGCTCATGGCACTTTTTGGTGTTTGTGCGCCGAGCCCAAGATCAAGGCGTCCCTCTCTTGCAGCCTTCATCCAACCGTAAACAGTGTCCTTAGGCACGCCCAGCTCTGCTGCAGCCTTAGCGGTACCTATCTCATCAGCAAGCTTGACGGCTTGCACCTTGTACTCTGTGGCGTAAGTTCTGGCTTTCTTCTTTTCTGACATAATTGCTCCTCCGTTTCTCCTATTTTTCATTAAAATCC
>CAZJVB010000073.1:0-5628 GCA_964549435.1 uncultured Ruminococcus sp.
TTCGATGAGTTCGACAAACTCCTTGAACCGCAATGTGGCTCCTCCGGCACTGATTACTCGCAGCTCATGCAAGGTCAGATGCTCCGGCTGTTTGAACATGAGCGTGTATTCGTCGGTGAGGACGAGGATAAGCGCGGGAAGTTCATTGATTGCTCACAAATCTCCATTGTGCTTCTTGGCGCGTTCCAGCGTCTGCTGGAAGATAAATCGCGGCAGACCGGCAGCATAGGATTCGGCGCAGATCCGAAGCATGAGTGCAATTATGCGAACACGGAAATCACACAGGAAGACCTCGTCGAATACGGTATGCGATCGGAGCTTGCGGGGCGCATAGACCGCATCTGCTGCATGTCGCCGCTGTCGGTCAGCGACCTTGTCGCCATCACACAGCAAGAAACCCGCCGGTTCGAGAGTCTCCTCAACAAAAAGATTGACCTCGACCAGAACATCCCGGTCTTACTTGCGCGTATTGCACACAAGAAGCCGTTCGGCGCGCGTTGGATACGCTCAGAGCTGAGAAGAATGATTGACGACCAGTTCTTCATGTCGCCGTCAAAGAAAGCCATCACTCTGGAATACGAGCCGCCGGATGCTGACGACAGGCGTTGTGCCCGTGACACATAAGAAAGGAAAAAATGAATATCGCTACATACGACTTGGAATTACATAATAGGCTGCCATACTTGATAAAGGAATCAGAAACCAGTTATGCTGTTGATGATCTCATGTTTGACAATCCGAATGCCGACACATACACCGTAAGAATACCGCCAGAATCGCAGAAGAATAGGGAGTGCTGTCCCTCGATGGGTAGCACTCCCGGTTTCACTCAATCTTTTTACGGTCGATTGCCTCAGGTTATTCATTATTTACTAACTTTTTAATTCATGCGCTTTGGATTCGCAATTTTTCAGCCAAGTTTCGTACCAATACCAAGTTTTTGATATTAGAACTCCGTAACCATGTCTTGGGTCTATGTTCCAGCAATATTTGATACACTGCCTATCTGTAGTATTTGTCAGGGAAAAGCCGAAAAAGGCTTGATTTCTGAGCTTTTTGCTGGCGCTGCTGCCGTCATCGGGGCACTCCTTTGTTTCCCTGCCGTACTACCAGATGCAGCAACCACAAGGATTATAACCGCAAGTATGCGTTATTATCAAGTTCTTCTTGATATATCTCTAATTTCTCTTGACTATCAGAGATTTTTAGCTATAATTAATCGTGATAGTATTCATCCCTCACTGAGTGGTACATATTCGGAGGTGACACAAAATGGCTGTAGATTACTCAAAGCTTTGGAAACTTTTAATTGATAAAAAATGGAATAAAACTCAACTTCGAAATGAGGCGCATATAAGTACTAATGCTGTTGCCAAGTTCGGACGAAATGAACCTGTTTCTCTTGAAACCTTAGAAAAAGTCTGCAAGGCACTGGATTGTAAAATTGAGGATGTCGTTGATTTTGTCCCAAAATGTGAGGAGGAGGCATAAATGGATTACCTAAAGCTTGATAATATTTATTGTGGCGAATCCGAAAAACTGATGTATCAAATAGAACCAGAATCCATAGCGTTAAGTATTTGGTCTCCACCTTACCATGTCGGCAAAAACTATGAATCCGGACAGAGTTATGATGAATGGCAAGAAATGTTGTCACAGGTTATAAAACTTCATTTCAATGCTTTGAAGCCCGGCGGTTTCCTTGTAATTAACATAGGCGATATACTCTGCTTTCCAGATGACAATATGCCAAAAATCCAAGCAAATAACGTTAGTATGAGAAAATGTAACGTTACAGAGGAAGATGTCAGGAAAGCACAGACTGAACACCCGGATTATAACAGGCACCAGCTGGCTAAGATTCTCGGTTGTAGTGAACAAACTGTTGATCGGCGGCTACACGGAAACAACATTCGAGGTGGTAAATATAATACCCAAACACGTGTTAAGATTGTCGGTGGATTTCTTGAAGATATGGCATTGGCGGCAGGACTATATCTCTATGATAGGCGTATTTGGGTAAAAGATGCAGCATGGGCAAACAGCAACTGGACAACAAATTCATATAGAGCCGTTGATGAATTTGAGTATTTGTATGTATTCTGGAAACCTGGCATCACAAAAGTAGATCGGCATCGCTTATCCAAGGACGAGTGGACCGATTGGGGAAGTAGAGCTGTCTGGAATATCCGCTCCGTCCAACGCAATGATGATCATGAAGCAAAATTTCCCTTAGAGCTTCCGCGTCGAGCAATTAAGCTATACACGGAACCGGGGGATGTCGTGTTAGATTGCTTCATGGGAAGTGGAACATCTGCCATTGCTGCGTTGATGGAGAATCGGCATTATCTTGGTATTGATAAAGAGAAAAAATATGTAGAGCTATCTAAGAAAAATGTTAAGAACTTTCAAAATAGTGGGGTTCAGTTAAATATTTATAATCTGGGTATGGACTGATTTTATACCTCAAAGTCCGAAACTCGCCAAGAGGCTATGCGTCTAAGGATCTCAAAGGATACACGTACTCGTATCTTTTTGGGGTCCTTCTTTTTATCATCCTTTCCGGGGAAAAACAGTCCCGGATATTGTTCAAGATAATTCGGACTAATTGTTAGGAGCAGGCCATTTGGAACACAAATACTCTTTATGCTTTCCAAAGGCTGACCGCTACGACCATCTGCACTAATGCTCACCATTCTATAAACCGGCTTAACAAATAGATGAATCGTTGGAGCAACCGTACCATCCGAAAAGGAGTAAATTGGAGAAATTGCTGGGTAAAATGTATGAGAAGCAATACGGCCTTCTGCTCGCATGGTTGAATTAATCAGATTTTTACGAGGATTATCCCATATTCCGTCGCCAGAAACCTGATATGGCGATATAACAGTATGGTCAAAGTTGTCACGCGGACCTACAGATTTTATATCAAGGAATAAAAAGACTTTATCTGTTAATCTATCTGTAAGTCTGTATATTTCGTCAGAAGAAAGGGTGAATCTGTTATCTGCCCCTGACGGGAGCCCTACCTCACTGATTTCAAACTCGGTAGAAATAATTCGATTGAGTTTGTGACCAACTGCGTGTTCACCAACCTCTATCCAAGGAATTTGATCTCCAACCGGTGCGCGTCCACGGTCATCAGGCGGATAGTTCGCCCAGAATGGGTTTAGATAGGTGGCCTCATTATAGTCCCGTTCAATCTCCTCGTAGTTGTCCACAATGACTCCGTTGACAACATCAGTTACGTAATGTTCAAGATCAATCAGACTGCCGGGATTTGATATGAAAAAATCACGCGCAGCATTGTATCTCTCGCACATAAGTTCTCTTCTCTCAAAAAACATAACTAATTCCTTTCCTTCTCGTATTGATTGCTTATTTGTATAAGTGGAATTCGTTTTTGGTCAGTCCTAAATCCAATGCCTAATAAAGATACCGGGCCGCTACAAACTACGAGGTGCAGGTGGACTATTACACCGAATAAATGTTTTGAATCTGGCATTATTTATTCAGCAAGTCGCTTTTCCCAAGGTGCAAACCTCGGCTCCATACGCTTTCTAAATGCTTCAATTTTTGTAATCAACATGATGCCATTGCGCCATCAACAGAGCCATAAGGTTGTCTCACAATATCGCTAATAAAATCAAGTATTCTTGCCTTTGAGCCTATATATCTCATTGTGCATTGTTCTCCCAATTTTTTGTAAATTCCAATATATCATCTACGCCGCAACTAAGGACAGAGCATATTTTTTCAATGCTTTCCAATGAAACATATTGGTCTCTTCTAAGCCGGGTCAAAATATTGGCACTAAATCCTGCTTGTTCAGTTAATTCCGCCGCTGCAATGCCACGATCAATCAAAAGGTGAAAAAGTTTCTTATATGTAACAGCCATAATTTCCTCCCGATTTAAAGCTATCCGTCATTTTATCACGATATTGTGAAAATTTCAAGCAGTTGTGGGCAGAGACATTCGCTTTTCTTAAAAGGCAGAAATCCCAAACGCAGACATAGTCGATACTTTATGCTTCTATAGTGGTGGACGGGAAATAACTAGCTTAGAACCTGAAACCATCTACTACATTCGAATTTTCAGCGGTACCGGGCAGATTCAGAACTTTCACCTGTTAGAAACATGCGCCGCAAGGCGCACTGTAACAAATTGCCGCCGTGGAAACCCCACGGCGGCAATTATCAATTATGTGATATTAAAAATCAATGTCGGGCAATCGTCGATTAGGTCTATTGTTGATGGTTTTCCGCCGGTAATCCTCGATTGGTTCAGATAGCTGAGCGGCCTTTGCCCTGCGGCCTAAAACAATTAACTCCTGTACCTCCTGCTCCCGGCGGGCAAGTTCCTTTTCTCGTTCTTCAATTTCCTGCTGCTTTCGCGCAAGTGCCTCCGCGCTCTCGCGTTTCTTATCCTCGACCTTTCCCTTGCCTTTCTTTTTGCTTCCATCCATATAGGGCATATGGTATTTCTGCATTGTCATTTCATGGATTCTATTATTAAGGCTTATAATCCGCGATTTTGAGCAGAATTTCTTTGCATTGAGTATCCGCGTATCCTGTTCCTGCCCGCTTTCGCCCATTACCTTTTCATGCACCGCCGGAATAAGCGCGGCGTGTGCATGTACCCGCGACCAGATATAACCCTCTGTTCCCGGTTCGATATAACAATGTACTTCATCAAAGTGTATGTCCATATCTAAAAAATCGTCGCCGTACTCATGCTCCAAAATATCTCCTACATCACGAAACCATTCCCTGAGTTGCCCGTAGTCATATTTGCCGGACTTTTCGTCCATCATCCCTTTGGGGCAGTATATGCACAGATCCTGCATCGTAACTGTGGCGTTTTTGCCGGTTGACAATCGTTTACATTTTGCAGTGGAGATTTGCCTGTCATAGCGCTCGATTTTCTCGTAATAAGAACGACCAAAGTATGAAAAATTCAACAAGGTCAAATTTGTATCAATGTCGGGGTTACTATGCCTGTGCCGCAATCGCTGATTCAGATCGTTGTGACATAGGATCGATTTTGCCTCTGTTGCGCCGTGGCATTTGCCGCCAGACCATTGTATTCCCGCCATATTATCAAGCCCTCCTTCCTGTATAATCGCTGTATTTTCAGCAGTCCGATGGTACGTCGGTCTTGCACTTAATACCCAAATTTCATTTGGGTACCGCCCCCGCTTTCGCGGGGGCTTTAAGTGGCAGGGCGCTGCGCCCCTGCACCCAGCTTCAATAACAATCTTCATATCGCAGATAATTATATTGCGGGTTATCCCGAATAAACAAGTCTACCAGCTTTCGCGTTTGGCCGTTAGAGAGTTTCCGGGGTTGCAACATCCATTCAGTTGCGGTCTCGAAGAACCTAAACAGTATGTCTAAATTTTCTTTCTGCACTCCGTTTTTCAACTTAAGCATGCGATTTTGATACCTTAGCTGATTTATTTCCGCTTTCATTTCCCTCAATTCTTGCTCTGCGAGAGCATTATGATCTTCAGAACCTTTATTTGCCATCTTCCATCTTCCTTTCTAAATAAAAATAGCGGCAACCAGAAACACTCCAATAAAAGAGCATTTCTGATCGCCGCGTCTTACCCTCCTGGTCTTTGCCG
>CAZJVB010000074.1:0-5279 GCA_964549435.1 uncultured Ruminococcus sp.
GTACTTCTCTGTTGTTCAATTTTCAATGTCCGTTTACTATCTCTCTTGGCTTGGCAAGAAAGCCTGAATAGTTTACCATATTTCAAGCAGCTTGTCAAGAGGTTTTGCAAAAAAATCAAAATAATTTTTTTGCAGTGCTCTACTTTCTGCTGCTGTCAAAACGGTATCCCTATAAGTTACTCGCTGCTTCTGGACTCTCTGTCCTGCCGCGCAACGTTTCATATTTTAGCACGCTTCCTTCCCCTTGTCAAGCCCCTTTTTTCAACACATTTTTACAATCCGGAAATAGTTTTTTCATTCAAAATGCATAATCATTTCTTTTCCGGCCGAAACTGAGATAAAGAAAGGAGTGCAACTTCTATGACTGCTATCTTTGCGCGTACCATCATCGCCTACCTATCTTTACTGCTGATCGTCCGACTGATGGGCAAGCGGCAGATCGGAGAGCTGCAGATGACCGAATTCATTTCCGCTATCCTGCTTTCCGAAATTGCTGCATTGCCGATTACAGACCGGGATATCCCGCTTCTTTACGGCGTCCTGCCTCTCTGTGTCATCGGCTCCTTCGAGGTGATCCTCGCGCTGCTTTGCCGAAAATTTCGACCGATCCGCCGCATGCTGGAGGGGCAACCCGTCGAACTGGTTCACAACGGTCATTATCTTCAACGAAATCTCACCCGCACCCGTATCTCTCAGGAAGAAGTAGAAGCACAGATCCGAATCAATGGGTACCGAAGCATCGCGGAAGTGGACTGCGTCATTTTGGAGCAGACCGGCAAAATGAGCGTCCTGCCGGCAAAAAATGCCTCCGGCGGATCATCAAACAGCTCATCCTGACCCTTCCGTTTCCTGAAAGGTGTGATTACTTTTATGAAAAATTTCATACTTGCATTGCTTTTACTGGTTCTTTCCATTGGACTAACCGTCGCCAACGCCGTCAAAATACGTCACGATACCGATTATCTGGTTGCTATTGCCGAACAGGATGACGCCTCTCTGCTTTACGATGAGCTGCTGCGAATGGACACTTATTTTTCGCTTACCATCAATCATACGGTTTTAGAACAGGCGGAACAAGCAGCTGCGGAAATGCGTGCCTACCGATACGAAGAGGGCGAAGGCGCGCTGGCAGATTACCAATCCGCCAAGACACGCCTTCTGCTGGCACTCCACGAATTAGAGGAGGGTGAAAAATTTTCCTTTTTCAACATTTTCTGACTTGACAATCCTGTCTAATAGGAATATGATATATCTATCAAGAACCGCTTGATTTATGATCGGTGCGACAAACCCGGCGCATTTTCGTAGATTCCTGCGCGGCTTCGACATCCCGGTCGCCGCATCTGTCGCGTGTTTTCACAATATAGTATATGTCAAAATCCATCAGAAAGGATTTCCTATGGACACAAATCCTTGCAAAAAAATTCGTCTTGCTCCCTCCTTACTGGCAGCGGACTTCACAAAAATCGGCATCCAATTGGAAGAGATCCGCAAAGGCGGCGCCTCCTATATCCATCTTGATGTTATGGATGGGTTATTTGTCCCCAATATTTCCTTCGGCACACCGGTCATCCGGTCCCTGCGAAAATGCAGCGAGCTCTTTTTTGACGTACATCTGATGATCGACCGGCCGGAACGTTACATCACCGACTACGTTTCTGCCGGGGCGGATCTCCTGACTTTTCACTACGAAGCCACCAAAGATCCGTATACCGTATTGAAGCAAATCCGTGCAGCGGGCGTCAAAGCTTCGATCTCCATCAAACCCCATACGCCTGCTGAAGTCCTGTACGATCTGCTGCCGCTTTGCGACATGGTTCTGGTGATGACGGTGGAACCCGGATTTGGCGGTCAGGCCTTTATGGAGAACATGCTGTCGAAGGTTCGACTTCTCGCGGAAAGAAGAAACAGCCTCGGGCTGACCTTCGATCTTGAGGTTGATGGCGGCATCGGGAAGGGGAACGCCCGCGCCTGTGTAGAGGCCGGTGCTGATATTCTGGTCGCCGGCAGCAGTGTTATGGGGCAGGTAGATCTATGCACCGCTGCGAAAGAGCTTCTGCTTGCAGCTAACAAATAAGGAGGGCAACTGAACATGGCAACAAAAAAAAGCACCACTACAAGCCGCAGGAGAAAAACAAGCAGCTCTAAACCCAATCCCTATCTTCTGCTCGGCATACTTCTCTGCATCGCTGCGGTCGCCCTGATCATTGCCATTCTTGTGCTGGCAAGCACCGACAATCCGGCGGAGCTCCCGGAAGAATCCTCCCTCTCTTCTGCTCCCGCCGAAAGCTCCGCTGATCCTACATCGTCCGCTACCTCTTCAAGCGCGCCTGTTATTACGATTTCCGACCCATCTGAATATTCATCTGCCGAATCTTCGGAAGCGGAAAGCAATCCGCCGACTGTCGGTCCCGTCGGACCAATCGAACAGCTCGCCTCTACCAAAGCATATGAGCAGGAAATCGGTATGTGCTACTCCATTGACATGTCCTACTACGAACAGTACGTCTGTCCGGAGGATCCGATGGAATACGTCTTTCTGGTTAACCCGACGCACACGCTTGCCGCCGATTTTGTCCCCGGTGATCTCATCGATATCAAAGATATGAAGCCCGGTCGCCCATCCTATTATTGTCAGATGCGGGAATACGCCGAAAAGGCGCTGGAAGCTTTTTTGGAGGAAGGGCGCGTTTACGGGATTGACGATGTCCTTGTTTCCAACGGGTATCGTTCCTACGCGATTCAGGCAACGCTGTTTAGCAACTACTGTGCCGAGGAACGCGCTGCGCACCCGGACTACACGGAGGAACAGATCATCGCCCTCGTTCTGACCTATTCCACCCGCCCCGGTACCAGCGAGCACCAAAGCGGTCTGTGCTGCGATATGCACAACCGCCCGAGCACGGACCTTTCCTTCGCCGGCACGGAAGCCGCTCTGTGGCTGGAAGCCAATTGCTATCGCTTTGGATTTATCCTACGCTATCCGGAAGATAAACAGGACATCACCGGCATCATGTTTGAACCTTGGCACTTCCGGTATGTCGGTCGTGTCGCTGCGACAGAGATGCACGATCTGGGAATGTGCTTGGAGGAATACTGCGCCTATAAGGGGATTGATTAAACAAATCTCCGTCCGCGTGGCCATCCGGCTGTAACATGGCGGAACGCAAGCGCATATTCTACCTGTGAAGGGAGGATATGAAATGGCTTGCTTTGATTCGCTCTTCGGCGGCAATAATTGCTGTTGGATCATCATCCTGATCGCGATCATCATTTGCTGCTGCTGCGGCTGACCGTTGAATCGTGTATCGCGCGAAGTGCACACACTTGAACATGCAGAGGATACCGGAGCAATCGCTTCCTGTACCTACAAGGACTTGCAAAAAGGACCTCGTTTCCTTTGGGAGACGAGGTCTCTTTCTTTTTCGAACGGATTTGCCTCTATGTGCCGATAAATCATTGTCTAACGACTTACCGAAAACCATATGGCATCCCGCCTGTCAAGCTCAAAAAAGCAACCCTTTTATCATCTTCATCTGTTTTCTCAAGGCTTTTGGGAATACTATAAAAAAGGAGGAATCATCCCAATGAAACAAAAGAAACCGGTTCCAGAAAAACTTCTGTATGTTGTCATTCCCTCCGCTATCATGTCTGCCGCGATTGCACTTTACCGTTTGGCGCTCTCGTTGCTATCCTGAAGCCTTATCGCCGGAAGTAAAATGAGATCCGCTCTTGCTTTTTTCTTTCCTATCTATTATAATAGACTTGTCATAAAAGAAAGAAGGAGCTTGTTTCCGGCGATGAGAGAACATATCTACACCATAGAAATCAATGAAGCCTTTGACCGAAAGGATGGCAGCTGCCCATTCTGCACCATTTTTTCCAAGCTGGAGGACGCCGAACTGGATCTGATCCTCGGCGCTTCTATGATGGAGCCGGAGATTCGTCAGATCACCAACAAAAAGGGCTTTTGTCCGCGTCACTATCAGAAAATGTTTCCGCGCAAAAACCGTCTCGGCATGGCGCTGACGCTGGAAAGCCATCTCGAAGAACTGAAAAAAGATCTAAAGCCCGGGAACTTTTTATCGCGTGATATCGCGGAGAAAAGTATTCGCCGCGCTGAAGAGCTGGAGCACACCTGCTATGTCTGTGACCGTATCGAAGAAAAATTCCATCGCGTCATGGTCAACACCGCTGATCTACACGCCGAAGACTCCGAGTTCCGCAAAAAATTCAACGAGCAGACACAATTTTGCCTGTCTCATTATACGCAGCTTCTGCGCACAGCAGTCAAATGCCTCGACAAAAAAGCATATGCCGCCCTCGCAGAAGACGCAATCAGGCTGGAAAGCGCTTATCTTGATAAATTAAAAGAGGATATTTCTTGGTTCTGCAAAAAATTTGATTACAACTATCAGGATGAGCCGTGGCACAATTCAAAGGATGCCGTCGAACGCGCTATCCGTTTCCTATCCGGACACATAGACTTAAAATAGTACCTGTAAACGCCGGAAGAAGCAAATCTGCTTTCTCCGGCGTTTCCTTACTTGTCAATAACATGGGGGAGGCATATCGATTCCCTCGAAGCCACTCCGGGAACGGTAAAGACAGGTGGTTTTGCTTGCTAATGGTTCTCCGTATCAGCGTACAGCTCGTCGTAGGTTTGGATGACCGCATCTGTGCTGCGGACAAGCTCCTCCTCGTCAATAGAATAGCATGCTTCGCGGACACCGACGACAGTGAACCCCGCGCGCTTCGCCACGCCTGCGAACTTCGGATGGTCCTCAAATACGACGCATTCACCGGACGAAACGCCCAGCCGTTCGGCGCAGAGAAGATAGATGCGCGGATCGTGCTTATCCGCTCCGGCGTCCTCTGTCGATACGTAAAACGAACAGCCGTCGCTGATGCCAAGCCGTGTATAGCAACCAACCGAACAGGACAGCGGCGTGTGCGAGGCGATGCAGAACGGGATGCCGCGCCGTCGGACTTCGTCAAGAAACGCGCCCGCACCGGCCTTAAAACCGATTTCGCTATCATATTTTTCTCTCATATATGCGAAGCGCTGCGCCATGTCGAAGCAGGCTCGCATTTGCTCAGAAAACCAAAAGCCCATCGAATCGACCAACGTGCCGTCGAAGTCAAAAATAAATGCTTTTTTAGAAAAAACCGAAGCTGTTGTCAAAATGCTCCCTCCAATTGATCTGAAAGTATCATAGCAAAAAGAAGGAACTTTGTCAACCTGTATGTAAAAGAAAGCCTGCCGACTCTTTTCTTGG
>CAZJVB010000075.1:0-5104 GCA_964549435.1 uncultured Ruminococcus sp.
ATACAGCTTGCCGAGACGGTATTGGGCATATTCGTACCCCTGATCCGCTGACTGCTCCAGCCACCGCACCGCTTCGATGGGAGCGTAAAGCGGGTTGTCCCTGTCGAGATATTCTTTTGCCTTGCGGTATTGATAAATCGGATCGTTGGGATCGTTCCACCATTTCTCAGAAGCAGAAGATTCCATTGTTGGTTCTTCCTGTTCCTGCTCGTCCGGCGTAAAGATTTCCGGCTCGGATACCGCTTCCTCAAAAGTGATGCGGTCATACAGGATGTTCAAAGATTCCTGTATGACCGCATTTTTGATTGCCTTGAATTCCTTGTTCTGCGACAGCGGAATTCTTTGCTCCGGCATGTCCTGATAGGTTCCGGTAATCGCATCCCGCTGCTCATACCACAGATCATAGAGCGCAGCGATGTCGTTGTCCTTGGCAAGCTCATCTACAACAGCATTGACAATGTTCCGTCCCGCCTGCGGGAGATACCCATATACCTTTTTGCCCTTATGACGGCGCATCTGTTCGG
Source organism: uncultured Ruminococcus sp. (assembly GCA_964549435.1). Taxonomy (GTDB): domain Bacteria; phylum Bacillota; class Clostridia; order Oscillospirales; family CAG-382; genus Coliplasma. The sequence continues at coordinate 525 of CAZJVB010000075.1, forward strand.
ACAGCTTTAAAAGCAGATCGGTGATAACGGGGTTGTCATAGCTGCCGCTGTTCATGCGGGAGATGATATCCGAGATCAGATCCCGGCTTTTCTGCGTCAGCGCATTTCTCTGATTGGTCTGCTCAATATACACCTGCAGAAGATCGTGCTTGAAAATCTGCTTGGCAAACGCCGCCTTGATGTTGCGGATGCCCTGTTTGGTGAGGTAGGGTTCTTTCCCTGCAGAGTAAACTACCATATGCACATGGGGATGATAGCTTTCGTCGTGGTAGGCGGCGTACCATCGCAGATCAGTAAGCGGGATTTTCATATTCTCCGCAATAGTTTCCGCTTGGGAGCGGAGGAGATTTCTCCATGCGTAGGCGTTGTCGTAACCAAGCCGGGCGGCATCCTCCCGGCGCAAGGAAAGAATATGCGTCCACACATTGCCGTCGTGGTTTGCCACTTCCTCCGCCACTTTGGAAAGATTGATCGGAACATCCGCATCCGTAAACAGTCCGTGAGAGCCTTGCCGCTGGGCGCGTGGACGCTTTGCGATATACGACACATAATTTTCCCGCTTGCCAATGAGGTCAACATTGTTATCGATGGCGCGGGAGATCAATTCCGAGGCTGTCCCTTTGCTCGGATGGGCAAGAAAATCCGCATACTCGAAGCTGCCTTTTGTATCGGGAAAATCCCGGAGGAGTTCGTCGATCAGTTTTTTCTGTTCCTTTGTTGCGCTCTGATGCTTCCATGTGTCATCGATTTTCTGAACGCCGTCACGCTTGGCGATATAGTGAATGAGATGCTCCGAGTGCAGCTTACTTCCAGTTTGCAGATAGCGGGACTTCAATATGATTTTCGCCACTTAATCTCCTTTTCTACGACTTTGAAAAAACGCTTTGCGTTTTTTGCGCGTCCGCTTTTACAACATCATAAAAGCAGCAACATCATGCGGACGCTATTCACCGTTTTGAAATCTCACCGCGTCATCCAGCCGGACAGATCCACGCAGGCGTTTCACTTCTTCCACACACAGTCCCCGCAGCCGCGTCAGCGTATCCTCATCGATTTCATTTGCTGCGGCCGTCACATGAAGCATCATGGAAAGCTCCACGGCAATTTTGAAAAGCAAGGTCGCCATGCGATCCTCAAAGGAATCGAGACTTCCCTGCATGGTGGAGACGAGGACATTCGGAAGGTACTGCCGGTATTCCTCGCTTGCAAGATAGCCGCAGTAAAAAAGAATAGCTTTCTCTATAAACTCGCTGGGGCTTTTGCAGTTGTCGGCCTCATAATTTTTCTGAATCTTTTCCTCTACGGAGGGGTAAATCCACAGCGGGATTCGGATTTTCTTTTCTTTCTCCATAGGCGATCACTCCTTTCTGACAGCCACCCGAAAAGCGGCGGATTTGCAGGGCATCCTTCCGCTACGGTGTACCTGATTTCTTAAAATCCCGCTTTCAGGTGTACCTAAAGCGGAAATCGGGAAAACCGAAAAAAGCCTTGAACGCAGTCCGCATTGCGGGCTGCTGTGGATCGGCGGGAGGCGTTTACAGCCACCCGCCTTTATCCTGCAACCAAATCGCAGGCGGACGCCATGCGATTTGGGGCCGCATTTCTTGGCTGTGCCGTCTGCCCAAAACCGCCTTAAATTCCGCTTGACCTCGTTTGGTGGGTGTTTCCCCGCACCTGCCTCTGAAAGCCCCGCAGATCGGCACACGGTGGCTCACGGGCTGGGCTTCTCCGCTTTGATCATCTTTCCGTTCAGCTTGGCAAAGCAGCTTTCGGTATAGGAGAGTCCGCGCTCTGCGGCAACCCGGTCAAGCACGGATACCATATCCGCTTCCTTCAGGCTGACCGGATCGGAAAGACTGTCATAGCAAATCCACTCCGGTGAGTCGGGATCATCCTTGACATACACATCATATCCGAGAAGCAGTTCACGGCTTGCCCGGTAAAGCACCGCGTCCAGCCGGAGGCATCCGGCGAGAAGGCTGGCGGCAGTTGTTTCGGCAAAGTCCGAAGGGATACACCGCCTTAGCTTTTGAATCTCCCAGTCACTGAGACGGCGTTCATAGGAATACCGGCTTCCGAGTTGCCGCTGTAATTCTTTTTTTCGGTTCATAGATGCAACCCCTCCGAGAAATAAAAGGGATCGGTTTCATCCATTTCCGGTTCATCTGCTTCTTCGAGTTCTTCTTCGCTGTAGTCCTCGTCGCAGTCATCGGTATCGAACAGCGTCTGCTGCTGCGATCTCTCATCATATTCCCGATAGAATTTCTGCGCGCTGTCCTTGACAGCTTCCTCCAACGCATCGGTGTCGAGTCCGCAGTCGTGGTAGCCCTCAAGCACTGTCTGATAGTAATAGGGCGAGGGCAGGCCGAATCCCATTTTCAGATTCATGATATACACCATTGCAGATACTTCCTCGCCGTCGAGCTGTACGGGAACATCCCGCTTGAAATAGTGAGAGGGATACCCCTCGTAGCGATCCAGCGCCTGCTCATTCTTCTGAGAAATTTCCCACACAGCAACCGGCACCGACGCTCCTTCCTTCGGTGCGATGGTCGCAAAAGCACTGTGGGGCTGCCCTTTGAATTGAAGCTCGTAGTCGCTGATTTCTCCTGTCCCATACAGCTTTGCACCGGGACAGCGGTATTTCATCTGGCTGATATTCAGATTGCTGCCGTAGGCAACATACAATCGTTTGCTCATATTTACTTTTCACTCCTTACATTTGCATGGAAAGAGCAGGAGCGTCCTGCTCCTGCTCGGTGGATTCGTATGCTTCTGCCTGCTGGATTTCCTCCGGTTGTTCCTGCGCCTGCTGCTCGGCAAGGCGCTTGGCGGCGAGGCGGGCTTTCTGCGCCTCCGCCTGCGCCGGATCGCGCCAAGCGATATTGCCCTCTAAGTTTTTCAGCAGATGCTGGCGGGCGGTTTTGAATTCATCCCCGATCAGCCCCAGCCGAAGTAACCAAGTGCGGAAGGTGTATTTTTCGTTCTCCGGCTGGGTTTTGATGCGGGATGCGCCCCGCTGAATAAGTGCCTGATGGGAGATGGCAAGGCAGAGCTGGATATAGGATTTGACCTCACCGGCATGAAGGGTGGAGTTGAACATACGGAATTCTATTGTGCCTTTGGAGAACACGCTGTGCAAATTTAGTGCATGGTAGCGGCTATCGTCGTAGTGGTAATACCGTCCGCCTCTGCCGTTGTACCAAAGTTGTTCCACTTCTTCCATCGTCCGTGGACGCTTATGGTTGAGTTCTTCCAGAAATCTTGTGTCCGCTTTCTGGCAGTAATGTTCCCGATCCACTTGCACCTGCAAGGTCTTGTACAGCAAATCCTCTTTGGATGCCATGATATTCACGATGTTGCGGAGCGTTTGCGGCGTATGGGAGGAGGCGTCCACATGGACATGGATGCCGCAGGATTCATTTACCCGTGCGCCGCCTGCACGGAGCTTCCGCACAAGCTCCTGTATGGTTTCGATGTCCTCATATTTGCAAATGGGAGAGACAAACTCCACCGAATAATCCCGTCCGGCCGCCCGGTTGTTTCTGCCCCGGCAGCGGATAGAAGCATCGCTGACCACTTTCCACTGCCGGTTCTCGGCATCCCGCACGGTGTAGGCGTCGTACCCGCCGCCCACATGGGTTGCATTGGTTCCGAAGTATCCGGCAATAATTCTCGCGGCAGCGCTCCGTGTCAGTCCGGTCATCTCAATTTCGATGCCGAAGTTTTGGCTTCTCAATCGCAATCACCGTCCGCACCGGGCGCTATGCCCACAGCAGAAGAAGGTGCAGCCTTTTTCTTTGGCTTGGGAGAAGGCTTGCTCCCGGCGTTCAGTTCAATAAACTCCCGCACATTGGCGGGGACATATTTGCCGTACAAGCATTCCGCCGCCTTAACCATTTCGTCCTCAAAGGACAGATTCTTCTGTGCCATATACAGCTTGGCGGCAGAGAGCTTCTCTGCGTCGAAGGATACAGGGATTACTGTTTTTTTCATCTTGATTCACCTCACAGTTTCATAACATAATCGAATTCCTCATTCTGCTGTTCGCCCCGCGCAACAGAAATCAGGTCAGCGACGGATTCGGGCATTTCATCAACATCAATATGAATATCATTTTCCACATCGGCAGTGTACCAATAATCATATGGGATGAAGTTGTCACGGATATATGCCTGTAAGGACGCATCCATATTCGGATCGCCCTGCGCCGCAATGCCATACGGCGTTAAAAAATCTGTTCCCCAATGCTCGCCGGAGGACTGCAGATCAAGCGTCACAATGCCAAGGCACAGCTTACCGGTATGGCGGGATCGGATGACCGCAGGAATACTGACAAATTCATAGCTGCTGCCATCCAGATAATCCGTACCGTAGGTTTTCACAAAAGCGTTGTGCATTTGCTTCAGCACTTCTCCGGCATAGCTTTTGTTGGGACTTGTGCAGGAACTTTCCAGCCGCACAAAATGCACATTTTTCAGGACGGCGTTTATGTTTGCCTCGAATTGTCTCTGCAGCTTTTCCTGTGCCAGCAATTCTTCCGCCGACTCGCGCGTGAGATAACCGTTTTGAAAATCTCT
>CAZJVB010000076.1:0-4726 GCA_964549435.1 uncultured Ruminococcus sp.
TCCGTCCCGCAGCTTGACGACATGATCCGCCATACCTTTAATAGCCTCGTTGTGTGTGACCATAATGACGGTGTTTTTATATTTGGCGTTGATATCTTCAATCAGCTTCAGGATTTCCTTCGAGGTGGTATAATCCAGTGCTCCGGTCGGTTCGTCGCAGAGCAGAATGTCGGGATTCTTGACAATCGCTCTGCCGATCGAAACCCGTTGTTGCTGTCCGCCGGAAAGCTGATTCGGCAGCTTGTAGCGATGTTCGTAAAGTCCGAGTGTATTCAGCAGTTCATCGATATCCAGTGGGTTGTCTGACAAATATGCTCCCACCTCGATATTTTCCTTTACATTCAGATTCCCGATCAGGTTGTAAAGCTGGAACACATAGCCGAGGTGCTTGCGACGATACTGCGTCAACCGCTTTTCACCTAAATCCTCCAATTTGTCGCCGCCGATAGAAATATAGCCGGAATCGGCGCTGTCGATACCGCCGATAATGTTCAGCAAGGTGGACTTTCCTGAACCGGAGGGGCCGAGCAGTACGCAGAACTCTCCTTTTGCCACGGAAAAGCTCATGCCGCGAAGCACCTCCTGACAGGTTTCACCGCTCCCGAAGGATTTCTTTAAATCTATAATTTCCAAAAAACTCTTTTCTGTATCTGACATAATGAAATCTATCCTTTCTTACCGGTGAAACAGCGAAAAGCCCTTTTTCTCATAAACCTCAATATGTACACCGGTCACGATATAACCCAAATTGCCGATCACCGTTTTCAGTTTTTCTTCATCAAGCGGTGATTGCGCTATGATTTCTGTTTTCCCCTTACTATGAGACGAAGTGACCTTCTTCACGGCAAAATTCTGACGCACGGCGTCGTTGACATGCGCTTCGCACATTCCGCAGGTCATGCCTTCTACATCTGCTGTGATCTTTATCATCATATATACCTCCATTCCTTGTTTTTAATTGCTTCAACATATGTCAAAGTAAGGTCAGTGTTTATCATTTTGCTTCTTTGAATTTTAAATCCGTTTTCTCGTAAGAACGCAAGATAGCTTTCCGCTGCCCGACAGAATTTTGTCGTATCTTGCCGCCCATTTTCCCCAAAAGCTCTTATTATCCTTTGATTTCATGTCCGTTTCCTCATCCCAGCGCTACGTCAAGAACCAGCATAACCGTAAATCCAAGCGCAAAGAACACCGTTCCCAAATTGGAATGCTCGCCTACGGACATTTCGGGGATCAGTTCCTCCACAACCACATAAATCATGGCGCCCGCCGCAAATCCGGTCAAGGCTCTTTGCACGGATGAACGCATGGCCCTTTTCATAAACAGCACGCAAGCAGAACCGAGCGTTGTCCCTGCAAACGGGATCAGCACGCCCTGTATTACTTCCATCGGCGCCTTTATCACCTCCGCCGCATTCTTTCAAAAAATGCACACCCAAGGTTAGCAGAAACTAACTTTTTCGCACAATAAAAGCGGCTGCTTGTTAGTTGCCGCTAACTATATGCTAAAGTATAGCACAGAAGAATCCTGCTTGTCAAGATACAGCGGGCTGGTTTGCAAAAACAATTTGTAGATTTGACAATGATGTGTTACACATCATTGTCAAATCTACAACAACAGTTTTCCAAATTAATGAACCGCAGAAAAGAGTTCAGCGACGCAATCAAGGAATTGACGCTGACGGTAGCGTAGTTCTCCTGAAACGGTAAAAATGAGCTTTAGCCAAAAAATCGGCGGCAAGTCAGGTTACTGTCTTGCCGCCGATTTGATCATTGATTATGTTGCAAATCCCGCATACTGCGTCATATACAAATCGTAATATTTTCCTTTTCTTGCAAGCAGGGATTCATGGTTCCCACTTTCTATAATTTTTCCGTGATCCATCACGACGATGAGGTCAGAATCCCGTATGGTGGACAGTCGGTGCGCGATCACGATACTGGTGCGTCCCTGCATGATGCGCTGCATCGCGTCCTGTATCGCCTTTTCGGTACGCGTATCCACATTGGAGGTCGCTTCGTCCAGAATCAGAATTTTTGGATCGGCGACAAACGCGCGTGCTATGGCGAGAAGCTGACGCTGTCCCTGACTGATATTGGCGCCGGAGCCGGTCAGCACCGTATCATATCCGTTCGGGAGAAGTGCAATCATGTCACGGCACTGGCTCATTTCCGCCGCTGCGTCCAGCTGCCCGTCGTCGGCCAATTCATTGCCGTATTTCAGATTGCTGCGAACGGTATCGGAAAACAGAACCGTATCCTGCAAAACGATAGCCACATGCTGCCGCAGGCTGCCTCTTGCGACATTCCGTATGTCCTGCTCATTGATACGGATTTCCCCGCTGTTTGTTTCGTAAAACCGCATCAGCAGGTTAACGATCGTGGTTTTGCCGCTTCCGGTCGCTCCGACAAGCGCTACCTTTTTGCCGGTAGGTACTGTCAGCGTAAAATTATTGATAACAGGAGTTCCCGATTCATAAGAGAAGCACACATCTTTGAATGTGACAGCGGCCTGCTCCTCCTGAGCAAGTTCTTCTCCGGAGCCGTCCTCGTCCGGTTCATCCAACACGGCAAACACCCGCTCCGCTCCGGCAATGGCTGTCTGAAGCTGCCCGTAAATCTGCGCGATCTCATTGATCGGGCGGCTGAACTGTTTCGCGTAGACGATAAAGGCGGAGATTACACCAACTGAGATCAGTCCGTTTACAGAGAAATATCCGCCGAAAACCGCAATAATGACAAATCCGATATTGCCGATGCAATTCATAATAGGACCCATAACACCGCTGAAAATGTCCGTTCTGATCCCGGCCTTTGTCAGAGAATTCGCTGTATCGCAGAAATCGTCCGCTGTGATGTTTTGGTGATTGTAGGCGACAACGGTACGGTACCCCGAAACCATTTCCTCTACCGTGCCGTTCAGCTGTCCGAGCAGTGTCTGACGTTTGCGTGAAAATTTGCGCACCCTGCCCGACAGGATCTTGGTTGCAAAAACTGTCAGCAGTACGGTTGCAAGACTGAGCAGGGCAAGCTGCCAGCAGTACCACAGCATAATGGCTATCGTGCCGACGATCGTAAGCACACCCGAAAACAGCGAGGGCAGAGATTGGGAAACGGTGGTAGAAATATTTTCAATGTCGTTGGTCATCCGGCTCATCACATCACCGTGGGAGTGCGTATCCAAATAGCGAATCGGCAGAGCTACGATTTTCCCAAACAGCTCCTCCCGCATCCGTTTGACCACATTTTGACTGAGCCGCGCGGAAAACAGCCCCTGCAGCAGCCCGCAGGCCCCGTAAAGAAGATAAACGGAGAGCATAAACAGCAGTGTGCGGGAGAGAACTCCCGATCTTTCTCCGGCGATGATGTCTACGGCACGGCTTTGCAGGATCGGCGCATAAATACCGCACAGGGTTCCGAACAGAACGACAGTAAGCATACAGAATACCAACGTTTTTTCCTTTACAAAATACATCAGGATACGCTTGACCGTCGTGCCGATGTGATCGGCGTACTCCACCTGCGCAAAGCGTTCGTGTCGGTTCATCATGCCCGGAATATTCCGCTCGGCAGGTCTTTGTTCAGGGTTTGTATTCATGCGCTCCATACCTCCTCCCCGGTTTGTGAATGATAAATTTCCTGATAAATCGGACAGGATTTCAGCAATTCCTCATGCGTGCCGCAGGCGGATATGCCGCCGTTTTCCAAAACAACGATGCGGTCAGCCGTGCGCACGGAGGCAATCCTCTGCGCAATGATAATTTTTGTGCTGTCCGGGCGCGATGCCTTCAGCGCCTGATACAGATTCGCCTCGGTTTTCAGGTCAAGTGCGCTGGTGGAATCGTCAAAAATGAAGATTTCAGCAGGCTTTAAAACGGCCCTTGCTACCGAGATCCGCTGCTTTTGCCCTCCGGACAGGCTCATGCCGCGCTCCGCAACAACGGTATCGTATTTGTCGGGCGAGGAGGAGATGAATTCATCCGCCTGTGCCACAGCGGCGGCGCGCTGTATCGCTTCGCTGTCCGCTCCCGGTCGTCCCCACACGATATTTTCTCCGATAGACGTGCTGAAAAGCTCGCTTTTTTGCAGCGCCACGGCAATTTTTCCCCGCAGCGTTTCCTGCCGATACTCCTTCACATTAACCCCGTCCACAAAAACCGCGCCGTCTGTCACATCGTAAAAGCGGGGAATAAGACACACGAGTGAAGTTTTTCCGCAGCCGGTCGCTCCCATAATCGCCACGGTTTCTCCCTTCCGTATGGTCAGATCAATATGGGAAAGCACGTTCTGGCTGCTTCCGGGATAGGCGAAAGAAACATCTCGAAATTCAATTTCACCTTGCAAATCTGTCTTCCCGTCAAAGGAGCCGTCCGTAAGCTCCGGTGCGCTTGTGAGCACCTCCCTGATCCGCTTCCATGAGGGGATTCCTTTGGAAATATTCTGAAACAGCATAACAAGCATCAGAACACCGTTGAGAAGCTGCGTGGTATAGGTGATCGCCGCCATGATGTTTCCCGGCGTAGCGTCGCCGGTTCCCACCTCGTGAAAGCCCGTAAATAAAATGACGGTTATCACAAGGTACATCAGCGCATTCACTGTTGGGTTCATAAAAGCAAAAATCGTAAGAGTCTTAAGCTGCGTTCTGATCAGCTCGCCGTTGGCCTTTCCGAAACGTATTTTCTCGTAAGTTTCCCGAACGCAGGCTTTAATGATGCGGATGCCGGAC
>CAZJVB010000077.1:0-4242 GCA_964549435.1 uncultured Ruminococcus sp.
GTGCAGACGTAATCCTCTTCGTACCAGTTGGTGTCCGGCGTGCTGGTCGGGATCGTCATGTTCTCAAGATCCAGACCGGTGAAGCGGATCTGATCGCCGACCGCCCATGTTTTTGCATCCTCAATCATGGTGTTGCATGCGGTGCTGGTATAGTCGATACCGCTGCCGTCCGGGTTGATGGAAGGATAGTCGTTGCCGAGGTTGAGCGCGTAAACGAAGCCGTCTGCCGGAACTGATACGACGACAGCTGTTCCGTCTGTAATGCCATTGGAAATCTCGACGATCTCATAGACGTTCTCCTGTCCTTCCACCGGCTGGAAAGCGACATGCAGCCACCAAGGACCGGCGGTGTCCGTGCCGAGGAAAATAGAGCCTGCACCTTCGACACTGCCGTCGGAGAAATGCGTCAGCCAGAAGGTTCTGGGTTCGGAAGTGGTGTCGTCGGAGGAGGTGTCAGCCGTCTCTTCGGAGGATGTTTCGTCCTGCGAGGATTCCGCCTCGGAGGAGACTGCGGCGGAGGATTCCGCTTCGGAGGATCCCGCTTCGGAAGAAGCTGCCGCAGAGGAGCTTGCTGAGGAGGTATCCTCAATTTCCTCGCTTTCCCCGCAGGATGCGAGGGCAAGGCAGCAGCCGAACAGCAAGGCGGCTGCAAGTAGCAGTGCAAGTTTTTTCATGTACGTAAATCCTTTCTGTAAACAGATATGGGTTTCTATTTTATTCTTTTTTTCTTTTTCTCATGAGAAGTACGATGATGCACGAAAGGAGCAGTAGGAGCAGCACCGCAGCAAGGATGGATGCGGCGACGGCGATCAACGGAATGCCATGGGAAGGGGAAGCGCCGGCATCCGGTTGAGATGCGTCCGCGGGCGCTGCGTCGGACGTCTCCGTCGGTTCGCTGCCGGTTTCCACCGCTGGCTCGGAAGACTCCGCTTCGGAAGCGACGGGCTCCGGCTGTGCAGTCAGTGTTTTCATCCAAGCCTCGATGACCGGCGCAAGCAGATTGTAGCCGCCGGAATTCGGATGGATATGGTCCGGCAGAAATTCGGTAGACTCGACCTTCAGCACGCGGTAGTTGAAATCGATATCGCTGTACAGGTCAAGATAGGAAACGCCCCATTTGTCGCAGATCCTTTTCGCCTCGTCAAAATAGGCGCTCATGTCCGACAGGCTGCCGATGTCAGAAGCCGGAAGCCGGAAGTTGATGATATAGCCGACAATCGCGTCCGGGAACTGTTCCTTCGCGTACCGGATGGTGTTTTCCAGACCGCCCGCAAAGGTAGACAAGTCAAAAGGACCGGCAAATCCTTCGGTCATTTCCCCAACCGGGGCGACGTCCCATGCGTCGTTCACGCCGCCGTGTAGGATCACATAGTCGAACGTCTTGCTCTTATAAGTAGCCAGCTGCGCGATGACCGTGTTGGTATCCCGACAGTTGGAAAGGGAGGCGCCGGAACGGGATGCGTTGATGCCGGTCATGCCGCTGCTCTTGAAAATTCTGCCCGCCCAGCCGATGGTACGCGCGTAGGTCGGATCGCCCCATTCCGTCATAGCCTCGCAGATGGAGTCGCCGACGAACAGCGCGGTCTTCCCCGTCAGAGGATTTTCCTCCTCCGCCGAACTCCCGTCGGGTTCATCCGCTTTGACTGTCATGGAGATGATGGGAACCAGCACGGCGAGCAGTAACAGCAGCGCCAGCAGGAGCGCGAAGAAATGTTTGGGTTTGATCTGCAAGGGCGTTCCCTCCTTGGTACGTGATCTTTGCAAATTTGCTATAGAATATCACAAACCGGTTAAAATGTCAAGACGGTTGAGAAAAGTCTGCGCTGATCAAAGGCAAGAAAGCGTTATCCTTCGTGTTGGGCGTCGGCGATGATCTTTTCCGAGATTCCGGCAGGAACCTCCGCATAACGGGTGACGTAGAAGGTAAAGCTGCCGCGCCCCTGTGAAATGGCGCGGAGCACATGCACATAGTCTCCCATTTCCGCTTCCGGCACCTCCGCTTCGACCACGCTGCAGCCGCGCTTGCCTTCCGCCTGATCCATGCCCATGATTTTGCCGCGCCGCTTGTTGAGGTCGCCGATGACGTCTCCGACCAGTCCGTCCGGGATCAGCACGCGCAGCTCGCCGATCGGCTCCAGCAGGACCGGCGCGCATTGCGGAAGCCCCTCGCGGAACGCAATGGCAGCCGCCGTCTTGAACGCCATTTCGGAGGAGTCCACCTCGTGATAGGAGCCGTCATACAGGTTGGCGGCGAGATGTACCACCGGGTATCCCGCGAGCACGCCCTTCTGCATGCATTCCTGCAGCCCTTTCTCCACCGCCGGGTGAAAGTTTTTCGGGACAGAGCCGCCGAAGATGCTTTCGGTGAAGGTCAGTCCCTCTGCTTCGCCGGGGGAGAATTCGATTTTGACGTGCCCGTACTGTCCATGACCGCCGGACTGCTTCTTGTGCTTCCCCTCTACCTTGCAGGTCTTCCGGATGGTTTCACGGTAGGCGATCCGCTTATCCTCCAGACGGACGTCCACGCCGTAGCGGGCTTTCAGCTTGGCGAGCGCGATTTCCAGATGCGTACCGCCCATGCCGGACAGCAACATCTGCTTGGTTTCCTTGTTGACCTCGTAGCGCAGCGTGGGATCCTCTTCCAGCAGCCGGGCGATGCCGGAGGAAATCTTGTCTTCGTCTCCCTTTGCGGTCGGACGAATTGCCTTGACATAGAAGGGCAGCGGATAGGAAGCCGGCGCATAGCATACGTCTCCGGTCCAGCTCAGCGTGTCGCCGGTTGCCGCGCCGGACAGCTTGGAAACCATGCCGATATCTCCGCAGGCGAGCGCTTCCGTCTCGGTCTGCGTTTTGCCGCGCACGGTATACAGCTTGCTCAGGCGTTCCGTAGAGCCGTCGCGCGCATTTTTGAGTACGGTGTCTGCCTTGACTGTTCCGTTCATGACCTTGAAGAAGCTCATCCTTCCCACGAACGGATCCGCCACCGTCTTGAAAAGGAACAGTGCGGGCGCGCCCTCCGACTGGATGGGGACGGCGCTTCCGTCTGCACCTCGCTCCGTTCCCTTGGCAGAATGCCGCGGGAAGGACTCGGAGATGGTGTTCAGCAGCGTCCACACGCCCCAGAGCTTGGTTGCGCAGCCGCAGAAGCAGGGGACAATCTCCCCGTGGATGATGCCCTCGTGGATGGCATTGCAGATTTCCATATGGGAGATGGTTTCGCCGGAGAAGTACTTGTTCATCAGCTCCTCGTCCGTTCCCGCAACCGCTTCTAACAGCATCTCGCGGAAGCGCTCTACAGCCTCTGCGGACTCCTTCGGGATCGGAAGGACGTGATGGCGTCCTTCCTGATCGAAGCTGTGCGCCTCCATATCCACCAGATCAACGGCGCCGCAGACCTCTCCGTCCTTGACCATCGGAATGGTGATCGGGCAGATCCTGCGCCCGAACCGCTCGTGCAGCGCATCCAGTATTCTGGCAAAGCGCGCCTCGTTATCGTCAAACTTATTGATGAAAACGGCCTTCGGGATGCCTGCCTCCGTCGCGCTGTCCCATGCAAGCTCCGTACCGACCTGAATGCCAGCCCGCGCGTCCACGACGATGATCGCGCTGTCCGCGACGCGCAGCGCCTGCGAAACCTCCCCTGCGAAGCCGGGATGACCGGGGGTATCGATGACGTTGACCTTGGTATCCTTCCAGAAAACGGGGGCAAAGCCGGCGGAGACGGAGATCTGTCTCCGGATCGCTTCCTGATCGTAATCGAAGACGGAGGTTCCTTCCGCGGTTTTGCCCAATCGGTCGCTGCCGCCGGAAAGATACAGCATCGCCTCCGCCAAAGATGTTTTGCCGGAACCACTGTGCCCCAGCAGGGCAACGTTGCGGATCCGTTTCATATCGACAATCGCCATAAAAGTTCCTCTCCCGCCGGGGTTGCCGGCGCCGTTTTTTCCACAGGATTTGTTTTGGATAGAACCATTATAAACGATTCCGTTTACAATTGCAATATGTTTCCGGAAATCCAAACGGACAGAAAATTTGCTCCTGTATTTGTGCAGATAATACAATTTTGTGTCGAAATGACGAGGTCCTGTTCAGGCGGCAGTTCGAAACGGCGCGGTGAATTCCCCCCGCCGATGTTTCCCCATCGGGTTTTCCGACAGCCGGAGAGCGGACGCAGGCAAAATACGGCGGCGAGCGACAAAAGGAGACGGCAGATACGCGTTTTCATGAAAAAAACCGCCGTTT
>CAZJVB010000078.1:0-829 GCA_964549435.1 uncultured Ruminococcus sp.
TGATTACAACCCTTGCGGGATGCACTTCTCAGCCTCCGACTGAAACGGAAAGCACATTAACGGCAGATGCAGCATCGGACACAAAAACGAGCGATGGCAAGCCTGCCGAATCCGACCCGCAAACAGACGCGTCGGAAACGGATACCGCATCCGATCTCGAAGAAATACGACAACCGGCAGAAGAAAAAGAGGAATCCGAAGCGCCTCTGGCACAGACCAAGCAGCCGGAAACGGCACAGCAACAGCAGCCTGCCGAGAACAAGCCTGCGCAGCAGTGGGCGTCGGAGCCTGTAAAGGAACAGTCCACGCCTGCTGCCGCCGAACCGAATCCGGAAAAGCCGGACGAGCCTGCGCCGCAGGATACCGAACCGCAAACCGAACCGAAGCCTGTTCAGACTGAACCGCAGCCGGAAATACATGCTCCCGAACCCGAACCGGAATTGGATATCTCCTACTGGATTTCCTATGCAAAGGAGTATGCCGGGAACATCGGATTTGTTCTCGATCCGGACGCAGTGTGGTGCTGGGACAATCCCATTGGCGCAAGCGCTAAGAGCAAGTACCTGGCAAGGGATATTTCCGCACGGCTTGACCGATATAAAAACGTAAACGGATATACCGCCGTCTGGATCTGGGCGGAGCAGACCGGAATAAATTCTTATGATCTGTATATAGGCTATGCTTAAAAAAACAAATACAATTTACACAGAAAGCGCATCGTTTGAAAAAACGGTGCGCTTTTTACTTTCAAAAAACGATTGGAGGTTTTCACAGAATGAAAACGAACATTTTAAAAAAAAGTTCTTCAGCGATTCTTGCCGTTTTGATG
>CAZJVB010000078.1:839-4225 GCA_964549435.1 uncultured Ruminococcus sp.
TGCTCGGTATCGGGATTACGCCGGCATACGCAGCCGGTGAAACGGCGCAGGCAGTGCTGATTACATTTCCGCGGAGCGGAGACGCGCAGCCCGACCGTGAGCTTTGGGGACACGGCGATCTGACGCTTATGAACGGATGGCGCTCCTCCGCCGTGCAGTGCATTCCCATGTACGCCATGAACTCGTATTCCGGAAATATCTGTTACTGCATCGAACCCGGCATACCGCTGAATCCCGGCGACATATATACCGCAAGGGACGAAGCTTTTTTTGACAACTATCCCTCGGAATATAACGGGAGCATCTCTCCCGATGATATCCGTCTGTTCATCGGACGTATTCTGCAGTACGGCTATACGGGCGCGGTTTCCACCGAATGGTACAGCCAGAATGAGGACGAAGCCGAACGGATCGCCTATGCGTATGCTACCCAGCTTCTCATCTGGGAAACAGTGGTCGGCGAACGGAATATGTATTTCGGTCATGTAGATACGGGAAACTGCAACGCCATGTTGGACGCAGTTCGCCCGGATCATCCGCTGCGGGATAGAATTTTGAGATATTATGCTTCTATTGAAGACCGTGTGAAATCCCATGCTCTCCTGCCGGGATTCATGGGAAGAACTTCCGGCAGAGCGCAAACTGTAGAACTTGCATGGGACGGAAGTGAATATGCGGCTGTGCTGACCGATACGAACAATGTCCTCGGCAATTACAGCTTCAGCGGAGACGGACTTTCCTTTTCCGTCAGCGGCAATAAGCTGACAATCACAGCAAAGAACGCGCCCGCAGGTACAGCGACGGTCAGAGCGGAGAAGAAAAGTTCTGCCCGGCGCGGTCTTGTAATATGGAGCGACGGGATATATGATCCGAACGCAGGCAAGCAGGATACGGTAACCTATGCGCAGGAGGTGAGCGATCCCGTTACGGGCTTTTTAAATGTGAAAGTGTCCTACGGATCAGCTAAGATCGTAAAGACAAGCGAGGACGGCAAGGTGGACGGCGTATCCTTCTATATTACGGGCAACGGCGTGGATCAAACCGTGCAGACCAAAAACGGCGGTCAGGTTCAGCTCGACAATCTTACGCCCGGCGTCTACACAGTGACCGAACTGACCGACAACCGCTACGAGCCGCAGGAAACCCGCAGAGTAACCGTCGTATCCGGTCAGACGGCAACGGTCACCTTCAATAACATTCTCAAGCGCGGGGATCTGAAGGTCATCAAGACTTCTGAGGACAACTTTAACGAGGGCGTGAAATTCCATCTCTATGGCACATCGCTCTCCGGCTTGAAGGTGGACGAATATGCTGTCACCGATAAAAACGGCGTTGCAGAATTCAAGGACGTCCTCATCGGCACGGGATATACCCTTGAAGAAGTGGATACGGCAGAGAGATATGTCGTTCCCGAAAAGCAGACCGCAGCTATCGAGTGGAAAAAAGTAACCAACAGGAGCGTAGACAACATCCTCAAGAAGTGGCAGCTCACCGTGACCAAGAGCGACAAGGAGACAGGCACAGCGCAGGTCGACGCCAGCCTTGCCGGAGCCAAATACGGTATCTACAAGGGAGAGCAGCTTATTGACGCTTATGTTACGGACTCCAACGGTCAGTTTACCACCAAGTATTATGTGTGCGGGGATGATTGGAGCCTGCGTGAGATTTCCGCTGGCGAGGGTTATCTCGTGAACCTCGAAACCCTCCACATCGGCGCAGAGCCGAATCTCTATGCGGCGGAGTATAACAAAACGGAGCTTTCTTCTTTGGAGACGGTAACAAAAGGCAAGATTGCGCTCATCAAGCACTGCGATGACGGCAGTACACAGATTGAAACGCCGGAGGCCGGCGCTGAATTTGAAGTGTACCTCAAAAGCGCAGGCAGCTATGACGCCGCAAAGGATTCCGAGAGAGATTACCTTGTCTGCGATGAGAATGGATTTGACCAAACCAAGTTTCTGCCCTATGGAATTTACATCGTCCGTCAGACAAAAGGCTGGGATGACAATGAGATGATGAAGCCCTTCGATGTGTTCATCTGCAAAGACAGCGAAACCTATCGTTACCTCATCAACAACGCCGGTTTTGAATCCTATATCAAGGTGGTCAAGACCGACAGCACCACCGGCAAGGTAATTCCCTATGCCGGAGCCGCTTTTCAGATTTATGATCCAAGCGGAAACCTCGTCATCATGACCTACACCTACCCGGAGATCACCACGATTGATACCTTCTATACGACGGAGGAAGGAATGCTGATCACGCCCGAAAAGCTGCCTTACGGCCACGGTTATACGCTGGTTGAGGTGTCCGCACCGTATGGGTATGTGCTGGATTCTGCGCCTGTATCCTTTGATGTGACCGAAGACAACTCCACTGAGGAAAGCGCCGTCACCATCATTAAAGTGGAGAAGCAGAACGCACCGCAGAAAGGTACGATTACCGTAGAGAAATCCGGCGAGGTGTTTTCCTCTGTGGTGAAAGCAGATAAACGGTATCAGCCGGTGTACGCTGTAATCGGATTCGCAAGCGCAGTCTATGAAATCACTGCCGCCGAGGACATCATCACGCCGGACGGAACGCTGAAAGCCTCCAAAGGCGAAGTCGTTGCGACAATCGAAACCGACAGCAGGGGCAAAGCAATCACCGAGCCGCTGTTCCTCGGCAAATATGAAATCCGTGAAACAAAAGCGCCGTATGGAATGATGATCAACAATGAGCCTCAGATAGTGGAACTCACCTATGCCGGACAGGAAGTGAGCGTCACCGAAACCTCCGCTGAATTCTACAACGAGCGTCAGAAAATTGCCATCGACCTTGCCAAAGTCATGGCGCAGGATGAAAGATTCCACATCGGAGAAAGAGATGAAATCCTCTCCGTGCAGTTTGGACTGTTCGCTGCCGAGGACATCACCGCCGCAGACGGCAGCGCAATTCCGACAGGCGGTTTGATTGAGATTGTAAATTGTGATGAGAACGGCAAAGCAGAATTTTTGACGGATCTGCCTGTGGGCGCAAAGCTGTATGTCAAAGAGATTGCGACTAACGAGCAATATATTCTCTCGGATAAGAAATACCCTGTGGACTTCGAGTATGCAGGACAGGATGTTGCCACCGTGTATCTGTCTATAAATAACGACGAAGCCATTGAAAACGACATCATCTACGGAATGATCAAAGGACTAAAGATTGACCGTGAAACCGAGGAAACTGTCTCTGGCGCACTGTTCGGTCTCTTCCGTACGGATGGAACGGAATTTACGGCAGAAAAAGCAATCCTGACCGCCGAATCCGGCGAGAACGGAATCTTCACATTTGAGGATGTGCCTTACGGCAACTGGATCGTTAAGGAACTGAAGCCCGCTGAGAATTATCTCCTTGGCGAG
>CAZJVB010000079.1:0-4127 GCA_964549435.1 uncultured Ruminococcus sp.
GCGCCGTTGAACTCCGGCGTTGTCAGCATATCGATAGAGATATCGCCGTTGTCCTTGGAGCGTTCATCCAGATACTTCTGCCTGCGGCGGTTCCGATAAAACTCCCGATACTGTTCCGGTGTAACCTGCATAAGCATCCCATGCAGGGGGATGAATTTCTTTTCTTCGTAGCTTTGATCTGTTTCCCGCCTGTGGTACAGCTCTGAGTAAGTGATTTCCTCATAGCCGTCCGGGGCGAGAACAAAGCATTTTGCATTGGCATAGCGATTTTCCGCCATTTGTTTTCCTCCAATCAATCGTTTTTGAAAAGTTCAAAACGATTGACCGGGGGATCGCGGCAGCCTACACTGCTGCCACAGATACGGAAAAAGGCACACAGGCGGGCATGGATGCTCGCTTGCGTGCCTTTATAACGGTTGTATGTAAAGTTTAAAACCTGCGGAGATGGGTCGGAAATATAACAAGACCGCTTTGGAAATATAACCCATAGCGCACAAAAAACGAGCTGCAACTCATATCCATAAGTGCAACTCGCCGTCCTGTTTTTTCTATGTTTTTTTGAAGTAATTCGTTTTTGGAGCCTTCTCTTTGCTCCTTCAGCCCGACCTCCGCAGTTTCAGCAAGTGCATAGTTGTTCTTCTCCCTCTCAAATATGATTAGTAACTCACTTAATATGAGTTTTATGGTTATTTATATGAGCGTTAGCGCACACTAAAATATATATGAGGTGAGGTGCAATGAAGAATCCGCTGGATTTATTTGCTGCCGATGTCCGAGCCGCAAGAGTCAAGCGGAATCTGACACAAAGGCAATTGGCAGACAAGCTGCACATGAGTGTGCGGACGATCATAGAGATTGAACGGTGCAAAAGTAGTCCACGCTTTGAAACGGTAGCCACTATTGCGAGGGAACTGGATATCAGCCTTGATGCTGTGGTTTTTCAGAATATCCAGACTGATAGCGTATCTAAAACCGTTACTGACTTCTTCTCCGGCAAAAGTGAGGAGGAAGTACAGAAGTATATTTCACTATGCAAACAGGCAGACAAATTTAAAGATGCAAAGGAAGGCTAAGAAAGTACTGATCCGTTATATTCTCATGAATAAACATATCCTTCTGCTATTTATTTTAAAGGACGAAAGGGAATTTTTAGGGAAGTATTAGAAAGTTTTTCGTGAAAAAGGAGTACAGGAATTCAGGACCTGTACTCCATATTTGCATTAAACCGATATCCAACTCCCCATACATTTTGAATATAATCTGTATTGGGGAGCTTTTTACGCAGAGATTTTATATGTGCTTTAACAATGTCATCAATATTGTATGAATAATCGTTGTTCCATACATGTCGATATAACTGTTCGCGAGTGAACACCCTCTTTGGGTGACTTGCAAGCAAAAGCAGTAAATCAAATTCTATCCGAGTCAACTGTATGGAAGTTTCGTGCAAAAACACCTGTCGCGACAGAGGACATATTATGAGATCCGTACCATATGCAATTGCTTGGATTTTCCAATCACCCTGCTTTATATCAGCACATAATGTAGCTAATGATTTGGCTTGTGCAATATATTCTTCCGTGCGATAAGGCTTTGATATGTAAGCATGTGCGCCCGAACAAAACGCTTCCAATCTATCTGTGTTATCTGTTTTTGAGGATATCAATAAAATTGGGACAGGCTTTATCGTCCTCATAATTTGAATTAGACGGTAGCCATCGTATTGAGCCATTTCTGCATCCAGAACAACTAAGCGCAAATCCTTTTTTACAAACGAATTGATTGCATGATAAAAATCCATAACATGAAATACTTCAAAAGCAGATCCATCTAATGCATCAATCGTATCACTATATATTTTTTTGTCTTTACAAACCAGTAGGATTGAATGCTTCATTTTAAACTTCTTCTCACATATGTAAAATCCCCCTTGGTTATACAACGCTTTCTATGTTTTGAAGTGATACCTTTGTTTCAAATCATTAGCGTGCTTTCATTTTCCTGCGGAGATTTTCAAATCTATTCAGCGCTTCGCACAGCGTTTCGTCCTTTTTGGCAAAATGCAGCCGGATTAAGTGATTCACCGGTTCGCGGAAGAAGCTTGAACCGGGAACGGCTCCGACGCCGACCTCTTTAGCCAATACCTCGCAAAATTCCAGATCGGACTCATAGCCGAACTCGGAAATATCAAGCAGGACATAGTAAGCTCCCTGCGGAACGGTATGGTTGATTCCGAGGTCATCCAGTCCTTTTAAGAACAAATTTCTTTTGCCGGTGTATTTATCCTGTAACTGTTTGTAATAGCTTTCTCCGAACCGAAGTCCAGTGACGGCAGCCTCCTGCAGCGGGGCGGCTGCGCCGACAGTTAGGAAATCATGCACCTTTTTTGCCACGTCCACGATATGCGGCGGCGCTATGATATATCCAAGCCGCCAGCCGGTTATGGAATAGGTCTTCGACAGCGACGAGCAGGAAATAGTGCGCTCCCACATTCCCGGCAGCGAAGCAAAATAGACATGCTTGTTCGGCTCATATACAATATGCTCATACACCTCGTCGGTGATGACGAAGGAATCGTATTTCTCGGCAAAATCGGCAATCAGCTTCAGCTCGTCATAGGTAAACACCTTGCCGCACGGATTTGACGGATTGCAGAGTATCAGCGCTTTCGGATGCTGCTTAAAAGCCGCCTCAAGCTCATCGGCGTTAAAGTTAAACTCCGGCGGATAGAGCGGAACATAGATCGGCTCTGCGCCCGACAGGATCGTATCTGCGCCGTAGTTTTCATAAAACGGCGAAAATACTATCACCTTATCGCCGGGATTGGCAACGGTCATCATTGCCGCCATCATGGCTTCGGTACTGCCGCAGGTGACGACAATTTCCCCGTTCGGATCAATTTTTCTGCCCATCAGGCGTGACTGCTTCTCTGCAAGCGCTTCTCTGAAATTCTGTGCACCCCATGTGATAGAATACTGATGAAAATCCTCATGGGTAACCTCTGCGAGGCGATCGAGAATTTCTTTCGGAGGGTCAAAGTCCGGAAATCCCTGAGACAGATTGACAGCACCGTATTTCAGTGATACGCGCGTCATACGGCGTATCACTGAATCGGTAAAGGTTTCAGTTCGTTTTGATAGCTCGGGCATCGATATTACCCCCTGATTATATACTGTAATCGAGTTTACGCTCGTCGATAATCCTTCTGGATTTGTGTTCGGAACGAGTGTCAAGCCCTCCGTCCGGATGAACCACCACATTATAGGGCTTTACACCAATACGGGCTTTCAGCGCAGCGGAGACCTCAGCCGCAACCGCTTCATCCGTCGCCGGGTTGTCAACATTCTTTTCAATCTCCACAGAATACTTGCAGGTGTAGTCCTTTTCAAATACACGGATCAGATACTCACCCGTAATACCGGACAACTCACGAATGACAGCCTCAATATCGCTGGGGAATACATTGACAGCAGAAACAATAAACATATCGTCCTTTCGTCCGTTGATATGGATTCTGCCGTGGGTTCTGCCGCAGGAGCAGGGAGTGTTGTCAATCCAGCCGATATCCCCTGTGCGGAAGCGGATCAGAGGGCGGGCATGCTTGCGGAGTGTGGTAAATACCAGTTCTCCGACCTCGCCGGGCTTCAAAACCTCGCCTGTATGAATATCAACAGTCTCCACAAGAATGTGATTTTCAGCGATATGTAAACCGTCTTTTGCTTCGCACATAGCCGCGCAAGCACCGAAAATATCGGACAGACCGTAAAAATCATAAACCTCTGCGCCCCACAGATCTTCAATTGCTTTACGGGTAGCATCAATTGAGCCGCCAAGCTCGCCGGCAACAATGATTTTTTTGATGTTCAAATCCTTTTTCGGATCAATACCGCTTTTCAATGCCTTTTCGCCAAGTTGCCATGCGTAGGACGGACTGGTCCAGATAACCGTAGGCTGATAGGTTTTTAGTACAAACAACAGTCTTTCGCTTGGAAGCGTGCCACCCCAAATGCAGAGCGCGCCGAGATTCTGTGCGCCGATAACATCGGGTCCGCCGACATATAACGAGAAATTAAGCGCGTGCACATAGCGGTCATTCGGACGCATACCGACCTGCCAGAACCAACGGC
>CAZJVB010000080.1:0-4077 GCA_964549435.1 uncultured Ruminococcus sp.
TCGGTAAAAAGAAGCAGAATGCGAGTTTTGCGGGGATCTGCCCCGTTAAAGGAGTCGTTCAAAGGAATCCCCTTGCGCGGATACTTCTTCGGCGTCATGCCGAAGGTGCCGCTCTGATTTCACGGGAATTGCTCCCCGACGCATTCTCACCCTGCGGCGCTTTTCTGCCGGCACGGTTCATAACGTTCCGCAACGGTATTTTTTCCGTTGGAGGAATCCGTTTGTCCTGCCGCAAAGCGTTCTGTGTACGGTTCTCTGCGGTTTTTCTTTTTGCTGTCCGCCGCCCTGTTTCCGATCCACAGACCCGCCGCCTTTGAAGCGCGCCTGCTTTTCGCCGGCGTCCGAACCCCAACCCAATTTTGGAGGTGCTCACCATAGCAGCTACAGACAAAACCCCGGTTAACGAAGAAATCCGCGCGCCGGAGATCCGTGTGATCGGACCGGAGGGGCAGCTCGGCATCATGAAAACCGCCGAGGCGCTCCGGATTGCAGAGGACTTTGGTCTGGATCTGGTCGAGGTTTCGCCGGATTCCAAGCCGCCCGTCTGCAAGATCATGGACTACGGCAAATACCATTTCGAAAAAGAAAAGAAGGAAAAGGAGCAGCGCCGGAAGAAGCCTTCCGTGGAGCTCAAGGAAATTCAGCTGCGCTGCCGGATCGACACGCACGATTTCAATACGAAGCTCAAGCACTGCATCGAATTTTTGAGCAAGGGCAATAAGGTCAAGGTCAGTGTCCGCTTTTTTGGACGCGAAATGGCGCATACCGAGGTTGGCGCCGAGCTGCTGAAACGGTTTGCCGCCGGCTGCGGCGATATCGTATCGGTTGAGCGCGCGCCGCTGCTGGACGGCAGAAATATGATTATGATGCTTGCGCCGAAAAAGGCTGCGGATACGAAAGCGAAATCTGCGGCGGAAAATACGTAAAACATGCATCGGTGCAGGAGAAAAGAGGTAGGCTTTCCGGCTTACAGGATAAGAAAGGAAGGAAACGGATCATGGGCAAAATGAAAACACACAAGGCGTCTGCAAAGCGTTTCAGCTTTACTGCGACCGGCAAATTGAAAAGAGGACATATGAGCACCCGACATAATACCGGGTTTAAAACCTCCAAGCGGATGAGATCGCTCCGCAAGCTGGCTTATGTCTCCGACGCGCGTATGCACGATCTGAAGAGACAGCTTCCTTACCGGTAATTTATAAATTTTAAGAAAGGAACGTCAGAAAAATGGCAAGAATCAAGGGTGCAGTCTCCACCAAAAAGAGAAGAAATAAAACCTTAAAGCTCGCAAAAGGATATTGGGGCGCCAAGAGCAAGCACTTCAAGATGGCGAAGGAAGCCGTCATGAAGAGCGGCAATTACGCATTTGCCGGCAGAAAAATGAAGAAGAGAGACTTCCGTTCTCTTTGGATCACCCGCATTTCTGCTCAGTGCAGAGTCTGCGGCATCAATTATTCCCGCTTTATGAACGGATTGAAGAAGAGCGGCATCCAGTTGAATCGCAAGATGCTCTCCGAGCTTGCAATCAACGATAAGGAAGCGTTTTCCAAGCTGGTTGAAACCGCTAAGGCGGCACTGTAACCGAAAAAACGCAAATTTTAACAGCAAAACAAAGAATTCGTTGATTTTTCCGATGGAAACCTGTTGACAGTTGTCGAAATTTTTGATATAATACTTTCGTTTTAGTAAGAAGGCGGGTTTCTTCGCCTTTGATAAGGGAGTGAAAAAACCGGATGGCTGAGATCCATGTGAAGGAGAACGAGAGCATCGACAGCGCTCTCCGCCGATTCAAAAGGTCCTACCTCAGAAGCGGCGTTCAGGCGGAGCTTCGCAAGCGTGAGCATTACGAAAAGCCCAGCGTGAAGCGTAAGAAGAAGTCTGAAGCAGCAAGAAAACGCAAATTCAGATAAGCCTGCGGTCCTGCAGGACAAAAGAAGGTACTGGCATTCCGATACGGAACCCGCTGTGCCTTTTTTGCATTTCCGGAGCGCCATGGGGCGGCGGATTGTGTGATCTTTTTTGTAAATGCTCTTGCAATTTCGCCGGCTTTCCTGTATACTGGCTGCAAAGGAACCGCGCACTGTCAAATTTTGTTTGTCATAAGGAGATCTTTTATGAGAACGTATTTCGCATTTTTGCTCTGTTTGCTGCTGGTTTTGCCCGCCTGTTTGCTTGCCGGCTGCAGCAACGGCGGTACGGATACCTCCGCAGGGGAAAGCGGTACGTCGTCCGGAAACGATGCCGATGACTCCGAGACGCCGAAAACGCCGGATCCTCGTGCCGCGTCGTACTGGGACGCCCTCTATACCGATGAGGCTGCCGGATTGTCCGGTCCGGAAAGTGTGTACCGCCTCACTGTATACGAAAACGGCGCAGAAACCGAAGAAACGGTATCTCCTTCGGAAGGGACGGATGTCCGTTTCCTGTTCGCCGGCGAGACCGCAGCGCGCGCCGTCGTACCGGCGGAGGGCTATTGCCTGACGCTGCCGGGCAATCCGGAGGCGGATTTCTCGCTCGGCAAGTTCCGCTCGCAATACAAGACCGACGACTACTGCCTGACGGTGACCTATGAGGACCAGAATCCGTATGGCATACAGTCGGACGGCAGCATTTCCGAAGAAGGGTACGAGCTGTATATGAAGGAGTGGCTGATCGAGCAGATTGATGACGTCAACTTCCTTTCCAATAACCAGATCATGCGCACCCGTCCGGTTGCGGAAGAGACGGTGGGGGAGTTTACGGTCAAGACCTACTGCATGCAGATCAACCTTGCCTCCAAAATGCAGTATCCCTGCTATCAGATCGCAATCATCCGTCCGACGGATACTTACGATTATTTTTACCTGTTGGTGCTCAAATCCACAGTAAAAATGCTGGACGAATTTGACGCGCTGATCGCCAGCTTCCGCGAGGTGGACCGTGTCGGCACTCCGTCCAACGGCTTTGTATCCTATGAGCTGAAAGCAAATCCCAATTGGAGCGATGAAACACGCGCCTACTTTGAGCAGCTCCAAAGCCGCACGGACGTCGGCTTCGGTGCGTTTCACGAGGGCAATGACGACGCCTATACCGAGTGGCTCTGGGGCGAGACTGCGCTGAACGTCACGCCGGACGTTTATATGACCTATCTGCATATCGGCTGGTACGGACAGCTGGCAGACTTCTCCGAAACCTTTGCGCGTGCGGAGACCTATGCCGGCGGCAATGGCTTCGACGGCAAGCCGGTGTTCAATTTGACCTACCAGTTCACCGAAACCAACAACGCGACCGGCGGCGTTTATACGCCGATGTTCGATATTCTGCGCGGGAAGCTGGACGATTATTTCCGTTCGCTCGCTGCCGCCATTAAGGCATACGGCAAGCCGGTACTGTTCCGACTCAACAATGAAATGAACACCGACTGGACGGATTACTGCGGTATGATGACGCTGCTGGATCCGGATATCTTTCAGATGACCTGGATGCATCTGTATGAGCTGTTCGAGGAAGAGGGTGTGGACAACTGTATCTGGATTTTTAACCCGATTTCCACCTCCTGTCCGTACAGCAACTGGGGCGAGGCGATGTGCTACATGCCGGGGGCGGATTATGTGCAGATGCTTGGGCTGACCAATTATCAGATGAATAACGGCACGGACGGCGGCTCGATCGCTTCCTTCCGGGATATGTACACCGAAACCGCAGAAAAGATGCTGCCTTACTTCTCCGAATATCCGTGGATCATCGGGGAATTCGCCTGCGGCGCGGGCGGCGAGGCGTATTATGATTGGGGCACCGGCGGTTATGTGACCACCGAAAAGGGGCGCAATGCCGACTTGCAGGCGCAATGGGTGCAGGGGATGCTGGATTGCTTCCGCAACAATCAGGATGCAGCATACGAATTCTGCAGCCGGATCAAGATCGCGGTCTGGTTCTCCTGCAATGATTACGCGGATATTGACAACGATGGCAACTACGAGATTATCAATTACCTGAAGTTAGATGAAACCTGCGCGCAGGCCATCGCGCTCCTACGTGAGTACCTGTCAGAATAGGGAGCAGCAGAGCTATAAGGGAACCTTGCAAAAGGTTCCCTTT
>CAZJVB010000081.1:0-3945 GCA_964549435.1 uncultured Ruminococcus sp.
CATCGCCGTTCCTCTCTACGCCTCTTACATCAACAAGGCGCAAAAGGCGGCGGATAAAACGCTGGTCGGGGATCTCATCTATACCGTACAGCTTGCGGACGCCGCAGATCCGTCCTTTTTCCCGGAGGGAAGCATGGCGATGATCGCCGTCACGGAAAATGCCGGTACACAAACCGTCGATCCGCTCACCGACGTTCTGACCGCCTCCTTCGGCGATCTCTCCGACGTTTCTCTTTCCTGTTCCGACTACGCCGGCGCTGTCGATGCCAGTGTTCTTAAACGAATGAAGGACTCGCTATCTACGATCGGTTACACCGACGAGGAGGGGACAATCCAATTGCTGGACGCTGACGGCAATCCACTTTCCGCCGGCTATTCTGAAAATGCCGATGCGCTTTGGGAAATGGTTGAGTTATTGGCGACAAAATTGTCTAATGATAACACACCCGGTGAGACTCTGAACGACGTAGTAAGTCAGACTATGAAGCGTGTGAGCAGCGCAGAAGAAATGCTTTCCGTGTGGTCAAGAGACGATATGAGCACTTGGATCACGGATACAAGTGACGGGAGCGGAGGATATAACGGGAAAAACAAGCTTTGCTATTCGGTCATCATAGCCCGAAATTACGCGTTTGCAGAATATTTGAAGCAGCTTGGAACTGTTTCTAACGAGTCGATCGGAAAACTAGAGGATTCTTCGCCGGAGTACTTTCAATCTGTCATGATGTCTTTTTTGGGCACTAGCTCTCTTGAGAGCCAAGGTTTGGCAGATGTAGATTATCTCGGTTTGCTATCAAAGAACGACGCCAGCAGCTTTCCTGAGACAGATCAGGAGGCACTGCTTGCAGCATTTGAAACCTACTGCTCCAGCGGACAGCGGGAAGCCGATGCAACAATTTATTATGCTTTGATGTACAATGTGGACGCCGTGACATCGGACGGTACATACGATCCAAAGGATGATGATTACCTGACCAATATCGGCGCATACGTCAGTACCGCAGGGAAGCTTCTCTCCGGCAAAATAGATTGGAAAGGCATGATTGCTCTGGTCGACTTGCTGGATGAGGGCAATGCAGGCGCCACGGTTTTCATTACGGCAAAGAAGGAAAACGGCAGACTTCTCTTTTCCGTTAATCCGGAAGAGCTTAGTCCGGAACCACAGGAAGAGGTCCCTTATCACAACACACTGGTTCTTGCGATTGAAACAAGATCCTATACAACAAATAATGACCGTAAAGTATCATGTTATGTATTTCAGGAGGCAGAGTACTCCATTACGCTGAAACGTTCGGAGTTGAAATATGTTACATGCACATTGTACGGCGAGTTGGACAGAGTACAATATTCATTGAAGACAAATGGTTTTAATGGGATTGCTCTATACGATGAAGACGGAAAAAGTAGAGGAGACATCCTCAGTTTGACTGCAAATTCAATTTCCGTTGCAAACGCTTCCATCGCTTCCGCAGATATTCCATACGGCTCCGGTAATGCCTTTACGATCACTGCCAAATCCGCCGGAGAAACAACGATTACCATCACCACGGGGAACGAGAGCACCGTAGGAGTGACAACCATAACCATTCACGTTACAGTTGAAGAATAAAAACATACACACATAAAAGGAGCAAGAAGAAAATGAAAGCAAGAAAGGCAACATATTCCCAAGCGAGAAATCAAGGATTCTCACTTGTGGAGTTGATCGTGGTGATTGCGATTATGGCGATCCTGGTCGGCATTGCCGTGCCGGTGTACACGACATATATCAGCAAGGCCTCCACGCAGGTGGACGAAACCACCGTGGAAGAAATTCGACATGCGATGGAGCTTTCCATTGTCGCACTCATGGCGGAGGGAAAAACGGTTTCTACCGGCAGTTTCACCATGCAGGCAACAGGCGCATTTGATTCTATCGATACGAACTTGGAAGCAGAAATCGATGCCATTCTTCCGAAAGCGAAACGCGTGTTAAAGTCTGACGACTATACAGACGGCGTTACCTTCACCATCAGCACCGATTATACGGTAACGGCTGCAAAAGCTTCCACCGGCAACGGTTAATCAAGCAAAGCCCTTTGACGGGCGTCTCCCATTGGGGTTAAGGCATTCTGCCAACAATAGATTCGGCAAGTCCTTTTACCTATTATTACGTCAGACAGCGCCGCGACTGAATAGCCGCGGCGCTGTCTGTTTTCATAAAGTCATCAGAGTTTAAAAAGAGGATCGACTATCAACCTCAAACGGTTTCCACTTTAATCAGATTGGTATTGCCGGAAATCCCATTGGTCATGCCGCCGGTAATCACAATCCTGTCACCCTTTTTCAATTGATAATTGGCAGTTGCGAGATTTTTTGCGGTATAAAATAGCACATCCGTAGATTCAAAGATTGGGCTTAATACCGGCTGCACACCCCAAGACAGCGCCAATTTACGCCAAGTTTTTTCTTCCGTGGTCATTCCCATTATATCCACCGGACAGCGGAAGCGGGAAACCATCCTCGCAGTACGTCCGGAAATGGTACAAACGACAATCGCCTTAGCACCGATATCAATCGCCATCCCGCAGGTCGCATGAGAAATTGCGTCCACCGTATTTTTAATCCGGAAGCCGCTATCCACAAAGCGTTTTTCATAATGGATACTTTGTTCGGTACGTTCCGCAATTCTGGACATGGTTTCCACACAGAGCGCCGGATGGTTGCCTGCAGCAGTCTCACCAGAAAGCATAATAGCACTGGAACCGTCATAAACAGCATTGGCAACATCGGAAATTTCCGCACGAGTCGGACGAATATTATGAATCATCGACTCCAGCATTTCCGTCGCCGTGATCACACGCTTACCAAGAAGGCGGCAGGTGGTGATCAGGGATTTTTGAATTGCGGGAAGCTCCTCGAAAGGAATTTCCACGCCCATATCGCCCCGACCGATCATAATTCCGTCGCAGGCCTCACAAATCTGCTCAATCTGATCCACACCGGACTGATTCTCAATCTTGGCAATCAATTCGATTTCTTTTCCGTCATGAGCGTCCAGAAATGCCTGCACATCCAACAAGTCCTGCTTACAGGACACGAACGAACAGGCGATAAAATCAACGTCATTCTGAATGCCGAACAGGATATCTTCCTTATCCTGCTCGCTCAGATAAATCTGCTTAAGCACTTTACCGGGGAAACTCATGCTCTTGCGATCGGAGAGGACGCCGCCTGTCAAAACGCGGGTACGGATCTCACTGCCTTCGATCGCCTCTACCTCAAATGCCAAAAGTCCGTTATTAAGCAAGATGCGGTCGCCGGGATGCAATTCCTCCGCTAACCCCGCATAACTGACGGAAACCCGCTGCTCGTCGCCGATCAACTCCTCTG
This sequence comes from uncultured Ruminococcus sp., assembly GCA_964549435.1. GTDB lineage: Bacteria > Bacillota > Clostridia > Oscillospirales > CAG-382 > Coliplasma. The sequence goes on from CAZJVB010000081.1 coordinate 3,373, forward strand.
TCGTAAAGGTAAACGGCTGCCCTTCCTGCAGCGTCACTTTCCCGTCCCGGAAAGTACGAATCCGATACTCCGGTCCCTTGGTATCCAGCAAAATCGCAACCGGCAGTCCCAGCTTTTCACGAACACGCTTAATCCGATCGATCCGGAGCTGATGATCCGCATGCGTTCCATGAGAAAAGTTCAGACGCGCGACATTCATGCCGGCAAGACAAAGTTTTTCAAGCATCTCCTCGCTGTCGCAAGCGGGACCGAGAGTACAAACGATTTTGGTTTTACGCAAAGTGTGTCCTTCCTTTCAGCAGAGCAAATCATTTCACACGGCAATTTTATCACACGCCCAACTGTTTTGCAATATGATAAATAGGAAAAAATTTCTCATTTCCCCGCGAAAGATTGGTGCAGAAAAGAAAAAACGCCGGCTCTACGCGCAGCGTCGCTGACAGCACAAAGAAGCTCCGTTTGTTGCGGATAAAAACGGAAGGCGGCCAAAGAAGCAGCCGGATAGGGAAGTTTTTAAATAAATACTGCATTGTCGGATTTAAAAGGAAAGCCGTCCCATACTAAGGACAGCTT
>CAZJVB010000082.1:0-3786 GCA_964549435.1 uncultured Ruminococcus sp.
CCCTGGCATGGAAACGTATGCGGAGTTCACTGTCTAATCACTATAAATATCTGTCCCGTCCAAGGCGTTCCGCCCCCACTGTCAGTCTTGACGCACTGATTGGAGATGAGGTCGGTTTGTATTGGGAGGATGTTGTCAGCCGTCCGGATGAAATAATGCTTCAATTTGAAACGGAACTGATTCTGCAAGCCGTAGCGCAAAGGGTACCGCAGCGTGAAATGCGTATCATCCGAATGAAAGTACAGGGTGAGCGTATGCACGATATTGCCAGAGCCGAGCACATGACCTTTCGGGATATTAACAAAACGCTCAGTAATAGCTATCAAACAGTAATAGATGTACTGCTGAGTTGATTCGCAAGGAGGAAAGAAACGAATGAAAAAAGAAATAAACATAAGCGGCAAGGTCGTTTTTCCGTTACAGGAAGGCAGCCGGGCCGTGATTTCCAAAGGCGGCGATTTTATTTATACATCGCCTGTGGTAGAGATTTTGGAAGAAAGAACGGATTTTATCTGTTTTGAGACGATGAACTCGGTTTACAGGGTGAGCCTTCAACCGGTCTCCCATCAAGCCGCAGTCCCGTTCTTTCTGAAAATGTGTGCATAAGAATAAAAGGACGCTGCGACTCAGTAGCTGCGGCGTCCTCATCTTTTAATAATCAGGAAAGAAGGGGTAGAAAATGGCAAAGTTTATAGGAGCAACTGAGGCAGCGGAAATTATGGATGTGTCCCTTTCTACCGCCTACAGAATCATTAAACGGCTAAACAATGAGTTGGACCATAAAGGCTATATTACGATTGCAGGCAAGGTCAGCAGAAAATATTTTTTGGAGCGTCTTTACGGAGGCGAGGAAGAACTGTATCCGAAGGCTTATGACGATAACAAGCGGAGGGCTGCGTAATGGATAACATTTCTTTCAAAGACATACAGCCGGTTTCCAACAGGCAGCAAATTAAATTCAAATGTACCGCTTGCGGCGCCTGCTGTAAAAATGTGCGGGACAGCATTGTGCTGGAACCGCTCGACGCTTTCCGAATCGTCCGGGAATACCTGAAAAACGGTTATGCCGGCTCGGCCGATGAGCTTTTGGATGAGATAACCGATTTGAAGGAGCTGTCACGGGGATTTTATGTTTTCGTACTGAAACCCGTTAATGACAGCGGCGTATGCAGTATGCTGAAAGATAACCGATGCACGATTTATCCTGTCCGTCCCCATACTTGCAGACTGTATCCGTTCACAGCGGATCCCTGCGAAAAGGAGCGGCGTATCCGATGGTATTTGTGCACCGAGCAGCCGCATCACTTCAAAAATGGCGTTGTTACACCGCGGGAGTGGCAGCGGCGCAATATATCGCACGAAGACGAAGAATACCTGTATGAAGAATGCAGGGTGCTTCCGGAGCTTGGCAAGTTAATGCGGAATATATCGGAGGCAGATTTGCAGGAGGTCGAGCAGTATACACTGCTGTTCCGCTATCTGGCATACGATTATACACAGCCGTTTTTTCCGCAGTATAAAGATAACATGCTGTTTTTGAAGGCACGCCTCAATCGGTTGCAGCAAGAATAAAAAACGGAGGGAAAATTTGTGTACTATAATATTTATGAAATAGATACTCAGCCCATTAGGCAGAGCCGAATGGATGCACAGTCTATCGGGGAGCATGTCCTGTTTCTCGAAAAGTGCGCGGCAGTGGACGATGAAGAAGACAGAGATGCAGCACTGCGGCAGTTCGGGAAATGGCTCAAGGCTGAAAATCTTGGTACGCTGAAGCAATCTGTTTTCGTTCTTAATGAAGACGCGGCATACGGCAAGCACTTTGCGTCCCGTTATACAAGGTTTCATCAGCTTGCCGAAACGATTGCCGGGCTGACGGAGGAGGATTATCTTCATCGTTTTTGCGATGTCTGCAACCTGATAACAGATTTGAAAAAGGCGGTTGTAGATGAGGAGGACGATTATGTTTTTTGGAACGGCGAAATGCTGCTGACGATGGATGAATTCCTGCGTTTTGCAGAGACAGGGCGGCAATATCATATCGGCAGTATATGCAAATACCATCAATAGAAAGGATATATCAGAATGACAAACAGCATACAGAAAATAGAAAAACAGATCGCTGCTCTTCAGAACAAAATCAATGCGCTGAGCGGCAGTTATCTCACAAATACACGCAAACGTCAGCGGGAGCAGCAGGAGCGCGACAAAAAGAAAGACGAATACCGCGCGCACATTCAGCTGCTTGAATATCTGAAACAAAAAGCGGAAGACAGTTCAATGTCACTGCTGGAACAAAATCTGATTGTTTCAGCTTTTTATGAGGATATGCGTTGCTTCTCAATATCAAAACAATACTGCGCGGGCAATCCATACTTAGAATTTAAGTATCCGCGTCCTGATAATGTGCGTGTCAAGCGTTTACAGAAAGCCGGGATCCACACAACGGAGGAACTGCTTGAAGCGGTAGCGCAGTATGACGCGATTATCAAATCGGCTGTTACCCCGCCGGATCAAGACGCCATACGCTTGCGCGATCTGATTTTCAATGCGAGGCTGCATCAGGAGGGAGACATTCAGTTTACCCCGGAAGCGCTGGCAAAGGAATTGGTTTCCTTAACCGCTATCGATGCGACCAGCCATGTTCTCGAACCGGAGGCGGGTATCGGAAATATTGCCGACGCAGCAAAGAAAATCACGGATCATGTGGACTGTATTGAGCGTATGGTTGATTTTCGTGAGATTTTGAAGCTCAAAAAGCATAACCTCATTTCTCACGATTTATTGGAGACAGAGCCGGATCCTGTTTACGATGCTGTAATTATGAATCCGCCGTTCAGTGAAGAATGTGAACACATTAAAAAGGCGTTTGATTTTGTCCGCCCCGGCGGCAGTCTTACAGCGATTTGTTCTCCCTCCGTCCAGTGGAAGGAAACGCGCAGATATACACAGTTTCGCGATTGGCTTGCAGAGCATACCCATTCATTCGGCAAACCCTCAGACGGCAAGTTTGAAAAGACCGGAACGAACACGATTATTCTGCATATGAGAAAGGCTGCATGATGAAGTATCAGACAGCCAGACGGCTTACCACATTGAATGTTGAAGAAATGAGCTTAATGCAGGTGCAAAAGCATAGGATTAGGCTGTTGGATGCTTGGCGGGAAAGCCGTGCGCAGTACGGGTTTGCTCAGGCGGTCCAAAACGGGTTTTACAGAATTGTCGTCGATTCCGGCGCACAGGGATTTATGCCGAGAGATCTGTGGCTGACAGACAGATTGAATTATTGTTTGGAAGCCGCAGCCGCTCGGGAGGCTTATCTTTTGAGCCAGCCGGAGTAAATGTTATTATGACAGTCCGCAGGTATAGAATTCTATATCTGCGGACTTGATTATTCAGATAGGAGGAATTGAGATGATGAATAAGAGCCGCATCGGTTGGTGCGATTTTTCTTGGAATACGATCACGGGATGTCAAAGGGACTGTGATTTCTGCTATGGGGAAAATCAGGCGCGTCGGCTGTGCGGAACGATCAGGTTAAATAAAAGCAGCCCACAGATACAATGGGACAGTAAAAGAAAACTGACGGTTTTGCCTGCCCCTTTTCATACGGAGGATAATTCCGTACTTCCGTTTCCGGCCGGGTTCAGCCCGACCTTTCATCCGTACCGTTTACAAATGGTTTCAGATAAGAAGAAGCCCGCCAATATTTATGTGTGCAGTATGGGAGAAATGTTCGGAGAGTGGATACCGACAGAGTGGATCACCGCCGTATTTGAGGCTTGC
>CAZJVB010000083.1:0-794 GCA_964549435.1 uncultured Ruminococcus sp.
TTGTCATTTCCGGCTGCTCCATGCCGTCGGTTTCTTCCATCTCGTCCTTGGAGGAATTTTCCGAAGCTTCCCACGGATCGGGTTCCGGCACGGCGTCGGGATACATCTGCGGCAGAATGCCCTCTATTTCATCAAGCGACCATTTGCATAGCTCCCGTTCGCCGATCAGCCTGTTCTCATCCATTTCCATCGGATTGAAATACTGCGCCGCTGTTTCCAATTGCTCTGCGGGATATATGTCTTTCTCATACCGCAGGGTATGGTATAGCTGCCGCATGGTATGAATCTCGGCAGCATTATCCAGAATGCCGTCAAAGTCAAGGCTTTCTCACTTATGCTCGCTGGCCGCATTTTCACGGTCAAGGTTTTCGTCCAAAATCTCCATGAGCTGTTTATGGTCTTTCGTATCAAAAGCCCGTTTCTCTTTCGCATAACATCTGCCAATATCGCCGCAGTTGTTTTCCATGATCGCAAGCAGATCCTCTGCCTCCGGTTCTATTGCAAACCGTCCTGAGTCATCATAGAAAAACGCCATGATCCGAAGCGGGCGTTCTTCCTCTGACAATTCCTTCATATATGCCATTGGATAATAGTCGCAGCAGTTCAGCAGATTCTCATATACCGTATCGACGGTGCAGACTTCGCTTATTCGTGAGAGAAGCGTTTCCCGGCTCTCGTTGTAGGCGTCTTTCCAATCGGCAAGATATTCTTCGTAGTCAGCCTGCAGCTTTTCTCTAAGCGGTGTAAGAACCGTTTCATCTCCGTATGCGCGGTAATAGTAGGTGGGCGGGAGG
>CAZJVB010000083.1:804-2705 GCA_964549435.1 uncultured Ruminococcus sp.
ATGTTCGGATCATAGGTATAGCGGTAAAGCTGTGTCCATCTTTTGATTTCTTCCTCCGCTGCATTGCGGTTTTCTTCGCCGTTATGATACCAAATCTGCGTATCGGCAAGCTGAAGCTTGCAGGGGCGGTTTTTGGCAACAAGCTGCTGATATGCCTCGTTTTGCTCCAAATCCTCTTGATTCGGCGCATACAAGCTGAGTATTGGCGCATCGCCGGGTTTTGTCCGTACATCGTAGCGATGAAAAATGACCATTGGTTATTTCCCCCTTCATAAATTACAGAATCGACCAAATATACAGCGGCGCTGTCAGCGTGAAAATCAGACAGGCGAACAGGATGGCAGGCGCGGTAAATTCAAACTGCCCGTGCTTTCTATAGCCGAAATATGCCGTCCCCAATTTCACGAAGAACAGGATAGCTAAAATCATGTCGATAACCGGGAACACCACGTTGTTCACTACGGTTTTGATCTGCGTTTGCGCCGTATTCCATGTATTTTCAATCGCTCCCGCCACATCACCTGCGGCAATGGCAGGCACGACGGAAACATTGAACAGAAGCGCCGCCATCATGGCGCAGAGCAGAAATTTTACATATTTCTTTTTCAAAGTTCATTTCCTCCTAACAGTTTGCAGATTTCTTTGTCCCGAATCCTCCGGGTTTTCTTATGCAGGGATTCGCACAGATGGATTTCTTCCTGCATCCCTTTGCTAATCGCATCCCCGAAGATCCACATTTCGTCGCTGAACAGAAGCAGTGCAAAAGCCGCTTTCTTTCCCATTTCGCGCTCCTTCGGATCGTTATCGTCAAGGCAAAGGGCGTAAAAGTGCGGCGTTACCGGAGCGGCGCCGCACTTTAATACATATTCAGTATATTGTTTTGCGTTTTCAAGATTTCCTGTAACATCACCGCCGAGTGGCGAGCAGATATACACCTTCTTCAGCATAGACACTCCTTTACTCGTCCTCATCGTCCTTCTTTTTCTTAAAGAACATGATGGCGCAGGAAACAAGGCCGCCGAGGGCTGCTGCGCCGAGTCCGATCCAGAAGCCGATGTTGGAGTCATCCCCGGTCTGCGGTACGGGAGGCGCGGGAGGCGTAAGCTTCACAGACTGGCCTTCGTCCTCGATATCCGCATGAACGGCAATTTCCACGCCGTCACGGTAGAGTGTCTCGAATACTACAATTTCGGTCGCTGTGGTCAGCCCAGCGGCGTTAAAGGTGAAGGGTACCTTGACCTCGCCGTCCGACGTCTCAGGTATAAAGATTACCTCGGAACGGATTTCCTTGCCATCCACAAACAGTGGCTTTCCTGTGGATTTATCCATGAGAACGCCGCTAAGCATATATTCCTTACCGGGCGTCAAATTCTTGTAGGATACGATATCCTCAATCGTGATCTCGCCTTTAGCGGTAACTTCCTTCTTGCCGCCGATGGTGGCCTGCGTACCGATTTCCGGTATTTTCACCTTGACCGTCTGACCTTCGTCCTCAATATCCGCATGAACGATAAGCTCTACGCCGCCTTTGGAAAGGCTCTCGAACACTACAATGTCGATATCCGCTTTAATAAACTTTGCATCAAAGGTAAATTCGACCGTCACCTCGCCGCAAGGCTCGTCCGGCGTAAATGCGGTTTCAGAGCGTACTTCCTCGCCGTCAATGAGAAGCGGCTTACCTGTGGATTTGTCCATAAGTATGCCGCCGAGCATATATTCTTTGCTGGGGATCAGATGCTTGTACGCTACAGTATCGATCAGCGTGAAAACTTCTGTAGCGCAGATTTCCTTTTCGCCGTCTACCGTAGCAGTCGTACCGATTTCGGGGATGCGGTCGTTGACTACGGTGATCTCAATGATCTGCTCATGCTCCGAAACAGTTACCGGATACAGTTCCTCGC
>CAZJVB010000084.1:0-2531 GCA_964549435.1 uncultured Ruminococcus sp.
TACAAAGGGCAAAGTGCGTATGTTGAATTTCAAAACGAGAATCTTACCGCCGTTGTGAACGGACAAATACTGGCAACAGTACCTGATCTGATTTGCCTTGTTGATACGGAAACCTTTATCCCTATTCCGACCGATGCGCTCAAATATGGAAAACGAGTTATGGTGATCGGCCTCAAATGCTTTCCTCTGTGGCGGACAGATGCGGGGTTGGAACTGGTCGGACCTCGTTACTTTGGGGTGGATACCGATTATATTCCGCTGGAAGAACGTTGTAAAGGAGGCTTCTGAAATGTATAAACTCGGTGTTGATGTGGGCGGGACAAATACGGACGCCGTCTTGATTAACGAAAACCTGAAGGTAATTGCGAATGTAAAACGGCATACCACAGCAAACATTTATGATGGTATTATCAGTTCAATAAGAGCAGTGCTGGAGCAAGCCGATATAGATCGCAGTGAGATCGGACAAGCGATGCTTGGTACGACACAGTGTACAAATGCCATCGTGGAGCGCAAAAATCTTGCGCCGATTGGAATTCTGAGGATCGGAGCACCGGCCACAGTGGCTATTCCTCCTATGGTAGATTGGGCAGACGATTTGATACCAATTGCCGTCAAAACTGCAATCATTGGCGGCGGTTTTGAATATGACGGAAAAGAATTAGCTCCTCTTGATACAGCTGCGGCAACTGAATTTTTTAAATCTCTGTTAGCAGACGGCATAAAATCAGTCGCTATTTCATGTGTATTTTCTACTGTGCGTAATGACCACGAACTGAAAGCGGCAAAGCTATGCCGTGAGATTATGGGCGAAGATGTCCATATTTCTATATCCAGTGAAATCGGGTCAATGGGGCTTATTGAAAGAGAAAATGCAACAATTTTAAATGCTGCGCTTCATAGGGTGGCAAAATCATTTACGGAAGGGTTTGCGCAATCGCTTGCCGATGAAGGCGTTACCAATGCCCGGATTTATCTTTCACAGAACGATGGCACACTAATGACGATGGATTATGCGCGTCGGTATCCGATTCTGACCATTGCCTGCGGTCCTACGAACTCTATTCGTGGGGCAGGATATCTGAGTCAGCAGAAAAATGCGATTGTCATTGATGTTGGCGGCACTACGACTGACTTAGGTGTGATACAGAATGGTTTCCCGAGGGAATCTGGTGTTGCCGTTACCATTGGCGGCGTTCGTACCAATTTCCGCATGCCTGACGTTGTGTCAATTGGTTTGGGCGGTGGCTCGATTGTACGTCAAAATGCAGATGGCTCGGTTACAGTCGGACCTGATTCCGTTGGCTATAAAATTACCGAAAAGGCACTGTGCTTTGGCGGTGATACATGTACCGCTACAGACATTGCCGTCCGTCTTGGTATGACGGAGCTTGGGGATAAATCCCTGGTTCAAAATATTGATGAGAGCTTTGCCCATAAAGCGATGGATGCCATCCGGGTGTTATGTGAAGACGCAATTGATGCGATGAAGGTATCCTCAGAAAATGTAGATGTTATTCTTGTGGGGGGCGGTTCCATTATTTTGCCGGATGATCTGGCGGGGACGAAATCCGTGACCAAACATGAATATGGCGGAGTTGCAAACGCCATAGGTTCCGCAATCTCTAAAGTCAGCGGTACTTATGAGCAGCTCATCAATTATGATGAATTGCCACGAGATGAAGCCTTGGCAAAGGCGCGTGAAGAAGCTACGGAGTTGGCGGTAGCAGCAGGCGCTATTCGGGAAACCGTGGAAATTATTGATGCGGAAGATGTTCCGTTGCAGTATTATCCGGGTAACACTTGTCGTGTAAAAGTAAAAGCTGCTGGTGATTTGAAATAATGATGAAAACGGAGATAATGCTTTTATGCACCATCTCCGTTTTTCTTATGCGAATATCAATTCTGTCTATCGGATCATCGTTCCCAATCACGATTCTTCTTTTTCTTTGATTGCTGTTCTTTCTGCCTGTGTCGGCTCTCAATCTCTGCCCGCCGGATGCGCTCCCGGATGGAGCGTTCCTCGCCGTACTCATTCAGCAAAGAGGAAACCTGCCGCTTGCCCTCTGCCATAAGCTGCGGATTATATTTCCCGCCATAGGCATTTTGAATCCAGGAGGCGGCATCTTGCTCCTTATCGGGGCGCAGTTCCTGTCTTACATTGTAAAGTTCCACCGGGTCAATGTCTACCGCCTGCTTTTGCAACTCGGTATACTGCGTGAGTGCTTCTTGCAGTTCGGCTGCATATTTTTCTTCCTGCCGTAAGATTTTCTGCAAGCTGTCCTCCTGTGCGGAAATTTCTTTTCGTATAAGAGAAATGCCCTTGTCATCAGCACATCGCAGATATTTCAAAATCATATTTTTTTCTGTTTGCAATTCCTCTATCTGCTCGGTCAGCTCTGCAATACGGGCAAGCAACTTTTTAGTTTTCGGGATATTCCATAGCGGCGTATCCTGCTTTTCAGCAAGGAGCGTTTTGCGTTCTTTGGATTTCTCTTTGATCTCCCCCACAAGAGAGGTATAGCGTTCCA
>CAZJVB010000085.1:0-2530 GCA_964549435.1 uncultured Ruminococcus sp.
CGCCGCTGTATTTTGATTTACCCGTTAGACTGTATTTGACCGATAGCGACGGAGGCTCGAAGAGTATCGCGGATGTGAATATCAAACTGTCAGAGCTTCTCCCCCGGCGAAAAAATAATAACCGAAACCGAAATAAATATAGGCTTGGAAATACCGCAAAAAACAATTACGCTTGGGATTATTGATCCAATGACAAGCCAGACCTGTGTTAAACTGGTTTCGGATCAGATATATACGGATAATTTAGCGGAATTATTCCGATTCAGCTGAGATAGGTTATGCAGGGCTGCTGTTCCTGCCGGCCATTGCCCAAAGAGGAAGCCAACCGGATCATGAAGGGAATGAGGGAAAAGTATGAATTATAGGAAGGACCTCAGGCTGGTAAAGCGTGGAAAGCAGATCGCGGTTCTGGCGTGTATTTTCATTTTGGCATTGGTGGGTTCGGTCTGGAATGCAGCAGGTATGCAAAGGGTTCTGAAGAAAAGCACACAGGAATATTGTAGCAGCATCATTGAGCAGATAGCGTCAGTCATCAATGACGGCGTATAAGATGCGGATTTATAAAGACGTATCTGCCGGAGTTTCAGATCTATCTGGACGATGAGTGGATCTGTTTGTTTTCTGATGTATATGGGATGAAGGGTGGAAGTCTGCATATGTTCCAGCTTTCACAGGATGCAGCCGGGAAAAATCTGATTCTTCGTGTGAAGCATCCCAACAGCCTAATAGAGAAAATGGATGTGAATAATGCGTATCTTGGCGGGGCAAGCCAGGTGATGCTCTGGCTTTTTATAGATAATGTGTATGCGCTGGTGTTTGTCGTGTTCTCTTTTTTGATGGGAACATGTATGTTGGTCATTGCTCTTTGTTTGCAAAAGCAATTTTTCGGAGAAATGTGTAAAGCTTTGCTAAATTTAAGCGCTTTTATCTTTGCCGTCGCTTTCTGCGCAGAAATGGTAGAAAAAGTCATAATTTCATGATAAAATAACCTCACGGCATGAGCCAAAGCCTTGCTATGCAAGCCTTTGGATGCCTGAGAGAACATGGAACCATGCCGGAAACGGGGCCAGCCCGTTCCCGGAAGATAAGGATACCGTCCTGCGGACGGCGGATCATGGTATAATAACAGTATTATAATACATCTGCTGCTGGTGCGTCCCAGCCGGAAAGGAAACGGCATCGCCACGGCGCTTGTCCGATATGCGATAGAATCCGCCGAGAACGACGGCTGCAAAGCGCTCCGGTTGGACACGGGAAGTCAGAATACCCCTGCGCTGTCGCTTTACACAAAACCGGGATTTCGGATCGTTGCTTCCTCCCCCATGAAGGTAGGCGGGACGGTTCGGCACAGGGAGCATTTATTCCTTGAGAGATTGATATAAAGAATCAGGAACGGAGAAGCTTATTATGAATCTGACAGAAAAGATGAAAAACGGAGAGCTTTACGACTGCTCGTTTGAAGCGATCCCGGAGGAATTGGAGAAAAAGCTGTAAGAATGCAAGGAACTGATCCACGATTTTAATCCGTCGCGGCCGAAGGACGTGGAGTTTCGGGCGGAGATCATCCGAAAGGTGTTTGCCGAGGTCGGAGAAGACTGCTATATCGAGCCGCCGTTTCATGCGAATTGGGGCTGCAATATGCATGTGGGTGACCATTTCTACGCCAATTTCAATCTGACGGTCGTGGATGACGCCGATATTTATATCGGGAACAGCGTGATGATTGCGCCGAATGTGACGATTGCAACGGGCGCGCACCCGATTTGTCCGGAGCTTCGCGAGCAGGTGTATCAGTATAATCTGCCGGTTCATATCGGGAACCGGGTGTGGATTGGCGCGGGCGCGACCATTCTCCCCGGCATCACGATCGGAGACGATTCCGTGATCGGCGCGGGAAGTATTGTGACAAAGGATATTCCCTCCGGCGTGGTGGCGGTGGGCAATCCCTGCCGGGTTTTGCGACCGATTGACGAGCGTGATTATGAATACTACTACAAAGACCGCAAAATTGGCTTTGAAGTTAAGCGGACGTTTTGATTCAGTATCCGCTTTTAAAAACAGAGATGTAAAGTATAGAGATGCTGTAATGGCGTTTATTCAAAATACTTGATAGAAAACATTTGTTCTGTTATAATGACATCACAATCAAATATAAGTGCCTAAGAAATTGCAAAGATCTTACCACATATCGGGCACGGAACTTTTTGACAAGCGAACAGCCGTCCGCTGGTTTTTGTTACCGTGAGATATGTCGTAGGGTCTTTTTCTTTTCGATACATAGCACAGAAAAGTTGTGCCAATGGAAAAGGAGGTTACATTTGTGAAAGAATCGATCTACAAATCTTACGATGAGCTGCCGCTGTTCCTCAACGCGGAAACGGTGGCAAAGCTGCTCGGAATCTCTCCGTCCCGCGGATACAAGCTGATGCACGAAAAGGATTTCCGGTTTTAAAAATCGGAAGTCGCATGGTCGTACCGAAAGCAAATTGGGGGCGTTTGTGAAGAGGCGTTCAAGTTTCCATCGGTAGAA